>CAZEJO010000007.1:26067-62548 GCA_964512285.1 uncultured Dehalococcoidia bacterium | reverse complement strand
CCAGGAAGCGCAGAAGGGCAACAGCGATGCGCTTCTGGAATGGGTGAGAGGGCTGACCATCGGTGTCCTCCTCTCCACCAGAGGCCGATTCCTGCTCGGCCAGAAGCTGGAGAGCAGCGTAGGGCGGTATCTCCAGCTCCCTCGACCAGCGGTTCAGCTCCTGCAGCGTGCGCTGGCCGATGCCTCGCGGCGGCACGTTGATCACCCGCAGCAGGCCGACGGCATCGAATGGATTGTGCACCAGCCGCAGGTAGGCCAGCAGGTCCTTGATTTCCCGCCGCTCGTAGAAGCGGGTGCCCCCCACCAGCCGATACGGAATGCCACGGCGGACGAACGCCTCCTCGAAGGGGCGGGACTGGGCGTTGGTGCGGTACATGACGGCGAGGGCTCGCGGCGAGTGAGAATTGCCTTTCGTCAGGGCCTCCACCTCGTCCGCCACGAAGGCTGCCTCCTCCTCTTCGTCGTAGGCCTCGTGCACCACCACCCGCGAGCCGCGCTGGTTCTCCGTCCAGAGCTTCTTCTCCTTGCGCTGGCGGTTGACGCTGATGACGTTGTGGGCCGAATCGAGGATGGTCTGGGTGGAGCGATAGTTCTGCTCCAGGTAGACGACCCTGGCCTTGGGGAAATCCCGCTCGAAGTTGAGAATGTTGCGCAGGTCGGCCGCCCGCCAGGTGTAGATGGACTGGTCGGGGTCGCCCACCACGCAGATATTCCCGTGGCCGCTGGCGAACTGGCGGGCCAGCACGTACTGGGCGATGTTGGTATCTTGGAACTCGTCGATGTGGATGTGCAGGTAGCGCTGGGCGTACTTGTCGAGAACGTCGCTGTGGTCGCGAAACAGCTCGACGGTCTTCATCAGGAGGTCATCGAAATCGACGGCGTTGTTCCCCTCCAGTGCCTCCTGATAGCGCTCGTACACCCGCGAGACGACCTCCTGGAAGTAATCGCCCACTAGCTGGCCGTAGGCCTCGGCGGTGTTGAGCTCGCTCTTGGCGCGTGAGATCGTCGACAGGACGGCCCGCGGCGATGTGCGGCGGGGGTCGAGGCCCAGATCCTGCATCACCTGGCGGGCCACGGCGAGCTGGTCGGCGTCGTCGTAGATAGCGAAAGCCCGCGACAGGCCTATGCGCTCGCCGTCGACGCGCAGGATGCGAGAGCAGACGGCGTGGAACGTGCCAAGCGTTATGTCGCGACCAATGTCGCCGCCCACCAGCTCGAAGATGCGCTCGCGCATCTCGCGCGCTGCCTTGTTAGTGAAGGTGACGGCCAGGATGCGGCGAGGGTGGACTCGCTCGTGGGCAATGAGGTAGGCGATGCGGTGGGCGATGACGCGCGTCTTGCCGCTGCCGGGCCCGGCCAGGATGAGGAGAGGTCCCTCCGCGATTTCGACCGCTTCTCGTTGAGCCGGATTCAGCCCGCTGAGTATGTCCATCCGCCCTCCCGACGGCATTCTAGCACCGCTCTCAGAGGTCATTCAACGACCATTGGACACGCCGCGCACTGAGGGGGCAAGTCTTGGAGGCTACTCGAACTTATGTCGAGTCCTGCCCGCCTCAAGAGGATGACCAGCGCCTTGAGAGGCAGGCCCACCACGTTGCAGTAGCAGCCGTCGTACGAGGCGACCGGCTGGAACTGCTCGTCCTGGATTGCGTAGGCGCCCGCCTTGTCCAGCGGCTCGCCGCGCGCGACGTAGGCAGCGATCTCGGCGTCGCTGTAGTCGCGCATGCGCACCGCCGTCAGCACGTGCGATGCTGCTCGCTGGCCGCTGTCCGCGTCCACCACGGCCAGAGCAGTGATCACGCGATGTTCTCTTCCCCTCAGGCGGCGCAGTGTCTCCGCAGCCTCTGCCCCGTCCGCCGGCTTGCCCAGTATCGTGTCGCCGTCCACGACGATGGTGTCGGCGGCGATGACAATGCCTTCCTTTTCGTCCCTAGCCACGGCCTCCGCCTTGGCCAGGGCTAGAGCTTCAGCTAGCTCCTCGGGCTGCCCCGAAGACGCTGGCGCAGCGTTCTCTTCCACCTCGGGAACGACCACCCGAAAGGGAACGCCCAGGTGGGCCAGCAGCTCGCGTCGCCTGGGCGAGCGGGAGGCGAGGATGAGCTGGGGCGTCATCTACTCCCGCACCAGCGTGGCCACGCACTCGATGTGGAAGGTCTGGGGGAACATGTCCACCGGCTGCACCTCCTGGAGACGATAGCCGCCCTGGCAGAGGGCGCGCAGGTCGCGGGCGAGGGTGGCCGGGTCGCACGATACGTAGACCAGCCTGGCCGGCGGCCGCTTGAGGACGGCGGCGATCGTGTCGGGGTGGCAGCCCACGCGGGGCGGGTCGAGGATGGCGGCGTGCGGACGGTGACGCAGCTCCGGCAGGATCTGCTCCACCTTCCCCTGATAGAAAACAATGTTCTTGATCCCCGCCTGGTTGATCACCGCATCGGCGACCGCCGCCGGCGACTCCTCGATGGCTATCACCCTCTTGACGTAGGGCGCGAGCAGCACCGCGAAGGTGCCCACACCTGCGTAGGCGTCCAGCAATAGCTGGTTCGAGGCCAGGGCCAGCTTCTCGCGCACCACCTCTATCAGAACCTCTGCCTGGCGGGTGTTCACCTGGAAGAAAGATGCGCCCGAAACACGGAAGCGCTTGCCCAGAAGCTCCTCCTCGTAGGAGGCCTGGCCTGACGGAATCGAATCGTCGATCTCCTTCAGCGAAGGGTGGATGAGCGCCTGCTCCGTCCTGACGCCGTAGCGGATGGCCACCTGGTGCAGCCCGGCGCACTTGCCCTGGAGCCGCTCCAGCACGCTGTTGATCCAGGGGTGCATGATGCGGCAGTGGTCGATGCGAACGAAGCGACGTCTCAGCAGACTAACGAAGCCCAGTTGGCCCTGGCGGTCGGTGCTGAAGCGAGCGTGATTGCGATAGTGCCAGCGCTCCTCCGCCGTCAGGGTAGCTGCTACCGGCGGCTTCTCGAACTTGCCGATGCGGCGCAGCTGCTCGTCGACGATGCGGGCCTTCAGCTCGGCCTGAAAGGGATAGTCGATGTGCTGCCACTGACAGCCGCCGCACTTGCCGAAGTAGGCGCAGGGGGCCTCCACTCGATGGGGCGAAGAGGAGAGCACTTCCACCACTCGGCCCATCAGGTAGTCTTTGCTGCGCCGCTCGATCTCCACCACGGCCTCCTCGCCGGGGATGCCGTAGGCGGCGAACACCACCTGACCGTCGTGGCGGGCGATTGCCCCACCCTCGAAGGCCATGTCGGTCAGGCTCAGGCGCAGCTTTTCGGCCTCTCTAGTGTCAGCGGCTCTCGTTCTGTCTTTCATGGGGCTCACAACTGGGCAAGACCTTCTCAGTTTATCCTCAAAGGCGCTGCATCGCCAGAGCAATCCTAGGATGACAGTGCCAGAGAAGGCGTGGTATAATCGGCCAGCTTAGGAGACGAAGGCAGGAACATGGACAACTGGGAAAACGCAGCAACCCTGGCGGCTACCATTGCCGGGGCCTACGTGCTGGTCCTCTGGATAGGCATCATTGCCTGGACCTATAGAGACATCCGCGACAGAACCCGTGACACTGCCTTCCAGATAGTGGCTGTCCTCCTCGTTCTGGTGTTCAATATCCCGGGCTGGATCATATACATGATCCTTCGGCCCAACGAGACGCTAGCCGAGGCCTATTCCCGCTCCCTGGAGGAGGAGGCTCTCCTCCAGGAGCTTGAGGAGCAGGGCATCTGCCCCTCCTGCAGGCGCTACGTGACGGCCGATTTCGTCATCTGCCCCCACTGCCGCACTCAGCTCAAGGAGCCCTGCAAGAACTGCGGCCGCCCTCTGAGCTTCAACTGGGTGGCCTGCCCCTACTGCACGACTCAGAAGTCAGCGGGCGCCTCGGTCCAGAAAAGGGTGAGCGAGGCCTCGCAGGTGGGAGAGGCTGCGGAGAGCGCCGAGAGGCAGCGTGCTGCCTCCCCCCAGACCTCCCTGGATCCCTGAGACCGTCTCTTCTTAGCGCCCGCTCGTCCCTTTATGGCGTAGCCCCAGCGCCCGCACGAGCCTATCGTAGTCCAGATGCTCAGCCGCAAGCTGGCCGATGCGCTCCGCCTTTTGGTGGCCGAAGCGGCTCTTGAAGTAGAGATCTTCCAGGACCTGAACAGCGGTGATTGTGTCCTTGTCGGTGATGAGCAGGGGCACACCCTCCGCCTCCGCCCGTTCGCTGACGTAGGACAGGGGCATCTGGCCGCCGCTAAGGATGAGACAGCGGCTGTCGGCGTTCAGGGCAGCTAGCTGGAGGTCAGGCTTGTCGTACCGCACGACGACCGCCTGGCGATCGAAACGGGCGAAGTAGCTCTGGGCGGGATCGGCGCTGATGGAGGCGATGGTCACACGCTCGATCACTTCTTCTGTACGACCGTTGGCGAAGAGCGTCTCGGCTTGCAGGGCCTGAGCCATCTCACCGATGCTGGGCGCCGAGAGCGATCTGTCCTCGGGCAGGAGAGCCAGGATTGGGATCCCCTTCCGAGCGAGCGTGTCGGCAACCGCCGTCGCCTGCGCTCGAGGGACGGCAGTGAGGACAAGCCCGACGAAGCCCTGCCCGATCTCCTTCTGAAGGGCAGTGACCTTGCCGACGGTCAGATCGGCGGACCGTTCGACCAGGACCAGCACGCCGCCCAGAGTCCGAACCGCCTCACTGGTGGAGAAGCCCACCGGCAGCTCCACAATGAGGTCGCCATCGGACGAGCTAGTCCCCTTCACTAGCTTAGCGACCTCTTCCAGGAAGAGGGGTCGACCCTTCTTCTCGGTGGAGAGGGAAAGAGAAGCGAAGCAGCGGGCGTCGGCCTGGGCGGCCTCGTCTTGCTCAGCCGTTGTCAGTCGGGCGAGCCCCAGGCGGTGGCCGTCCTGCCCAAGCCGCTGGGCGATGCCCACAGAGACGGCCGTCTTGCCCACGAGAGGCCGCAGAGAAGAGACGAGCAATACAGACATTCTCATTCCCCCTAGGAACGAATCAGCGCCGACGGGGCCTAGGGAATACGGCTCAGACGCTAGCCTATCCCTACGCGGCTACAGTGGCCGCCGCGCTGCTGAGTACCACCTCACCCCGCTCCTTCGTCTTGGCCTGGAGGATGATCTCGGTGTCGCTCTCCTTCCACATCTCGGTGACGATCGTCTCCCCGGGGAAGACCACACCCGAGAAGCGGACGTCCAGCCCCTTGAGTCGATCGGCGTCGCCGCCGCAGTACTTCTGGATGACGGCGCGGGCCACATGGCCGAAGCTGCACAGACCATGAAGGATAGGCTTGTCATAGCCAGCCATCTTGGCAAAGTTGGGGTCGATGTGCAACGGGTTGCGGTCGCCCGAGAGGCGGTAGATGGCCGCCTGCTGAGGCAGGGTCTGCATCTCCACCACCTCGTCCGGTGAGCGCTCTGGCGGCACGTTCTTGGGGCCGCTGGGGCCGCGGTCGCCGCCGAATCCGCCTTCGCCCCGGACGAACGCTCCGAAGGTGTTGACGCAGATGACCTCTCCCGCCTCATCTTTCGTCTCAGCGTCAGCCACTACCAGGGCCCCGCGCCCCTTGTCGTATATGGCCTTGACAGTGCTCTCGGTGGTGACCTTAGCTGTGACCGGGAAAGGCTTCTTCACCTCGATGCGCTGCTCGCCGTGAAGTAGCATCACCGGGTTGATCTTGCCCACAGTCACCAGGCTCATAAGA
This sequence comes from uncultured Dehalococcoidia bacterium, assembly GCA_964512285.1. Lineage (GTDB taxonomy): Bacteria > Chloroflexota > Dehalococcoidia > SM23-28-2 > SM23-28-2 > SM23-28-2. The sequence goes on along the minus strand of CAZEJO010000007.1, from coordinate 56,855 downwards.
GCTGGGAAGGCAGGAACAACACCGAACGTGGGGATAACCTTGAGGCCCCTCTCGAAGACGTGTTGGAGCTCGTCGGTGCCAGCGCCTACGCCCAGGGCGTACAGTATGACGTCTCTATCGTCGTATTCGAAGGTCGTGGGCGGTAGCTTCTGACCGACCAAGCTGAGATCGATCGCCATAATTCATCCCTCCTTCCCCCTATGGGGGACATATGCTGTTTCCTGCTACTGAGCCTGAGAGTTCTCCTCCCAGATTGCGAAAACGTTTCCCTCCGTGTCAAAGGCCTGAGCGAAGTAGCCCATCGTCGGCACGGCCGTCTTCGGCACGACGATGGTCCCGCCGGCCTGCTGTATATTCTTCGAGTACTCATCTACAGACTCGACCAGGGTGTACAGCACTGGCCGTTGCTCGGGCACCACCCGCTTCATCATGCCTCCAGCCATCTCACCCTCCCCGGTTTGGATAAGATGGTATCCTCCCTGGCCGGTGTCAGTGATCTGCCAGCCGAAGATGCCCTGATAGAACTTCTTGGCTCGTTCCGGTTCATCGACGGGAATCTCGAAGTGACAGATGGGGTGAGTCATGATTCACCTCCCGATCCGTATGCACTAGTCGATACCCTCGGGTGCTAGGCAGCCCGACTCTCTATCATACGCTTAAGGCTTGCCTTGGGGTAGACGGTTCGACTGCCTTGTTGACAGTTTTCGGCTGGCGCACCGTCAAGCCGCCGATCTTTGGCGTCTGAAAGGCACTCTTCTGCCTTCGCCTCACACGATATTTCTCACCCCGCTTTAACCTGCGCCGCCTTGCGTGCTCTGAATGACGTCCGCTATGCTCAGAGAAGAGAGGTGGTTCCCATGGGTCATGCAGAATCGTGGATCAAGTTCCTGTTGGCCGCTATTGGGCGTCAGTCTGGACAGACCCTGGCCGAGTACACATTGATGCTCGCTGCGGTCGTCATGGTGGGCGTGATGGCAGTCACCGCCATAAGTCTCGCCACCCACAGCTACTTCACCGAGTTTCTTGGGAGATTTGTCTAATTCACTCTCGGCTGAGGCGTGACTGCGGGCGCCATCGAGGCCTTTGGCTCCTACCCGCCTTCCACACAAAAGGGGCGGGGAGAGCCGACCTGGATGAACCATCTCCCCACCCCAAGCACGTCGGGATCGGTGGCTACACCCCCCAACGCCAAACGCGATTCTCGGTCAATCCATTGCCTTCAGCAAGACGGAAAATACTCATATGTCCTGGGGCATCCGCACCTGCATGGCATCCAAAGAAAGAGAGAGCCTTCGGGGGTGTGGCCACAAAAGCTCTCTCAGTGCTCGGGGCGGGAATCTCCCGACCTCAACCGCACGCTAGGTTAATGCCGAGGAGTTTGTCAAGCGTTTACGGTCAAGTAGAGCGTGGGGTTTCCGCGATAGATTCATCACGGTCGTTGTGTGGAAGCGCCGTGCGAGCGAGCGCAGCAGCCCCCGATCATCTCGCTTTGGCACCCAGCGAATCGCACTCGTTCCAAACTGGGGCGAAGAAAAATGGGTAGTCCCCGACGTAGACGGTATGTCCCGCGCCGAAGGAGAATGGAAGTGGCAAATGAGAAACACCGCCCCAGCGGTGCAGCGGAGGAGGAGAGTGAAATGACGATTGGGGCTGAGAGGCACGCGGAGGTTGAAGGGAAGGCGAGAGGTATGGCCGAGTGGTTCATGCTTTACCACACCCACAACGCCATATTCAAGCTGACCGAACTAGCCCTGCTGCCTCAGAATCTGTCGCTCCCGCAGTTACACCTGTTGCATGTTCTGAAGCAGGGCGGGGGCATCCTTACTACCGGCGAGATCGGTCGGGCAATGGTCAAGGCCAGCCAGACCATCACCGGTCTGGTCGACCGCCTGGAGGTCCAGAACTTTGTGGAGAGGCAGTTCGACCGGCGTGACCGCCGCAAGACCTGGGTGCGCTTGACCGCCAAGGGTGAGCGCAAATGGGAGGAAGCCATGCCGGTCGCCAGTCGGTTGGCTGAAGAGGTCTTCTCTACCCTCACGGACGAGGAACTGCGGGGGTTCGACGCGAGCACCGATAAGCTGCGGACCGTGGCGCTGAAAAGGCTTGACGAAGCCCTCGGGCGATCGCCTTCTGGCATGCCACCGGCACAGTCCTAGACAGGGGTAGCCTTCGGCTGCGCAAGGCCGGCTGCGACCGCTATAGCGGCCGCAGCCGCTCTATTCTCCACACCGAACTTGTCGAGGATCGCCGCTACATGCCTTTCTACTGTGCGTCGACTTACAACCAGTCTCTTCGCAATCTCGTCGTTCGTTCGTCCGGTGGCAATGTACCTCAGCACTTCCCTCTGTCTATCGGTCAAGGAGACCCCGTGTCCCGGAAGCGGCTCGACGAAAACGATGATGCAGTGTGGCTCTTCCTGCTTGTCGCGGATCAGATGCATGCGCATCTCGATGCGGAAGATCGTGCCGTCCTTGCGCACGCGGCTGTACGTTCCTGCGGCCTGCCCCTCGGTCAAGGTGCGAGCGAGCACTTCTTTCCTACGCTCCCGCCCACCTGGAGGGATCACTCGATCCACCGTGGAGCCTATCATTTCCTCTCTGCTCCATCCGCTCAGTTCCTCAGACGCCCGGTTCCAGACCTGAACTCGACCCTGGAGATCCATGCAGGCAACCGCCACGTCCAGAACGTCCATGATCCCCTCTAGACATTCCAAAGGCACTGCTGGCAGATCGTTCATCGTTTTCTCTTGCTCTCGCTTAGCCCAACAACTCCCCGTCCGCCGACGCAGGTGAAACACGAGGACAATATAATCATCGCAGCCGAAGGATAGGTTGTCAACGGCCAGCGTGTCGAAGCCAATGGTGTGGCCCACGCCCGGCCCATTTGTGTTAATCTATCGCCGTTGAAGCCATGCCCAAGGTCCTGACCGAACGCCATCAGCGGACCCTTCTGGTCACCATCAACCGGCCCGAGGTGCGCAACTGCGTCGACGCCGACACGGCACAGCTATTGTTCGAGGCTGTAGACCAGTTCCGCGGAGATGACTCTCTGGACCTCTTCATCCTCACCGGCGCCGGCGATGCCGCCTTTTGCTCCGGCGCTGACCTGCGGGATGTCGGCCGCCTGGCCTCTCGACCCGGCTCTCACGAGTCCGGCCCGATGGGTCCCACCCGCATCACCGATGTCTCCAAACCCACCATTGCCGCCGTCAACGGCTACTGTACCGCCGGCGGCCTCGAGCTCGCCTGCTGGTGCGACTTCCGCATCGCCGCCCGCAACGCCCAGTTCGGCGTTCTCAACCGCCGCTGGGGCGTCCCCCTGCTGGACGGCGGCACCCAGTGCCTGCCCCGCATTATCGGCCTGGGCAATGCCCTCTACCTTATCGAAACCGGCGTCCTCATCGATGCCGAACAAGCCCAGCGCATGGGTCTGGTCCAGGAGCTCGTGCCCAAGGGAGAGGCAGTAGCTCGGGCTCTCGAGGTGGCCGACGCCATCTCGTCCTACCCACAGACCGCTCTCCGCGATGACCGTCGATGTGCTCTAGAGGGACTCGCCCTGCCCTTGGCCGAGGGGATCGACCTGGAGCACCGCCTCCATGCCGCCAGCCTGTGGGATCCCGAGATGGCCGACCGGCTCCGCCGCTACATCGCTGGCGACCGCCCGCGGCCTCTACAGCCGCCGCCCTGAGAGGCGAAGGTCCGGTGCTGCGGCGGGTGACCGTGCATTCTAGCCGCCAACGCTAGCCCAAAAAGGAGAGTAGGCTTAGTGCATCACGGCGGCAGGCAGTACCAGGCTGGGGCCGACTCTCCGGCGGCGTTGTAGGCATACACCTCCCAGCAGGTTTCGGAACCGGATCGCACGAAGTCGGTATCGACCAATTGCGTATCCGGCCCGACGGTCGTGATGAGCTGCGACGGTCCTCCGAGGGAGCGGCTGCCGAAGTAGACGCGGAACCCATCCTCGTTGTCGGAGTTGTCGGTCCACTCGAACTCGGTGCCGCCAGAATGCTGGAGGGCGAGGAAGCCGCTGGGAGCCGCCGGCACGGTGCCCGGCGGCGGCTGAGCGCACGACTTGCCGTCGGAAGCGCAGCCGTAGGGGCAATTGGCCAGCGTCCGAGCGACGGTGGTGGAATCGCAGGTGGAGCCGCCGGTGTTGAGGGAGCGACAGAAGTACTGGCGGAAGATCTGCTCGATGATCCAGCCGGACTGCGCTTGGGCGCAAACCGGCTCTGTGGCCGGTTCCTCGCGCTCACAGGCGGCGGGGTCGCAGGTTGGCGGCGGCTGGGCGCAGGACTGGCCGCCAAGCGCGCAGCCGTGGGGGCACTCCTGGATCGCCCGTGTGATGACCTCCGAGGTGCAGGTGGAACCGCCTGTGGTCAGCGACTCGCAGAAATAGTGGCGGAAGTCCTGCGCGATAATGTACTTGTTATCGTCTGGTCGGAGTTGGCAGATCGGGTCGGTCAGCGGCTCTTCTCGCTCGCAGGTGGCCGAGACACAGCTTGGCAGCGGCTCCGCGCAGGACTTGCCGTCGGTGGAGCAGCCGTAGTCGCAGCCGATCTGGCGGGTTAGGGTCTCCGAGGCGCAGGTCCAAGTCTCGTCCGAGTTCTGCGACGGGTAGTAGTGTTTGTAGGTCTCGTACAGGATGTCGCCCTGCCAGCCCTCTCCCTGTGCGATCACACAATTGCTGCCCGTGACCTCTTCCCGATCACAGGCCGCTGGGTCGAAGCACTTGGAGCGGCTGGCGTCGCAGCCATGTTGGCAATCGCTTTGGCGGGTTAGGGTCTCCGAGGCGCAGGTCCAAGTCTCGTTCGAGTTCTGCGTCGGGTAGTAGTGTTTGTAGGTCTCGTACAGGATGTCGCCCTGCCAGCCTTCACCCAGCGCCGGCACACAATTTCTGCCCGTGACCTCTTCCCGATCACAGGCCGCTGGGTCGAAGCACTTGGAGTTAAGGAAGCCAGCCTCGCAACCATATAGGCACTCGATCTCGCGGTAGCGAGTTTCCGAGGTGCAGATCCAGCCGCTGTTAGTCTCCGTTGCATAGTAGTGTTTGTAGGTCTCGTACAGCATGTCACCCTGATCTCCGCCCTGCCCCACTACACAGTTACCCTGCACGGTTTCGTCTCGCTCGCAAGTGGCGGGGTCGAAGCATGCCGCCCCGCCTGGCGCACAGCCGTAGGGGCATGACGTGCCGCGGTAGCGAACCGCGGACGTGCAAGTTCCCGCCGAGCAGAAGTAGTCACGGTACGGCTGAACTATGGACGCGTTCCAGGCCCCATTCGTGATCAACGTAGCGCAGTATTCGTCGCCGACGTTCCGGTCGGCCGGGCAGTCGGCATCCGTGCTGCAGGCACGGTTCAGCACGCAGGAGCGGCTCGCCGTGTCGCCGGTCGGCGGCGGTGCGCAACCGTACTCGCACTCTTCGAGAATCTGGATGGTGCTAGTGAGTTCACACTGGGAGTTCTGCGTCTTCGGGTTGACGCAGGAGTAGTCTGCGACGGTGCGGACGACGGCCGAGCCGGTCGGGCCGTAACCGCCCGCAGCGCAGAACGGCTCGCCGTGCTCGTCCTGGCCACAGTTGTCGTTGATGCAAAAGTCGCAGGCATCCTCAATCGCGCAGTAGGCGGCGGAGGCGAGGGCGATGGCTGGATACGTCGCCAGGCAAGCAGTGCACACCACGGCGCCGATGGCGCTCTGCGAGCTCCAGCAGCCGTCGCAGATGAACCCGTAGAGACTCCAGAACTCATCATCGTCGACCCAGAAGTAGAGCGCTCCAGCCAGGCAGTTCCCATAGCTGCAGCTACTGTACATGTCCTGTGCGGTGACCGTTCGGGTCTCAAGGTCGAGGGTAGTGACGCCCCTATGCGTGATGATTTCGATGGAGGTGACGCGGCCGTCAACCAGCGTAGGTTTCATGATGAAGACGCTCTGGAGCGGCTCAGTGGCGCTTACGAGGATGACCCTGTCGATCCCCTGGGAGGCGATGAGGCCCGAGGTGACGACCGCGCCGTTGTCGTACTCGACGGTAAGAGCGGTCTGAACGTCGGTGTAGCCAAGGTCGCGAGCCAGGTCGAGGTGATCGCTCCAGGCGCTATCTTCCTCAACGCGAGCAAGGAACTCTTCTGGCTCGAGCGTCTCTTGCGACACAGGCTTGGCCACGACGCTGCCGGTTGAGTCGCGGAGCTCGCCCCCCGTGAGGTCGGCAAGCGGGGTGCCAGTCGGCGTGGCCGTCGCTGAGCCTTCGCCGCCATCACCGCCGCAGGCCGCGAGGCCTAAGGCAATCCCTAGAAGCACAAGGCCCACGACCAGCGCCAACGGCCGTCGCGGGACTCCGGCAGGACGCGGGCAAAAAGAAAGGCCCTGGATCGCCGCCGGGTCGTCCAGGGCTGGAAGTGTCTCCTTGCCTGCACCGGAGTGCAGGCAAACCCCTCTTCTCGTCATGTCCGACCTCCGACCTGCACTCGTTCCGTATTGGGGGCGTATCGGGTGACCATCAGCTGGTGCCGAGGGGCAGAGTCGAACTGCCGACACCGTGATTTTCAGTCACGTGCTCTACCACCTGAGCTACCTCGGCCAGCCAGCCCAATTCTAGGATCGCCTCCGATGAGTGTCAAGGCGGCCAATCCTGGCATTGGTCTCCTCTCGCGGCTCTTTGGCTGGCCGCTTAGAAGATCTCGAGGCCGTGGGCCTCGAGGAGGGCCGCATCGGCTAGGATCGCCTCTGTCTCGCCGTCAGCGACGACGCGCCCGTCATCCATGACCACCGTTCGAGGGAACAAGTGCCGGATGAGCGGTATATGGTGGGTCGAGACGATCATTGTTTGGGGCAACGCCTGCAGCAGGTGTATCAGCTCACGGCGAGCGCTCGGATCAAGGCTGGAGAATGGCTCGTCCAGAGCAAGGATCGCCGGGCTCATCGATAGGACGGTAGCGATGGCGATGCGCTTCTTCTGGCCCAGGCTGAGGTGGTGAGGCAGACGCTCCTCGAAGCCTGCCATCCCTACCTGCGCCAGCGCCAGACGCACCCTCTCCAGCACCTCGTCCTTGGGCAAGCCCATGTGAATAGGGCCGAACGCCACATCGTCGAAGACGGTGGGAGAGAAGAGCTGATCGTCGGGGTTCTCGAATACTAGACCCACCTGAGCCCGAAAGTGCTTCAGGTTTCCGTTGTTGAGACGTCGACCCATGATGCGAATGTCGCCTTTGCCTCGCAGGATGCCGTTCAGGTGCAGAAGCAGGGTGGTCTTGCCAGCACCGTTCGGGCCAAGCAGCGCCACCTTCTCCCCGTTTGCAATGGTCAGATCGACGCCTCTCAGAGCCTGCACGCCGTCTGGGTAGGCGAAGCGCAGATCGGCGATCCCGATAGCGGTATCGACGGCCGCCCGAGCCTTAGTAGCGTGCATAGACCTGCACTCCCGTCACGTAGAGGACAAGGGCTACCGCCACAACGATCTCCGTCAGCCGCCAGACGCTGTCCCGCAGGAAGCGCATCTCGCCATCGTAGCCGCGCGCCTGCATAGCCGCATACACGCGCTCGCTGCGCTCGTAGCTGCGCAGGAAAAGCGAGCCCACCATATGGCCCAGAACACGAGCTCGCCACCAGACGCTGCCGCCGCACCTGCGGCCTTCCAGCCTGGCGCTGCGAGAATCGCGCGCTCGCAGGAGGCGCTGGGCCTCGTCGGCGATGACGAACAGGTAGCGATACATGAACGACACTGTGGCCACCAGAATGCGCGGCACGCCCAGGGCACGCATCGCTCGCAGCAGCTCCAGCGCCGGCGTCGTCGCCGTGAGGACCACGGCGGCAACCACCGACAGCCAGGACTTGGTAAGAATGGTGAGCACGGCTGTCAGCCCCTCTTCGCTGGCTGTCCAGCCGAAGGGCTGGAGCGTGAACAGCGTATCGCCCTCCTTGGTGAACAGGAGGGGCACGGCAACCACAATGAAAGGCAGAGCCAGAGCAGACCGCCTGAGGATCAGCAGAGCAGGAAGCCTGCTCGCCGCGGCAGCAATCGCCAGCGGTGCCGCCAGTAGGCCGAACGCCAGCCAGTGGCCCACGGGCGTGAGGGTGACCGCGAAGATGTAGGCCACCGTCAGCAGCAGCTTCAGTCGCGCATCCGCGCTATGGACTAGGCTGCTGCCCGCTTGATACCGCTCGATGAAGCGAACGCCGATCGACATATCGTCTTCCCAGAAAGCCCGCCAGGCTGATTAGCCTGGCCCGGTGCCACCGGCGGTCGACCGCCGGGCACCTCGCGCTCGCCAGAGCACGAAGGCGACGGCTAGCGAGATCGAGGCTACAACAAATACGCCTATCATCCCCGCAAGGATCGTCGCTAGATTTTCGTTGTCAACCCAAGGAAAGACGTAGTCGGCGATGACCTCGTAGGGCGCGTCTTCGGCCGCCGTTATGAAGCCTTCGTTCTCAGCCACCTTCTCCAGTCCGTCGGGCTCGGACGAAGCAAAGGGCGAGAAGAGGGTAATCAACAGGGCTATCCCTATCCCGACTGCCAGCAAAGCAAGGTAATGGCGGAGTCTCATCCTCTAGTCCTCCATCACAGGCACTTGCGCCACGACCAAATCAGGGCGAGTGGCAGTAACAAAGGCCACCGCCGCCACCGTGACTAAACCCTCTCCGATGCCGATGGCCGCGTGTACGCCCACCATCGCCGGCAGGGCCACATTGAGAGGAGACGTGTCGGAGAGAGCCAGCTCGAAGGAGCACGCTATAGCGGCGATCTCCACCGACAGCCAGCTGGCCGCGAAGACGGCCACGTAGCGCACCCAGGGAGCGAGATGGCTGAAACGGATGAAGCCCGCGTGCACGGCGTAGCCCACCAGGCAGGCCACCACCGCCATGTTGAACACGTTGACCCCCAGGGCTGCCAGCCCGCCGTCCTGGAACATGAGGGCCTGCACCCCCACGACCGAGGTCATCACGATCATGGCCGCCCAGGGGCCTAAAAGGATCGCTGCCAGGGCTCCTCCCACCATGTGACCGGAGGTGCCGCCGGCTACGGGGAAATTCATCATCTGAGCAGCAAAGATGAAGGCGGCCATCACCCCCATGAGAGGGATGAAGCGCTCGCCCAGGGTTCGGTTCGTTTTCCAGACAGCGAAGCCTATCGCCACCCCCGCCAGGGCGAAACCAACCCCCGCCACCGGCCCGCTAACGAAGCCGTCTGGGATGTGCATGGCGGGCGCTTCGATAGTCTCCAGCATCGAAGGGTCAATCAGCGACATGTTGGCCTTCCTTTCTGGCACCGCTCACTTCCTCGGCCAGGCGACATCGCTGGCACAAGCCGAAGATGGCGAAATGGTCGACATCGGCGGCGAAGCCGTAGTTCTCCAGCAAGCGACTCTGCAACGGCTTCAGCAACTCGTGCTCGAAGGCTAAGCTCTCGCCACACTGCCGACAGATCAGATGGTGATGTCGGTGCCTTCCCAGCAGCTCGTAGCGCCCGTAGCCCTCGCCCATGTCCGTTTCGCTTATCAGCCGCAGCTTCTTGAGGAGGTTGAGAGTGCGGTAGATGGTAGATATATTGACGAACGGGTAGCGCTCGCGGACCTTCCGGTAGATCTCCTCGGCGCTGATGTGGCTCGTGCTGTCGTCAATAATGGCGAGGATCATCATCCGCTGAGGGGTCAGACGATAGCCCTCCTGTCGCAGCGATTCGACAATACTAGGGTGAGCAGCCATTTTGCAAACAGTTGCAATTGCAATGATTTGCTTTCCGTACTCATGCTACGGTCAGCCGGTTCTTGTGTCAACAGCATACGGTGAAATGTCCTCAGTTCCTGCCGGTGCTGACAGCTTTAGCGCCCGATGCTATACTGGCCTTCGAGATGCCTCACCTGTCCATCAAGGGCCTCGATATCCACTACAGAGAGATGGGCGAAGGCTTCCCTGTCGTCCTCATCCACGGGTACACCGGCAATCTGCAGAACTGGGTACTCCAGGTGCGGGCTCTCGCCAAGAGATATCGCACCATATCCCTCGACCTGCGCGGCCACGGCTGCTCGGCCAAGCCCACTCAGCGCGAGGACTACTCCCTGGAGCTTTTCGCTGCCGATGTCTACGGCCTGCTCAACACGCTGGCTGTGCCCGAGTGCTATCTGGTTGGCCATTCCATGGGGGGCATGGTGGCCCAGGAGTTCGTACTGCGTCATCAAGAGCTGGTGAAAGCCCTCGTTCTGGTGGACACCGCGGCCGACCTGCCCCAGGACATCCCCTGGGAGGAGCGAGCGCGCCTGATGGAGCTGGCTCGCAGCGAGGGCATGGAGGCGGTGTTCGAGGAGATGGCACACACTCCGCCCCTGGGAAGCCAACTGATTCAAGAGAACCCCCAGCTCATCGACATTTGGCGCGAGCAGTTCCTTATGACCTCGTTGGAAAGCTATCTCTACTGCGGCGAGGCCATCGGCAGGCGCTGCCCCGTGCTGGAAGAGCTTTCGCAGATTCGGGTGCCCACTCTGATCACCTGCGGCGAGCTGGACGAGCCTTTCCTCGCGCCGTCGCAGCGTATGCACCAAACGATCCCTAACAGCGAGCTCGCTATCATCCCGGGCGCTGCCCATACGCCGATCCTGGAGAACCCCCTGGCGTTCAACGACGTTCTGCTGTCTTTCCTCACCAGGGTCGATTCGGAGAGACGCGAGCATCGCCCGCAGTTGCGTGGCTAGCCGCCGTCGATTATATTTCTGGCCGTAAGAGCAACCGGATTCAAGGGCACTCCAAGCCATGGGTGCCAGCAAATGGGGCGGCTGTTGTCAGATAGACCAACGATGGCCGTCAGCCATAGCTAGAAGGGAAAGCCGATGAAGGCAGTGGTCTTCGAAGAGCACGGCGACGTGGACGTCTTGCAGTACAAAGAGGTAGCCGAGCCCAAGATCGGGCCCAACGATGTGCTGATCAGGGTCAGAGCGACGGGCTGCAACTACAACGACATCTGGGCTCGCCGCGGCCTGCCCGGCATGCGGGTCAGCCTGCCACACATCTCCGGCAGCGATGCGGCCGGCGAGGTGGTGGAGGTCGGCAGCGAGGTGGCCGACGTCAAGAGTGGCGATGAGGTGCTAGTCTACCCCGGCTTGAGCTGCCGCACCTGCCAGTTCTGCGCCAACGGTCAGGACACCTTCTGCCGCCAGTACAAGATCTGGGGCTTCCAGACCGGCCCTCTCGACGGCGGCCATGCTGAGTTCGTCAAGGTGCCCGCCTTCAACGTTATCCCCAAACCCAACGGGCTAACCTGGGAGGAGGCGGGTTCCCTGCCGTTGGTCCTTCTCACCTCCTGGCGAATGCTCGTGGGGCGGGCCCGCATCCAGGCCGGCGACTTTGTCCTGATATGGGGAGCGGCCGGCGGTCTAGGCAGCATGGCCGTGCAGATCTGCTGTATCTTCGGCGCCCGACCTATCGCCGTCGCCAGCAGCGACGAGAAGCTGGAGTTCTGCCGTGCGCTGGGGGCCGAGCACCTGATAAACCGCAAGAAGCAGGATGTGCTGGAGAGAGTCCGCGAGATCGCCGGTCGCCGCGGGGTTGACGTCGTTTTCGAGCACGTGGGCAACGCTACCTGGGAGCAGAGCGTGGCTAGCCTGAAGTGGGGAGGGACTCTGGTCACCTGCGGCGCTACCACTGGTTTCGAAGCGCCTACCGACCTTCGCTTCCTCTGGAACAAACAGATGAACTTCCTCGGCTCGCACATGGGCAACAAGACGGACCTTCTCGATGGCCTGCGCTGGGTCGAAAGCGGCCAGATCAAGCCTGTGGTTTCCCACGCCTTTCCCCTGCAGGAAGCGGGCATGGCCCAGACGATGATGGAGAAGAACGACGTCATGGGCAAGATAGCGCTCGTGCCGGAGACGTAGGGGGCACGGCAGGGGCCTTCTTGCTTTCCCTCTAGAGCAAAGATAGCCGATAATAGACATACCCTCGCTGTTGCTAAACGCGATGGAAAACGCAACCAGCCTGCCCGCGCGGCAGGCGACTGTGGCCTAGCAAGCCAATGGAGGTCGATGTGAACGATGTAGTTATTTTGAGCGCGGCCCGCACGCCGGTGGGGACCTTCGGCGGCAGCCTGGCCGCGGTGCCGGTGGTCAAGCTAGGGGCAGTGGCCATCGCCGAGGCCCTGCGCCGGGCGGGCCTCCAGCCAGACCAGGTGGATGAGGTGATCATGGGCCTGGTGCTATCGGCAGGCGTCGGACAGGGGCCGGCCCGCCAGGCGGCCATAGCCGCCGGCATTCCCGTGACCACGCCGTCCACCACCGTCAACAAAGTGTGCGGCTCGGGCCTGAAGTCGGTGGCTCTGGCTGCCCAGGCCGTTGCCTTGGGCGACGCCGATATCGTTGTGGCCGGCGGCATGGAGAGCATGAACGGCGCCCCCTACCTGCTGGCCAAGGCTCGCACTGGCTATCGCATGGGGAACGACACCCTCATCGACAGCATGATCGAGGAAGGCCTGTGGTGCGCCTTCGAGGATCACCACATGGGGATGTGGGCCGAGAACATCGCCACTGAGTTCGAGGTCTCCCGCCAGGACCAGGACGAATTCGCCGCCGCCAGCCACCAGAAGGCTGCCCGCGCCTGGGACACCGGCGTCATGGCTGAGGAGGTAGTGGCGGTTGAGCTGCCTCAGCGCAAGGGCCCACCTGTCGCCTTCGAGAAGGACGAGCATTTCCGCCCGGGCACCACCGTCGAGAAGCTGGCGGCTCTGAGGCCGGCCTTCAAGCCGGACGGCACGGTGACGGCGGGGAACGCCTCGGGCATCAATGACGGCGCAGCGGCGGTGGTCGTAACCTCTCGCCAGAAGGCGGAGGCGCTGGGCGTCACCCCCCTGGCATCGATTCGCTGCTACGCCTCGGCCGGCGTGGAGCCGCGCATTACAGGCATGGGGCCGGTCCCAGCCACCCATAAAGCCCTGGCCAAGGCTGGCCTGGAGCTGAAGGACATCGACCTCATCGAAGCCAACGAGGCCTTTGCCTCCCAGTCGCTGGCCGTGGGGAGAGAGCTAGGCTGGGACTGGGAGCGAGTGAACGTCAACGGCGGCGCCGTCGCTCTGGGACATCCCATCGGGGCCAGCGGCGCTCGCATCCTCACCACCCTCCTCTACGAGATGCAGCGGCGTCAGGCTCAGCGTGGTCTGGCCACACTCTGCATCGGCGGTGGCCAGGGCATGACCATGATCGTCGAAAGGGGATAGCCTTGCTGGAGGAAGAGATCATCGGCCTGCTGGTGGAACGCGGCAAGACGCTGGCGGTGGCTGAATCCTGCACAGGAGGGCTCATTGGCCATCGACTCACGCAGGTGTCGGGTAGCTCGACTGTCTTTCTGGGAGGCGTGATCGCCTACCACAACTCGGTGAAGGAGAAGACCCTGGGAGTGCCGGCCGACGTCCTAGAGCGAGACGGGGCGGTGAGCGAGGCCACGGCTGTGGCCATGGCCGAGGGCGTCCGACGCCTGCTGGGGGCAGACATCGCCCTGGCCGTCACCGGCATCGCCGGGCCGACGGGCGGTACAGAGGACAGACCCGTGGGGCTGACGTACATCGCTCTGGCAGCGGCACCGGACGTGCTCACCTGCGAGAGGCATCTGTGGCAGGGCAAACGTGAGGAGAACAAGAGAAGCTCGGCCACGGCGGCCCTGGCGCTCCTGGAGCGCCACCTGCGGGGCGCCAGGACGAGCCGATCACCGGCGGGGTGATGCTCACGTAGGCGATGGCCTCTCCGAGGCGCGGGGAATTCTTCGCGTCGCTCAGAGTGCCGCTGGCCACCGCTGACACCCTGACCACAGCGAAGGGTCTCACCTCAACCGGCTCGCATGGCGAGCATATCTGAAGTGCTGGAGGAAGCGACATGGTTGCGCTCAGTGTCGGCGTCCAGGCGCCCGATTTCACCCTCAGCGGCATCGACGGCAAGCAGTACTCCCTGTCCGCTGCCCTGGAGCAGGGCCCCCTGCTGGCCGTGTTTATCAAGACTACCTGCCCCGTCTGTGACTTGACGATGCCCTATCTTAACCGTCTGACGGAGACCTATGGTACCCAAGGCTGGCAGCTATGGGTCGTCTCTCAGGACGACCAGCAGACCTCGCGACGCTATGCCCAGGACTTCGAAGCCACCTTCCCCCTGGTGGTGGATGACCCAGTCGATGGCTGGGCGGTCTCCCGCGCCTATGATCCGCCGGCCACTCCCACCCTCTTCCTCATCGGGCCTGACGGCCAGGTGCAGTTCAGCGGCCAGGGATTCAGCAAGGCCGACCTCAACGCCATCGGCGAGAGGATCGCCGGCCACCTGGGAGTGCAGCCGGCGGTGGTGGCCGAGCTCAACGACGGCAACCCCGACTTCCGCCCTGGCTGAGGGCCACGCCATCTGAAGGGCTAGTTTAGCCCTCTGTCAGCGCAGCAGGTTGTCAGGCTGAATTGCTCGTGTTAGCATAGTAGCAGGTTAACGTTCCGGCGTCGGCATTCCTGAAGGGAGAAGCCCTACAGCGAGAGTCGCTCGATGACCGAGGCTTAACCAAGACTAGCGAAGGAGGTCATCGAGTGGCCTTTGAGGATAAGACCCTAGTTTGCGCCGATTGTGGCGCTGAGTTTACCTTCTCGGCGGCGGACCAGGAGTTCCACGCCAGCAGAGGGTATCAGGACCCCAGGCGCTGCCCGACCTGCCGTCAGGCCAGACGGGCCGAGCGCGGCGGCGGCTACGGCCGCGGCGGCGAGCGCACGATGTATGACGTTGTCTGCAGCAGTTGCGGCGCTCCCTGTCAGGTTCCCTTCCAACCGAGGCTGGACAAGCCAGTCTACTGCGACGAATGTTTCGCTAAGCAAAAGGCCAACCGTCCCCGTTGGTAACGATCGTCGGATAGGGCAGTTCCACAGGGAGGAGGCTACGCATGGTTACAGTGACCGAGCACGCTGCTCAGCTCCTGAGAGAGATGCAGCAAGGTCACGAAGAGAGCGCCAACAAGGTGCTGCGGCTGGTGAATCGAGACGACGGTTTTCAATTCGCCTTCGATGAGCGCTGCGAGGGCGACGAGGTCGTTCAGAGCGGCGACACCGATGTTCTGCTAGTGGGAACCGACGTGTCTGAGCTTCTGGGTGAGGCCACCATCGATTGCCAGGACACCCCGGCTGGTCCACGCTTTATCCTCGCCACCCAGAGCGACCCTCCGGCCTAGTCACGCTGCGCTCGTCACCAAGTAGAGCTTCCTCGCCCCAATCCCTCCTACCTCTACCCTGACCGGGGGTCTGGGCGTTGACTCCTTTTCCCTGCTATCATGTGCACGGTTTAATCCACACCGTGCGAGGAGGGGAGAATGTCGGCGCCCCTGGAAGGAATCAGAGTCCTCGACCTCACCTGGGTGCTGGCCGGGCCCTTCGCCAGCATGATCCTGTGCGATCTGGGGGCGGACGTCATCAAGGTGGAGCGCCCTCCTTACGGCGACGCTGCCCGCGGCACCGGCCCGATCGTCAACGGCGAAAGCTGCTACTTCTTCAGCATCAATCGTGGCAAGAAGAGCGTCTGCTTTGACCTGAAGACAGAACGGGGCAAGGAGCTCTTCCTGCGCCTGGTAGACCTATCCGACGTGGTGATGGAGAACTTCACGCCGGGCACCATGGAGAAGCTGGGACTGAGCCACGATGCTCTCCAGAAACGCAACCCTCGCCTCATCTATGCCGCTACCTCCGGCTTCGGCCAGACAGGGCCTGAGCGGCTGCGGCCGGCCCTGGACGTCGTGGTGCAGGGAATGGGCGGCGTCATGAGCATCACCGGCGAGCCCGACGGCCCGCCCGTGCGCCCCGGCGTCTCCCTGGGCGACATCGCCGCTGGCCTCTACACGGCCATCGGCGTCCTGGCTGCTCTCCAGGAGCGCGAGAGGAGCGGCCGCGGCCAACTGATCGACATCGCCATGCTGGATTGCCAGATCGCCATCCTGGAGAACGCCTTCATCCGCTACTTCGCCACCGGCGAGCTGCCCAAACCCATCGGCACCCGCCATCCTATCGCCACCCCCTTCCAGGCCTTCCCCACCAGCGACGGCTGGATCGTCCTCGCCCTGAGCTGGGGGGTGGAGAACCAGTGGGAGCTCCTCTGCGCTACCATCGGCCGGGTGGACCTGATCGATGACCCTCGCTTCGATACTCCCGCCCTGCGCACTGAGCACCACGCTGATCTGGAGCCCATCCTAAACGAGGCCATGCGCCAGAAGACCACCAGCGAGTGGCTGCAGGAGTTCGATGCCATAGGCCTGCCCTGCGGGCCCCTGAACAACATCGCCCAGGCCGCCGAATACCCCCAGGTGCTGGCCCGCCGCATGCTGGTGGAGGTCGAGCACCCCCGCATTGGCCGCCTGAAGCTACCCGATACGCCGGTCAAGCTCTCCCGCACGCCCGGCGGCATCAAAGGGCCATCGCCTGCACTCGGCCAGGACACCTACGAAGTGCTCTCCTCCCTGCTTGGGCTCTCGGCGCAGGAACTGGACGAACTCGCGGCGGCGGGCGTGATTGTCGGCCCGCACCCTTGAAGGAGGCAACGATGAGGATCACTGACATCGAGATCCGGGTCTTGGAGTACCCTCTGGAGAAGACCTTTGTGTCCACCTGGCAGCCCATGCCCACCGTGCACCACCGCGCGCACATCGTCTTCATCCACACGGACGAGGGAATAACCGGCATCGGCTCCGGCGGCGTGGCCGCGCGCTGGGATGTTGCCCGCCTGTTCCTGCTGGGGCAGGACCCCTTTGCCATCGAGCAGCACGTTCAGAACATGCGCAGCTTTGCCTTCTTCATCGGGCGCCCCTGGCCGTTGGAGGTGGCCCTGTGGGACATCATCGGCAAGGCCACCGGTCAGCCCATCTACAAGCTCCTGGGCGGCGGTCAGGAGCGACTCAAGGCTTACGCTAGCACCGGCGAACTCCGCTTGCCCGAGCAACGTGTCGAGGATGCCCAGCGCTTCCGTGACGAAGGGTTCCGCGCCATCAAGCTCCGCTTCCACCGCCCCAACCCAAGGGACGACCTGCGGGTGCTGGAAGCAGTGCGCAAGGCCGTGGGCGATAGCATGGATATCATGGTAGATGCCAACTACGGCTGGGTCATTGCCCCCGACCGCGCGCCCCAGCGCTGGGACCTGCGCACAGCCATATCGATGGCCAGGGCCATGGAGGAGCTAGGCGTCTACTGGCTGGAGGAGCCTCTCTACTGCTACGACTACGATGGTCTGGCCGAACTGCGCCGCCAGGTGAACCTGCGCATCGCTGGCGCCGAGCTGAACCAGGGCTTCCACGAGTTCAAGATCCTCTTGGAGAAAGACTGCCTCGACGTCTACCAGCCCGATGTCACCTTCGCTGGCGGCTTCGCCCAGTGCCGCCAGATCGCCGCCATGCTCCAGGCCCACGGCAAAACGATCACTCCTCACACCTGGACAAATGGCATCGGCCTCGCCGCCAACCTCCACTTCGCCGCCTCCCTCGGTCTCTGTCCCTATCTGGAGTTCCCCTATGACCCGCCAAACTGGACGCCTGAGGCGCGCGACTTCATGCTCACCGAGCCCTTCCGCCCAGATGAGGAAGGTTATGTGAAGGTGCCTGAGGGACCAGGCCTGGGGATCGATCTGGATGAGGACAAGCTGAAGAAATACGAGGCCGCCGATCCGCACCGCCTCATCTAGCCGAGGGGCTGGATACGCTGTCAGAGCTGGTGTGCTCTACGCCCGTCCGGGGATGAATAGGCGGTGGGCGTTGTCGAAAGTCTCAGGAGTCAGGACAGGCTCGACGCTGTCGTACCTGGCGCTCTGGGCAACGATATCCAGCAGGTCACGAGCGTAGGAGGCCCGCGATTTGTGGGAGTTCTCCTCGTACAGCCGTTCAACGACGTAGTTCAGGGTTTCCTCAGTGGCTGTCATAGAACGGTTCTCGCACGCCCGTCGCAAGATCTCTCGAAACTCGTCCGGGCCGGGGTTGGGAATCTCCACCTTGTAGAGAATTCGCCGCAGGAAGGGCTGATCGAGAAGAAGCTCCACCTTGAGATTGGTGGCGAAAAGCAGATGAACGTCGAAAGGCACCGATATCTTTTCCCCAGTGTGGAAGGTGAGGGAGTAGCAGCCTCGCTCCAGAGGAGTCAGCCATCGGCTGAGCAGATCCTCGGGCCGGATCCTCTGGCGGCCGAAATCGTCCACCGCCAGCATGCCGCCCTGGGCCTTGAGGTGCGATGGCGCCTGATAGAAACGTGACACGGGGTCGTAGGCCAGTTCCAGCGACTCCTCACCCAGTTCGCCGCCCACTATCACCGCCGGCCTGCGAGTAGTAGTCCAGCGCTGGTCACGCTTGGGCTTACCCTCAGACTCGTCAGGTCCCTCGAGGAGCAGTTCTGCCTTCCCTTGGTCTTTCACAGGAATGTGGACGGAGGAGTCAAAGACACGGATGATGTGCCCGTAAGCGTAGATGGCGAAGGGAACAAGCATCTCCCCCTCTAGGTGACGGGCGAGTGCCTCCAGCACAGACGTCTTGCCGTTGCCCGAGGGGCCGTAGAGTAGGGCGCAGCGCCCGGAGTGGAGAGTCCGCGCCAGGGCGTCGGCCACGTCTGGAGCCAGCACCAGCTCCGACAGAGCTGCCTCGATGCTCTGCCTCGATGGCGGCTGCCTATGACCTCGCTGTCGCTCCATCACCTTGACGTACTGGTCTATAGTCACCGGTGCCGGCCCAGCGTATCGAGACCTCTCCAGGGCATCCCTGACCCTGTTGATCCCCCCCGCTGTGAGACGGTAGCGGTAATTGCCAACCATCATGTTGCTGGAGCTCGCCACCTCGCAAAGGTGATCGTCGGCCAGCAGGGTCAGAAGCTGCTGGACGATGGCAGGCGGCAGAGCCATTCTCTCGGTCACATGAGTGGCCGAGGGCAGTCCTGCGTAGTGAATGGTCTTTAGGGCCAGGTCTGTTAGGAACGCCAGCGACAGACCGCTGTCCGCCAGCGTCTGCGGTTGCGGAGGAAGGATACTTGTCGTCTCCTCCTCTACTGTCGCGGTCTGCGAAGCCCCTTTGGCATCAAGCTCGTCCGTCGACCAAGGCGAGCGCGGGGACTCCACATTGTCTTCGCCAATCGGGGGAAACTCATCGTCTTGGTTACCATCGTTGTACAGTTTCACCCTTGCTGCCTCCTGTCTTCCGACATCGAACAAGACAAGCCCGCTCTTGGCCCCCCACGCCCCTGGCGTCTGTGGTCTCGATAGAAGAGACGTGGAGGCACGACCAACGTTACATAGGATGGCGCTTGGCAAGACGCACGCGACACGATACCCTCGCAGCCTGTGTTCTTCTCAGCCTGCTTGGCTTCGCTCTCAGTGGTCAGCCTAGTCGCGCAGCAGGCCCAGGCCCTGCAAGGCGAGAGTGTTGCGGGGGCTCCAGCGCATGGCGTGATGGGAGGCAATCAGGCGAGAGAGTGTCTGCAACTGAGTGACGTGGTTCGCTGCCGCTAGTGGCCGGGCCCGTATATTATGGTGCACTGGGCTAGCACACTGCCGTAGCTATCAGGCGATACGGTCACAGGCAGAGTGTCATAGCCAGTGCCAGGCGAAGTGATGGCTACGACGTAGGACCCAGCGTCGAGGATCAGCCCCGTGCTGAACGTTCCATCTCCCCCTGTCACGCCCGACCAGACCACTCCGCTCTGAGGAAACGTACCGGAGACGGTCACCTGGGCTCCGTCCACCCCCTGGTCTTGACAGGTCACCGAGCCCTGTATGCCACCCGGCCCAGCAACGGGTGTGGGCGATGGAGTGGGAGTAGGCGTGGGTGTGGGAGTAGGACTGGGCGTGGGCGACGGGCTTGGCACAGGAGTCGGGGTTGCGGTTGCCACAGGTGTGGGTGAAGGCGTTGCCGAGGGCGTGGCCGTGGCTGTGATCGTCTCCGTCGGGAAGGGCGTCACTGCTGGAGTGAGAATCGGGGGCTCTGAAGGTGGTTCCGACACACCGGCAACAGCGGTGAGCGTAGGGCTAGCCACAGGGCTAGCCGTAGGGCTGGCGTTCAGCGGCAGTACCATGGGAGCGGAGGGCTCTGAGTCCTGCCATAGGAAGAGCACCACTGCCACCACAGCGGCGATGAAGCCGCCACCAGCAACCAGCATGAGGGGAAGTTTCCAGAGCGTGCCGCCACCGCCGCCACCACCCAGTAACATCCCGTTCATGGCCGTTCGAGCCAGGATCCTATCGGCTAGTCCAGGCGGAGCCGGCGTCGGCACTAGAGTGGCCAGGAGTTCAGAGGCCAAAGCGAGCTTGTCCCGCATCCACTGGCAATCAACGCAGTCAGCCAGGTGCTCAGCTGCTTTCTGTTGCCCCGGCCCCAGCAGCTCGCCATCATAGAGGGCAGAAAGGAGATACCCCAGGCGGCGACACTTCCCCTTTTTCTCCTTGCTCCCGACCAGTCTGGAGTAGGCTTGCCTGAACCCCAGGCGAGCCCGATGCAGCATTTTCCCCACCCTGGTCGGGGAGATGCCCATTACCTCCCCGATCTCAGCATAGCTCGAGCCCTCCAGCTCACGCAGGAGGAGAACGCGCCGCTCGCGTCCGGGCAAGCGGCTGACGGCCTGCAACACCTTCTGGCGGGTGTCAGCCCGTGCCAGGCCTGCCTGCTGACCCTCTCTATCGTTTGTCATGTAAATCGCTCGCGCCATCGACTATTAGACGTTCGAGGGCGCAATAATGTAACACTGTTTTACCTGTAAACGCTACGAACGCTCACCACAAACGCTCGCCTCACATCGATGGCGATGGCTGCCTCTGCGCCGCTTCCTGCAGCCCGAGCCGTCGCCGCCAGATGAACCACAGGCCCACGCCCATGAGGAATGCCAACGCGGCGAAGGGCGCCAGGGCCATGAACACCGCCGATGTCGTATCCCACCTACTAGCAAAGAAGCCGCCATAAGTAGAACCCACCGACGCCAACCCGAACGCAGCGAAATAGGTGAGACCGTAGCTGCGTCCGAGAAGATGCTCGGGCGTGTAGTCGGCGATAAGGCCACTATAGATAGGCTGACCTCCAAAGCTAAACAACACAAAGCCACCCGAAGCCACTGCCAGCAGCACCCCGCTAGTCGTCCCCATGCCGATAAGACAAGGCACTATCATTATAGCAACCAGCGGTGCTAGCCGCTCCAAGGGAAACCGCTCAGATAGCGAGCCGCCGATGTACTGTCCCACCGCTCCCATAAGCAAGGCCAGTGTAGTCAGCAGATCGCCCATGGCTCCGCTCTCGTCCGAGCTTATGTGAGCGGGCAGGAAGGTGCGGCTGGCGCTGTAGACAAAGCCGTTCAGGATGAAGACGCTGTAGATCAGGATGAGAGGCACAAGCGGATTGCCACTCCGTCGGGAGGGCTGCGCAGGCATTGGCTCAGTATCTGTCTCCTGTGTCTCGCCGCCCAGTCTCACGTACCGCAGCAAGACGCCCAGGGCTACCATCATTGCAGCCAGGAAGAAGTAGACCGCCCGCCAGTCAAAGGCGAAGGCCAAGCCGCCCGCCAGCAGCGGCGTGAACGCGATGCCCAGGTTCCCCGAGACGCCATGCAGGCCGAGGGCCATCCCCCGCTGGCGAACTCTTTGAGCGATGAGGGCTATGCCCGCCGGATGATAGAGCCCCATCATCAGGCCCATCAGGGCCAGGGCGATACCCAGCATCAGCGTCGTTTGAGAGACGCCTACCAGCACAGCGCTGAGACCGCTGCCTAGCATGCAGATGTAGAGGACTCGCGAAGAACCGAGACGGTCGGTCAGGAAACCAGAGGGCAGCGCACCGAAGCCGAAGGTGTAGGCGAAGATGTTACCCAGTACGCCGAGAAGGAAGAAGCCTATGTCAAACTCGAGGCTGATCTTTAGCAGCAGGACAGCGTAGGTCCATTCCAGGATGTGGATGAGGCTGTGGGCAGCGGAGGTGTAAGCGATGATGCGGCGTTCGGCACGAGTCACAGCCAGAATTATAGCATGGCACCTGTGTTAGACGGGTAGCCGTTTGGGTTGGAGCGCTCCAGGCCGTGATCGTGGCGCTGTGCCTGGCAGCCGGACCCGCCGCAGTGATGCCTTGCGGCTCAACCGCTAGAGGATGCCCTCTTCCTGCATCTGAGCGAGAGTCTTGTCGAAAGCCTCGACGGTGAAGTCGATGTCCGCCGGCTGATGG
Organism: uncultured Dehalococcoidia bacterium; assembly: GCA_964512285.1. Lineage (GTDB taxonomy): Bacteria > Chloroflexota > Dehalococcoidia > SM23-28-2 > SM23-28-2 > SM23-28-2. The sequence continues at coordinate 34,716 of CAZEJO010000007.1, read as the reverse complement.
ACGGCGGAGACCAGCCCGCCGCTGAAGCCCATCAGGTCGACGCCGTTATTGAGGCAGCCCCGCTTGAGGGCCAGGGCTATGTCCAGGCTCGTGCGAGGAGGAGAAGCGCCGTTGGCGGAGTGCCAAGGCCACTCGATGCCGTCTCTGATCCGGGGGCAATCCTCGCCCAGCGCGATGTGGAACATGGAGGAGAGGCCATAGACACAGCCGCGGATCTCCCTCCTCTCCAGCGCCTTGTTCATCGCCTGCACCAGGCGCCGGTTCATAGCGTCGGCGTGAGCCTGGGGGCGGCCGTCGGCAATGTGGGAGAGCATGGCCGAGCCAGCAGCCGCCGACAGCGGGTTAGCGTTGTACGTACCCGGATGGAAGATGCGACGGGAGAGGTTCCAATCCATATCCTGGCTGAACTCTATGAGAGCGAGAATCTCACGCTTCCCGGCCACGGCGGCGCCGGGCAGGCCACCCCCTACGATCTTGGCCAGGCAAGTCAGGTCGGGCAGGACGCCGTATAGCTTCTGGGCACCACCCGGCGAGAGGCGGAAGCCAGTCACCACCTCGTCGAAGATGAGCAGCACCCCGTGACGCTGAGTCACCTCCCGCAGTTGGGCCAGGAAGCCTCCGACCAGCGGCAGGGTGCCCCAGGAAGCGCCGCTGGGTTCGATGATGACAGCGGCGATATCATGGTCCTCGGCCAGGGTGCGCTCCACCAGCGCCATATCGTTCTGGGGGATCGTCACCTGGTTCTCAAGGGTACCCATCGGCACGCCGGACACCCGCTGCACGTCGGACTCGACGTAGCGGGCGCCCATCACATTGTCATGCCAGCCGTGGAAGTGATAGTCGAACTTCAGGATCTTGTCACGACCCGTGTAGGCCCGCGCCAGGCGGATGGCCATGAGGGTGGCTTCGGTGCCCGAGTTGGTGAAGCGCACCTTCTCCGCCGAGGGTATGAGCCGCCGTACCCAGTTCGCCCAGGCCAGCTCCAGCTCGTGGCAAGCGCCGTAGTGAGTGCCCTTCGCTATCTGGCCATTCACCGCCTCCACCAGCAGCGGATGGCTGTGCCCCAGTATGAGGGCTCCATGGCCCATAACGTAGTCGACGATCTCGTTACCGTCGACGTCCCACTTGCGGCATCCCTGAGCTCGGTCGACGTACAGAGGGAAAGGCGGCAGGAAGCGAACGTCGTGAGTGACCCCGCTGGGGAATGTCTGGAGGGCCTGCTGGTAGAGCTGGACCGACCGGGGGTGGAGGCTGCTATAGGACTCTAAGATGCTCGTCATCGGGCACTTCCTTCCACCAGCCACGCGCGCTCCACCAGGGGATGAAGGGAAGGTCGCGCATGGTCAGCAGGCCGGGTCGGGCCTTCACCACCGCCGGGATCAGGTTCACGATTATGGCCGCCGCGGCCTGGTCGCCCTGGATACCGCCGGCTATCGTTAGTTTGATGGGAGGCTTGCCATCGATGACTATCGAATCGCGCGGCTGCTCAGCCCCCAACGACATTTGCAGCTCGAGGCGAATGGCCTCCCGGTCGCCTGCCATGGCGACTGCCGTCTGGCGCAACCCAGCCACGCGCCCCTTCTCCACGATAAAGGCGCCTGTCTCCCAACGGCGCGTCGCTATAACCGGCTCGATCGACTCCTTCACCTCGTCGAGCGACCAGCCCATTGTCTCGGCAATCATGAAGAGCGACTCTTTGAGCCCTACGTGGCCTATCGACCCATCGGAGACCCGAAAGCGAAACTCCTGGGGAGATAGCCCCGCACCCGTCTTTATCTGCAGTTGCAGCCGCCGCGTCGATGTGTCCACCACCCGAGTGATAGCGATAGACCGCACCTCCTGGCAGGTACTGGTGAGTACCAGAGGCAGGACATCCATCACGAAGCCGGGGTTGGCGCCGGCTCCCAGAACAGTGACGCCGGCTTCTTTGGCCTTCCTGTCCAGCTTGCGGGCCAGCTCGCCCTGGCCGGTCCAGGGGTAGGACAGCTCCTCACAACTGGAGATAACGTTCTTCTCGCTAGCCACCGCCTGGACTAACTGGGGATAGACCGTTATCAGATGAGAGGTGGTCGCTTGCACCACCACGTCCGCCGACGTGCCCCGAAGCAGGAACTCCGCATCATAGCTGATGGTGATGCCCAGATGGCGGCCGAGACCCAGGACTTCCCCCAGCTCGCGGCCAGCCTTAGCCGGATGGGTATCGATGGCCCCCACTACCTGGATGTCCTGCCGCTGCAACGCCACCCTGAGGACCTCGGCGCCGACGGCACCAATGCCATAGTGGATAGTGCGGAATTTCTCCTGCATGGTGACGCCTCCCACCGATTCGCCTGCCGAATGCATTCCTAGCAACCCAAGTTATCCAGCGCGATCCTGAGCCACCACTAGCCCCCTTCGTCGAGCAACTCCTAGCATATACCCATACCGTCCAAGGGAAAGCTCAAGCTATAACCTGATCATAATATACGACTGGGCGAACCCTATCAAGTAGTTGGAAGGTTGAGCAAGAGCCTCCGGTGGAACATAGCTTCTAAACGAGTTAGAATAGAGTTGGAATGGCCAAACGTTCGCCAGCGAGGCGCTCAGCGGCGGCCAAGCCCATGTCGCCGCCGGCCTCCCTCAGGGCCGCGCGGGTGCAGTTCGCCCACGAGAGCGAGGCCGAATTCGCCCGCATCCTCGATTTCTACGGCATCTCCTGGCTGTACGAGCCCAGTACCTTCCCCTTGCGGCGGAAAGGCGAACGCATCCTGGAGGCGTTCACCCCCGACTTCTTCCTGCCTGACCTCAATCTCTACATAGAGCTTACCACCCTCAGGCAGAAGCTCATCACCGAGAAGAACCACAAGGTGCGCATGTTGCGTGAGCTCTATCCGCAGGTCAACGTCAAGCTGCTGAATAAGAGGGACTACCTGCGCCTGCTGGCCAAGTACGGATACGGCCCACCCGATGCGAAAAAGGTGCCCGAGATCGACCGCGTCCTGGCCAGCGCCAGGCAGATCCAGCGGCGCGTGGCCGAGCTAGGCGCCCAGATCTCCCGCGATTACAGCGGCCAGTCGCCAGTGGCGGTGGGTATTCTCAAGGGCGTCTTCTTCTTCATGGCCGACCTGCTCCGACACACCTCCCTGCCGGTATCCGTGGACTTCATGGCCATCTCCTCGTACGAAGGGGACAGCGGTGGCGCGGTGAAGATCCTGAAAGACCTCGACCTGAGTATCACCGACCAGCACGTCCTCCTGGTGGAGGACATCGTCGATACTGGGATGACCCTGAATCGTGTTCTGGAGCGCCTGCAGTCGCACCGACCGGCCTCGCTCAAAGTCTGCGCTCTCCTGGACAAACGAGCACGCCGTCTGGTGGACGTGCCTCTGGACTACATCGGCTTTGAGGTACCCGACGAGTTCGTAGTGGGATACGGGCTGGACTACCACCAGCGTTACCGTAATCTCCCCTTCATCGGCGTACTTAAAGACGAGGCCCTGTCGTAGGTTAGTGGGGCAGAATATCGGCCTTATGCCAGATAGCGGGAGCAGACGGGGGCCAATCGCCGCGAAATTCGCTCTCACGACCTCCTAGCCACCACTCTCCCTCTTGACAGCTTACCCAGTTTTGAGAGATAATAAGAGTTGCTCCCAAGGGGCTAACTAGGCTGAACCGCCTAAAGGGGAACTGGCGAAGCCGAAGCGCAAGTGGATGCTTCGGCGGGAAACCAGAGGGCGGAAGAAGCAAGAAGGTTCCTTGGGAGTTTTCCTTTTGCCCTTAATCGACCCTCGTGCGCTGTAGCGTGCCCCTTAGCAGCTACGGTTCTCTCATTGCCACCCGCAGCATTTCCCTAAGAACGGGGAGACAGCGAGCAGCCCGTATTGGCGCGAGGGGAAGCTGCGTCTATAGTATACAGAGGTCGTGACTCTGCAACCGCCCATCGGTGACCAAGAGACGAGCTCGGGCGCTCGTCCCCCGGCTCTAGCCAGGGCTATCCCCGTCATCGGGCGACACACGGCGATCGCTGCGATTCTGGCCCTGCTCATCATCGCTTACGGCAATCTGGTCTCCCTACCCCCCAACGGCATCCGCACTGGCTTCGACTGGGCCTTTATCCCGGCCAGCCTGGCTGTTCTGGGTCTGCTGGTTCTATGGGCGGTGAGAATCGAAGGCATGTCCCTGCCCACCTTGGGCATCACCTCTGCCAACGCTGGCAGGAGCGCCCTGGTGGGAGCAGCCTTGGGAACAGTCGTTATCCTCCCCGTCGTGCTTTACTTCGCATTCCCCCTGGGACTGAGCAACGGCATCGACCCCGAGGAGATGAAGGAAGAGACATGGGGAGGATTCCTCTCCTGGGCCTTGGTACGCCAACCGCTGGGCACCTCCTTCTTCGAAGAGGTCCTCTTTCGAGGCGTCCTGCTGGCCAAGATGACCGTGGCCTGGGGTCAGCGACAGGCCCTCATGGCCTCTAGCCTTACCTTCGCCCTCTGGCACCTAGTCATCAGCTTCCGCACTATCCAGGGCACCGAGGTGGCCTCACCCGCGGCTCTTGCTGCGCTGGCCCAGCTAGTCTCCCTGGTCGGCCTGTTCCTGGGCGGTCTTTTCTTAGGCCTCTTGCGCCAGCGCAGCGGCAACCTGGCTAGCTGCGTGGTCTTCCACTGGCTGGTGGTCACCGCCATGTGGGGTACCCTGTTCCTGATGTCCCGCTAGCTGTCAGCCCGCCCCCTTGCCAGCGCTAGCGAGCGTCAGTAGAATGGAGCACCGACGACGGCCTGATATTCTCGAGCAGAAAGAAGACGGTTCAAAGAGGAGGGTGACCGATGAAGCGACTGGGCGTTCTTGTGTTCGCACTGGCAGCGCTAGCCTCGCTGCTTATTGGCTGCGACAGCGGTAGCGACAACGTGGACGAGCTCGAGCGTTCGCTGGACGACATGTCGTCAGATCTCCAGGCGTTGGAGGCTGATGTAGCAAGTCTAGAAGACCGGCTTTCCCAAATAGAAGTGCCTGGCGCTGTCGAGGACCTGGATATCCAGGAGCTGTACGCCAGAACGGACTATTACGCCTGCATGGACGATGCCACCGCCGACCTAAGGGACGCCGAGTGGGAGCTATCCGCAAACTACGATGCCTACCTGTCTGAGAACATGACTTACGATCAGTTCAGTGTCGAATACCAGACCTACCAAGCGGCCTATGACAGCTTTCAGGCAGAGGCCGACGCCTGTTGGACGACGTACTTGAGCGACTCGCCCTTCGATTAGAGCTACTCACTCGCAACGTCCTCGCCTGATTCCTAGCGGTGGTAGACTGCCTCTCTCCTCTTTGCCAGACCTTGTGGGTGCGGCCAGGATGAGGCCGGTAGGCGTGTGCGGCCAGGTCGCACAGTTCCTCGTCAGGAGGGAAGGGGCATGAACATCACCCTCGTCAAAGCAGACATCGCGCAGCAGGACGCCGACGCCATCGTCAACGCTGCCAATAACCACCTCTGGATGGGAGCCGGCGTGGCCGGGGCGATCAAGCGCGCTGGCGGCAGAGAGATCGAGGACGAAGCGGTAGCCAAGGGGCCGATCCCCATCGGCGAGGCCGCTGTTACCGGCGCTGGCCGTCTGAAGGCGCGCTACGTCATCCACGCGGCGGTTATGGGCCGAGACCTTCGCACCGACGCCGACAAGATCCGCCAGGCTACCCAGAACAGCCTGCGCCGAGCCGATGAGCTGGCGTTGAAGAGCATCGCCTTTCCCGCCCTGGGCACAGGCGTGGGCGGCTTCTCCCTCGAAGAGTGCGCTCGCATCATGCTCGATGCCGTGCGTGAGCACAGCGCCAGCGGCACCGGCCTGGAGCGCGTCGTCTTCGTCCTCTACGACGAGCCAGCCTATCAGGCCTTCGAGAGAGTGTGGCGATCCGCTCAGGGCACCAGCGCAGGCTGAGCGGCCAGGTTGTTCACCCATCAGGCCATGCCTCAGAGCAAGACCGCCTTTCTCCTGACCGGCCGCCCCGGCTGCGGCAAGACCACCCTCATCCGTCGCCTGGTGGAAGACCTGGGCGTGGCCGCTGGCGGCTTCTACACCGAGGAGATCCGCCGCGGTGGTCGGCGTGAGGGCTTCGCTCTCGCCACCCTGGACGGTCGGACGGCCACCCTGGCCAGCGTCCACAGCCCCAGCCGCCACAAGGTCAGCAAGTACGGAGTGGATGTGGACGCTATCGACGGCGTGGGGGCGCCGGCCATCGAGCGAGCCACAGCAGAGGCCGCCCTGATAGTGATCGACGAGATCGGCAAGATGGAGCTGTTTTCAAACCGATTTCGCCAAGCAGTGCTATCAGCCCTGGAGAGCAGCAAACCCGTGCTGGCAAGCATCATGCTGGCCCCTCATCCCTGGGCAGACGCTGTCAAGGCGCGTCCCGAGGTCGAGGTCATACTGCTGACCGAGACCAACCGCTCGCAGGTGCAGAGCGACCTGCTGGCAAGACTTCGAGGCCGGTTGCATACCACATCGGCCTAAACGCTGTATGATGCAGTGTGGGGAGGCTGTTGAAATGGCCATTATCTCCGCTCATGGTTCGACAGGCTCACCACGAGCGGAAACATGCATAGCAACTTAAGACCGCTCACCCTGAGCCTGTCGAAGGGCGAATAGAGCAAGGAGGCGGAAGATGAGGATCATCGTTTTCGGAGGCGCCGGAGACGTGGGCAGCAGGGCTGTCGAGGACCTGGTTAGCGCGTCCGGCGTCGACCACGTGACCATCGCTGACCGCAATGTCGCCGCGTCCGACAAGCTTGCCGCTGCCCTGCGCGGCCGCGGGGCTGGAGTGGACGTCAAGGCGGTGGACGCCAACGACCACAGCGCTCTCGTCGAGGCAATGCAGGGTTACGATGTGGCCGCTTCCACCTTGGGCCCCTTCTACCAGTTCGAGACCAAGCTGGTCTCGGCAGCCATCGAAGCGGGCGTCGACTACGCCAGCATCTGCGATGAGTGGAGCGCTGCCCAGGCGCTGCTCGCCGAATTCGACCAGCCTGCTCGCCAGGCGGGCCGCATCATCATCACCGGCCTGGGCACCAGCCCCGGTCTCTCCAACGTGTGCATCCGCTATCTGGCCCAGCAAATGGACCGAACGCGCCGGGTGGACGTGAACGTCTTCCAGCCCTTGAATGCAGGCGGCGGCGAGGCGGTCCTCAAGCATATGCTGAACATCATCAGCGGCGAAGTAGCCGTCTGGCGCGAGGGGAGACAAGTGCTGGTGCCCGCTTGCAGCGAAGAGCGGAACGTGGAGTTCCCCCGTTTCGGCCGTATCACGCTATGGAACATGGGCCACAGCGAACCGGTGACGATTCCCCACTTCATCCCTGAGATGGAGGAGTGCAGCTTCTTCATGGGCTTCGGCCGCGGCGCCCGCCTGTTCATATGGCCTGCCCAGCGGGGCCTGTTCGCGCGTGGGAGCCGCATCGATCGCACGGCCCGCCTCTTTGCACCCATCGAGCGCCTCACAGCCGGGCAGCAGCCGGCGCCGGGGGCTCTGCGCATCGACGTGTGGGGCGAGAAGGGTGGAGTAAGGGTGCACCGGATGGTGTGTGGCGTCGGCCAGATGCGCGAAGCCACCGCCATCTGCCTCTCGGCAGGGACACAGATGCTGGGCCGTAAAGAGCTAACCGTCAAGGAAGGCGGCGTCTACGCCCCCGAGGCCTGCCTCGATCCGCAAGCCTTCATGCTAGCGATGAGAGCGCAGGGAATCGAGGCGTATGAAGACCTCGCCATGACCAAACCGCTGGCCTGATTTGTTGAGAGGAACGCAATACTCCTCGAGCCTGAGGGCATGGCCTCCAAGTTCGTGTTGCGTGTAGAGCAAGGGAGCCGCGCTGTGGAAGCAGTGTTGTCAGCAGTCTCGATCGTGCTCTACTTGATTGTCCTCTACACCGGGCTCATAAGGCTGGAGTTCGGGCGCTACTTTCAAGCGTTTGTCTCGCTTGCAGGGCTTGCGGTTCTGGGAGCCACGATCTACTTCTTGGGCTGGCCGGGCGTCTTCATACTTGTTGGTGTGTCCACAGTCGCCTTCGTTGTGAAAGCTGGTATGCTGAAAGTTCAGCAAGAAGCGATCCTTGTCTCGGCTCAAGTCCATGGTGCTTTCAGGTCCCGTGAGGAGGCACTGGCCTTCCCTAAGGCCCTCCGTCGATCGCACCGAGCGCTGCGCTCTATGGAACCCATCGAATTGAGCAAACTGATAGAGCGACTGGCCAAGCGAGGACGCCGAGCAGAAGAGATACGGGCGATGGCAGCTCCCATCGCCATGCTGCATGTCGCCTTCAAGTCGGAACTGACCGGTCTGGCGGACCGCTTCGACAGGCTGCTGCGGCTCTGGGGGATGGAGGCCGCAGAGGCCAGACGCGCAGCCGATGTTCTGACAAAAGGGGCTATCAGTTCTGCCGCAACCTTTGACGAAATGCTTGACGCGATGATCAGCGTAGCCGCTGGCGAATAGTATCTACCAGTCAATGGCGCCGCCGTCTCCAGGTCGTGCTATAATCCCCCGTAAACGCGTCGCGGCGGGGATGCAGCGGGTCTTCGGGTCGCTACCCACGCCGGTGGCTCTGAGCCCACGGGGGGCCAGCATTTGCAGGAGACAGCCAGCAGACCGATCACCTTCACCAGCGAAGGCCTAACCCTCGAGGGAGTGCTC
>CAZEJO010000007.1:0-25967 GCA_964512285.1 uncultured Dehalococcoidia bacterium | reverse complement strand
AGCCAGCAGACCGATCACCTTCACCAGCGAAGGCCTAACCCTCGAGGGAGTGCTCCACCAGCCCGCATCCGCTCCCTTTCCCGCTGCTGCCGTCTGCCATCCCCATCCGCTCTTCGGCGGCGACATGAGCAACTCCGTGGTCGTCGCCGTCTGCCAGGCCCTGACCAACGCAGGCATCGCCAGCCTCCGCTTCAACTACCGAGGCGTCGGCCGCAGCGAGGGGAAGTACGGCGACGGACTGGGCGAGCGCACCGACGCTGCCTCTGCCCTGGCCTACCTGCACCGCCTCGCTGACGTCGATCAGGACAAGGTGGGCATTGTCGGCTATTCCTTCGGGGCGACAGTGGCCCTGACGGCGGCAGACAAAGGAGTGGCAGCAGTGGCCGCCATCTCCACTCCCTCCTTCAGCCAGGGCATCCCCGCTCTCGCCATCCGCTGCCCCGCTCTGCTCATATCGGGCGAGCAGGATGAGATCGCCCCAAGCGCCAGCCTGACCACGCTGGCGCACGCCATAGGCCCGCAGTGCCAGGTGACCGTCGTTCCTGGCGCTGACCACTTCTGGTGGGGCTACGAGGAAGAGCTGGCCGGACTGGTGGCCCAGTTCTTCCGCCGGTGCCTCATGGAATAGCGACATGCCCATGGCCTCCCTTCGTCTCAAGGTAACCCCCTCGGCCAGGCGCGACGCGGTGGTCGGCTGGCAGGCAGACGTACTGCATGTCCACGTCCGGGCCCCTGCCCAGCGGGGCAAGGCCAACGACGCGGTCCTACGTCTCCTGGCCGCCGCCCTCGCCATAGACCGACGCCGCCTGCGCATCGTCCGCGGCGAGACCTCGCGCCAGAAGGTGGTCTCCGTGGACGGCCTCGACGAGGCGGAGATACGGGCCCGCCTGGCCTCTGCCTCTTCCTGACGACGCGTGTCATCGAGCACGCCAACCCTCTAGGCAGATTCTTCGAAAATGGTCATAGCGAAGGCTTGACAAACTTATACAGATATGTTAACTGTAGTCCCTGCGAGATATGTCGCAGCGGAGCCAGGCAGGTACGAGGCCCAGCGGGTGCGCTGCAGGGCGCGTGCAGGCTTGAGGATGGCTCAACCGTTGGTGGCATAACCGAACTTTTCGTTGACAGCTCGGAGCCCTCCGCCCGTGCCGCTGAGGGCGGCGACGCCGCACCGTTCCCGTTCACGGCCATGGCGGGAACCGCGGCAGTAGCAGCAATAGCAACCGTCGCCCTCGCGGCGGGCGGCTGGTACGCCAGGAGATGCCTGTCCTGAGCTTTGTCGAAGGGCCTGTCCTGAGCCTACCCTGAGCTTGTCGAAGGGCTGGCTGCGCTAGGAAGCCATATGCTATCCTGGCTCCAGTATGACCCGCCGTAGGCAGAAGAAGCGCCCGGGGAAGGATGAACCGCGTCAAGAGAGGGGCGGCCGCCTGCGCAAGGCGGCGGTTGTCCTTATCAGCGCCGCCGTTCTAGCCGCGGGCCTCGCTGCCGGGCTGCTGCTCAGCGGACTGATCGGCGGTGGCTCTTCCGGGCCTCGGGCCGTCATCGTCGACCAGCTCAGCCTCAGCCAGCCCAACCCGGACTTCGCCGCCTCGGCCACCGACATCCTCGAGCAGGCTGACTACGCCGTGGACTACTTCCCGGGCGAGCAAGTCACGGTGGACTTCTATCGCAACCTGCCCACTCACGACTACGACCTCATCATCCTCAGGGTTCACTCCGGCATAGCGGAAGAGACTGATGTCACCACCGGAGAGACAACGCAGAGAGAGTACGTCAGCCTGTTCACCGGCGAGCCCTACAGCCGGGACAAGTACCCCAACGAGCCCACAGGGCGTCTCGGCAAGGCGACCTACTATGAAGGCGCCCCGCCGTTGTTCGGAATAGGGCCCGATTTCATCACCCACAGCATGCGGGGCAGCTTCGACAAAACGCTGATCGTGCTGATGGGCTGCGACGGGCTACGCTCTCAGAGAACCGGCCAGGCCTTCCTGGACAAAGGAGCCAGCGCCTTCGTGAGCTGGACCCGCTCCGTCAGCGCCAGCCACACGGATGCTGCGACCGAGCGCCTGCTGGAGAAGCTTTTCGTCGATGGGTTGCCTGTGGGGGACGCCGTCGCTCAGACCGCCGCCGAAGTGGGGCCGGACCCATCGTACGGGGCAGAGCTCCGGATGCTACCGGAGGGAGGATAACGCCGCCGACTCCTACGTTGAGCGCGGCGCCAGGCTCAGCAGCACACGCAGCTCGTCGGCGAGCAGGCGGGTGATCAGGAAATGGCGCCGCACGTTCGCCCGCCCGGCCAAGCCGAGTGCCCTGGCCTCATCCCGGTGGGTCAGCAGGTGCAGCGTTCGCTCAGCACATTCTTCAGTAGTGTCCACCAGGAACCCTCCTATGCCGTCCTCCATCTGCAAGGGGATCCCGCCGGAGCGGTTGGCCACCACCGGCGTCCCCTTCCAGAGCGTCTCGGAAACCACCAGGCCAAAGCCTTCCCGGATCGACTTCTGAAGGACCACATCGGAGCAAAGCTGGAAGGCATTCACCTCCACGTCGCCAACGCCGATGAGATTAGTAAGCAGATGGATATCATCGTCGCCCCTAACCTCATCCACAAGCAGCTTGTATATGTCCCATACTTCAGGGTCATCGTGAGCTATTGTGCTTAGCAAGGCCAACTGGAGTCCCGGTATCTCCCTCCGCACCAGCCGGTAGACCTCAATGACGCCCAGGGGGTCTTTCCAGGGATCGAACCGCGACACTTGAGTCAGCAGGGGTCGGTCAGGGTCGATGCCGCGCCAGGCGCGGATCTCCTCACAAATGCCACCTGCGAGGGCCATGTTCTTGGGGCTCAGGGGATCGATCGCTGGGATGATCGTGGCCAATCGTTGATGGTTCAGCCGCGGTGGCACAAAGCGATCCATGGTGAACACCAGGGCATCATATTCAGCCAGGAATGGCAGCAGGAACTCCAAGACGGCCTCATTGGGTTCGGAGGTATCGATGTGGCAGCGCCAGATCCACTTCGCCCCGGCTCGCCCGCGGAAGTAGCGTATGGCTGCAGGTTGAGGATCATGGATGATGATGAAGTCGTACTCTTCCTCCAGCTGCCGGGCATTGAAAATGCTGTCCTTGAGGTATGTGTCACGAGCAGTCCGCGTTAGCTCGTAGGAGGCACCCTGTAGCGCATTGTGGAGGGCCTTGGTGACAGTGAAGAACTGAGGCTCGGCCGCGATAAGCTTCCAGTCGCACTGAATGCCCAGGCCGCGGTAGAGAGGCACGATCGACCGCAGCAGCTCGGAGACGCCGCCACCGTAGGTTGTGGCGTTGATCTGAGCTACGCGCGCGCCCCTGAGAGGCGCCGCCAGCTCTCTAATCTCCTCCACGACCTCCTTGCCAACAATGGTCTCGTACTGATTCAGCGGTCTTGGTCCTACGTCTACGTGATCAAGCAATGCTCGCTTCTCCTCCCCTATGTCCGCAGATTGAAGACCTTCCTAATTTCAATTATACACGCCCCCTTACACAAGAATAATCCTTGACTGCCTCTTGACAGCCCACGGTACACGGCTAGGATCGAAAGCACAACCAGCCGCTATGAAAGGAGTCGGCTCGAAGATGAAGGTTTGCAACTACCGAGACGTCACCCCGGACACGGAGATCCCGGGGGTAGCCCTCCATTTAGTCATCTCCGCCGAGGATGGCGCCCCCCACTTCGCCATGCGGGTGTTTGAGGTACAGCCGGGCGCCTCGACGCCCTTCCATTCCCACGGGTGGGAGCACGAGGTGTTCATACTTACCGGACGGGGCAAGCTGCGTGGCACTGACAGCGACTGGGAACTGATCCCCGGCAACGCGGTCTACGTGCCCGGCGATGAACAGCACTGCTTCATGAACACTGGCTCCGAGCTGCTTCGCTTCATCTGCTGCATTCCCCATCACTAAGACGCTCCGTCAAAGGATCCTAGGCAGTCAGGTTGACGATCGAGGAAATCAGCCAGCCCAGCACGAAGCAGATGGGGAAGGTAAGGATCCAGGCGCCGACGATGTTGTAGCCGATGCCCCAGCGCACCGCTGATAGCCTCTTGCTGGCACCCACGCCCATAATAGCCGAGCCGATGGTGTGGGTGGTGCTGAGCGGAATGCCGAAGCCAAAGTGGGAAGCGACGCCCAGAGTGCTCGCCGCCGTCGCCTCAGCAGCGAATCCGTGTACGGGTTCCAGGTGAGTCAGGCTCATGCCCAGGGTACGGATGATTCGCCAGCCGCCCAGGGCTGTGCTTACAGCCATAGTTGTAGCTGCCAGAAGGATGATCCACAGGGGCACCACGAACCCCTCGGTGCCCTTCCCCTGGTAGATGGCGATGGCGGCGGCCAGCACACCGATGGACTTCTGGCCGTCAGCAGTGCCATGCGCCCAGGCCATAAAGGCCGCAGACCCTACCTGCAAGGGGCTGAAGATGCGCCTGACGGCCGAAGGACTCAGCTTACGAATGACCAACAACAGGAGGTTCATCACTACCAAACCACCGCCGAAGCCCACCGTCACTGCCAGGCCCACCCCTACAAAAACCTTTATCCACCCCTCCATGAGAAGGACGTCAGTGCCTGCCACCGCCACGGCAGCGCCGGCCAGGCCGGCCACAAGTCCATGGCTCTCGCTTGTGGGCAGACCAAAGTACCAGGCGAAGCTGCTCCAGATGATGACTGACAGGGCTCCCGCTGCCAGCACCTCCAGCGGCACCACGTCCAGGTTGATGATCTCCTTTCCTATGGTGGTGGCCACCGCTGTGCCCGAGAGCGCCCCCACCAGATTGAAGACGGCCGCCATCGCCACGGCAGCCGCGGGAGACAACACCCGTGTCGACACCACAGTAGCGATGGCGTTGGGTGCGTCGGTCCAGCCGTTTACGGCCTCGAAGCCCAGGATTATGATGAACGTGATGACGAGAAAAGCGAAGGTATCGGTCATGCGTACCTCAGGAGCGAACGGCACAAGAAAAGAGGAAGCGGCGAGCTTCCTCTCGTATCGGCTCCACAAACGTCGAGGGGCCTAAGCATGCTTCAGGACGATTCCCTCAAGAACGTTGGCAACGTGTTCGCAACTATCGGTAGCCAGCTCCAGTTGGTCGTAGATGTCCCGCCACTTGATGATCTCCACTGGGCTGGGTTCTTCCTGGAAGAGCTTAGCCATCGCGTCTAGGAAGACGTCGTCGGCCTCATTCTCCAGGCGATGGATCTCCACGCAGTGCTCGAGCACGCTCGTGAGCTGCGACCGCTGCCGCAGCTTGGGGACAGCCATATCCACTTGGACGGTCTGCAGGCGGACGAGGTCAGCCACACTGCACGCCGCCGCCCTGGGCCGACGGATGCCGTAGAGGCAGATCGCGGTGGTGGCCCCTTCCATGTAGTCCATCACATCGTCCATGTTCTGAGCCAGGGCGGTTATATCCTCGCGATCGAGGGGCGTTACGAAGGTCTTGTGAAGCTGCTCCACGATCTCGTGGGTTATGCCGTCGCCGACGCGCTCCAGTTCCTTTATGTGCCCCGTCTTCGTGTTCACGTTCTCGAAATGCTGCATCAGGTCCACCATTGCTTCAGCGGCGGCCACCAGGTTGTGGGCGCTCTGATCAAAGAGATCATAGAAGCGATAGTTCCTGGGGATGAGCGGGAAACGCATCAGCGGCCTCCCCAAAAAGACAGTGATGGCGCCGCCACTGCGCCATCACTGAACGCCCGTCTTGTTCCGTCCCTATCTGATTGCAGCACGAAGACCGGCATCGAATTCTCAGCAACCAATTCCCGCAGCAAACGTAGCATCATCCCACCCTCAGGTCAACTGCCACACCCACCGATTTGGCCCCCCCCTATTTATGTCACCAATGCTTGTCCGACAGGACCGGCCGTTGGCCAGGCAGGCATTGTTCGCTACCGCAGACAGGCAGAGCGCAGCGTGGGTGTGCTATCCTTCTAGCCGTGATGGCCGTTCGCCTCGACGACATTGGCCCCCTGAACCCCGTCCTCGACCGACGTCCACTCGGTCTGGCAACGGATATCGACGGCACCCTTAGCCCCATAGTCGATACGCCGGACGCGGCGACAGTCACCCCCCTCTGCCGTCGCTACCTTGAGGAGATCAGCCGCCGGGTGGAAGTCGTAGCAGCGGTAAGTGGGCGTGCGCCCGGGGTTGCGCGCCGTCTGGTGGGACTAGAGAGACTGGTCTACATCGGCAACCACGGCCTGTCTTGGTGGCGGCGGGGCCACGAGGAGACGCTGGTCGAAGCACTGCCCTACGAAGAGATGATCGGGCAGGCGAAGAAGGACCTGACCGCCCGTCTCAACTTGCCCGGCCTCATCCTGGAAGACAAGGGGCCAATCCTCGCTCTCCACTACCGCCTGTCTGCCGATCATGAGGCCACTCGCCTGGCCATTATGGATGCCCTGGCCCCCTGGACGACGCAAGGTCTGCGCATGCGCGAAGGCCGGCTGGTCTTCGAACTGGGCCCGCCCCTGGATGTCCACAAAGGCACCGCCCTGGCTCTCCTCATGAAGACCCACAACCTGAGTGGCATCCTCTACCTGGGCGATGACTTGACCGATGTGGATGCGTTCAAGGTGCTGCGACACTGGCGGGAGGAGGGCAAGGTGAGCGGCGCCGCCGTTGCTGTTGCCAACCCCGAGAGGGGGCCAGAGGTGATGGAGGAGGCCGACTACTGGGTTGATGGCGTCCCTGGGGTGGAGTGGCTGCTGGCCGCGATAGCTAGTGTCGTCGCCGGGAAACGGCCATAAGGTCGCGGAACTGACGCTCCATCCAGAAGGTGATGTCTTCCTCCTGGACAGCTCTGCGCAGGGCGGTGGCTCGTCGCCTCTTCTCTTCGACTGGCATGGTGATAGCGGAGGCAAGAGCGCGCACCGTTCCCTCTAGGTCGGTCGGGCAAACCGATAGGGCGTATTCGCCTAGCTGCTCGTGAGCTCCCGCCATCTCGGAAAGGATGAGCACCCCGTCTCTAGTGTTCACCAGCGGCCCTTCCTTGGCCACCAGGTTCATGCCATCGATGAGGGGGTTCACCAGAAGAACGTCGTAGAGGCGCATGGCGGCGATAGCCTGAGCATAGTTCTCTTCGTAGAAGACGTGGATGGGCCGCCACTCATCGTCACCGTACTTGCCATTGATGGTCTCGGCCAGCTCCAACAGATCCCTGGCGTAGGCTCGATAGATGGATACCTCGCCGCGTGAGGGCACTAGAAAGGCCAGGAAGACGATCCGCCGACGCAGGCCGGGGTAGCGATCCAGCAGACTGTCGTAGGCTCTAAACCCACGGATGATGTTCTTGCTGGGCTCGGCACGATCCACGCGCACGATTGTTATCTCTCGGCGGAGCTGGCTCAGACTCTCCTCATGGTGTTGAACCTCGGGGGACACGGCGAACTGACACAGGCCGGTGGCGTCTATGGAGATAGGATAATATGTCACGCGTGTGATCCACTCATCCTGGGCGACCGTGCAGGCTCGATGATCGACCGTCACTCCCTTCAGGAATTCCTCGCAGCAGACGAGGAAATCGCGCACATCGCGCATCGTCTGAAAGCTGACGATGTCGGCGGCGCAGATCTTCTGGTGTATCTCGCGCCGCATGAACTCTGGCAGAATGCTCCAGTACCTGGGCCCTGGCCAAGGGATATGAGTGAAGTGGAGGATGGGCGCGTCCGGCAGAGCCTCGCGGATGTCCGCGGCCGCCAGATACAGATGGTAGTCGTGCAAGAAGATGAACGGCGTGCGTTTGTCCCCGCTTGCCTCCTCGACCACCGCCTGCGCAAAGGCCTGATTCACCCGTACGTATCCCTGTTCCCAGGCCTCGTACACGGGGCGGGCGATGCTGGGTGTGCGGGGAGTATTCCACATGTAGTGCTGAATGAACCACAGAAGGGGGTTACAGAACACCGAGTAGAAACGCTGGTACACAGACCGAGGCACCACCACAAAGCGCAGGTATAGCTCCTGCTCCGGCAGAGGCACCCTTATGCGACTACCGGCCTCCTCGGCCAGGCGCCGGTCGCCCTCGGTCATGGCGGTCGCTACCCAAGTCAGAGGAATGAAACGGCTGACGGGGCTAAGGGCGACGACCAGTCCGCCGCCGGCTCGTTGCGCGGACAAGCTGCCGTCCGAGGCCACTGTGTAGTCCACGGGCCCTCGGTTGCTGGCAACGATCAGACGACGTTCGGCCAGCATTCGCTGGCATAGTTCCTGGAATCTTTCTTGCTTCTTGTCGAAGTAAGATTGGCGGCTCTCCATGGTTTTTTCTCCTGCCAGCATGCCCCAAACAGTGAACCCTGTCAACCTGAACGGAGTTCCCTGCCCGCTGACAGGCGCTGCCCGACGGGCGTGATATAATCGGCGCTAGACGTCAGGATTGGGGGGACGAATGACTCCAGACAAAGAGGAACTGCCCGGCGGTCGCCCCTCAGAGGAGGAGGCCGACACCATCACCCGCGAGACCTCCGTGGCTGAAGCCATGGACCGAGTGGGCGTCTCACCATGCATTGTGAGGGAGGGCGACGATCTTATACAGGTGACCGAGTCCATGGCCGCCAATCTGGGCACTCATACGGCGGCGGTCGTGGATAGCGAGGGGCGCCTGGTGGGTGTGATCCCCATGCATCTGCTCCTGGCCGAGCTCTATCTGCATGTGGCCCCCGAGGAGTTCCTGGTGGGCATGCGCGCCTTCGAGAATATCGAGGAGTTCGGCAAGATAAGCCGGGCGCGGACGGCGGGGGAACTGATGCAGTCTCCTGTCTATCTCACCACAGAAGACAGCGCCAGGGATGCTTTTGTCCGGATGCATGAGAACACACTGGACAGTCTGCCCGTCGTGGATGAGGAAATGCGCGTCGTGGCCTGTCTGAGTCGCCTGCAGCTTGTGCGCCTGTGGCTCCACAAGCGTCGAGAATGGACTAAGGGGAGTAAAGGTCGGCGGCAGTCCCGGCAAGGGAGTACGGAGGGGAGCGTTTGAGCGACCTAGCCCTGGCCTCCCTCATCTTCTCCGTTACCTATCTCCTCATCATCTCTGAACGAGTTCACAAAACGACTGCCGCTCTCGCCGGCGGTCTGGCGATGATCGCCTTTCGCATCCTCGATCAGGAGGAAGCCTTCGCCTTTATCGATTTCAACGTCATCTTCCTTCTGATAGGCATGATGATCATAGCCAACACCCTGGGCAAGACAGGCGCCTTCCAGTGGCTGGCCATTCGGGGGGCCAAGGCGGCCAAAGGCGACCCCATCCGAATTCTCCTGTTCATGGCAGTCATCACGGCAGTGGCATCCGCTTTCCTGGACAACGTCACCACTGTCGTCCTGATGGCGCCCCTGAGCCTGTTTGTGGCCAGCATTCTCCAGGTCAACCCGGTGCCCTTCCTGCTGACCCTCATCATGGCCTCCAACATCGGTGGCACAGGCACTCTCATCGGCGACCCGCCCAATATCATCATCGGCAGCGGCGCCGACCTAAACTTCATCGACTTCCTGGTTCACCTTGGACCAGTCATTGTCTTGATTATGGCCGTTTTTCTAGTCTTGGTGTTCTTCCTCTTCCGCCATCAGTTGCAGACACGCCCCGAGCTTGAGCACCGCATCATGGAACTGGACGAGAGCGAGGTCCTGACCGATCGCAGCCTTCTGTACAAGTCGCTGATCATTCTCGCCTTGGTTGCCATTGGCTTTCTCCTCCACGGCATCCTGGACTACGAGCCGGCGACGGTGGCCCTGCTTGGAGCCGTCGCTATCATCGTGATCGGCCGTCAGCACCCCCGCGAGGCGCTGCTGGAGGTGGAGTGGCCCACCATCTTCTTCTTTGTGGGCTTGTTCATGGTGGTGGGTGGTGCGGAGGAGGTGGGACTACTGGAGGATATCGGCGAGAAGCTGGCCGATGCCAGCGGCGGGCATCTGGCGGCGGCGGTCATGCTTACTCTTTGGCCGACGGGTATCCTATCCAGCATAGTCAACCAGATACCGTACGCGGCGGCGATGATTCCGGTGCTGGAACAGACGAGCCACGACCTGGGGCTGGGACAGGGCCCTGGCAACCCCCTGTGGTGGGCGCTCGCCCTGGGGGCGGGCCTGGGCGCCAATTTCACCCCCGTAGCGGCTGCCGCCAATGTCTATGTCATCGGCGTAGCCGAGCGCGCTGGCTATAAGGTCACCTTTTTCCAGTTCTTGCGCTATAGCGTGCTGGTCACCATCGTCTCATTGCTCATAGCCACCGTCTACGTTTGGCTGCGCTACCTCCTTTAGGCGCTCGCCTGGTGGCTGTACTTGTCGGGGAGTGTAGCGCTCTAGTCCAGGTGAGAGATGGGAGTCAGACGGCTTTTGCCCGCTCACCCTGAGCTTGTCGAAGGGTGAGCGGGCAGTTATGATTCGACAAGCTCACCATGAGCGATCTAAAAAGGGAGGCTGCCATGTATCGACCGCAGCCATACGACTTGTCGGCGAGCGGCCGCCACGCTATGATTAAAGCGAGCCCCCGTAGCTCAGTCGGATAGAGCACCGGCCTCCGGAGCCGGGTGCGTGGGTTCGAGTCCCGCCGGGGGTACCACAAGCAAAGGGGTGATCGGCTTTGGGCAGAGAAAAGCGACGGCGGGGGCGACTGACAGGACGTCTAAGGAAGGAGTCGCTCGTTGCTCAGGCACGAGCCAAGCCCCCCTTCCCCGTATCGCTTCTGTTCAACGTCCGCGCCTTCTACATCATTGCTCTCATAGGCATGACGGGCAGCATAGCCGGCGGCGCCATCCTCTCGGGAACCATGCGAGGCGGCGGCAGCACGCAATCCGCCGTCACGCCCACGCCGACCGTGACGCAGCAAGCCGGAGACGTCACACCTGAGCCCACACCGCTCCAGGTCAAGACCTATTCCAACCCACCCGAGATGACCATCGACACGAGCAAGCAATACACCGCTGTGATCGAGACCGAGAAGGGAGACATCCGCCTGGAGCTATTCGCTGATGAGGCCCCGGAAACGGTGAACAACTTTGTGTTCCTGGCACGCGATGGCTTCTACGATGGCCTCATTTTCTACTTCGTCGATCCTGAAATGGCGGCTCAGACAGGCGACCCCACGTGCACAACGAGCGCCGCCATCACCTGTAGCGGCGAAGATGGGCCCGGCTACACTCTGCCCGAGGAGACGAACGACAAGGAGCACGTCGTCGGTTCGGTGGCCATGGCCGAGGACACAGAGACCCACGTCACGAACGGCAGCCAGTTCTTCATCGCTCTTCAGAGTCTGCCTCGACTGGGCGAGCGCAATACGGTATTCGGGCAGGTGGCTGACGAAGACAGCATGAACGTAGCCCGATCCCTCACGGCGAGAGGATGGCATGATCCGAACGCACCGCCCGGCGACGAGATCCTCTCCGTGACCATCCAAGAGGAGGGTGAGGAGACGCCCACACCGACAGAATAAGCCAGCCGTACGGCTGGCTTATCTACTCTCCAATGCTAACGAGTGCTCTCGCTTAGCTCTTCTTCTCCTCCGCCTCGCCCTCCACCTCACCCTTCGCTGCCTTGTCCTTCTGTTCCTCCCCCTCATCCTCTTTCAACTCGCGACGGAACTCGCGGATCGAGCGGCCCAGGACGCTACCCACATCGGCCAGCTTGCCCACCCCGAAGACGAGGGCAAGCACCACCAGAATGATGAGCAGCTCGGGCCAGCCAAGGCTTTGAAAGATCAAGGACGGCATAGCTTCCTCCCTGCATTCCCTCCATGCCCAGCATAGCATCAACTGACACAGACCCGCAAGCAAGCCTATCGATGAAGATCAGCCTCGCTCGTTCCCTCTGCTGAGCCCCTGCTGGAGACGCGTTGCGAGACGGCAGAGCATATGCCATGATGCCACCAAGAATACGTGATGGGAGGAGAATATGCTCCTTGCAGGTCAGAAGGTGGTTGTCCTGGCCGAGGACATGTACGAGGATCTGGAGCTATGGTATCCTGTCCTCCGCCTGCGCGAGGAGGGAGCAGAGGTGGTGATCGCGGGGACAGGCAGCAGCATCAGCTATACCGGTCTCAAGGGATACCCGCTGACCGTCGACGCCACTGTCGACCAGGTGAGTGCCCAAGAGGTGGACGCCGTCGTCGTGCCCGGCGGCTACGCCCCCGACAAGCTTCGCCGCTATCCGGACGTCCTGCGCCTGGTGCGAGAAGTCTACGAGCAGGGGAAGGTGGTCGCCGCCATCTGTCACGCCCCTTGGGTGCTGGTCTCGGCGGGCATTCTCAAGGGGAAGCGGGTCACCTGCTTCTACGCCATCGCGGACGACGTCCGTAACGCTGGCGCCGACCGCGTCGATGCGGAGGTGGTGCGCGACGGCAACATCATCACCTCGCGCCAGCCCAGCGACCTGGGCGCCTTCTGCCGCGAGATCATCGGGGCGCTGACCGAGCGCAAGTAGTACGCTTGCCCTCTGCGGACCCAGACTGGCTAGCCGGCCATCAGGTTAAGGAAGCTGAAGAGCTCGGGGTACTTCTTCAGGGTGGTGCCGCCGTCGATGTAGAGAGTCTGGCCGCTCATCAGCGACGACTCATCGGAGGCCAGATAGACAGCGAGGCGAGCAACGTCTTCCGTCTCGCCGACCCGGCCCATCGGCGTCTCGTGGATGAACGCGTCCTCCACGCCGGGGACACTGGTCAGCAAATCGCCGAGAGGCGTGTGGATGAGGCCGGGGCCAATGCCATTCACACGGATGCGGTGCCGGCCGAGCTCGAGCGCGGCCATCTTGGTGAGCATGGCCACTCCGGCTTTCGCCGAGCAGTAGGCGCCTAAGCCCTCCGCGGCCTGAGTGGCGTTGATGCTCGCGACGTTGATGATGCTGCCGCTTTCCCCCTGCGCGATCAGACGAAGCGCTTCGTGCTTGATGCAAAGGAAGGTGCCTGTAAGGCAAACGCCAACGATCCGGTTCCACTCCTCCAGCGGGCACTGATGGATGGGGCTGAAGCCCCCCGTGCCGGCGTTGTTGAAGGCGATGTCGAGCCGCCCGAAGCGGGAGAAGGCCTGATCTACCATCTGCTTGACGGCGTCTTCATCGCGAATGTCCAGTTGCATGCCGTCGGCGCGGTCGTGGCCAAGCTGGCCGACGACTGCTGCCACGCCCTCGCCGTTAAGGTCGCTGATGATGACGCGCGCCCCCTCCTCCACAAACACCTCGGCGGTGCGCTTGCCGATGCCCGAGGCGCCGCCGGTGACGATCGCTACTTTCCCATCGAGCCTGCCCATGACCGCTGCCCACCTCCTTCGCGCGCTTTCGCAGGCGCCTTGTGCAGCTACTCTGCCCGCTCCGTTCGCTACGGCTACGGCGTAGTCGCAGGGGACGGTGTGATGTCGCCTCGCAGCACCGCCTGGATACGCTCGTCCAGCTTGCGGGCCAGGGCCACAACCTCGTCGCGCCTGTCCCTCGCATTGAACTCACCGATCACTATCGCTCCCACCACGCGGCCTCGCCGGAACGACACGTGGGTGGCGTTGTAGAGCAAGCTCAAGCCGGTATCTACCGAAACAGGAAACTCCATCTGCAGGCCGGTGGCCTCATCGCCTACACCGTCCGGACTGAAGAGCTGCAGGTCCCCCTGCTGGACATCTTCTGCCCCAGCCTCCTCGCTGACCTCCTTCTGGTAGTCAGCAATCTCATCCTCCAGGCGACCAGAGGCCCCGTCGCCATCGCGGAGCAACTCAACCCCGGTCCCCAGCATAAGGCCCATCTCGCTCGAGGCGGACGGATCATCCTCGACAGCGAGAGGACTTGAATAGACTTCAGTGTAGCCGTTCACTCGGCCAAAGCCCTCGATGTCGCGTCGCTCGTCCTCCCCGTCGTAGGCGTTTTCTATTGCCGTCTCGTTGCTCATGAAGCCAGAAGCGACTTCATCCAGCTCAAGCCCGGCATACTCCACTCCAAATTCCTCCTGCGGCAATACCATCAGGGCCAGTTCCTCGTCGCTGATCTCGCGATCGGTGATGTCAGCCTCACCACCTCCGCAGCCGCTCAGCACCGCCGGGCAGATGGCAAGGAGAAGGGCTATCCCTACGCACGCTGTCTTCACTGCGCTGCCCCCATCCTCGGTCTTCGTCTCCAACTCACAGCGTCCTCATTCTACGCGGAGGCACGAGGAGTGCTAGAGGCGCCGGGCTTTCAGCGAGCCTCGCCGCCCAGGACTATCAGGCCCTGCAGCTCTCTCATCTCCAGCAGATTGGTGACCTCCGGCTTGCCATCGAAGTAGCGCTTCCACTTCTGGCTCTGCGGGTCGAGCCAATATGCGGTAACGATCTTCACGGCGGGGCAGGTCGCCAGAGCCAGGCCAGTGGGTGTACCCGCCTCTCCATTCCAAACGGAGATGGCCCACTTCCCCGGCTCGGGGCAGCCCTCCATCCGGTTTCCCAGTTGCCCCTGGGCAGATGAGGCAGCCGCAGCCGCAGCCGACACGGACTCTGAAGCTGACCCGAAGGCGATGACGGCCTGCAGGTTTTGCAGAGAGGTCAGAGTGCTGAGTTCCGGCTGTCCACGGAGGTAGCGGCTCCAGGCCTGGCTGACAGGGTCGATCCAGTAGGCGGCTTTCACCGGCACGGCACAAAGGGCCAGTGCGTCGTCGGCGGGCTCCCCCTCGCCGGTGTATACAGCTATCGACCACTTGCCCGCTGATGGGCAGTCCCGCATAGACACGCAAGTCAGGTTCTGAGGCTTGGAACCCGCGCCCCAGCTTGGGTGTTCCTGAGCTTCAGCCCCGTTGCAGGTGAAAGTCAGCGGCCCGCCAGCGCTCTCGAAGCACGGTGGAACGACGGGTGCAGGGGAAGGGACGTCGACCATGTAGGTCCCCTTATCGGTGACAGTCGTGCTACCGAATTCGATCCCGCCCCTGAAGGCCTTGATGACGGTGCCTGCAGGCGCAGTCTGCCCGTCGATGGTGACCGCGCCGTAGTAGGTGCCTGGTATGTTGATGCCGCAGTACTGTCTCGGTTCCGTTGAGCCGACGGCAAGGACCCCCTGGAGGTTGTCCAGGCGTGACAACGTGGTCAGCTCTGGGCGGTCGTGGACATACCGCTGCCACGTTCGCGTTTGCGGATCGAGCCAATAGGCCACGGCGACAACGTCGCTGCAGGTTGCGAAGGCGTCCGCTGCGTTGACTTCGTTCGGGCCGTTCCACACCGACAGTGCCCACTTGCCAGCCATGGGACAGCCAACCATTTGACCCGGGCCCGGCCCAGGAGCAGGCGTGGGTTCAGCGGTCGGCGTAGGACTGGCTGTAGAGCTGCCAAGCGTTACGACCGCCTGCAGGTCATCGAGGGTATCCAGATTACTGATGTCCGGCCTTCCCCTGAAGAAGACCCGCCAGGTCTGGATGGACGGATGAATGTAATAAGCAGCATCGATAGCATCAGCCCCGCACGTATCCAGGGCTTCCGCCGTCTCCGTTTCCTCTCCCTCCCAGACTGATATGGCCCACCCGCCCGGTTGAGGGCAGTTGTGCATAATGCCCTGTTGAGCCTGAGACGCGCCAGTCCCCATAGCCCAGAGCAAAGCTAGCAGACCCAGGGCAACGATGCCTGCCAGGAACAAGAGAGCAGGTTTTGTCCTGCGATTACGCATAGCGGGCCTCCTGATCTGGAGTTGGCATCGCTCATCCTACCCGCAGAAACGGGGAATGGCAAGAAGCTCAGAGAGCAACGCAGGACGATTTCGATCCCTGGGGGAAAAGCATTTGGCCATTGCCCGCGCGTTGGTGGCACTTGTGAGGAGAACTTGACGGTGGCCGCTCACTCTGAGCACGGTTTGGTCGGGGTGGGCGGATTTGAACCGCCGACCTCGTGGTCCCAAACCACGCGCTCTAGCCTGGCTGAGCTACACCCCGACTAGGCTCAGCGTACATCCAGGGGCAACAGGGGGTCAAGAACGAGGCCGCTGCACCAGCGGCAGCCACGGAACCGTAATAGCAGACCGGACAGCAGCCCAGCCTAGATGATATTGAGCAGAGGGTCCCAGAAGCCAGGAAGGGCCAGCCCCAGAGCGGTCAGAGCGATAACTGCCACCATGGCAACGAACGCCAGTATCAGGGCATACTCGCCCAGCGCCTGCCCATTTTCCCTCTTGGCCTGCGGCAGAACACCAGCAAGGTAATGCCACAGCTTTTCATAACTCATGCGGGTCTCCCCTTATTCAGACGTTGAGAGGGAACGGTGTGTTACACCCTGGCCGCGCCGATCAACTGATGGATGCCCGTCACGCCTTCTTCCTGCATGAACCGCTCGATGCCCTCCACCACATCGAGGGTGGCGCGCGGATTCACGAAGGTCGCGGTGCCCACCTGAACGGCGCTGGCCCCAGCCATGACGTACTCTATCGCGTCGAGGCCGCTCATGATGCCCCCACAGCCGATAAGCGGGATGTCCACCGCTGCCGCCGTCTGATACACCAAACGCAGGGCGATAGGCTTGAGCGCCGGGCCGGAAAGGCCACCGAAGGTCCAGCCCAGGGCCGGCCGCCTGTTCTTTATGTCGATGGCCATGGCGGGGAAGGTGTTGATGAGGGTGAGGGCATCGGCGCCGGCGTCCGCTGCCGCCCGCGCCACGCTGGCGATATCGTTGACGTTGGGAGTCAGCTTAACGATGACGGGCAAGGTGGTCTCCCGCCTCACAGCGGCGGTCACCTCGGCAGTCATCTGGGGGCTGCTGCCGAACACCATCCCCGTGGCCACATTGGGGCAGCTAATGTTCAGCTCCAGGCCGCTGACCCCGATAACGCCATCCAAGCGCCGGGCCAGGCGAGCGTACTCCTCGATGCTCTCACCGGCTATGTTCACCACGACCGGCACCCGCCAGGTGGCCCAGATAGGAGCGATGTCGCGGATCAGGGCTTCTACCCCCATGTTCTGCAGGCCGATGGAGTTGAGCATGCCGGCGGGCGTTTCCACCGTGCGCGGCTGAGGGTTGCCGCGACGCCGGCGTAGAGTCGTCCCCTTGCATACGATGGCCCCCAGACGCTGGATGTCCAGTTCTTTGGCCATCTCCAGCCCATACCCAAACGTACCGGAGGCAGTCATCACGGGGTTGGCCAGAAGGAGCCCTCGCTTGCACTTGGGCGCCAGCTCTACGGACAGGTTCACGCTTTCCTCCTGCTGGCGTCATTATACCAGCGCCTTGTTCAAGGGCTAGCAAAACAAAAGGGGTGCACCCCTGCCGGGTGCACCCCTCTTAGGGGGTACGGTAATGAACTCCTTCTACGCCAGACGTGTACTGCCCGTTACTCCCATCCCCGCCGTGGAGACAGTATCATCGCCTCCCTCGCCCGTGGGAGCGTGGAAATCGCGTGACTTCCCCCAGTGACCAGAGGACAGCTCGGACATCGGCTCATCCTCCCACAAGAAGTCCCCCGTCGAGTTGCTGAATTCCTTCTGGGCACCGCACAGCTTGCACATGCCCATGCTCGTAGGCCCTTGGGGGCTTTCGATCAGCCAGTGATGCCGGCAGCGAGCCTTCTTGGTCGCCTGCTTATGTTGACTAACTGCTGTTCTCCTCATCGTCTTTCCCCGTTTTTCGGATTCCTATGCTTAGACGCCCCATGCTGTGCACACGTTACACAACCATACACAACCATCGCATGAATTATATCGAAGACCGTCGGACTTGTCAAGGTTTATGCCATATTTACTTTCGCCAGTTGCTTAATTGTCTCCATTCTGCTAATATCGCTATAGTGGTGACGTTGCGATATACTATTAACGTTGACAGTCGCCCATAGGTTTCACGGCGGCGGTTATTCCCCAGTTCTTGAGACGATGGCGGTACAGAGCACCAAAAGCCAGATTCTCGCCCTGCTTAAGCGCAACGGCGGTTGCACAGTGGACGAACTCGCGTCCGCGCTGGAGCTGGCCCGAATGACCGTCCGCCAGCATCTGACCACCCTGGAACGGGACAACCTTGTGACCGCCCGCGAGGAACATCGCCCCACCGGCCGCCCCCATTTCGTTTACTTACTCACTGATGAGGGCGAGGAGACCTTCCCCAAGCGCTACGACCGACTGGCCGACATGCTCATCGATGAGGTGGGCTTCCTTGACAGCAGCGAGATCGAGGGCCTCTCCCCGGCCGACAAGAAGGCTCTGCTTTTCCGCAAGCTGGCTCGCAGGATAGCCAACCAGCACGCTCACCGGCTTGTGGGCAAGAGCCTGGAGGAGCAGGTGCCCATAGTGCTCGACATCCTGCAGATGGAAAGCGAATTCGCCGAGTGGCACAAGCTGCCAGAGGGCTTCGAGATCGTGCGTTACAACTGCCCTTATCGCAGAGTGGCCGAAAGCCAGGACGAGGTTTGCGTCTGGCATCTGGAGCTGCTCAGTCAATTGCTGGACGGCCGTGTGCGAGCGGCCGAGTTTCAGACCCACGGCGGCGACTGCTGCCGGTTCATCGTAGAGACTGGCACCCTTCCTCCCCAGGAAGAGGAAGCGTCCGAATAGGAGGTAGAGTTGAAACAAGGACAAGGCAATAAGGGCCCCAGCGAGAAGGACATCCTGGCCGCCCTAAGCACCGTCGAGGACCCCGAGCTGCGTCGGGACATCGTTAGCCTGGGCATGATCCGCGACCTGCAGGTTAGCGGTGGCAAGGTGGCCTTCAAGTTCGTGCTCGCCACCCCCGCCTCTCCCGCGCGCAACGAGTTGCAGCACAGGGCTGAGGAAGCCGTTCGCGCCGTTCCCGGCGTTGAGAGCGTGGAGGTCAAGACGGACGCCAGCGCGCGCGCCCACTCACGCCCGGGTCCCCCGCTGCCAGTGAAAGGCGTGCGAAATATCATCGCCGTTGCCAGCAACAAGGGCGGCGTGGGCAAGTCCACGGTGGCTGTGAACCTGGCCGTCGCCCTGGCCAAGCACGGCGCACGAGTGGGCTTGCTGGACGCCGACCTCACCGGGCCTAACATCCCCACCATGGTCGGGCTTAGGCACGGTTGCCAGGCTGAGACGGGCCTGATGCCGGTGATGTGCTATGGCGTTAAGGTGGTCTCCATCGGCTTTCTCCTGCAGCCCGGCATGCCGATGATTTGGCGCGGCCCGCTGATCGGCAACAGCGTTCGTCAGCTCCTTCACGAGCTACCCTGGGCCGCCGGCGGCGAGTTGGACTATCTGATCATCGACCTGCCACCGGGCACCAGCGACGCTCCCTTGAGCATGGCTCAAGAGGCACCCATCGCCGGTGTGGTTATCGTCACCACCCCTCAGAGCGTATCCCTGGAGGACGCCACCAAGGCGGTGACGATGTTCGAGAAGCTGAACGTGCCCGTGTTCGGCATCATCGAGAACATGAGCTACTTCCTCTGCCCCCACTGCGGCGAGCGCACGGAGATCTTCGGCTATGGCGGCGCTCAAGAGGCAGCCAAGAAGTTGGGGCTGGACTTCCTGGGCGAGGTCCCACTGGACGCCCAGGTGCGCGTCAGCAGCGACGAGGGTGTGCCCATCGTGGAGCGGGAGCCCGACTCGCCGGTGGCTAAGGTGTTCATGCTCATCGCCGAGCGCATTGCTGCTCGCACCAGCGTTCAGGGATTCTCCGAGGCGACAGGCACCAAGTAGAAGCGACTCGCTGAGATAGGGAGGCCCTGCCTGTGGCAGGGCCTTCTTGCATCCCTTTCCGCGCGGGCTAGCCGGGCTCAGCCGTACGAGCCGCCGCCAGCCGCTGGTGGGCTATCTCCACGTAGCGCGCCTCGCTCTCGATGAGAAGCCATCGGCGGCCGTGCCTCTCGGCAGCGACGGCCAGCGTCCCAGCGCCGGCGAAGGGGTCGAGCACGAGCTCGCCGGGGTTCGTGGCGATGAGCACCAGTCGCTCCACCAGCGCCAGCGGCTTCTGCGACGGGTGCTTGCCAAACGCCCGCTCGGAAGCGGGAGTGTACGGTATCTCCCAGAGGTTGCGCATCTGCTTTCCGCCCGCCAGCTCCTTGGCCTGCCAGTAGTTGAACGTCCACTTCTTGGCCTTGCCTGGCGGGTTGTTAACCGCCCAGATGATCTGCTCGGTGCTCTCGGTGAGGGTGCGAGCAGTGATGTTGGGCTGGGCGTTGGGCTTGAACCAGACGATGGAGTTCAGCACGCGGCGGTCGAGCACGTTCTGGAGGATGAAGCCTAGCTGGTAGATGTTATGAAAAGTGCCGAAGGTCAAGATGTTGCCGTTGGGCTTGACCACCCGGCAGACCTCCGACAGCCAACTCACGTTGAACTGAAAGAACTCGTCCTTGCTGAAGCGGTCCCAGGCCTCGTCCATCGTCACGTGGGAGCTGAAGGCCCAACCCAGGCCGCGCTTCTTGCTCATCCCGAAGGGCGGGTCGGCGATGCAGTGGTCGACGCAAGCGTCCGGCCACTGCTGCATCACCTCCAGGCAGTCTCCCTCGTACAGGACGCACGGGCTAGGTAGACGACCCTGCATGATCGGCTCCTCTCAAGCCCTGCAGGCGGGCGCGCAGACCGTCTACCGACTCACCCAACGTGCGCCGTTCAAACCACGGCGTGGAACCGCTGATGGCCGCCTTCTCGAACTCGACGCCCGCGTGATCGATCAGATGGCCAATGGCAGCAAGCCAATCCACGGCCGTCCGCACGCCACAATCGTAGAAATGGTCGCGAAGCTGGCGCTTTTCGGCTAAGGTCAGCAGTGTATCGAGCTGCTCGAGCACCTGCGCCGCCGCGTTCGGAAGCTTGTACTCGCCGCAAATGTCTGCTTCATCCTCAACGTTGAGTGCCCACCAGCGCAACATCTCGTGAGCGCCTTTCGCGGCCAGCCAAGAGAGGCACCGATTCTTGCTCGCCAGGAAGTTGTAGAGAATCTTCTCGCGGGAGTGTCTTCCACACGACTCCGCGATGTCTACCACCGGCATCGTCAGCTCCACGTCGATTAGTTCTTCCGCATGCGCGCAGTACTCGGCCCCCAGCCCACCCAGAGCCCACCCCACGTGATGCACCGCGTCGTCCAGGCCGCGCTCGGCGTAGGCCACCCCGAGCCGGCCGAGGGCCTCCGGGATCGTGCACAGAGGGTGCGAGATGTCCTGACCCACCGCCTCGGTGTCCAGGTTGGACTTGGCCAATACTAGATCCGCCGCCACCACGAACGCCCGCACGGCGTCCCCACACGTCTGGATATGGCGGCGGTCGCTTGCGTGCAGCCCTAGTTCCTCTATAGCGACCACGATGTCTCGCTGGCTCTGGAGGTCATCTGTGTGATCCATGCGGTTGAGGAGTGCTGTTAGGTAGATCCTCGGCTGCGTCCAGTGAAAGGTCCACCATACATACGCGAGAGTGGCCAATACCGCCACGCCGTTCAGCACGACTGTAAGGTTGATGAAGAACTTGCCGATGTAAGTCGCCAAGTCTGGAAGACGCGCCAGGGTCACGGCATCGAACCCCATCGTCGCAGCGTTGACCACAACGGCGACGACGAACTCCTTTAGGGGGAAATAGGCCATGATTCGCGGGGTTGTGCCTACAACTATTTGCATCGCCACCAGGCTGCCGGTAATGACAAGCGCGAAGATGGCGGCCACCGCTTGCAGCTCCGCACTGAGCACGTACTGATAGTTGCCCCTGTCGTACGACGTGGTCGCGCTCAGCGCCAGCGATAGCGCCACCGCAAGGACAAGCGTACCCAAGATCGCCCAGTGGAAGTAGACATGCAGAGCCGGCATTTTGAACCCGGCGTCCTCGACGAGCGGCGACCTAGCCCCGAAGGCCGACCTCCACAAGGATCGCAACCCAGCCTCCAGCCTGCCTATTGCTGCCCTTCCCCTGCCCTCGCTCAGCCCGGCAGGCGCGCCCACCTCAGAACACCTCCCGCAGCTCGAACCGCGGGCCGTCCTTGCACACCAGCTTCACGCCCCGCCGCGTGAACACGCCGCAGCAGTAGCACACGCCCATGCCGCAGGCCATGTGCTCCTCCAGCAGCACCTGCACCGACTTGCGGCTGCCCTGCTCCCGCATGAGCGCCGCCATCGCCTCGTACATGGCGTTGGGGCCGCAGGCGAAGACCTGGTCGGCCCAGGGAAGGTACTGTAGCAGCAGCTCGGTCACCAGCCCGTGATGCCCCGCCGAGCCGTCCTCAGTAGCGCTCACCACCTCCACCTCCGCCGACAACGCGGCCGATGGAAAGAGCTTGCCGGCGGTCTTCGCCCCCTGGAGCAGCGTCACCCCTCTCCCGTCGGCGATGGCCTCATCCGCCAGCGCCACCAGCGCAGCGACGCCGATGCCGCCAGCCACCAGCAGCAGGTTCTGCGACTGCCGTTTGACCGCATAGCCACGACCGAGAGGGCCGAACAGACTCACCAGATCGCCCGGCTGGCGTCGCCACAGCCAGTCAGTGCCCCGCCCGCGTAGGTCGAACAGGATGGCGAACTGCCGCTCGCCGTCAGCCTGGCGAAAGCGGTGGAAGCTCATCGGCCGCGGCAGGAGAGGGTCGCAGCCCTCGCCGCAGCGGATCATCAGGAACTGGCCGGGCTGAGCGGTTCGCCCCACCGCCGGCGCCGAGAACCAGATGAGGCGGGTGCCCTGGTAGGCCTCCTCGGTCGATAGGATGACGGCCCGCTCCAGGTTCACGGCGCAAGATACTCGCGCAGCGGCTGGACGGTGAAGCTCCGGTCGCCGTGCAGGACGGAGTCCACAGCAGAACGGGCGGTGTCCAGCGAGGTGAAGCAGGGGATGCGCTTCTCGGCAGCGGCGCGGCGGATCTCAAAGCCGTCGCGCATGACTGAGGCCTCGCCTCCGCCCGGCGTGTTGATGACCCCCTGCACCAGGCCGTCGCGGATCACGTCCTCGACGTTGGGATGGCCCTCCTCCAACCGCCTGGCCACCATCTCCACCGACAGGTCCACCGCCTGGATCATGCTGGCCGTGCCCTCGGTGGCGTACAGCCTGTACCCGTGGCTGGCCAACTGGCGGATGATAGGCAGCGCCTCGGGCTTATTGCGGTCGGCCACGCTCACCAGGATCGCCCCCTCGCGCGGCAGCATCAGGTCAGACGCGGATAGCGCCTTGGACAGGGCAGCCTCGAAGTTGTAGTCGACGCCCATGACCTCGCCGGTGGACTTCATCTCCGGCCCCAGGTAGGTATCGACGCCGATGAGCTTGGACATGGAGAAGACGGGCGCCTTGATCGCTACCAGCTTCTGGGCCGGCCACAGTCCACCCCAGTAGCCCAGTTCGAACAGGCTCTTGCCCAGCATCACGTTGATCGCCAGGCGCACCATGGGAACGCCTGTAACCTTGGAGATGAACGGGATGGTCCGGCTGGCCCGCGGGTTCACCTCCAGCACGTAGACGGTGGAGCTGCTCCCCGAGTCGCCGGGCATGATGACGTACTGCACGTTCATCAGGCCCCGCACATGCAGCGCCTGCCCGATGCGCTGCGTGTAATCGACGATGGTCTGTATTTCCGCCTCCGACAGGTTGATCGGCGGGTAGACGGCCATCGAATCGCCGGAATGCACGCCCGCCCGCTCGATGTGCTCCATAATGCCGGGGATGAGCGTCTGTTCACCGTCGCAGACGGCGTCCACCTCGACCTCGCGCCCCTCCATGTATTTGTCGATAAGTATAGGTTTGCCGCTGCCTACCTGCACTGCCTCGCGCATGTAGCGGCTTAGCTCGCCGGCCCCCTGAACGATCTCCATCGCCCGCCCGCCGAGGACGTAGCTCGGGCGCACCAGCACGGGGTAGCCGATGCCTTTTGCAGTCACCAGAGCATCCTCGACGCTGGTGATCGCTGCCCCCGGCGGCTGGGGGATGCCCAGGTGGGAGACGAGGTCCTCGAAGCGGCCGCGGTCCTCAGCAATGTCAATCGCCTCGGCGCTGGAGCCCAAGATGGGCATGCCTGCTCGCGCCAGGGGGTCGGCCAGATTGACCGCCGTCTGGCCACCGAACTGAACGATAGACGTCGGCGACTGGCTGCCGTTCAGCCCCTCGTTCTCCAGGATGTCTCGCACCGCCTCTACGTCCAGCGGCTCAAAGTACAGCCGATCGCTGGTGTCGAAGTCGGTCGAGACGGTCTCAGGGTTGGAGTTAGCCATAATGGCCTTGACGCCGGCCGCCTGCAGGACCCAGGCGGCATGCACGCTGCAATAGTCGAACTCGATCCCCTGGCCGATGCGGATGGGCCCGCTGCCGATGACCAGGGCCTTCTCGCCGGGCAGCGGCTCGGCCTCGTTCTCCTCCTCGTAGGTACTGTAGAAGTAGGGTGTCTGCGCCTCGAACTCCGCCGCGCACGTGTCGACCATCTTGTACACGGGGCGAATGCCCGCCTGCTGCCGCAGCTCGCGCACCTGCTCTGGCAAGCGGTCGGCCAGGATGGCGATGCTCTCGTCCGGGAAGCCCAGGTGCTTGGCCTGGCGCAGGAGACCGGGCTTCAGGGGCTCGGCCAGCAGCCGCCGCTCCATGCTCACGATGTTATTCAGCTTGAAGAGGAACCAGGGGTCGATGCCTGTGGCCCGCGCGACTTCTTGCGGCGGGATGTCGCGGCGTAGAGCGGCCATCACCGCCCACAGGCGCTGGTCGGTGGGCTCCTTGATCCACTGCAGCGGATCCTCGTCCCGCCAACGCGGGTCCTCCCACAGAAGCGAACGGGCGCCGACCTCCAGCGAGCGCACCGCCTTCTGCAAAGCCCCCTCGAAGGAGCGATCGACAGCCATGACCTCGCCGGTGGCCTTCATTTGCGTGCCCAGCTTGCGCTCGCCCAGGGGGAACTTATCGAAAGGCCAGCGCGGTATCTTCACCACCAGGTAGTCCAGCGCCGGCTCGAAGGCAGCGGTGGTCTTACCGGTTACCCGATTGGGGATCTCGTCCAACCGCTTGCCCGCAGCGATCTTGGCCGCCACACGGGCGATGGGATAGCCGGTGGCCTTGGACGCCAACGCCGAGCTGCGCGACACGCGTGGGTTGACCTCGATGACGTAGTAGGGGGCAGCCGAGGCGTCTTGCCACTGCCAGTCCACGACGTCCGGCCGTGGAGCTAGAGCGAACTGGATGTTGCAGCCGCCCTCGACGCCCAGGGCGCGGATGATCTTCAGACTGGCAGTACGCAGCATCTGGTACTCTTTATCGGTCAGGGTCTGGCTGGGCGCGACCACGATGCTGTCGCCGGTGTGGACGCCCATCGCGTCGATGTTCTCCATGTTGCACACGGTGATGCAGTTGTCGGCGGCGTCCCGCATCACCTCGTACTCGATCTCCTTCCAGCCCAGCAGGCAGCGCTCCAGCAGCACTTGATGGATGGGGCTCGCCCGCAAGCCACCGGACACGATGTGCTCCAGGTCGGCCATCGTGTGAGCGACGCCGCCGCCGGTGCCGCCCAGGGTGTACGCCGGCCGCACCACCAGCGGCAGGCCCATCTCCCGCGCCACCCGACGCGCCTCGTCCAGGCTGGTGACGGTCTCGCTCTCTGGGACGGGTTCGCCGATCTCTTCGAGCATGTCCTTGAAGAGCTGACGGTCCTCCGCCCTGCGGATGGACTCCACCGGCGTCCCCAGCAGACGCACGCCGTTGTGGCCCAGCACGCCGGCATCGGCGGCGGCCACCGCCAGGTTCAGCCCGGTCTGGCCGCCCAGCGTCGGCAGGAGACCGTCGGGGTGCTCCCGCTCGATGATGCGCGCCAGCACCTCCACCGTCAGAGGCTCGATGTAGACGATGTCGGCGATACCCTCGTCGGTCATGATCGTCGCCGGGTTGGAGTTGACTAGCACAGTGGTGACGCCTTCTTCGCGCAGCGAGCGGCAGGCCTGGCTGCCGGAGTAATCGAACTCCGCCGCCTGGCCGATGATGATCGGCCCCGAGCCGATGATCAGCACCTTACTGGGCTTGGTCATCTACTTCTCCACGTGCCTCGCGAATGTCGATCACCAGCAGCGCCAGAGCGGCCACCCCCGCCAGCAGCAGGAGCGGGCTGTAGGGCTCCGACAGGTCGAACTGAAAGCTTGCCATGACTATGCACAGCAC
>CAZEJO010000006.1:41566-77568 GCA_964512285.1 uncultured Dehalococcoidia bacterium | reverse complement strand
TCGTCGCCATCCTCACGCTGGGCTGCAAGCTGAACCAGGCCGACTCCCAGGCCCTGGCCCGCGAGCTTCTCGCCCACGGCTGCCAGGTGATCGATCGGGCGGCCCCCGCCGATGCCGTCATCGTCAACGCCTGCTCCGTCACCCACGTGGCCGACCGCAAGTCGCGCCACCTGGTGCGCCTGGCCCGCCGCCTGGCCCCCGAGGCCACGATCGTCCTCACCGGCTGCTATGAACAGAACGGCAGCGGCGATGACCTGCGCCAGCGTCTGGGGGCCGACTGGCTGGTCGCCAACGCCGACAAGCCAGCCATCGCGCAGCGCCTTCTCCGCCGCTGGCAGGAGCAAGGCCGCCTCGACGACGGCCTCGCAGCCATCCAGCCCGGCGACGGCCTGCGCACCCGCGCTTCCATCAAGATCCAGGAGGGCTGCAACGAGGTCTGCGCCTTCTGCATCGTCCCCCACACCCGTGGCCGCGAGACGAGCGTGCCGATAAGGGACGTGGTCGCCCAGGTGCTGGCCCGCCAGGCAGAGGGGACGAAGGAGGTAATCCTAACGGGCACCCAGTTGGGCAACTACGGCCGCGACCTCGGCCTGGCGCAGGGTCTGAGTGACCTGCTGGCTACCCTCCTGGCCGAAACCACCGTCCCCCGCCTGCATCTCTCCTCCCTCCAGGCCCAGGACATCAGCGAGGACCTTCTGCGTCTATGGCAGAACCGCCGCCTCTGCCGCCACTTCCACCTCCCTCTGCAAAGCGGCAGCGACCGCATCCTGACCGCCATGCGCCGTCGCTACACGGTCGACCAATTCCGCCACGCCGTCGGCCTCATCCGGCGATGGCTGCCCGACGTCGCCATCACCACCGACGTCATCGTCGGCCTCCCCGGCGAGGGGGACGATGACTTCCAACGCACCGACAACCTCTGCCAGGAGCTGGCCTTCGCCGCCATCCACGTGTTCCCCTACTCGCGACGCCCGGGCACAGTGGCCGCACTCGCCAAGGAGCAGGTGCCCGACGCCGTCAAGCGCCGGCGCCTGGAGCGGATGCTGCACTTGGCCCGCACCTCCGCTGATGCCTTCCGTGCCCGCTTCCAGGGACGAACGCTGGAAGTCCTGTGGGAGGATGCCAAGACGCAACAGGGCGGCCGACCGCCCCTCTGGCGGGGGTTGACCGACAACTACCTGCGCGTCTACACTTCCGCCAGAGGCGGATGGGCCTCTGGCCCATGCGCCGAAGACGGCTCGGCATCCGGCTGCCGCCCTGGCCTGGATCTAGCGAATCGACTTCTGCCCGTTCGCCTGGGCGAGCCGCTGGGTGATGGACTGTGGGGAGAGCTTCAGCCAGCGGCCGATCCGCTGCCAGTCGAGGCAGGCCCTGGCGAGCCTGGCTGCCACCAGGCAGGGCGGATTGAGGGGTAAACAGCGTGGATGCCTTTAACCGGGGCATCATCGTGGTTCTGGCGGCCATCTGGGTCACCCTCATGGCCATGGTCATTTTCGTGACCTGGGCCGCCGACGCTGAGACCATCGACCGCCTGGGCGACCTCGTCCGCTACCTGGACGACCACACCGACAATGCCTCCAAGCTCATCCTCACCCTGGGCGCCTCGTCTCTGATCGTCCTCAGCCTCATCGTCATCGTGGCCGAGCTAACGCCGTCGGGGCCGAGCGCCGACATCCGCCTGGAAGGAGTAACAGGTGCCACCGCCGTCCTATCGACCGAGGACATCAACCAGCGCATCGAGCAGGAAGTGGCAGCTCTGCCTCAGATCAGAGAGTCCAAGGCCTCGGTGACCGCCCGCGACAGAGGACTGGCAGTGGCCCTAAATCTGGTCCTCGGCCCTGATGCCAACGTGCCCGAGGCTACCGAGGAGGCCTGTCGGGTGACCCAGGAGACTATAGAGCAGAAGATAGGCGTGGCGCTGGTGGGCCTGCCCACCGTTCAGATAAAGTTTGGCCCGCCCGAGGGCGAGCCTGCGCCGGCCTCGGAGAGCGAGCAACAACCGCCTAGCCCACCCCTGTCATGAACGACCTGCCGTCGCCATCAGCCGCAGAGCTGAAGGCCATCGTCGAGAGCATCCTCTTCGTGGCAGAGGAGCCCCTGGACATGGACATGCTGGCCCGCTCCCTGGGGGTGGATGTCAAGATGGTGGCGAAAGCGGTGGACGCTCTCAACGAAGAATGCCGCCAGCGGGGCGTCCGCCTCCAGCAGACGGGCAGCGCCGTGCAGATGGTCACGGCCCCCGAGGTAGCCCCCTACGTGGAGCGATTCCTGGGCCTGGATGAGGACCGTAGCCTATCCCAGGCCGCCCTGGAGACCCTCGCCATCATCGCTTACAAGCAGCCCATAACCCGAATGACCATCGAGTCCATCCGCGGCGTCAACTGCGATCAAGTCATCGCCTCCCTCAAGGCACGAGGGCTCATCGCCGAGGTGGGGCGGGCACACGCCCAGGGGCGCCCCTACCTTTTCGGCACCACCTTCCGCTTCCTGGAGTACTTCGGCCTGGAGAAGCCGGAGGACCTTCCTCCCCTGAAAGAAGCGGAAGCTGAATCAGAAGATTAGCATGACTGTAGGGCTCTGCCGCGTCCAGTTGCACCTGCCCGAGAACCAGTCCCTGAAAGGCAAACGACGGGTCATAAAGTCCCTCATCAGTCGCATCCACAACCGCTTCAACGTGTCGGTGGGCGAGATCGACGAGCACGACCGCTGGCAGATGGCCGCCCTAGGCATTAGCTGCGTCAGCACCAGCGGCCAGCACGCGCACCAGGTTCTTTCCAACGTGGTTAGCTTCATTCGGAGAGAGCGCCTGGACGCCGAACTCGTCGATTACGAGATCGAGATCATCCAGGCCCTGGGCGACTGAGGCCCTCGCCTAAGCTGTTCTATCACCGAGTTGCAGCAACCCCGAACGTAGTATGCCATCTGGGGGGAGACCCTTCGCTACGCTCAGGGTGACAGCATAGCCTAGCGTCATTCTGAGCAGAGCGAAGGGATGAGTGGCCACATCTTGGAGCCAGTACAGCCTAGGCTGACGACAGGTGGCGCTCGAAGAAGGCCTGCACCCGCCGGACGTACTCCTCAGGGCGATCAAGGCGGGCCATCGCATGTCCGCTGCCCGGCGCCAGCCACAGCTCCTTGGGCTCGTTGGCTGCGTCGAACAAGCGCTGAGGATGGTCCGAGGGCAGGTAGTCGTCCAGCTCGCCGTAGATGATCAGTAGCGGCCGGGGCGCAATACGCCCCACGTAGTCCACCGCCCTCACCGCCGCTACGTTCCCCTGCGAGATCCATTCCCCCAGCCTGATGCTCACCCATCCCAGGGGCACCAGGAAGGGCAGGCGCAGGATATCGGCCAGCTTCTTTCCGATGGCGCTCTCCAGGTCGGCATAGGCCGAGTCGACCACCATGGCCTCGATATGGGGGCACGCGGGTGCCGCCATGATGGCCGCTACCGCTCCCATGGAGATGCCCAGCACGCCGATGGGCAGGTCGCCCAGGCGAGCGCGCAGGTAATCTACCGCCCCCAACACATCGAGGACCTCGTGATAGCCCAGAGTGGTGAAGCGTCCGTCGCTGAGGCCGCATGCCCGGAAGTCGATGAGCAGCACCTGATAGCCCAGGCGGTTGAGCCCGCAGGCGAGCTCAAAGGGCTCGGCCACGCTCTTGAAGTAGCCATGACAGAGGAGAAGGACAGGCCGTCTCGGTCGGCCGGCCATATACAGGCCGTGCAGGCGGATGCCATCGCGGCTGCCGAAGTAGACGTCCTCGACGGAGACGTCGGGCGGGATCGGTTCGTTCAGCAGCAGGCGAAACGGCTTCACCCACAGGTAGCCCGCTAAGGCCACGATGGCACTCAGGGTAGCCAGCACTAGCGAGATGACTCTGACAGTCGTGCGGAGCCAGCGACAGCCGGCACCAGGTGCGCTATCGGCTTGGCCCATGAGCTAGGGGCCCCGGCTTACCTCCAGGGTCACCACCTGGTCGGTGTCGATGTCGCTGCCGGGTTCGAGGTTCTGGCGGACGACATGGCCCTCGGGCATCTCACTGCTGCTCACCTGCACCACCAGATAGCTCAGGCCCATGTCGCGCAAGGTAGCTGCGGCATCAGCTAGGGACTGCGTCCGCAGGTCGGGCATCGTTCCGGGCGGCACCTCCACAGGGGAAGCGGCCGTCTCGGTCACCGTCGGCTCTATCACAGGCGCCTCTGTCTCTGGCAGCACTGCGACCGTCTCAGGAGTAGCGGTCTGGAGGCCGAAGAGGGAGGGATTGCCCTCGCCCTGCCCCCCCAGGCTGTACAGCAGAACCACGATGAGAATGAGCATACCAACGACACCGCCCGCCAGCAGGCCGCTGCTGGGCCAGGTCCGAGGCGTCGCGACCTTGGGCCAGGGCTGAAGGACCGGCTCGTCCACATAGCCGACGGGGAAAAGGGGGAGGAGATTAGCAGGTTCGAGGCCAAGGTAGCGGGCGTAGGTGCGGAGGAAACCGCGCGCGTAGACAGGCGCCGGCAGAAGACCGAAGTTCTCGTTCTCCAGGGCTGCCAGATAGTGACGCGAGATACGAGTATCCCGCTCCACTTCTTCCAATGTCAATCCTCGGGCCTGACGCGCTCGCTGAAGCGTCTCACCCAGAGGAGTAATTAGAGACTCAGGGCACACGAGCGACTATAAAGGGACTAATAGGTAACGTCAAGTCCCGCCCACATTGGCTGCGAAAGGAATTCCGCTGGCCTCAGGGCCGCCGCTCCACCGCCAACGTGATCGTCTGTCCAGCGACCTTCTGCTCCTCCACGTAGGCACCAGTCGACGGCGATCCCTCGATCAGCTCCCGCGACAGCGTCTCCTGGCGGATGTAGTCACCGTGCGCCTGCATGATGCGCACGAGCTCCTCGCCTCCCTGATAGTAGGTGACTATGTAGTCGGCGATGTCGAAGCCGGCGTTCTTGCGCATCGTCTGGAGGCGATGCACCAGGTCGCGGGCCCGTCCCTCGTCGGCCAGCGCAGGAGTGATGGTGGTAACCAACGCGACCGCATAGCCGCCCTCCTCGGCGACAGCAAGGCCTTCGCCTTGTAGCCCCGCCTCATCGCCCACCACGGTCAGCTCCTTGACGTTCAGCTCGTCGAGAATCTGCGGCGACAGGCGCTCCAGCCCTTCCCTTTCCGCCGGGTAGCGCGGCTTGACCAGCACCCTCTGGAGGGGCTGACGCACCTTGATCCCCGCCTTGCTGCGGGCGTTGCGGCCCAGGCTGGCGATGCGCATAACCAGGCGCGTGTCGGCCATGAGTTGCTCGTCCACCAACGAGGTGTCGGCCTCAGGCCAGAGGGCCAGGTGGACGCTCTCCGGCTCCTCGGGGAACGAACCGCAGACCAGGTTTTGGTACATCTCCTCGGCCAAGAAGGGCGCGAAGGGGGCCAGCAGCTTGGCCACCGTCACCAGGCAGGTGTAGAGCGTCTGGTGGGCGGCTAGCTTGTCGGCATCGTTCTCGCTCTTCCAGAAGCGCCGGCGACTGCGCCGCACGTACCAGTTGGACAGGTCGTCCACGAAGGCCTGGATCGCCCGCCCTGCATCGGTGGGGCTGTAGTCCTCCATATGGCGCGTAACCTTGTCCACCAGCACGTTCAGCTCCGACAACACCCAGCGATCCAGCTCCGACCTCTCGCCCTGGGCCTGGCCGCTAGGATCGAAACGGTCGATGAGAGCATACGTCAGGAAGAAAGAGTAGATGTTCCAGAGGGTGAGGAGGAACTTGCGCAGGCCCTCGCCCACCAGGTCTGTAGAGAAGCGGCGGGCCGTTCCCGGCGGCGTGGCGGTGAACAGATACCAGCGAAGGGCATCGGCGCCGTGGGCGTTGAGCACCGCCCAGGGCTCCACCACGTTTCCCCTGGACTTGCTCATCTTCTCGCCCTTGGCGTCGAGGATGAGCTCCAGGCAGATGACGTTGCGGAAGCAGACGCTATCGAACAGCAGGGTGGACAGAGCGTGCAGGGTGTAGAACCAGCCGCGCGTCTGGTCTACCGCCTCGCAGATGAAGTCGGCGGGGAAGCTCTTGGCGAAGGTGCCATCGTTTTCGAAGGGGTAGTGCCACTGGGCGTAGGGCATCGCCCCCGAGTCGAACCAGACGTCCAGCACCTCGACCACCCGCCGCATGCTTCCGCCGCACTGGCGGCAGGCCAGGGTGATCTCGTCCACATAGGGGCGATGGAGGTTGTCCAGGGCCTCGGCCTTCGCCTTGTCCTCGGCCCGCTCACGCAGCTCGGCCAGCGAGCCGATGCAGTCGTGCTCACCGCATTCCTGGCAGCGCCAGATGGGCAGGGGGATGCCCCAGAAGCGCTCCCGCGAGACCGCCCAGTCGATGTTGTTCTCCAGCCAGTTGCCGAACCGCCCCTCCTTGATGTGGCCTGGATACCAGTTGATCTCTTGGTTGAGGGCCACCAGCCGCTCCTTGACAGCGGTGGTGCGAATGTACCAGCTAGGCTTGGCGTAGTAAAGGAGAGGGGTATCGCAGCGCCAGCAGAAGGGATAGGTGTGATGGATGGTCTCGCGGCGGAGAAGGAGGCCCCGCTCGTCGAGGTCGTTCAGAATGAGCTCATCAGCATCCTTGACGAACAGGCCATCGAAGGGAGTGCCCGGCGCCGTCATCTGGCCCTCCAAGTCGACCGGCTGCACAAACAGCAACGACTTTTCCCTCCCCAGCTCGTAGTCCTCCTCACCGAAGGCCGGCGCGCTATGGACGATGCCGGTGCCTTCGGTCAGTGACACGAAATCAGCCGTGTGAACCCTGTAGTGGCTAGCATAGTCACCCTTGACGGCTATGTCAGAACCGGCGGATCCGACGACCGAGTAGCGTAGCCCCCACTCCCAGGGTTTGTAGAGGGGCTCGTACGTAAGCTCGTCCAGATATGCCCCAGGAAATGTCCGGCGGGAGGTCACCGTCGTACCAAGTGAGCCCTCCAGTTGCAGTTCCGAAACAACTGCCTCCATTCGATTGGCAATCTCGGGGCTATTTCCGTAGACCAGCAACTCGCGCCCGCGCGCCGTTTCAACCTCCGTCATGATGTAGGCCGCATCGGCGTCCACCGCCAAAGCGGTGTTGCCAGGCAGCGTCCACGGCGTTGTCGTCCACGCCAGCAGGTAGATCGGAAGATCTCCCAACTCCTCAGGCTGCTCCACCTGACCGAGCAAACGCCGCCGCGACTCTTCGGTTAGGCGGAATCTGATGTACAGCGCAGGGTCGGGCGTGTTCTCCTTATACCCCTGAGCGACCTCGTGGTCAGAGAGGGATGTGCCGCAGCGAGGGCAGTGGGGCGTCACTCGATAGCCCTGGTAGACCAGACCGCGATCCCACAACTGCTTGACGGCCCACCAGCAGGACTCCATGTATTCGTTGGTGCAGGTGATGTAGGCATCGCTTAGGTCCAGCCAGAAGGCGATGCGCTCGGTGAGGGCCTCCCACTCCTTCAGGTAGGAGAAGACGTTCTCGCGGCAGCGGCGGTTGAACTCCTCGATGCCAAAGCTCTCGATGTCGGCCTTGCTCTTGAAGCCCAGCTCTCGCTCCACCTCCAGCTCAGCGGGCAGGCCGTGGGTATCCCAGCCCGCCTTGCGAGGCACGCGATAGCCCCGCATGGTCTTGTAGCGCACCATCACGTCCTTGAACACGCGAGCCAGCACGTGGTGGATGCCGGGGCTGGCGTTGGCATAGGGAGGACCTTCGTAGAAGATGAACAGGCGGTCCTCCGGACGCTGGTCGATGCTCTTGCGGAAGATGTCGCGCTCCTTCCACAGACGGAGAATACCCTCCTCCAACTGAGGGAAGCTCACCTTGCTACTGACTGGTTTGAACATGGCCTATCCCTCTGCCCACGAGCTCACCCTTATCTCCAGTCTCGGGTTGCTGTCGTCGATGAGTTTCTGTGCCACTATCTTTCTAATCCACACATCTTCGGAGTCATATTGTCGGCCCGTCTTGCCCGCACGGAATATGGCCGTGCCCAGTGCGTCTATCGCCGGCTTCAGCAAGTTATCTATGTCTAGCTGATACAGGCGAGACGGAGAAAGGTAGAAGTTCAACTCGACCGTGCAATCTTCCCCGATCGGCTGCGAATAGCCACCCGCCTCGAAGCTGTTCCTAGATGCTGCGAAGACCTTCTCCTTCCACGCCTTCTCGCCGCTCCCAATCCAGACCGAAGGCTCGCCCAGAATCGTTACCAGCAATGGTGAGAACGCCATTGCTTCCTCCGAATCAGAAAGCCCGTCCCCTAAGGGACGGGCCGTTCTCATCATACCCGCGGTACCACCCTAGTTCCCCGACGAAGTCGGGGCACTCTTTCGAGGCACGCCCCGACGCGTCGGGGTTATGCCCCTGCCCCTGGTAACGGTGGGCGCTCCGGCCGAGCCTACTGGCCCCGACAAGTCGGGGCGTTCGGTCGGCGGCTCGGGAGGGATTTTCGAGCGGCCAAGGCTGCGTCCCCTTGCACCCTACGGGACTCGCTGCACCCCGATCCCATCGGGGCAGGCAGATGAGCCGCCCTACTCGTCTCCGTCTTCGCCTTTGTTCGATTGTGCGCCTAGTTTAGCGTTGGCGCGATGTTGTGTCAACGGCGCACACGTCTCAGTTCATCGCCAGCGAGAGGAGAAGCTGGCGAAGCCATCGCGAACCTTCTCTCTCTGGCCCGCGGTGAGCAGATCGCTGAAGAAGGTCAGACGGTCCTCCAGATAGGCCACACCCGACACAACGTCAGTGACATCGTCGGAGGCCACCACCTCGGCAGCCAACCCCCGCACCAGTTCCTCCAGCCGCTTGTCCACCAGCAACTGCAGTCGCGCCATCTGCTCAGCGCTCAGCTCGTCTGGCTCTGAACCCTCGTCCAAAGAGAGGCGACGGTAGAATTCCTCCTTGCCCAGGAGGCGGGAAAGCTGAAGGAAAGCTACTCTCTTGCTCATCAGCGCTCCACCGAGACAGATAAGGGCTGGCCAAATACCAGCCCCTGGGATTGGGCTGCTGCTACCCCCTACGAGCGTTCGCGGATCTTGTTATAGCATTCGCTGCAATAGACAGGCTTGTCGCCCCTGGGCAGGAAGGGCACCTCCGTCATCTGGCCACACTCGGCACAGACGGCCGGGTGCATCTGACGGGGCGTACGACCGCCAAAGCTGGCGGCAGCCCCATAGTGCACATAGCCACCTTCCTCCGTCGCCCGGCCCGACTTGCGCGCCGAACGGCATGAGGGACAGCGGGTGGGCTGGTTCAACAAGCCCCTGCTGGCATAAAAAGCCTGCTCACCCGCTGTAAAGGTGAAACTGATGCCGCAATCGCGGCATATGAGAACCTTATCGCTGTAGGCCATTTCTAGACAAATTATAGGTCACAAAGAGCGGAAACGCAAGCGCAGTCCTCTCGTCAGC
This sequence comes from uncultured Dehalococcoidia bacterium, assembly GCA_964512285.1. GTDB lineage: Bacteria > Chloroflexota > Dehalococcoidia > SM23-28-2 > SM23-28-2 > SM23-28-2. The sequence continues at coordinate 68,169 of CAZEJO010000006.1, read as the reverse complement.
GAACTAGCCCCAGGCGACGCCAGAGAGCGCGGGCTTCCTCGCAGCGCAGAAGGAGGGCGGCCAGGAAGAAGGTGCCGCCGCCGAGGGCGCCACCCCCTGCCACCTTCACCAGGGCCTCCCAGACGGTGTGGACGCCCAGAGGGTCAGCGGCCTCCTCCACCGCTATGAACAGCACCACCACCACCGCCATGAGGGCGGTAGCGGCAACCGTGCGCAGGAAGAAGCTCGGCAGATCGCCGGCCTCGGGGGCAGCAAGCCGCCGCTGGAGAAAGATGAAGAGAAGTGAGGCCTCGACTATAGCGGCCATGGACATGGCCAGGGCCAGGCCATCGTGCTCCATCGGGCCCACCAAGGCTATGCTGAACAGTAGGTTCAGCACCATCGAGATCACGGCCATGACCACCGGCGTGCGGGTATCGCGCAGGGCGTAGAAGCCGCGGCTAAGGATCTCGACGCCGCTGTGAGCAAACAAGCCAAACGAGTAGAAGAGGAGGGCGGAGGAAGTGATGCTCGCTGACCTTGGGTCGAATTCGCCTCGCTCCAGCAGGAGCGATACCAGGGGCTCCCGCAGGAGAATAAGGCCGACGCTGGCCGGTATGATAAGGAAGAGGATGTAGCGGAGGCTGGCGTAGAGCGTGCTCTGCATCCTATCCAAGCTATCGGTGGCTGCCTGCTGGGCCATGGTCGGAAAGGCGGCGGTGGCTATCGCCACGCCGAACAAGGCCAGAGGCAAGATCGCCAGCATCCAGGCATAGTTGAGGGCGGAGATGCTCCCCTCCTCCAAACGTGAGGCGAAGAAGATTGCCACCACGAAGTTGGCCTGGGCGGCAGCCAACCCCACCATCCTCGGCAGCATCAGACGACCTACCTCCCGCACCCCCGGATGGCGCCAGCGGGCCTCCAGGTGATACCTCATGCCCACACCGAAAAGCCCCGGCACCTGCACCAGCAGGTGAAGACCGGAGCCAAGCACCACGCCGGCGGCCAGCCCGTTCACGCCCCAGGGCTCGGACAGGAAGACGGCTCCGAAGATGATGGACAGGTTGTAGAACATAGGCGCCAGGGCTACCAGAAGGAAGTGCTGGCGGGCGTTGAGGATACCCGTGAGCATGCCGCTAATGGCAAACAGGACGGGCGAAACCAGCATGATGCGGGTCAGCTCCACCGCCCGATCCTGCAGCCCTTCCTCCAGACCCGGCGCCATTAGGGGCACGAGCCAGGGGGCCAGGAGCACCGCCGCTACGGCCACGACGCCGGTCAGGGCAGCGATCAGGTTCAGGACCGAGCTGGCCAGATGCCAGGCCTCGTCCTCATTCTTCTGGGCGACATAGCGGGCGAAGGTGGGGATGAAAGCGCTGCCCATGGCGGCGCCCGCCAGCACCTGAAAAATGAGATCGGGCAGGCGGAAGGCCACCCAGTAGGCGTCAAGGTCGGGGCTGGTGCCAAACGCATCAGCGATGGCCATGGTGCGCACGACACCCAGGAGGCGGCTGCCCAAGAAGCCGACCGCCACGATAATGGCCGCCCCCGCTACCCCACCCCAGGGCCGCAAGAAGATCGTTTCGCCGCCGCTCTTACCCGTCATTGCCTCCTTACCTCACAGGCCATTCATTATAGCAACAGTTCCTCAGACAAGTTCCACTAGACAAACCCAACCTGGCTCGCTTATGATAGCCCCAGCTTACTTCAAAGGAGGAAGCATCCCTTTGGGTAGTCGTTCAGCAGCCAAGGCCTGGCGAAGGTCAGAGCAGGAACGTTCGCGCAACCGAGCACGCCGGAGCACGGCCAAGACCCTCGTCCGCCGTGCCGAGCTAACGATGGCGAGCGCTGACCCGCAGGCCTCGGCGGAGGCGGTGCGGACAGCCGCCAGCGCCCTAGATCAAGCGGCCCAAAAGGGAGCACTCCACCCGAGGAGCGTCGCTCGCCGCAAGTCCCGCCTTATGAAGAAGCACAGCTCTGCGCTGGCGGCGACTGTCGTCGCCGAGGAGGCGGCACCGGCTCGAAAGCGTCGCACCAAGAAGAAGGAAGCGACGGCCAAAGAGGTCGCCAAGAAGAAGCGCCCCAGTAGTAAGAAGAAGAAAAAGGAATAGGCTAGGCCCAAGCCTCCGCGGGCCGTCGAGAACACCTTCAAGACGCAAGAAAGAAGGCCCCACGCCGTCAAGGAATTCATGATGAACTCAAGACACATTCCTCGCGGCTGGGTATGGACGAACTGAAGTCTTTGGTGGTATTCTAAACGACGCTGCACCACGAAATCAGCAGTCTCTAAGAAGGAGGTACAGTATGACTCAGCAGCTTCCCGAGACCTGCAAGGAAGGACTCCTGGGAATGCCTTCGACCTTTAAGGCCGACAAGGCAGCGGGCGTTAGCGCCGTCATCCAGTTCAAGGTGACGGGGGCCGAGCCCGGCGACTACTACCTCGAAGTCAAGGATGGCAATTGCGCTGCCACCGAAGGAGAGCATGCCAGCCCCACCGTCACGATCAACACCCCCTCCGATGTCTGGCTGAAGATCATGCGCAGCGAGCTGGATGCAACCACCGCCTTCATGAGCGGCCAGTTCACTTTCACCGGCGACATGGGCACCCTCATGCAGATGGGGAGTTGGTTCGAGCAGTAGACCACGAACCGCCTGCCAGCATCAGCTAACAGGCCGAGGGATTAGCTCTCGGGAACCTGGGTGTCAGCGCCCAGGACAACGACGATATCAGCCGAGGAGGTGGGGACGGGGGTGAATTCATCTGCCCCCACCTCCCGTATGCTCCTATCCGGTAGGCCGAGCCATTCGGCCAGCTTCTTGGCGGTATACTCTTTCCCCGCCAGGTCGTAGATCAGCGTCTCCTGGTGATATAGACCGTCGGTGGCATCGCTGACAGTAACGTCTGTCTCCGGCAGACCGCGGCCGGCCAGGTAATCCACAACACTGGTGGCCAAGCCGGGAGCGCCGGTACCGTTTTGTACCTCCACAAAGGCCCCTTCGGACTGCAAGCGGCCATCGAAGAAGATCTGCCGCTTCAGCGCTTCCACCTCATCCCAATCGGCAACCAGCACTTGGGCGTCGCCGATTACCGCGTCCTGCACCGCCGAGGCGAGAGAGATGGTGGTAATGTTCTCCGGCGGGATGTCTTTGGCCAGGAGGGCCAGCCCCGGCACCTTGAAGACACTGACATCCGTGTTCACGGCATCGCGAAACTTGTTGTAGATAGAGACGGCCCTGTTGGGCATGAGCAATTCGGCGCTTAGGGACGCGTCCACCGCCGCCCTTATCACCTGCTGCTGCCGCTCGATGCGCTGGAGATCGTCGGAGCCGTAGCGAACGCGCGCGTAGGCTAGCGCCCGCTCGCCGTCCATATGCTCCAGCCCCGGCTCGAACACGATGATCTCACGATCATCGCAACTGGCCGTAAGGCAGTAGGAAGGGTCGAAGATATAGTCCTCCACCTCTATGTCGACGCCGCCAACGGCATCGATCAGGTCCATGAAGCCCACAAAATCCAGCACCACGTAGTGATCGATCTTGATATCGAAGTTGTGCTCCACCGTCGCCACGGCCAAACCCGGCCCGCCGCCAGGATACTTCCTGATGGGCCCGTATTCGTAGGCCACGTTGATGCGCTCTTTGAGGAAGCCTCCCTGGTCGTCGGGGATCTCCACCCACAAGTCGCGCGGGATGCTGAAGACGCCGGCTGTCTTGCTGTAGGGATCGATGCTGACCACGAACATGCTGTCGGTGCGAGTGGGAGAGTCCTTCGGCTCGTCTGTGCGGCGGTCGAGGCCCATCACCAGGACGTTGATCCGCTCCTCGATGCTGGCAGCGCCGGCGTTGCCGCTATCTACGCCAGGCAGCCTATTGAGACCGGGCAGGTTGAGTTCATTGCCGGGCAGCAAGATATTGTCGGCCTGGGTGGCCACGATGAGAGCCAGGTAGAAGGCAGCAGCGGCAAAGATGGCAATACCAAAGATGAGCAGGGGGTGCCGCTGTACCCCGCTCTTCGCCGCCTCCATTCCCTCGGCGGGATAGCTTTCCTCTTCAGAACCAGAACGCTTACTCACAAGGAGAAGTTAGATTAGTCCAAACTCTCTGTCAATCTGCTCAAGCACCGCCGGCCGAAGACTCCTCGACCAGCACTCCCTCGGGGACATCCGCCGTCACTTCCTCCTGAAGCTCCATCACCAACGTCTGCTTGGAAACGACGCGACCCTGCCGCAGATAGAGGCGGGGCACGCGGGCGGAGATGCCGCACAGTATCTCGTAGCTAGTAGTGTCGCACAGCTCGGCCAACTCGTCAGCCGATATCTCCTGCTCCCCCTGGCGGCCGATGATCACCACTTCGTCGTCCACGGCCACATCGGGGATGTCGCTGACATCCACCATGCACATGTCCATGCAGACCCGCCCCACGATCGGCGCCCGCCGCCCGCGGACGAGCACGCTACCACGATTGGAGAGGGCGCGGGGCAGGCCATCCGCATAGCCGCACATCACCAGACCGATGAGGCTGGGACGGGATGCCCTCCACGTACGACCGTAGCCCACAGACTCACCCGGCGCGATGGGGGTCACACGAACCAGGCGGCCCTTGAGGGACAGCACAGGCCTGAGGGGTAGGTTTCGTTTCACATGGGTCGAGGGATAACAGCCGTAGATACCCAGGCCCGGCCGCACCATCTCCAAACTCATATCGGGAATGTCCAAAAGGGTAGCCGTGTTGGACACGTGACGAATGGGCACCCAGTTCAGTTGCTCGGCCACCGATAGAAAGAGCCTGTACTGCTCTATCGTGTAGCTCTTGTCCCCCTCGTCAGCCGAGGCGAAGTGAGTGAACAGGCCCTCCACCTGAATGCCCGCCAAGTTGCGCAGCCAGCGGCCCAGGTCAGCGGCCTCGCTGCGGGGAAGGCCGTAGCGGTTGAGGCCGGTGTCCACCTTCAGGTGGACAGGCATCTCGATCCCCCGCTCGCTGGCCATGCGGGCAAGGGCGAGAGCTGTCTGGTCAGAGACAACCGAGGGGGTGAGAGAAAGGTCGACCAGACGTTGGGCCTCCTCCAACGGTGCGTGGCCCATCACCAGGATGGGCGCAGTGATGCCAGCCCGGCGAAGCTGCTCCCCTTCGTCGACGCAGATGACGCCCAGCCGATCGGCGCCGGCGGCCAAGGCTGCTCGTGCCACCGCCACGGCACCATGGCCGTAGGCGTTAGCCTTGACCACAGCCATAAGGGCAGCTCCGTTGGCCTGACTCTTGAGAAGGCGAACGTTATCAGCCAGAGCGTCCAGGTCGATCTCCGCCCACAGCGGACGCCCCTGCCAGGGGTCTGAAGATGCACTTTGGAGCTGCATAGCCATTCGCTAATCTAAAACGCGCCCAAGCAGAAAAGGTTTCTATAAGGCCAGACGGCGCCTCTCAGGGGACCAGGGCCCAATCCTTCGGCAGGCGATAACTGTAGACGGAATCGGTGAGGCCACTACCATCGAACACGCGAGCGTGGCCCGTGCGCCGTATCTCCTGATAAGTGTTAACAATTTGGATGATGCGTTTGGCCCGCAGGTTGAAGACGACAGCGCCCGCCTTCACGGGCCGTAAGCTGGCTTCGCGGGTGAACTCGTCGACGACTCGAAACACAGGCTGCTCATGGGGAGCACAGAAATCCAGGGCGCGATGGATGACCTGATAGTTGCCTTTGGCGTTATGTTCTTCAAAGATGGCCAGGCCGTTGAGCACCTGCTCTTTAAGGTTATGATAGTAAGACTCCGCTCCCGCCAGCAGTTCCTCCAGGCTAGAAGGGCTGGCCGAGCAGGCAGCAGTCAGAGCCGATAGGGCATCAGCCTGGACGATGAAGCTGACGGCTCCCTGCCTATCCACCACCGTACAACGAATCACATTCATGGCCGCCTCCGCCGCCTTGCCTGAGCAGTCTGGGGTAGCGTAACATTTCGCTTCGAGCACTGTCAACGACGAAGACGGGCCAGCAGATGAACGTCATGCTACAGAACACCACGAAGACTCGCTTCAGAGCCGGGATAGCCGTGCTGGCTACAGTGGGGCTGGCCCTGCTTGCGGCCTGCGGCGGCGAAACCGCGCCCCCACCGGAGGCCACTGCCACCACTACCGCACTCAGCGAGACGACGCCCGCCCTGGCGGCAGCCCGCGAGTACGAGCGGAACGGCGAGTATGAGGAGGCCGTGGCCGCTTATCAGCGAGTGATCCAACAATCCGACGGCCAGGCCCAGCAGCAGGCCCACTACGATTTGGCCCTGACCTACATCACCATCGAGCGATACGCCGATGCCGTCACCGAACTCGAGGCTTATATTGACGCCAAACCCTCGCAGGAAGAGAGTCTGCGCGCCCGCTTCTTGCTGGGCCAGACCTACGCCACCCTAGGCGAGGGGGACAAGGCACGCGAGTCCCTAGAGGACTACGCCGACGATGATAGGCCTGCGGCCGTCTACGCCCGCCAGGAGCTGGCCCAGCTTCTCGTCCAGGAGGGCCGCTACGACAAGGCCGCCCAGGAGTTGGAGAAGGCCCTGGCCCTCGACGTGCCGCCCTCGCTGGCGCCCACCCTCTTTCTGAAGCTGGCCGACATCTATCGAGAGACGGGCGACGACGAACAGGCCATCCAGTGGTACGACAGGCTCCTCCAAGAGAGCGCCTCCGCCACCTACAAGGCGCTGGCCCTGTCTCATATCGCCAGCCTCAGCCGCCGCCTGGGTGACGGCGAGCGCTGGCAGCAAGCGCTGCTGGACATCGTAGAGCAGCACCCTGAGTCGCCCCAGGCGCCGAACGCCCTTGACTCGCTCCTGATGGCGGAAGTGCCGCTGGACCTTCTGACTCAAGGAATCGTCCACTACCACCAGCGGGCCTACGATGAAGCCCTGGCCGCCTTTGATTCCTTCCTGACAGGCAAAGCGCCTGCGCCCCAAGCGGCGGTAGCCCACTACTATCGAGGGGCCATACGCGAGCGCCAGGACGAGACGGAAGAGGCCCTAGCCGACTACGAGGCCTCCCTCCAGTCCGACCCTGGCGGAGATGTAGCTGAGGATGCGGCCTGGGCCCGTGCCCTCCTTCTTGAGGAGCTGGCAAGGCCGCTTGAAGCCGCCGCAGCCCACCGAGAGTTCTGGCAGGCCTACCCTGACTCCCCCTGGGCGCCCAGGGCAGCCTTACTCAGCGGTCTGTTCCCCTACCAGGCCGGCGATCCGACGGCGGCCAGCACCGCCTGGCAAGAGATGCTAGACGCCTTCACCGACCCCGAGCGCCGTGCTCAGGCCCATCTCTGGCTGGGACAGACAGACCTGGTGTTCTTCGATGACAGAGAGGGAGCATCCGCCCACTTCCAGCAGGCGCTGGAAGCCGCCCCCACCAGCTTCTATGCCCTGCGAGCCGAAGCCTGGCTTACGGACCAGGCCGCCGCCACCCTCCCGGCCGGGCCCGACGAGACCATAGAGGCGACGGCCGCTCCTGATTGGGATGCAGCCGAAAGATGGCTGGCCTCCCTCTGGGGGCCGGAGACTCTGGCGACCGACCCGTCGCCCCTCACCCTGCCAGCCTGGCAGCGGGGACAGGAGCTGCACCGGCTAGGCCTGACGCGGAAAGCGGCAAGCGAGTTTCTCTGGCTTATCGACCAGAGCCTTTCGCAGCCATGGGGCCTCTACCATCTGGCGCGCGCCTTGCACGAACTCGGCCTCACCCACGTGGCAGCCCGCGCCGCCACCGAGTTGCTGAAAAGCGCCGATTTCCCCCTGGGGCAGGCCCCGCGGGCCCTTCTGGAGCTGGCCTACCCGCTGGACTACGCGCCGCTGATCGATGCCGCCGCCGCCGAGAACGGCCTGTCGCCTCTCCTCCTCCTGGCCATGATCCGCCAGGAGAGCTTCTTCGACCCCACAGCCGGATCGCCCGCCGGTGCCCTCGGTCTCACCCAGGTTATGCCCCTCACCGGCTCAGAGATCGCCCAGAAACTGAACATCGAAGACTTCTCCGCCTCAGACCTGCTGCGGCCGCTGGTGAGCATCCCCTTCGGTGCCCACTACCTGGGTGCCCAACTCGATCTCTTCGACGGCAACCTCTTCCTTGCCCTGGCCGCCTACAACGGCGGCCCGGGCAACGCCAGCCGCTGGTGGGAAAGCCTTCCCACCACGGACATGGACCTGTTCGTCGAGCTCATGGACATCACCGAGACCCGCACCTATGTGAAGGTAGTACTGGAGAACTACGCCATGTACCGCTTTGTCTATGGCGGTGTCGCCCAGCCCACCCTCCTGGCCAGCCCAGGTTCGTAGAGGAACCCGCCTGCCGCCGGGCAGGCTCGATTGACCCCGCCGCGAGCCCTAAAGTATAATGTGCGCAGCCTGAAGTAGTGGAGAGGGTTGTGCCCAAGCGAACCTACCAGCCGAAACGAATCCCTCGCAAGCGGAAGCACGGATTCCGTGCTCGCATGAGTACCCGCGGCGGTCGTCACGTAATCGAACGCCGACGGCTCAGGGGGCGTTCGCGTCTCACTGTCTAGCCACGGCTTGCCGCCATAGGCTGTCGCCATATGAAGAAGAGGGAACGGCTGAAGGCACGCAAGGACTTTGTTAGCGTCTATCGAAAGGGTCGCGCCTGGGCCACCCAGTTCCTAGTGTTGCGCGCCTTGCCTAACGACCTGGCTCACCACCGCTGCGGATTCGTTGTTAGCAAGCGTGTGGGCAAGGCAGTAGTACGAAATCGGCTCAAGCGGCGAATGAGGGAGGGCTTGCGTCCTCTAACCGTCCAGCCGGGATGGGACCTGATCCTTTTGGCACGACCTCCGGCTGCCAGGGCAAGTTATCACGAATTACAAGAGGCGATAGCCAACCTGCTATCCCGTGCTCGCCTTTTGGATGGGGCTGACCCTGTTGGGCAGCAGGCGAGGGAGGAACGGTGAAGAGAGCAGTCCTGACAACCATCCGTTTCTACCAGCGGCACATCTCCCCGACGATGCCGCCCTCCTGTCGCTACCTTCCTACCTGCTCCCGGTATAGCCATGAAGCCGTCCAGCGCTATGGTCTAGCAAAGGGGGGATGGCTCGCGCTGCGACGCCTGCTCCGCTGCCATCCTTTCAGCGCCGGCGGTTATGACCCTGTCCCCTAGCCCATCCATCAGGCCAGCCAGGGCGAGCTTCCGAACATCGCCTCTGCCAGGAGGAATACGGTTCGAAGTAAGAAGCATGTAGGGTCGTCTTTTGTCCTCCTGCTGGTGCTGTCGACCCTCTTCCTTGCCACAGCGTGCACCGGTATCGCCCGGCCCGAGGGCTGGGCAGGGCCAACGCTGGTAGACGACCGACTGGTGGCCAGCATCGAACGGGGAGAAATGGCCGCCGTCGACATCCAGGACTCGAGCGGCAGGGTGCTCTGGCGCTTCCCCCTCAAAGACCAGAGGCACCCTGACGGCGGCAAGATCAACCCGGAGGCAATCTACAGCACACCAGTGGTGGCCGACAGCATCGTCTACTTCGGCGCCTACGACGGCTGGCTGTATGCCCTGGATCTGGCCAGCGGCGACATCCGCTGGCAGCTAAAGACCGGCGGCCCCATCGTCGGCAACGCCGTCGTTCAGGACAACGTGGTGTACGTGGGCTCGGACGACGGCCACCTCTACGTCCTGGATGCCGCCAGCGGCCAGGAGCGCTGGCGCTTCAAGACAGGAGATGCCATCTGGACGACCCCGCTGGTGGCAGATGGCGTAGTCTACGTGGCGTCCATGGACAAGAAAGTCTACGCCCTGGATGCTGACAGCGGCGAAGAGCGCTGGGACAAGCCCTTCAAGGCCAAGGGCGGCCTTGCGTCCACGCCCGTCTTGGTCGACGGCACTCTCCTGGTGGGAGGATTGGACAGCAGGATCCGCGCCCTGGATGCCGCTAGCGGCGAAGAGAAGTGGCAATTCAAGGCCGACGACTGGTTCTGGACGCAGCCGCTGGTTCTGGCGGACAGCGTCTACGCCGGCTGCCTGGACGGCAAGGTCTACGCCCTGGATGTGAACGACGGCAACCTCAAGTGGGAGCAGGATACAGGCGCTCCCGTGCGGTCGGCGCCGGTGCTCCTCGAGGACGTGCTGCTCATCGTTAACCGCAAGGGCGAGCTGTACGGGCTGGACCCCCAGGATGGCCAGCTCGTGTGGCCCCTGCCCATCGAGCTAGCCAGGACGGTCCTGTCCGACCCCCAGGCCCAGGGAGCCACGGCCTACATCAGCGCTCAGGGCGGCGACCTGTTTACAGTGAGCAAGGACGGTAGAGCCAAGCTGCTGGTTCTAACCGATTGAGGTAGCTGGGGCATGTTTCTCTGGGATCTCATTTTCATCAACCCCATAACCAACGCCCTGGTCATCCTCAACAACATCTTCCTGGGCAACTTCGGGGTGGCCATCATCGTCTTCACCATCTCGATGCGGCTGCTCACCATGCCCCTCACTCTGCGCCAGATCCGGTCGTCGCGGTCCCTGTCTGGCCTTCAGCCCAGAATGCAGGAGCTCCAGAAGAAGTACAAGGACCCCAAGCGCCGCCAGGAAGAGACGATGAAGCTCTACCGCGAGGCGGGAGTGAATCCCTTGGGCTGCCTCCTGCCCATGCTTGTTCAGTTCCCCATCTGGATTGCCCTCTACCGAGCCCTGAGGATCACAGTGGGGGGAACGCCCGAGAGCGTCATAGGCCTATCGCAGCGGCTCTATCCCTGGGGCTACATCGAGCAGGCGGTGCCCCTGGAGAACAACTTCCTGTGGATGGACCTGGGCCAGCCGGATACGAGTCTGATCCTGGCCTTCATAGTGTTCGCCTCGACCTACGTTCAGCAGCGGCTAGCCACTCCAACCGCCACCGACCCCCGCACTCAATCGACCAACCAGATGATGCTGTGGATGATGCCCCTCATGTTCGCCTTCTTTACCCTGCAGGTTCCCAGCGGCCTGGGCGTGTACTGGGCCATGAGCAATATAATCGGCGTCGCCATGTACTACTTCACCCACGGCCCAGAGCGAATAAACTGGCGCACCGTCCTCATGCCGCCATCCGCCGCCCCGGCCGACCGGCAAGCGAGCCGCCGAGAGGGGCCGTCGCCCAAGGAAAAAGAGGCGGCCGAGGAACCTGTCGAGGCTGACCAGTCCACGGAGGGTAAGCGCAAGAAGAAGAGGTTGAGACATGGAAGAAGTAGAGGCAAGCGGAAAGACCGTTGATGACGCGATAGCCTCCGCCCTGGAGCAACTGCAACTGGATCGCCCCCAGGTTGAGGTAGAGATTATCAGCGCCGGCCGAACCGGCCTGTTTGGCCTCGGCGGCGAGGACGCTCGCGTTGTGGTGAGACCAACCACCACGGAGCAGGTCGGCCTGGAGAGCCCAACCATCAAGATGGCCATCGAGTTCTTGCAGCGCCTGCTGGAGCTCATGGACATCGACGCCGAAGTGACATCGCGCCTGCCCGAGACCCCCGGCGACGGGTTGGGCAGGGCGAGCGCCGTCCTGGACGTGGCCGGCGAGGACCTGGGCATCCTCATCGGACGGCGCGGCTCCACCCTGGCCGCTCTTCAGTACACGGTGAATCATATGGTGAGTCGCCAGCTCAAGTCGAAAGCCCTGGTCAGTGTGGACGTTGAGGGCTACAGGCGCCGACGCGAGGAAAACCTAAAGGGCCTGACCCTCCGCCTGGCCGAGAAGGTCAAAACCACCGGTCGCACCATCACCCTGGAGCCGATGCCCGCCAACGAGCGGCGCATCGTCCACCTGGCGTTGGCCGATGACCCCCAGGTTGCCAGCTTCAGCCTGGGCGACGGAGAAAGTCGCAAGGTAGCCATCTCCCTCAAGCGCCGCTCACCCTAGCAACGCCGATGGGGGCGCCCGATTTCCTCGTCATCGGCCACCTGGCTAAGGACAAGGCGGCAGAAGGCTGGCGCCTAGGCGGTACGGCCGCCTACGCTTCCCTCACCGCCAGCAAGCTGGGCCTGCGTACGGCCGTCCTCTCCAGCGCCGCCAGCGACCTGGACCCGTCGCTGCTTCTGCCCGACATCGACGTCCGCTTGCTCCCCTCCGACGAAACCACCGTCTTCGAGAACGTCTACAGCCCCAAACGGCGCCTTCAATACGTTTGGGCAAAAGCACGAAACATCGCTGCCAGCGACGTGCCCCAGGACTTGCTGGAGGCCAGGATCGTCCTGCTGGGGCCGCTGGTAGGCGAGGTGGAGGAAGAGGTAGCGCGCTGCTTCCCCCGCTCTCTGCTGGCCATCACCCCCCAGGGATGGCTGCGCATCATCCGCCCCGACGGCCGAGTGGAGCAGGCGTCGCCCCGCCGCTGGCAGCCGCGCATTCTCCTCAAGCGCAGCCGGGCCATCTTTGTGTCCGACGAGGATCTGCCGCCCACCGAGGCGGAGGAAGCGCTGACCCGCTGGGCAGCCCAGGTGCCTCTCCTAGCATTCACGCGAGCAGCCAAGGGTGCTCGCCTGTGGAGTGAGAACCGCTGGCGCGAAGTGCCGCCGATCCCGGCCGAGGAGGTCGACCCCACGGGCGCCGGCGACATCTTCGCCGCCGCCTTCCTCAGCCGCTACGTCGAGACGGATGACGCCTGGCAGGCAGCGCTGTTTGCCGCCGCCGCCGCCAGCGTCTCGGTGGAGGCAACAGGCACAGCGGCCGTCCCCAGCCGCCAGCAGGTCGAAGAGCGGCTGCGGGAGTACAAGGCCAGCGCAACCTAGTGAGAAAGCCGAGTTGTTTACTTCACGGAGGCTCGAGTGCTACGCTGGCGTCATGTGGCGACTGCTGCGTGCCACGTGTGCATTTGTGCTCTTCACGATCGGGCCGCTGCGTCGATCCGAACAAGCATGGGGTTGGTTCCAGATCGCGCAGGCTGTGCTTGTCGGCGTAGGCCTGATTGGCGCAGGCGCCTTTGCCCCCAACCCAGCCCCTGATGCCCCTCGCTGGTTGCTCATCATTGCGTACGCCGCAATTGCGGCCGCGGTTCTGCTCTTCATCGCTGGGATCCGGCTTCAGATGCGACTGGACAAGTACAAGCCCAAGTTGACCGTAAGGCCCATAGAACGACACGGTCAACCGGAGTATGCCTGTCTCCAAGTGACTAACCTGGGTGAAGACAGGGTGAGAGGTTGCACGGGCTATCTCTTCTCTGTAGAGATTGAGACCAACACACACGGCCCACAACTGCAGACAGATAAGCATTCAACCTATCTTCAGTGGTCATCGAAAGACGGCGGCGGCAAAGAGCTCACGTTTTCTACCCAGGGCGTTCTCGATATTGCCGAACTATCCGGGCCCGTCTTCCCGCTGGTCGTATTCCGAAGCGATCAGCGAGATCAGTACCGCCTAGTCGGTGGCTTCTCCTATCTCTTGGACATTGAAATCACGTCGGAGAACGCTGGCTCTATCCGAGACAAGTATCGCCTCAAGTCCAATCAGGCGGGCTCTGGAGTCGAGATTTTTGAGGCCGTGAGTTCGGCCGTAAGCGAGGCAGCCAGTCCTGCGTCAAATGTGTAACGCGCGGAGAAACAAGGTGTTATGACCCGACAAGAGATCGCGGATGCTCTGCGTGCCCTGCCAAGCCAGATAGAGGAGCTGGTGCAGGGCCTCTCCGAAGACGCCCTCCGCTGGCGGCCAGCGCCGCGCGAGTGGTCGATCAAGGAGGTCTGCTGCCACCTGCGCGATTCCTTCGAGATCGATGGCGAGCGCATCCGCCACATGCTCAGCGAGGATGACCCCTTCCTGCCGGCGTACGATCAGGAGGTTCTGGCCCGCGAGCGCGACTACCAGAGCGAGGGCATGCCCCTTGTGCTGACTGCCCTGAGAGCCTTCTCGGGTGGCCTCGCTTACCTGCTGGAGAACCTAGGCGAGGAGGAGTGGCAACGCAGGGGCCGCCATGAGGAGCGGGGCCCGATGAGCATAGCTCAGTACGCCCAACTCCTGGCCGACCACGCTAGCGAGCACCTGGAGCAGATCAGGACTCTTCGGGGGCAGGTAGCGCCAGGCCAATGAGGCGATAGACCAGCCTGGCCGCCAACTGAGCGTTGGCAAAGGGACCCAGGCGGGGAGCCAGCTCCGTCACGTCGAAGCCCACGATTCGCCTCTCGCTGGCCACAGCCGCCAGCAGGTCTGCCACCTCGTCCCACAGAAGGCCCCCCGGTTCGGGGGTGCCCACCGCCGCCATCTGCGAGGGGTCGAAAGCGTCCACGTCGATCGTAACGTAGACGTCCTCGCTCAGGCCGGAGACAACCTCTCGCGGGCCACCCGCCAGAGCACGATAGGCCGGGACCGAGAAGAAGGGCAGCTTTCGCTCGCGGATGAGCTCGTGCTCCTCACGAGTCGCGCTGCGCAGCCCCACCTGCACCAGGGGGCAGCCGTCATCCAAAAGGCGGCGGAGGACGCAGGCGTGATTGTAGGGGGTGCCCAAATACTCCTGCCGCAGGTCGGCGTGGGCGTCAAGGGCAAGAACGGAGAGATTGGCGATGCGCCGCTTGTGCGCTCGCACGGCCCCCACGGTCAGCGTGTGCTCGCCCCCCAGGGTCACCACGAACTTGCCGCCGTCCATCAGCTCCCCTACTACCTCCTCCATCCGCTCCACCATGGCCTGCGGGCCACCCGTGTGAGGCATCATCTCCGCCAGCGTATGGATGCCCACTCGATAGGGCTCGCACTCCAGATCGAAGTCGTACAGCTCCATCTCCTCCGAGGCCTCGATGATCGCTCGTGGCGCCTCGCGGCAGCCGGCACGGCCGCTGCTGGTGCTCTCGTAGGGGACGGGCAGGATCACCACGCGGGCGCGCTCGAAGCGAGCGTACTCCTCGGGGATGGCAGCGAAGGTAATGCGGGGGAAGAAGCGCTCCTGAGCCATCGGCCGTCGCTAAGCCTCAGCGTAGCTGCAGACCTTCAGGTCTGCCCGCTCCAAAAGCAGGGCTGTCCGCCTTGCGGACTCCGTTTTCGGCGGAGAAGCCCTGCAGCTACAGTGCGTGACCGCCACTCCTAACTACGCCCCCGCGAGACCCTCGAAGGAGATAACGGGCCGCCGCCGGTCGCGGATGGCCTGGGCACTGCCCTCGGCCAGGGCGCTCACGATCATGGGCAGAGCGATGGTGGCCTCGGCCCGCACCGTCACGAAGGTGGCGTCAGGCGCCATCTTGCCCCAGGACTGGGCCTCTTCGAAGGTGCAGCCTGATAGTCCGCCCCAATGGGGCTCGTCCATGGTGATCTGGATGCCGTACTGATGGCCCGACCCTTCGCGACCGAAGAGATACGCGGCAACCGCCGCCTGCTGGACGAAGTTCTTGGGGGTGCCGCCACCGATGTAGACGACACCGCTGGTCTTGGCCTGGGTGGCTATGTGGGCCATCTCCACCACGTCGGCGATGATGTCGAAGGTGAGGCGAGGGCCGCTGTGCAGGCGACCTTCCGCTATCGCCAGGCCGAAAACGCTGTCTCCCAGGGCCGGGCAGTAGATGGGAACGCCCTGCCGGACGGCGGCCGTCAGGATCCCCTCTTCCTTGGCCACCGGCACGAGCGCCTGCCCCAGAAGATGAAAAAACTCGCGAGTGGTGTAGGAGGGGGAGGGGTCCAAGGTCAGAGAGAAGTCGGTGACGAAGCGCTCGCCCTGAGAGAAGTCCTGCTCGCTGGCCAGCACATCGTAGAAGCGATAGACCTGCTCCTTGGCCAGGCGGAGGTCATCGGTCTCCTGGCCGCTCTGCCAGTGACGATAGCCCAGGCATTCGTAGAGGTCGTGGTAGAGGTTGGCGCCCGTGCTCACCACACAGTCGACGAGGTGGTTCTCGATGAGATAGGCAACCAGCGAGCGCATGCCAGCCGGCACCATAGCCCCTGCCAGGCCCAGGAAGATGGTGACGTCGCCCTGGAGCATAGCGTCCCAGATGTGCACCGCCTGGGCCAACTTGCGGGCCTGAAAGGCGGTACCGCTCATGCGACGCACCAGCTCGGCAGCGCTGGCCTTGTCGCCCACGGGGAAAGGGGTTACGGAAGGGCCGAACAGATCATGCACCCGGCGCTCTCCCTAGGGAGATGCCCTGCGGGCGGCTGCCGGGGTCAACTCTTCGCTGTACTCCAGGCCCCGTCCCAGCAGGGTGACCCGCGCCTCCCGTAGGGAAAAGGCCTCTCGCACTGCCTTCACTAGCTGGTCGGCGTCAAACGATTTGCAGGAGAAGATGTCGGCCCAAAGCAGGCCACGTTCGGGGAAAGTATGAACGCTGAGGTGACTTTCGGCGATGAGCACGAAGCCGGAGATGCCCCAATCGCTGGGCTTCGAGCCCTCATAACGGCAAACATAGGGCTGCGCGATCTTGGCCATCCCTATTTCGAGCGGGACCCTGTCTAAGAGCACGCGTACAAGTTCCAGGTCAGCCAGTCTGCGGGGATCACCCCCGTAGCCATCGATGATCAGGTGCATCAATCCCCCCTTTCGTGCTCCTGCCTGGCGGCAGGCAAAATGTCCAGCGGACAGGCCAAGCACGGATGATAGCACAACCCCCAGGGGCACGCAATGGGCAAGAGAAGGGTGTACCCGGTTCACCAGCGGCTAAGTCTGCAGGATAAATCCCGCACCACCAAGTTTTCGATTCTGGGAAGCCGCGGGTTTCAACCCGCGGGATGGTCCGAAAACCCCTACCCACAAAGAATGAACCAGCCAGGAGAAGGAAGCTTGTTCTCGCTAGCCCCGGCGGCGCCAGCGCGTGCCTTCCGAGGTGTCCTCCAGAGCGACGCCCAGCTCGGCCAGGCGGCTGCGCACCTTGTCGGAGAGCTGATAGAGCTTGGCCTCCCGCAGATCATCTCTCAGCTCCACCAGGAGGTCGATGAAGGGGCGAGCAGCCAGCCCCACCTCCCCCTCGGCCAGGGTCAGGCCAAGGACGCCCGCCAGCTCGCGCAGGGCCGCCTGGCCCTCCTCCACCAGCCAGCCCTGGTCGCGGGCGCGGTTTATCTCCCGCGCCAGGTCGAACAGAGCGGCCAAGGCCTGGGCTGTGTTCAGGTCGTCGTCCATGGCCTCGATGAAGCGGCGGCGAAAGGCCTCAGGATCGAGGGGAGGCCCCTCTCCGGCGCCGGGCAGGCAGGCGGCCAGGCGAAGGCGCTCGGCGGCTCGCTTGCCCGCCTCCAGCCCCTCCTCGCTGTAGGTGAGGGGGCTGCGATAGTGGGAATTGAGGACGAACAGGCGGCAGCCATCGGCACCGTATTTTTCCAGAGCATCGCTGATGAGGATGATGTTTCCCAGGGACTTGCTCATCTTCTCTTCGCCGAGGTACAGCCAGCCATTGTGCAGCCAGAAGCGAGCGAAGGGCTCGCAGCCGGTGTAGGCCTCGCTCTGAGCGATCTCGTTCTCGTGATGAGGAAAGACAAGGTCGATGCCGCCGCCGTGGATGTCCAGGGTCTCGCCCAGGTACTTGACCGACATGGCGGAGCACTCGATGTGCCAGCCGGGACGACCAGGCCCCCAGGGGCTGGGCCAGGAGGGCTCTCCCGGCTTGGTCGCTTTCCACAAGGCGAAATCGCCCGGGTGCTCCTTGTTCTCGCCGGGCTCCACCTCTCGCCCCACGCCACATCGGGCGCCAGCCGCCGTGGCCTCCAGGGTACGGCCGGAAAGCTTGCCGTAGTCCTTCTTGGCGCTGACGCGGAAGTAAACATCGCCCTCGACCTCATAGGCGTAGCCCTTGTCAATTAGGGTGGAGATCATCTCGATCATGGTGGGGATCTCCTCGGTAGCGCGGGGGTAGACGTGGGCCGGCAGAACGTTGAGGGCCTCCATCTCGGCGGCATACTCGGCGATCAACTGCTCGGTCAGCTCCTGAGGCGAGATGCCCTGCCGCTGGGCGCGGTCGATGATACGATCGTCGATGTCGGTGTAGTTCTGGACGTGGCGTACCTCGTGGCCGCGATACTCCAGGTAGCGGCGGAGAGCATCGAAGATGATGTAGCTCATGGCGTGGCCGAGGTGGCTGCGGTCGTAGGGTGTCACGCCGCAGACGTACATCTTCACCGGGCCATCCGCCGGGACGAAGTCCTCCTTCTTGCCGCTGAGGGTGTTGTAGAGCTTCAAGAGGCATCCTCCTGGTGCCGGCTGGCGGCTGGCTCCTGCTTCCTCGCCTTCTCCAGTTCGGCGATGCTCTTCTCCAGCTTCTTGATTCGCCCTTCCAGCCGCTGAATAATATCCCACTCGGGGTCTGGCAGTTTCAAGATCGTATCGTCGCCGGGGTCATGATAGGCCACCACGTGGCCGGGGACGCCCACGACGGTGGCGTTGTCGGGCACATTGGAAACCACCACAGAGCCGGCCCCGATGCGCACGTTATTCCCCACGTCTATTGCCCCAATAAGCTTGGCGCCAGCCCCCACCACCACATTATCGCCCAGGGTAGGGTGGCGCTTAGTCCGCTTGGTGCTGGTGCCCCCCAGGGTCACGCCCTGGTAGAGGTGACAGTTGTCGCCGATCTGCGTCGTCTCGCCGATGACCACCCCCATGCCATGGTCGATGAAGAAGCCATCGCCGATCTCGACGCCGGGGTGGATCTCGATGCCGGTGAGGGCGCGGCTGAGGTGGGAAATGACCCTGGCCGGCACGCGCTGACGCCTTTCATACAGGAAATGAGCCAGGCGATGGAGCTGGCGGGCATGAAAGCCGGGGTAGGCCAGAACAACTTCAAGTGCGCTGGTAGCGGCTGGGTCCCGCTCCCGCGCGGCTTCGATATCGCGTTTAATGCCCCGTAAGACTGACACGGGCTATCCCTCCTGTCCACGGCTGTCTTTCTCCGTCTGTGGGGTGTCCCGGCCCAGCGGGGCACCCCTCTATACATATGCAGACCAAGCGACAGCACGCCGCCACGGCCAGAGAAAGAAGGATCCCCTGAGATAACGCCATACCGATTTCTCTTCCTAACGTTCCTGCAGCAGGACCACAGCCAGGGCGGCAATCGCCTTGCCCCGACCGATGTCGCCGATACCCTCGTTGGTGGTAGCTTTCACGCTTATCCTCGACTCATGCACGTCGAGTGTGTCAGCGATACGCTGCCGCATCGATCGGATGTGGAGGTTCAAGCGGGGCTTCTCGGCAATGACAGTAGCATCCATGTTCCCCACCGTGTAGCCCACCTGGGCTACCATCTGGCCGGTTTGGGCCAGCAGTTTAAGGCTGTCAGCCCCGGCGTAGGTCGGATCGTCTGGCGGAAAGAAACAGCCGATGTCGCCCAGGCCCGCTGCCCCCAGCAGGGCGTCCATGATAGCGTGGAGGAGAACATCCGCATCACTGTGGCCGGCCAGCCCTGTTTCCCCCGCTATCTCCACGCCCCCCAGAATGAGCCGACGACCCTTCTCAAATCTGTGTATATCATAGCCGATGCCCACACGCATGTCTAACCTACCCTGCTTTGGGCGAGCAGCGCTTCCACTACGGCCAAGTCGGCGGTGGTGGTCACCTTGATGTTCCGGGGCGAGCCCTCGAAAACCCTGACCTGATAGCCCAGCATCTCCACCAGAGCGGCATCATCGGTGGCCTCACCCTGAGCCTGCTGGTGAGCTTCTCGCAGGATGTCGTAGCGGAAGACCTGGGGCGTCTGGGCGGCCCACAGCCGACCCCTCGACAGCGTGCGCCCGATGATGTCCGGCGGTTCCACTTCTTTGACTGTGTCTCCGATAGGCAGGGCGGCAATGGCTGCCCCTGTCTTCTTCGCTGCCTCCAGGCCTCGCTCGATGAGGGCGGTGGTCACCAGGGGGCGGGCCCCGTCATGCACCACCACCCACTGACAAGACGCCAACGCCTCCAGGCCGTTACGCACCGAATCTTGACGACGTTCGCCCCCCTGGCAGACGGCCGCTACCTTGCCAAAGCCAGCCTCGGCCACCAGCTCTTTTCCCCGCTCCATGCTCTCTGGCGAAAGAACCAGCACCACCCTGTCCACACCACGACAGGCATCGAAGGCGCTGAGGGTGTGGGCTAGAAGGGGCTTGCCGCCAACGACGGCGAACAGCTTATCCCTGCCACCCATCCGCTGACTGCGGCCGGCAGCAGCGATGATGGCACCCACTGACTCACGGCTGGCCGACATAGGCGCGCTCTATCGACCTATCAGCTAGTTACCCTTGGGCGCAGCGAAGATCATCCGACCAGCCACAGTCTGAAGAACGCGGGTGACGATGACCTCCAACTGCTCGTCTAAGTAGCGGCGGCCGCCCTCCACCACGATCATGGTGCCATCATCCAGGAAGCCGACCCCCTGGCCGCTCTCCTTCCCCTCCTGGATGATGTGCACCTCCATCTCCTCCCCGGGTAACACAACCACCTTGACGGCGTTGGCCAGGTGGTTGACGTTGAGAACTTTTACCCCCTCTAGCTCTGCGATGCGATTAAGGTTGAAGTCGTTGGTCATGATGGAACTGCCCATGCTCTTGGCCAGGCGGATGAGCTTGCCGTCGACATCCGGCGCATCCTCGAAATCAGTCTCCGAGACCTCCATGGGCACCAGCGCCTCTTTTTGAAGGCGGCTGAGGATGTCGAGGCCACGCCGGCCGCGGTTGCGCCTGAGGGAATCGGGGGAATCGGCGATGTAGCGCAGCTCGTCCAGGATGAAGCGAGGTATCACCAGAGTGCCCATAATGAAGCCTGTCTCGACGATGTCGGCCATGCGACCGTCGATGACGGCACTGGTATCGACAACGATCCGACGGGGCACGCGATTCGCCCCTCTGTTTGCCACGGGCAGGTAGCGGGAAAGGAAATCGGCGAGCTGTTCCTCACGGCTGATCATGGCCGCCACGCCCAGAGCGCCCAGGATGGCGCTAACCACAAAAGGAGCGAGCACGCCGCCGATTCCGGGAAGAGTGACGAGGGCGGGCGTCAAGAGGGCCGCCACCAGGAGGCCGGCCACCAGGCCACAGGTGCCCAGCACCAGCTGAATGGGTTCGATCTGAGCGGTCCACTGCTGGAAGCGGCGCAGGGGCGCCAGGAAGAGGAAGGGCCCCGCTATGATCCCGAAGATGGTGAACAGCACAGGCGGCGCCGTCCAGAAGATCACCGCGGTGCTGCCGCTGTCACCCTCTGCCAGAAAGGCCCCCATACGGAGGCCCACATATCCAAAGAAGATAGCACCAACAACACGAAAAACAACGCTGACATTGATGATCATCGAATAATGCCTCCCCAGCGACCGCAGCTTTCCGCCCCTAGGCGGAGCTGCGAGAGAGGTGCCCTATGCACACTCCCCCAGCAAGGCCTCAAAATAATAAAGGCCAGATAACCTACAGCAAGTATAACATGTGCTCGTACACGCATCAGAGCCGTGAGGCCTAGCTCAAGAGCTCTCCCAGAATCCCTATGCCGAAATCGCCCACGGCCGCCATGTACATGTCCTTGATGATCTTGCCTGCCAAAACGGCCAGGAAAAAGCGGCCCAGCGGCATACGAACGACCCCCGCCATTGCGCCAGCCACATCAAACAGGGGGTTGGGGATGACAGACATCACGAACATAATGAGCATGCCGTGGCGCTCCATCCAGCCCTGAACCCTTTTGTACTCCGGGCGCTGCTGGATCACGATGCGGCCGCCGTAGCCAGCCGCATAGCCAGTGAATTCGCCCAGAGCCTCCCCCAGGCCAGCGACGATACCTACCCAAACGAAGGTGGGTATGCCCAGATAGGAGTTGAGGATCGCGCCGCCGCCAATCACGGAGGCAAGAGCAGGGGTCGGCAGAATCATCGAGGCGGCCCCGATAAAGCTAACGATGAACACGCCGACGTAGCCGTAGTCCTTGAGCCTGCTCACCTCCACCTGGAAGTAGAAGAAGGCGAAGGCGAAGACGGTCATCAAGGCGACGACGAAGATGAGAAGGCTGTACTCCAAGCGCCAGGCAGGCCAGCGCCTGCGCTTCACCGCTGTGCTCTTCTCATTGGGGAGGCTCATGCTCCGGACGCTTCCCCCTGCTGTCGCCTTTCCCCGCCGGCCAGCGAGTGGCGCCTGTACCCAATACGAACGAAGGGACGGGAGGCCTAGCCTCTCGTCCCTCTGTGCTAGCCTCTCCTTCGCATGCCTACGAGGTTAGCTGACGGGTTCGGCTTGAAGGAGTTAGCCTACTCCGACATCGTCGGAGATTCACCCCGATGCCTGCCAGCCAGCAGGCTATTGGTTCCCCCGTGTCGCCTGTGGCGACTTCGGCACCCTATTCCCCTGATCTGCCTAGATTTTGGCAAAGGTTGTGCTTCGTGTCAATCAGCGGGGACGATGAGGACGCATCACCAGAACCGGCTCGCCCGTGTGCCTCACCACCTCGTCGGTCACACTACCCATGACCCAGCGGCGGAAACCGGAGCGACCGTGGGTGGTCATGGCCACCAGGCTATCGGGGGTCTCCTTGGCAAACTCCACGATTCTGGAGCCCGCCGCGCCGCGCAATACCTCCCACTGCACCGCCAGCCCCCTGGCCTTGAGCTGCTTGGCCAGGCCCGTCAGGTAGCCAGAGGCCACCACGTCCAGCTGTTGCAGGACGTCACTAGGCACTGGCCAGCTATCCGGTGCCATGGGGCCGAAGTGCACAGTAGTCTCGATGCCGATCACTTGGACAAGGATAACCTCCAGCCCCAGCGCTTTGGCTAATTCCTCAGCGAAGGGAAGGACCGTTTCGGCAGCGTTGGAGCCGTCCAGGGGAACGATGATCTTGGACAGCCGTCCGGCAGCCTCGCCGCCGGCGCCCTCATCGCGTGGCCTGACCAAGAGAACGGGCTGCTCACAGGCGCGCAGAATCTTGTCGATCCTGCTTCCCATCACCAGACGGGCCAGCCCTGAGCGACCATGGGTTGACAGGGCGATCAGTCCAATGTCCTCCTTGTCAGCGTGCTCTACGATCTGCGCTGCTGCTCGGCCCTTCACTACCTTGGTCTCGACATCCATCCCCTCTTTGCGGAACTCGTCCGCTACTCCCGCCAGATAGTTCTCGGCCAGGGGACGGACGCGCTCCACGGTCTCGTCTGCGTAGGCCTTCTGCTCAGGAGCCTCGTGGTCAAGGGCGGTCTCCGCAACGTGGAAGAGGATAACACGGCTATGGAACCCCTTGGCCAGTGCCATCACACAGGGCAGAACCGATTGCGCCAGGGGCGACCCATCCAGTGGTACCAGTATCTTCTCGAACATCTCTATGCCCGCCCTCCATATGATGATGCTGTATAGTATCAACTGCTGAGTCTGCGAGCAAGCCCCAGCCAGACAAGGTTGCCACCCCAGGTGGCGGTTCAGTATGATGGGAGTTCCGAGGTCTTTCTCCCAACGAGGTGGCGAATTTGGCCGTTGCCGACATAGAGCGCATTCTCCGGCGGGTGAGCAAGCCCGCCCGCTACAGCGGCGGCGAGTGGAACTCTGTGGTCAAGGACTGGAGCCGCACGCCCCTGCGGGTCGCCCTGGCCTACCCCGATGTCTACGACATTGGCATGTCCAACCTGGGCCTGGCCATCCTCTATGAGGTTCTCAACCAGAAGGATGACGTGCTCTGCGAGCGAGCGTACGCACCCTGGACGGATATGGAACAAGCCATGCGCGAGGAGGGCATCCCCCTCTTCAGCCTGGAGACCCGCCACCCTCTGGGCGAGTTCGATGTCATTGGCTTCTCACTGAGCTACGAGCTAACCTACACCAACGTCCTGAACATGCTCGACCTGGCCGGCCTGCCGTTGGTGGCGGCAGAGCGGCGGCGGGCCCTGCCCCTGGTCATCGCCGGCGGCAGCGGCGCCCTCAACCCCGAGCCCCTGGCCGACTTCATCGACGCCTTCGCCCTGGGTGACGGCGAGGATCTCATCCTGGATATCGTCGACTGTGTCCGTCGCTTCAAGGAGAGGGGTGGCCGATCGAAGAGGCGGCTTCTGCGGGAGCTAGCCGCCATCGAGGGCATCTACGTGCCTTGCTTCTGCGAGGTGCTCTACCATCCCGATGGCACCATCGCGGACGTGAAGCCCGTGGATGCGGTCGCGTCTCCTCGACCGCGCAAGCGGTTCGTGCAGAAGCTACTGGCGTTGCCCAAGCGACCCATCGTTCCCTTCGTGCAGATAGTGCACGACCGCGCCGGCATCGAGATCCAGCGCGGCTGCACCCAGGGGTGTCGCTTCTGCCAGGCGGGGATGATCTATCGCCCCCGTCTGGAGCGTACAGCGCAGGAGGTGGTGGCCCTCGCCAAGGAGGTGCTGGCTAGCACCGGCTATCGCGAGCTCTCCCTGTTGTCCCTCAGCACCACCGACCACTCGCAGATCGTGCCGATGGTGCGGGCGCTAAAGGAGGAGTTCGGCGATAGCATCATCATCTCGCTGCCCAGCCTGCGGGTGGACAGCTTCTCGGTGGAGGTGGCTGAGGCCGTGGCCGGGCCGGGCAAGCACACCATCACCTTCGCCCCGGAGGCGGGCAGCCAGCGCCTGCGCGTGGCTATCAACAAGCCGATGACGGAAGAGGATGTCCTGCGGGCGGCGGAGACGGCCTTCTCCCGTGGCTGGACGAGCATCAAGATGTACTTCATGGTGGGCCTACCGACCGAGACCATGGAGGACATACAAGGGATCGTCAAGCTGGCGGCCGGGGTGAAGGAGATCGGCCGCCGCTATCAGCGCGGTCGCGCTCGTGTGCGGGTGAGCACCTCCATCTTCGTTGCCAAGCCGCACTCCCCCTTCCAGTGGGTCAGCCAGAGCACCGCCGAGGAGTTGGACCCCAAGCACGACCTTCTGCGCAAGGGCTGCAAGCGGGCCGGCGTGGAGTTCTCTTGGGAGGAACCAACGCACAGCCTGATGGAGGCGATAATCTCTCGCGGCGATCGTCGCCTGGGGCAAGCCATCCAGCGCGCCTGGCAACTGGGCTGCAAGTTCGACGCCTGGCGCGAGCACCTAGACTGGGACCGCTGGCAGCAGGCCTTCCAGGAGTGCGGCCTCGATCCCAGCTTCTACGCTCACCGTGAACGGGGGCCTTTCGAGAAGTTTCCCTGGTCCCACATCAACGTCGGCGTCAGCGAATCTTACCTGCGCGGGGAGTGGCTGAAGGCGACAAAAGGGAAGGCCACCGCCGACTGCCACAAGGAGCTGTGCAACGTCTGCGGCGTGCAGCGGCTGGAGGCGGAGGCCTGCCTGGCCAAGGTCGATGAACTGGCCCGCCAGCGACGAAGCCAGCGAAGCCACCACCCAGGCGAGCGCACGCAGGTCTCCTAGAGCATCGAAGGAGAGTGACTGCGCTGCCCGGACACGCCCGTTTAGGCGAGCCGTGTGCCTTTCTCCACCGATCCATTACGTTGACACTCAAACAGCGCGCTGCTATCTTCATAGCTAGAGAGGCTGTGCATGGGCAGGAAGGCTAGAGGGCGTCGGGAGCAGAAGAAGCCAACCAAACCCAGCAGACGCGCTCGCTATCTGGGAATTCTGACAGGTATGGCAGCGGCGGCGGTCGCTGCTACCATTCTGATCGTTCTGAGCCTGGCCCCCTGGGAAAGCGAGGGCGAGACGACGCCCTCCGAATTCATTATCCCCACCCCGAGGCCAGCCGACATCCCTCGCCAGGGGACCACCCTGGGGAGCCCCGACGCCCCGCTCACGATTGTTGAGTATTCCGACTTCCTCTGCCCCTACTGTACCCGCGCCTCCCTGGAGACCGTTCCCCAAATAGAGGAAGAGTATGTGGCCGCGGGCAAAGTGAAGCTGGTGTGGAAGCAGTTCCCCTTACCTGGGCTTCACGGCGAGGCGTGCATCGTGGCGGCGATGGCATCCGAATGCGCGGCAGAGCAGGACGCCTTCTGGGAGTACCACGACATGCTGTTCCTTAACAATGATAACGTTACCTTCAGCATCGAGAATCTGAAACGGTTTGCGCAGGATCTTGGTCTGGATGCCGAGAAGTTCAACGCCTGCCTGGATGAGGGGAAGTACATAGACAAAGTGGCGGCAGACTACGATGAGGCTGAACGGCGGGGCGCGACTGGCACCCCCACCTTCTTTGTGGGACAGACGATGGTTGTAGGAGCCAAGCCCTACGAAGATTTCAAGACGACCATCGACGACGAGCTGGCCAAGCTGGGTGAGACGAGTGAGGCAGAGTAGAACTCAAGTCCTGCCCAGAACAGCCCCCCTGACAGCAGGCGACTTCGTGAGATGGGGAGCTCTGGCCATGCTGGCTATGGCCGGCATGGGCGTAGCGGCCTATCTTGCCTATAGCCATTACGCCAACGAAACCATAATGTGTGCTGGCCGAAGCGGCTGCGCTGCTGTGGAAGACAGCGAGTACTCTGCCATCATCGGCATTCCGGTGTCAGTGCTGGGTATGCTGTTCTGCGCTGGTCTTCTGGCGCTAGTACTGGCGCGGATGGCCCGTCTGCCCCTGACGGAGGAATGGGCTCCCGTGGCGGCCTTCAGCATGACCCTGACCGGCGTTGCCTTCGCGGCCTACCTCACCTACATAGAACTTTTCGTCGTGGAGGACATCTGCATTTGGTGCACTACCTTTGCCGGCATCATCACCGTTGCCTGGCTGGCCACCATCGTCGATGTCTTAGCCCCAAGCAATGAATAGGCCTTGAGTAGAATCATCTGCTCAAGGCCCGCTAGGCTCGAGCTTGCTGGCTGGGGACGACTAGCTACTCGCTATCTGGCTCCTTGCTAGGCTCCTCTGCCG
>CAZEJO010000006.1:0-41466 GCA_964512285.1 uncultured Dehalococcoidia bacterium | reverse complement strand
CTCTCCGCTCGGCTCCTCTACCGGCTCTTCGCTAGGCTCCTCTCCTGGGGGAACCTGAAAGGCCATGGCCAGGGAGGATAGCTTAGCCAAGCCTTGAGGCTCCTCGCCGGCCAGCTCGCCCTCCTCCGGCTCCCCTTCTCCGCCGGCCAGCAAGTCAGAGGGCGCCATGAGCTCGGCCACAGTTCGCCGCTCGGGCACGGTGACGCGAGCACGGGCCGGAATGAGCTTGCCAATGATAACGTTCTCCTTGAGGCCCAGGAGATGATCGACAGCGCCGCTGACAGCCGCCTCGGTGAGGATGCGCGTAGTCTCCTGGAAGGAGGCTGCGGCCAGGAAGCTATCGGTGTTGAGAGAGGCCTTGGTCACCCCCAGGAGAACGGGCTGAGCGGTGGCGGGCTCGCCACCCTCGGCCAGCACCTTAGCGTTCACTTCCTCGAACCGGAAGCGATCCACCAACTCGCCCGGCAGGAGGTCACTATCGCCGGGAGAGTCCACTTGCACGCGGCGGAGCATCTGGCGAACGATTACCTCTATATGCTTGTCGTTGATATTCACACCCTGAGAACGGTAAACCTTCTGTATCTCTTCCACCAAGTAGAGCTGCACCGCTTCCGGCCCCTGCACGCGCAGGATGTCCTGAGGGTTGACTGCTCCGTCGGTGAGCTGCTGGCCAGCGTGAACATATTGGCCGGTCTCCACCCGGATGCGGGCAGTGGGTGGCACTATGTATTCCCGCTCCTCTCGCTCCTCATAGATGATGGAGAGACGGTCTGGCCGGCCCCGCACGACGCGGCCGGCCATGCGGGCGGTGATCTCGGCGTCAGCGGCGACGGGCAGAGCCTCTTCTTGGCCCTTCTTGACCTTCGCCGGCTGGGGTAAGCGAGCCAGCAGCGCCCCTCGCTCCACCCACTCCTCGTCCTCAACCACAACCTCGGCGCCCTCGACCAGAGCGTATTCATCGCGGTACAGTTCGCTGCTTACCACCTTGATGCGTCGACTGGCGCCTTCGCGTAGGATCTCGGCCGTGCCATCGATCTCGGAGATAAGGGCCCCACCCTTGGGCACCCTTGCCTCGAACAACTCCTCCACCCGCGGCAGACCGGAGGTGATGTCTATGCCGGCCACACCGCCGGTGTGGAAGGTGCGCATGGTGAGCTGAGTGCCGGGCTCGCCGATGCTCTGGGCGGCCACGATGCCAACGGCCTCGCCCGCCTCCACCAGTTCGCCACGGGCCAGGCTGCGACCGTAGCAGAGAGCGCAGAGGCCTCGCTTGGCCTGACAGGTCAGAGGCGAACGCACGTGCACGCGCTGGATGCCCAATGCCTCGACACGCTCGGCCACTTCCTCGCTGATCACCTCATTGCGGCGAACAATGAGTTCGCCTGTCTTGGGATCGACCAGGTCAGAGGCTGCCCAGCGGCCAGTGATGCGCTCCCGTAGGGATTCAAGCACGCCCTTCTCTGTTGGCTCCGACAGCCAGCTGCCAGCGGTAGTGCCGCAGTCATCCTCTAGGATGATGACCTCCTGGGACACGTCGATCAGGCGGCGGGTCAGGTAGCCGCTGTCGGCGGTGCGGAGGGCGGTGTCGGCCAGTCCCTTGCGGGCGCCGTGAGTGGAGATGAAATACTCCAGCACTGTCAGCCCCTCGCGAAAGCTGGAGCGGATGGGTAGGTCGATGATGCGGCCAGAGGGGTCGGTCATGAGGCCGCGCATGCCGGACATCTGGCTAATCTGGCTGATGTTACCCTTGGCGCCGCTGACGGCCATCAGGTAGACGCCACCATAACGGCCCATCTCATTCTGAATGGCGGCCTGCACTCGCTCGGTGGTCTCCCGCCAAATGGCCACCGCCTGGTCGTAACGCTCATCCTCGGTGATCAGGCCCATCTGGTACTGCTGCTCTACCTCGTTGATGCGAGCATCGGCCGCCTCCAACAGCGTGGCCTTCTCCGCAGGTACCTTCAGATCGTTGATGGCAATAGTCATGCCGGACTGGGTGGCATAGTGGAAGCCAACATTCTTGATGGCATCGACCATCTCTGAAGTGCTCTCCATGCCCAGCTTGTGATAGCACTCCGCCACCAGATCCTTGAGGTCCTTCTTGTCCAGAACGTCATTGCGGAGACCCAACTCCTCAGGCAGCACCTCGTTGAAGATGATCCGGCCCACCGACGTGTCGATGAGCTCGCCGCCGGTCCTTGGGTCTCGCACCTTGATCTTGGCCTGCAGTTCCACCAGGCCCAGGTCGTAGGCCAGCTTGACCTCCTGGAAGCTGCCGTAGACTCCCTGCGGGGGGGTGCCCGGCCGGTATTCTCCCTTAGCCCGCGGCTTGATCAGGGTAAGGTAGTAGCAGCCCAGCACAATGTCTAGGGTAGGGGCTACCGTGGGCTCACCGCTGCTGGGTAGAAGCAGATTCTGGGTCGATAGCATGATCTGGCGCGCCTCGGCCACCGCAGCTCGCGACAGAGGTATGTGCACCGCCATCTGATCGCCGTCGAAGTCAGCGTTGAAGGCGGCGCAGACCAGGGGATGGATCCGGATAGCGCTACCGTCGACGAGGACGGGCTCGAAGGCCTGGATGCCAAGGCGATGGAGGGTAGGCGCCCGGTTCAGGAGGACCGGCCGCTCTTGGACGATCTCATCGAGGATGTCCCAAACCTCGGGCTGAGCCCGCTCCACGACCCGCTTGGCTGACTTGATGTTGTGAGCCAGGCCGCGCCCCACCAGGGCTTGCATCACAAACGGCTTGAACAGCTCCAGAGCCATCCGCCTGGGCAAGCCGCACTGGTTCAGTTTCAGCTCCGGCCCGACGACGATGACCGAGCGGCCGGAGTAGTCGACCCGCTTGCCCAGGAGGTTCTGGCGGAAGCGCCCCTGCTTACCCTTGAGCATGTCCGAGAGGGACTTCAGCTTGTGGTTGCCGGCGGTGGATACAGCGCGGCCGCGACGGCCGTTGTCGATGAGCGAGTCTACCGCCTCCTGGAGCATCCGCTTCTCGTTGCGAATGATGATCTCCGGCGCTCCCAGCTCCAACAGACGCTTGAGGCGGTTGTTGCGGTTGATCACCCGCCGGTAGAGGTCATTGAGATCGCTGGTGGCGAAGCGACCGCCATCTAGCTGCACCATTGGCCGCAGGTCTGGCGGCAGCACCGGCAAGACGACAACAACCATCCACTCTGGTCGGTTGCTGCTCCTGCGGAAGGCCTCTGCCACCTTCAGGCGCTTGGTGGCCTTCTTCCGCCGCTGACCACTGAAGCTCTGTATCTCCTGGCGTAGCTTGACGACCAGCCGATCCAGGTCGAGGCGCTGAAGGACATCCAGAATGGCTGCAGCGCCCATGCCCGCCGAGAAGACATCCGAGTAGGCCGAGGCCAACTCTTGGTGCTTGGCCTCCATGAGGAGGGTGACGGCGTCATCGCGGATGGGGTCCTTCAGTTCCTCCAGTTCCTCGATCTTCAGATGGTACTCCTCGGTGACGGCCTGCCGCTCGTCCTGCATCTTCTGGCGCAGGGGCTCTATCTCCACCCGGGCGGCATCCTGCAACTGCTGAATGTGGGCATCAGCCAGGAGTTCGCTCTCGCCGCGCCGCTGGGCGAACAGATCCTCCAGTTCGGCCACCTGTTTGCCGGCCTCGGCCTGAAGCCGCTGGGCTACCTGATTAGTGACCTTCTTGCCCTTGGCAACGATAACGGTCTCCCCCAGAGCCAAGTCCTTCGAAGCCTGCTTGCCCTGGCCCTTGGTTATGGTACCCTTGAGAGCGGTAATCTTCTTCTTCAGAGCCTCGAGAGCGCGGTTCAACTCTTCGTCCAGGCGAGCCAACTGCTGGTCTCGCTGGGACTGCACCTGAGCGACGGCCTCTTCGCAGGCGGCCTCTCTAAGCGCTATCTTCTCGGCGTGCTGGGCCTCGCGTTCGGCTGCCTGCGTCTCCATCTCCTGATGCAAGGCCTCAATGGCCTTGTCGCGGGCAGCCTCGTCCACGGCAGTGACGATGAACTGGGCGAAGTAGAGTACCCGCTCCAGGCTGCGGGGCGACATGTCCAGAAGAAGACCGACGCGGCTGGGCAGGCCCTTGACGAACCAGATGTGGGCTACCGGCGAGGCCAGTTCGATGTGGCCCATGCGCTCGCGGCGCACCTTGCTGCGGGCTACCTCAACGCCGCACTTGTCACAGATGATACCCTTGTAGCGGACCCGCTTGTACTTGCCGCAATAGCACTCGAAATCCTTGGTGGGCCCGAATATCTTCTCGCAGAACAGACCGTCCTTCTCCGGCTTCAGGGTGCGGTAGTTGATGGTTTCCGGCTTGGTTACCTGCCCATATGACCAGGAACGGATCTGCTCCGGCGAAGCCAACGATATGCGGATGGCGTTAAAGTCGTTTACCTCAAGAGCCAAGGAGATCCTCCCCCTCAAAGCCTGACAAGTTAATGCCCAACTCTGGAACCTCGGTTGCCGACGTATCCGCCAAGGTCACTCGTTCCTCTTCCTCGTTCAGCACCTCAACGGCCAGGCAGAGGCTCTGCAATTCCTTTACTAGCACCTTGAAGGACTCCGGCACCCCCGGCACGGGGATGTCTTCGCCCTTGACAATTGACTCATAGGTCTTGACCCGCCCCACCACATCATCGGATTTAACGGTGAGGATCTCCTGGAGGACGTGAGCGGCGCCGTAGGCCTCCAGGGCCCATACCTCCATCTCGCCGAAGCGCTGGCCGCCGAACTGGGCCTTGCCGCCCAGGGGCTGCTGGGTGATGAGGGAGTAGGGGCCGGTGGAGCGAGCATGGATCTTGTCCTCCACCAAGTGGATCAGCTTCATCATGTAGATGTAGCCCACCGTAACCGGCTGGTCAAAGGGCTGGCCGGTGCGTCCGTCATAGAGGATTTGCTTGCCGAAGATAGGGGCAACAGGACCACCCCCTACTAGAATTTTCTCCGCCAGGGCCTCCATCTTCTGCTCCGGCAAGCCCCGTACCTTCCTCTTACCTTGCTGCTCCAGCCAAAGCTCCAGGCAGGCGCGCTTAGCCTGGCCCGTCTGCAGGTCATCGAACACTGCCTGGCTATCGTAGCCCCGCTTGGCAAGCCACTGCGAGACCTTTTCCATGTCCAAGTTCTCGCCTGCCTCGTTCTCGTCGCCGTTGGGCTGAGGCAGCACAGCATCGGCCTGCTCAGCAATCCAGGTGCGAGCGAGGGCATCCTCAATGGTGAGAGGGTTGCCACCGTCGAACACAGGGGATAGAGCGCGGAAGCCAAGGACCTTGGCCGCCCAGCCCAGGTGGGTCTCCAGCACCTGGCCAACGTTCATGCGGCTGGGCACGCCGATGGGGTTGAGGATGATATCGACCGGGGTGCCGTCAGCCAGGTAGGGCATGTCCTCCGCCGGCAGGATGCGGGCGATGACACCCTTATTGCCGTGACGCCCGGCCATCTTGTCGCCTTCGGCCACCTTGCGCCGCTGGCCGATGCAGACGCGCACCATTCTGTTGACTCCAGGCGGTAGCTCATCGTGGCTGTCGCGGGAGAAGACCTTGACGTCGATGATCTTACCGCGCTCGCCGTGGGGTACCCGCAGGGACGTGTCCTTCACCTCACGGGCCTTCTCGCCGAAGATGGCCCGCAGGAGTTTCTCCTCGGCGGTAAGCTCCGTCTCTCCCTTAGGGGTGATCTTGCCCACCAGGATGTCGCCCGCTTGCACCTCGGCGCCAATGCGGATGATCCCCTCTTCGTCCAGGTTGCGCAGGCTCTCATCGCCCACGTTGGGTATGTCGCGGGTGATCTCCTCCGGCCCCAGCTTGGTGTCACGGGCCTCGACCTCGTGCTTCTCTACGTGGATGGAGGTGAACTTATCATCGCGGACGACCGCCTCTGAGATGACGATGGCGTCCTCGAAGTTGTAGCCCTCCCAGCTCATGAAGGCACAGAGGAGGGTCTGGCCCAGAGCCAGCTCTCCCTGAACGGTAGAGGAACTGTCGACCAGAGGGTCACCCTTCTTCACCCGCTGGTCCTTGTACACGATGGACCTCTGGTTGACACACGTCCCCTGGTTGGAGCGCACGAACTTGGACAACTCGTACGTCTTCTCCTCACCACTGTCGTATTGGATGCGGATATGGCGGGCGGTGCAGTTCAGCACCAGGCCGTCATCTTCGGCGAAGAAGGCCTGGCCAGAATCGATGGCCGCTCGGCGCTCCATACCGGTGGCTACCAGTGGCACTTCCGGCCGAACCAAGGGTACGGCCTGACGCTGCATGTTGGAGCCCATAAGGGCTCGGTTGGCATCGTCGTGTTCCAGGAAGGGGATAAGGGAGGTGGCCACCGACACGATCTGCTTAGGAGAGAGGTCCATGAAGTTCACCTGCTCCGGCGCAGCGGTAATGAAGTGGCTGCCAAAACGGGATTCCAGCTTGCTACCCAGGAAGTGGTTGCTTTCGTCCAGGGGCTCGTTGGCCTGGGCCACCACGTAGCGCTCTTCTTCGTCTGCTAATAGGTAGAGAACTTGGTCGGACACGAAGGGGCGGATAGGGATGGTGGTAGACGGCAGCTTGGCCAGCTTGGCCGCCAACTGGGGGGTCACCTCTGCGCCCGCCGCGGCCACTATCTTGTCCTTCTTATCACTGACATCCTCACGCAAGAAGCGCCCCACCAGATCAGGCGAATCGTTGGCCAGCTCACGCACCACTTTGCGATAGGGCGTCTCGATGAAGCCGTACTCGTTGACGCGAGCGTAGGTGGCCAGACTGCCGATGAGGCCGATGTTGGGGCCCTCCGGTGTCTCAATGGGGCAGATGCGGCCATAGTGGCTGTGATGGACGTCGCGCACATCGAAGCCGGCGCGGTCGCGCGACAGGCCGCCAGGACCCAGGGCTGAGAGACGGCGCTTGTGGGTCAGCTCGGCCAAGGGATTGGTCTGATCCATAAACTGCGAGAGCTGAGAGCCTCCGAAGAACTCCTTGACCGAGGCAACCACGGGCCGGACGTTGATCAGGGCGCTGGGGGTGGCAGTCTCCGGATCGGTGATAGTCATGCGCTCTCGTATCACCCGCTCCATGCGCAAAAGGCCAATGCGGAACTGGTTCTGGATCAGCTCGCCCACAGTGCGCACGCGGCGGTTACCCAGATGGTCGATGTCATCAGGCTGCCCCTGGCCGTTGTTCAGGCGAATGATGCCGCGGACGATGGCTATGAGATCCTGGGGCACCAAGATGTGGGTGTTCGGCGCCTTCTTATGGCCGAGGCTCTTGTTGAGCTTGTACCGCCCTACCTTGCCCAGGTCGTAACGGCGAGGGTTGAAGAACAGGGTGGTGATCAGGTTACGGGCAT
The DNA here is from genome assembly GCA_964512285.1 of uncultured Dehalococcoidia bacterium. GTDB lineage: Bacteria > Chloroflexota > Dehalococcoidia > SM23-28-2 > SM23-28-2 > SM23-28-2. The sequence goes on along the minus strand of CAZEJO010000006.1, from coordinate 34,149 downwards.
TCTCCAGAGTGGGTGGGTCGCCCGGACGCAGACGACGATAGAACTCCAGCAGAGCTTCCTCTTTGTTCTGGCAGGGTTCCCGTTCCAGGGTGACCTGGATATAGCGATGGTCAGCGTTAGTATCCACGGACTTGAACAGGTCCAGAATGCGTTCGCTAGTGCCCAACTGCTGCTCGTCCTTGATCTCAGGATCCTCGTCGATGGCGCGCAGGAGGGTAGTGATGGGGAACTTGCGCTTGCGGTCCACCTTGACGGAGATGATGTCCTTGTTGCTGGTCTCGAACTCCAGCCAGGCCCCTCGGTTGGGAATGAGCTTGGCGTAGCAGAGGTCGCGGCCACTGGTAGCATCGCGCTCCAGCGTCAAGTAAACGCCCGGCGAGCGCACCAACTGGGAGACCACCACCCGCTCGGCACCGTTGACAATGAAGGTGCCCTTATCCGTCATGAGGGGGAAATCCCCCATGAAGATCTCCTGCTCCTTGACCTCGCCGCTCTCCTTAACGATGAGCTGAACCTTGACCCGCAGGGGAGCGGCATAGGTCATATCCCGCTCGCGGCACTCAGTTTCGCAGTACTTGGGCTGACCGAAGTCGTGGTCGCCGAAGCGCATCTCCAGGCGGCTGCCGGTGAAGTCCTGGATGGGCGAGAGCTCATCGAACAACTCGCGCAGAGCCTGCTTCTGAAACCAGCGGTAGGAGTCGAGCTGAACGCGTATAAGATTGGGTACTTCAACGACTTCAGGTATACGAGAGTAGGACTTGAGCAATCGGGACACACTATCACTTTCCCGGGTAAAGTCCCTGGCTGTCGTCATAGACAAAAACCCCCCTCAAGGGCCACTCAATGTCCGCGGCCTCTCTGGTGGCTAAAAATGCACGAACGGCTATGGTGAATAGCTAACAGGGGAATAGATACTTGGGGAATATCGTCCCGCCATCGACAGAATAGTATAACCCCATTTCGCCATATTTGTCAACTCTTTGACCGGTGATACATAGAACAATCCCCCTTTGCCCTAATTCCCGCTCGTGGTATATTTGCATTGTCTACCAGGCAAACGCTAACCCAGCATCGCCGAAAGCAACTTGCTTTCGGCTTTTCTCTTTCCATAATCTTTGAACCAGTCAAAGGCCCCAATCGAGGGTTCCATACCGTTTCCCTCGTGCCTTGTGCTATATTGATATTGGCTGGCAGAGTGAAGCAAGGAGAGATGGTTGGTGTATCAGGATCTGCGTGTGTTCAGCGGCAACGCTCACCCCGAGCTTGCCCAGGCCATCTGCGACTACCTGGAGATGCCCCTGGGGCAGTCCGAGGCCTTCAAATTCAGCAACGAGAACATCTTTGTCCGCTTCTGCGAAAACATCCGCGCCCGCGATGTTTTCCTGGTCCAGCCCATCGTCTCCCCAGTGAGCGATCGCTTGATGGAGCTATTCATCATGATCGACGCCGCCAAGCGGGCCTCGGCGGGGCGGATCACGGCTGTCGTCCCTTACTACGCTTATGGGCGCAGCGATAAGAAGGACCAGCCGCGGATACCTATCACCGCCCGCCTGGTGGCCAACTTCATGGAGACGGCCGGGGCCGACCGCCTGCTGACGGTAGACCTCCACGCTGGCCAGATCCAGGGCTTCTTCAACATCCCAGTGGACGAACTGACCGCCATCTACATCCTCAGCCGCTACTTCAAGGACAAGGGCATAGCCGATCTGACAGTCGTGGCCACCGATGTGGGCGACGCCAAGCGCGCCCGCAATGTGGCCGACCTCCTGGGCGTTCCCCTGGCCATCGTGGAGAAGCGCCGAATCGGTAACGAACAGCGGGCAGAGGCTGTCAATATAATTGGCGAAGTCAAAGGCAAGAAAGCTCTCATCGTGGACGACGAGGTGGATACCGGCAGCACTCTGGTAGCAACCATGGAACTGTTGAAGCGGCAAGGAACAACCGACATCTTCGCTTGCTGCACCCACCCCGTGCTCTCGGGGCCAGCCGTCGAGAGGATCGAGCGGTCGCCCGCCAGCGAACTGGTGGTGACGGACACCATCCCCCTGCCGATAGAGAAGCGTTTGCCCAAGATCACCGTTCTGTCTTTGGCACCCCTGCTGGGGGAGGCCATACAACGTATCCACACTGGCCAGTCGGTGGGGGAGCTGTTCCAGTAAGGACTTGTCATGCTCAAGTGGCTCAAGGGCATTATCAGCGACAGCGCTGAGAGAAAGCTGGAGAAGCTCCGGCCGCTGGTCAACGAGATCAATGCTCTCGAGGACGAGATAGCCCCTCTCAGCGACGCCGAGCTGCGGGCCAGAACTGACCAGTTTCGCCAGCGCCTGGCCGACAGCGACACCCTGGATGACATCCTGCCTGACGCCTTTGCCGTGGTGCGGGAGATGGCCAAGCGTCGCCTGGGCGAGCGCCACTTCGACATCCAGCTCCTGGGAGGCATCGTTCTTCACCAGGGCAAGACCGCCGAGATGAAGACGGGTGAGGGCAAGACGCTGGTGTCCACCCTTCCCCTCTATCTCAATGGCCTGGAGGGCAAGGGCGTCCACTTGGTGACGGTGAACGACTACCTGGCCAAACGCGACGCAACCTGGATGGGCTCCATCTATCACAACCTGGGCCTGTCGGTGGCCTGCCTCCAGCACGACGCCGCCTACATCTACGACCCAAGTTTCAACACCGACAACCCCAGCCTGCGCCACCTGCGGCCAGTGACTCGCCGCGAGGCTTACTTGGCCGACATCACCTACGGCACCAACAACGAGTTCGGCTTCGACTACCTGCGGGACAATATGGTGGTGGATCCCTCCCGGGCTGTCCAACGGCTAGAAAACCCCCACCACTTCGCCATCGTGGACGAGGTGGACAACATCCTCATCGACGAAGCCCGCACGCCCCTCATTATCAGCGGCCCCGCTGAGGAGACGGAGGAGGTCTACCGCATGTTCGCTCGGCTGGTGCCCCGCCTCCAGCCGGAAGTGGACTACACCATCGAGCACAGAACCCGCTCGGTCTCCCTCAGCGAGGAAGGGGTGGCCAAGCTAGAGAAATGGCTGAACATTAAGAACATCTACGACTCTCAGAACTATCGCTTGACTCGCTTCCTGGAGGCGGCCCTCAAGGCTCGCGCCCTCTATCAACGCGATCACCACTATGTGGTGAAGGATGGCGAGGTCGTCATCGTCGACGAGTTCACCGGCCGCCTGATGTTCGGCCGCCGCTGGTCAGACGGCCTTCACCAGGCGGTGGAGGCCAAGGAGGGTGTGCGGGTGCAGCGGGAGAGTGTCACCTACGCCACCATCACCCTCCAGAACTACTTCCGCCTCTACGAGAAGCTGGGCGGCATGACCGGTACCGCCTACACCGAAAAGGAGGAGTTCCACACCATCTACGGCTTGGACGTGATTCCCATTCCGACCAACAGGCCGATGATCCGCCGGGACAACCCAGACTTCATCTACCGCACACCGGAGGGTAAGTTCCGAGCGGTGGTGAGGGAGATCGAGGAGATGCACGCCATCGGTCGGCCGGTGCTAGTGGGCACTGTCTCCATCGAGATCTCCGAGCACCTGGCTGACCTCCTCAAGCGGCACAGCAAATGCCGCAACCAGGAGTGCGGCCAGTATCACCCCGTGTGTCCCCTCAAGGAGCCCCAGGTGCTAAACGCCAAGCACCACGAGCGCGAGGGCCAGATCATCGGCCAGGCCGGGCGCTTTGGTGCCGTCACCATCGCTACCAACATGGCTGGCCGTGGCGTTGACATCATCCTGGGCGGCAACCCGGGCCGCCTGGCCGAGGAACTCTACCGTAAGAAGGACATCGACCCCGATACCGCTCCCCCAGAGGAACTGGAGCGCATACGGCGGGAGGCCCGCGAGATATGGCAGGCCGACCACGATAAGGTGGTGGAGGCGGGAGGCCTGCACGTCCTGGGCACTGAGCGCCATGAGGCCCGCCGCATCGATAATCAGCTTCGCGGTCGTTCCGGCCGCCAGGGTGACCCCGGCAGCTCCCGCTTCTTCGTCTCGTTTGGTGATGACGTGATGCGCCGCTTCGCGCCCGAATGGGTAGGGGGCATGATGAGCCGCCTGGGCATGGATGAGGACATGCCTCTGGAGAGCGGCATGGCCAGCAAGGCCATCGAGTCAGCCCAGACCAAGGTGGAGGGTCACAACTACGACATCCGTAAGCACGTGGTCGAATACGACGACGTGATGAACACCCAGCGCGACCTCATCTACACCGAGCGGAACAAAATCCTGGAGGGGGCTGACCTGAAGGCCAACATCCAGGAAATGATCGCCGAGGAGATCAACGGTCTGGTGGGTGACTACCTGACTGACGAGCAGGAGAAAGAGCAGAACCTCAAGGCGCTGCTCAATGAACTGAAGACTATCATGCCACTGCCGCCCCACTTCACCCAGGCTCACTTCGCTGCCCTGAGCCCTGAGGACATGGTTGCAGAGCTTCTAGCCCACGCCCAGGAGGAATACGAGGCAAAAGAGCAGAAAATGGGTGCCGACAACATGCGCACCCTGGAACGCCTGGTGATGCTGGGCACCATCGATAGGCTGTGGGTGGGCCACCTGACAGCCCTGGACGAGATGCGTCAGGGCATCGGTCTGGCTGGCTACGGTGGCCAGGATCCTCTGGTAGCCTTCAAGCGAGAAGCCCACGATATGTGGGATCAGCTCATGGACCACATACAGCGCAACATAACCCGCAGAATATACCACGTGACCTTGAGCCCTCAGTCTGCGCCAGCGCCGCGGCGGCCGGCGGCAGTGGCGACGCGGCCAGGCGGACGCAGGGGGGCACGCGCCGGCCAGCCCGAAGGCGGACCGCCAGCAGCGCCCCGCAAGGTGGGCAGGAACGACCCCTGTCCCTGCGGCAGCGGCCGTAAGTACAAGAAGTGCTGCGGCAGGGCAACCTAGGCCGCCGCGGGCTGAGTGAGGGAAACGACTCCATCCATGAGTGCAAGGGCTATGACCAGAGAGGAATCCATTGAGGCCGAGCAACTGCTGACCAACCTGTGTCAGGAGATAGCGGACGGCAAGCCCTGGTTCATCGCCCTCATGCAGACCATCGCCCGCTGGCCGCTGCCCGAGGAGACGGTAGGCAAGCGACACTATCGCTACCTTGTCAGCGGCGAGGCCTTCGACTGGCTTCTACTGGCGGAGCGTCTGTGCGATGCGGTGGGCGACCTCATCCCTCGGGAAGAGCATGAAGCACTGCTGTTCTTCGGGCAGCCGCCGCTGGATCTCAGCGAGGAGGAGTTCCGCCGCCTGATGGGCCACGCCAAGTATCGAGCTCACCTTAACCACCTCTACGGTGTCACCCTGGAGGAGATGCTCCATCTGGTGATTGAAGAGGATGTTCACAAGGAGCAACGCTCGCGTGTGTGGGAGAACCACCTATCGGTGGATGAAGAGGCCTTCCAGCGCCTCTATGGGCGCGCCCGCCAAGATCTGCTGGCCCAGTTCCGACAGGAGCAAGGCATGGGCGATGACACAACCATCTCCCTGACGGAGGCCAAGGAGTTCACCTACTGGTTGTTCAAGTACCGTCTGCGCTACTGCGATCCGGCCAGAGTGGCCAGCGATACCCGTCGCGCTCTGAGCATGCTCCGCCGCCTGGAGCCCTGCCGGGCGCGCTGTCTAGGCAACACCCTGCGGGAGCCCCCCAGCGTCATCGAGGTCCCCTAGCAGAGAAGCAAACAGACGCGGCAGCTTGTGTGCCGCGCCTGCTCGCTTCTTGAAGGTTGCCCTCTACTGCTCCTCCGGCTCGAAGGAGATGATGTCGCCGATGTACCCCCACTGGCCCTTGCCGTCTTCCGTGAGAGTAGCCTGCAGCATCCTCATCTGCTCGATGGGCAAGTGGTCGGTCTCGCTGACATCGGTGAGGATGCCCGGCAGGGTGAGCTCGCCCTGGTAGTCGTCAAAGATTGTGTTAACGGCGTGCATCAGGCCCTCTCGCGTCAGGTTGTCACAGGTAGCGCGCAGGGCCGCGACGGTTAGTTCGGCTGCGTTGGCGCCGGTGATGGTGAAGTTGCCGGGAGGAAGGGTACCATACTCCTCCATGATCCGGTGGTGTTCCGCCACCGCCGGGTCGTCTGTCCAGTCGTACAGCTTGTTGGCCTGAAGGGTGATAGCCCCTTCCACAGCGTCTGGGGGAGCATACGAGAACATGGCAACGTCAGAATTGACGTAGCCCATGAAGAACTGGGCATCCCACCCCATGGTTTGAGCCGTCTTGAGGAGCTGAGCACAGTAGCCCGGAATGGAGGCGCAGTGCACAACTTCTGCGCCGGCATTCTTTATGTTGAAGATCTGCGAGCGGATGTCGACGGCGGTGGTCTCAAAGCTCTGGTCGGCCACCAGCTCGTTCTTGGTGGAGTCGAGGCCGGCCTGCAGGCCCGCCAGCTCGTCGTTGCCGAAGTCGTCGTTCTGGTAGATGATGCCCACCTTCTTGCCCGGGAAGTTCTCCGAGATATACTTGCCGACGATCGCTCCCTCGATATAGTAGTCAGGCAGGAGAGGAACCGACCAGGGGTGCGCCTCAGGATCCGCAGCCCACTTGTGGGCGCCGGACATGATCCACAGGTCGGGTATCCCCTCCTCGTTCAGCCGCTCCCAGACGGCTGAGTGGGCGGCCGTTCCCAGGCCGGCGATCATGGCGAAAATATGATCATCCTCGATCAGCTTCTGGACGACCTCGACGGCCTTGGCCGGCTCGTAGCCATCATCCTCCGCCTTGAAGACGATCTGGCGACCGCAGACGCCCCCTTCCTCGGCATTGACGTAGTTGAAGTAGGCTTTGGTGCCCGCGAGCACGGGAGCGAACGCCGCCCCGTAGGTGCCGGTCTCGGCGAAGTGACTGCCCAGAATTATCTCCGTGTCGGTGATGCCCTCAGTCGAGCCGGCGGTAGGTGTTACGGTCTCGCCAGCGACAGGTGTGTCAGTGGGGGTTCCATCCTCCTCTTTCTCATCCTCACAGGCCACTGCCAGCACCAGCAACAGCGCCGCCAGGGAGAGAAAGATCAGCCAGAATTTGGCTAGCTTCCACATGGGCTCTTGGCCTCCTTTCTTCGATTGACAAGTATACCACCTCTCCCAAGGAGAACTGATATCTTAGCCTGCCAGAATAGCCTTGCGCTAGGCGTTGTCGATGGTCGTTAGCGGCCCAGCCGTCACAGGCCTACCTAGCGGCAGGCCTGCCCGTGCCCTGATGAGGTTTCCTTGTACCTCTGGGCGTGTCATCACCCCATTCTCATCTTTTTTCAGCGTCCGGCTCGTCCTCGGGGGCCCGATCCTCCGGCGGCGGCTCCGCCTGCCCCGGCGATGCCCGCACGCTCCTGAGCGCCCCGCTCGAGCGCTCGTAAGCGCTGCTGAGTTTCTTCAGGATCATGGCCGGCCTCAGCCTGACTAGGCGATCGAAAAGACCCGCGAGGCCATAGGGAGCAAAGATCATCACCAAGATGAGTGCAGCGCCGTAGAAAGCCCAGGAAAGCTCACTGGGCAGACTAGCGCCGGGGATGAAGTCAATAAGGCCCGGCAGCTCGGGCACCACAATGAGGCCCGTGGCACCCAGGACCGAACCCAATATGGAGGCGAGGCCTCCTATCACGATGGTGGTCAGGAAGTTAATGGAAAGCAAGAAGTTAAAGCTCTCGGGGCTGACGTATCCCACCACCTGAGCATAGGTTCCGCCAGCGACGCCGCCGTAGAAGGCGCTGATGGCGAAGGCAATGGTCTTGTAGCGGGGCACGCTGATGCCCATCGCTTGGGCCGCTATCTCGCTGTCGCGAATAGCCACGAAGGCCCTGCCGACACGGCTGCGAACAATGTTCACGGCAAGGATCAGCATCAAAAAGGCGATGAACAGGGCCAAGAAGTATATCCACTCATCGTTGCTCACCTTGATGCCGAACCAGTCCTCTATGAACTGCGGCGAAGCTGGTACATCTGGCCTAACGTTGATGCCTTGGGTGCCATGGGTAAGGCCATCGTATTTCTTCAGGATCTGGGGGGTGGCCAGGGCCAGACCCAGAGTGGCGATGGCTAGATAGGGCCCTGTGAGTCGCAGGGCCGGAATGCCAATGAGAAAGCCGAGGGTGCCAGCAATGATCCCCCCCAGGATTATAGTGGCCCAGAAAGGCCAGCCGTAATCGACCATCAGGATGGCAGCGGTGTAGCCGCCTACGGCCACGAAGGCGCTGTGGCCCAGGGAGATCTGGCCGTTGTAGCCGGTGAGAATGTTGAGACCCAGGGCCACGATGGCCCACATGGCGATCATGCTGCCCTGGAAGGTGCGATAGGTACCGAACCGCAGAGGAAACCCTTCGGGCAAAACGTGGCTGAAGGGAACCCACCACAGCAGGAAAAACGCGAGAATAGCAAAGACAACGAGCTTTGATGGCGACGGTGGGATCAGCCGTCTCATACCCGCCTCATCGTTCGTCTACCAAAGATGCCGGTCGGCCTGATCAGCAGCACCACAACGATGATGAGCAGAGTCACCGTCAGCTTCATATCAGGCCCCAGCCACTCCGCTGGGGTGTAAGTTCCCACCAGGTTCTCGGTTATGCCGATGATGAGTCCGCCAACCACCGCCCCCACCGGGCTATCCAGGCCACCCAGGACGGCGGCGGCGAAGGCGAACAGGAGAACGCCGATCATCATGGGTGGCTGGAGCAGAATGAGGGGAGCGATGAGCAGCCCGGCCACCGCGCCGACGGCGGCTGAGAGAGCCCAGCCCATGGTCAGCATGCGCCCGACCCGAATGCCCATCAGGCGGCTGGCGACCGGGTTCTGAGCGGTGGCCCGCATGGCCAAGCCCAGGGGAGTAAATTGGAAGAACAGATAGAGGGCGAGCATGATACCCACCGCGAAAATAAGAATGGTCAGGTCATGGTAGCTGACTACCGTGGGGCCAATATCGAGGGCGCCTTCGCCCATGAACCTGATCCCCGTCACCTCGACCTCGGGCGGCGCGGGGAAACCCTTGGGTATACCACCCCAGCGCCAGGTGGCCACGTTGTTCAGGATGGCGAACAGTCCCAGGGTGACGATGACGATGTTCAGGACAGACGCCCCCTCCACCGGCCGTATGATCACGCGCTCGATGAAAGCACCCATCCCAGCCGCAATGATCAGGACGAGGGGGAACATGACCCAATACTCCCCCCATTGCAGGACCGACCAGGCCACAAAAGTGGTCAACATGGCCATCTCGCCCTGGGCGAAGTTGAGAACGCCGGTGGAGCGATAGATAAGGACGACGGCCAGGGCCAGTAGCCCGTAGACGCTGCCTGTGGCGATGCCTGTCACCACCTGCTGCCAGAACTCCTCCAACTTCGGTCCTCCCGAGTTCCTACTGACCCAAATAGGAGCGCTGGACCGCTTCGCTCTTTCGCAGGTTATCGCTGGTATCTGCCAGAGCGATACGGCCCGTCTCCAGCACGTAGCCGTAATGGGCGATTTCCAGAGCGAGATTGGCGTTCTGCTCCACCACGAGGATAGTTACGCCCTGCGATTGATTGATGGCTTGAATAATCTCAAATATCTCCCGCGTGACCAAAGGAGCTAGGCCCATGGAGGGCTCGTCCAGCAGGAGAAGTCGGGGGTTGGCCATCAGGCCACGGCCGATGGCCAGCATCTGCTGCTCACCACCGCTGAGGGTGCCCGCTACCTGGCTCTTCCGTTCGGACAGGATGGGGAAGTAGTCGAATACGCGCCCGAGGGCCGTTTCGAAGTCCTGCCTTCGCTGTCGATATTGGCTGATGCCGCGCGCCAGATCGCGAATGCCGCCGGTAGCCGCGTGGAACAGATGGTGCTGAAATCGACCAAGTAGCGATAGGTCTTCATGCTGGGCCAGATGACGACCGCCGTCTGCTCCGGAAGACCTGGAGTAGGCCCCCAGCCTCAGGTTCTCCAGCACCGTCAGCTCGCTGAAAAGCTGTCGCCCCTCGGGGATGTGGGACATGCCCAGGGAAACGATCTCCTCCACCGAGAGGTGATCGATGCGGCGTCCTTCAAGCTCGACGGTGCCGCTCTTGGCTCGCAGGAGGCCCGTTATGGCCCGCAGGGTGGTGCTCTTGCCGGCACCGTTGGCCCCCAGCACCGCTACGATCCTCCCCTCCGGCACCTCCAGAGATACACCACGGAGGGCAACGATGGGGCCGTAGGCGGCGACAAGGTCGCGGACCTTTAGCATAAACGCTACTCTCCCAGGTAGGCCTCAATCACAGCGGGGTCCTTTTGCACCTCCGCCGGTGTCCCCTCCGCGATCTTTCGGCCGAAGCTGAGGACACACATGCGATCGCTAATGGGCATGACAAGCTCCATGTGGTGCTCCACCACCAGGATGGTCACCCGGAATTCGTCACGGACACTCTTAATGACCTTGCCCAACTGTCCCAGTTCCTGATGGCTAAGGCCGCTGGCCGGCTCGTCCAAAAGAATCATCCGAGGCCTAGCGACCAAGGCCCTTGCCAACTCTATCTGCTTCTGGATGCCGAAGGCAAGGGCGCCAGTCGGGATATTCTTCACCGCTTCCAGGCCTAGGAATCTGACAATTTCCTCCGCCGTGTTCCGCGCCAGCGCCTCCTCCTTCCATGCCGCCGGTAGGCGGGCGGCGCTGGCGATCACCTCGGCAAATGTGTGGATGGCGGCAACGGCAGACCGCCGGAGCATGTTACCCCTGAGAGGTGGAGAAAAGCGGCTATGCTGGCCCACCAGCAGGTTGCCCATGACGGTCATGGTCCTGAACAGCTCCACGTTCTGGAAGGTACGAGCGATACCTGCGTTCACAACGTCGTCGGCGGCTAGCTTCATCAGATCATGGCCATCGAACAAGATCTCCCCTCGGTCGGTGTCGTAGAGGCGGCTTATGCAGTTGAAAAGGGTAGTCTTGCCAGCGCCATTGGGGCCAATAAGACCCGCGATCTCGCCCGACTGCACCTCAAATGAGACATCGTCCAGGGCGACGATCCCACCAAAAGACTTTGTGACCTCGCGTATCTGTAGTCCAGTCACGATCAAACAAAAAAGCTGATGTCAGTATGCCATACAGGACGTTAAGCTTCAGCACCGAATATATTAATGCTTCTTTTCTTACATGCAAGTGCTGCCGACGAAAACAACCATAAACTTGTTCAAGAAATGATCTTCCAGATGGGCCAGCACCCGAACTGGTTTGACGCAACCAGACAGGAATATTAAGATGCTAGCGTCCAGGGCGGCGAACCTGCCTCGACTGATCGGGGGAGTATCCGCCGCCTTTGTGTCCTACCCGACGACAGGCGGAGAATCGCTGACGATGACTGGCCGGGCCAAGAAAGATAACCCCAGCCCCAGGACGGAGATGGCCAAGGCTTACGACGCCAGCCAGGTGGAGGACGGTCTGTACCGCCTCTGGCTGGAGGGAGACTACTTCGCCGCCCGCATCGATCCGGCCAAGCAACCCTTCACCATCATCATGCCGCCCCCGAACGTCACGGGCGAGCTGCACCTGGGCCACGCTCTCACTTCCACCATCGAGGACCTTCTCATCCGCTGGCATCGCATGAAGGGTGACCCTACCCTGTGGCTACCGGGGGTGGATCACGCCGGCATCGCCACCCAGAACGTGGTGGAGAAGGAGCTCCTCAGGGAGAACCTCACCCGCCACGACCTGGGACGAGAGGGCTTCCTGGAGCGCGTGTGGGAGTGGGTGGGCAGGTATCGCCACATCATCAGCCAGCAGCATCAGCGCCTGGGCGTCTCCTGCGACTGGAGCCGCGAGTGCTTCACCATGGACGAAGGGCCCCAGAAGGCGGTGCGCACTACCTTCCTCAACCTCTATCGCGACGGCCTCATCTATCGGGGCGAGCGGATTATCAACTGGTGCCCCCGCTGCCAAACCGCCCTATCTGACCTGGAGGTGGAGCACAAGGAGCACGCTGATCACCTCTGGTACGTCCGCTACCCCTTGCTGGACGAGAGAGGAGAGCCTGGCGACGAGTACATTACCATCGCCACCACCCGCCCGGAGACCATCGTCGCCGATGTGGCGGTAGCGGTGAATCCGGACGACCCCCGCAACAAGGGCATGATCGGCCGCACGGCGCTCTTGCCCATCATGGATCGCCACATCCCGGTGGTTGGTGACGCCGCGGTCGAACCCGCCTTTGGCACAGGCGCCCTGAAGATAACGCCCGGCCACGACCAGGTGGACTTCGAGGTGGGCGAGCGCCACGGCCTCTCAGCCATCGTGTCGGTGGGACCGGACGGGATGATGAACGAAGAATCCGGGCCCTACGCTGGCCAGGACCGCTTCGTTTGCCGCGACGCCATCGTGGAAGACCTGAAGGCCATGGGCCTGATGGAGAAGATCGAGCCCTATGGCCACTCCATCGGCCACTGCCAGCGCTGCGACACCATCATCGAGCCCATCGTCAGCCAGCAGTGGTTCGTGAGCATGAAGCACCTGGCCGAGCCGGCCATGGCGGCGGTGAAGGACGGGCAGATCAAGATCGTGCCGCGGCGGTTCACGCGGGTGTACCTCCACTGGATGGAGAACATCCGCGACTGGTGCATCTCCCGCCAGCTCTGGTGGGGGCACCGCATCCCCGTCTGGTACTGCGATGACTGCGGCGAGATCACGGTGGCCCTGGAGGACCCCAGCCAGTGCGAGCACTGTGGATCGGGCAGCATCCGTCAGGACCCGGACGTGCTGGACACCTGGTTCTCCTCGGCCCTCTGGCCCCACTCCACCCTGGGCTGGCCCGACGACACAGAGGACCTGCGCTATTTCTACCCCACCTCGGTCATGGAGACAGGCTACGACATTCTCTTCTTCTGGGTGGCCCGCATGATCATGATGGGACTGTACAACACCGGCGATGTGCCCTTCCGCTATGTGTACCTGCACGGCCTCTTGCGCGACCGCGGCGGCCGTAAGATGACTAAGAGCCTGGGCAACGTGGTCGACCCAGTGGAGGCCGCCGCCAAGTACGGCACCGATGCCCTCCGCTTCGTGCTGGCCACCGGCGGCGCCCCCGGCAACGATATGCGTATCTCCGACGAGAGGCTGGAGGGCGGTCGCAACTTCGCTAACAAAATCTGGAACGCCGCTCGCTTCGTCATCACCAGCCTGGGAGACGAGGCGGTGGATGCGCCGAAGCCAGGCGCGCGGGCCAACATGCCCCTGGAGAACCGCTGGATCATGTCGCGGCTGCAGAGGCTGATCGGCGATGTCGAGAAGCTACTCTCTGCCTTTCAGGTGGGCGAGGCCGGTCGCCAGGTCCACGATTTCTTCTGGGGCGAGTTCTGCGACTGGTACGTCGAGATGGCCAAGGTGCGCCTGAAGGCCGATGACCGCTCGCCGCTGCCCGTACTGGCCCACGTTCTGGACACGAGCCTGCGCCTGCTCCACCCCTTCATGCCCTTCGTGACGGAGGCCATCTGGCAGAACCTGAGGCCGCACCTGCGCCAGCCGGAGGCCGAGGCCCTGATCGTTGCACCCTGGCCGAAGGCATCCAAGCGCTGGCGGGACGAGGAGGCGGAGAGGCAGGCCGAGGCAGTGATGGACATAGTGCGGGCCATCCGCAACATCCGCGCCGAGCGGGGAGTCGAGCCGGCCCGATACGTGGAGGCCTACCTGGTAGCCGACGGCATGCACGAGGCAGCCGAGGCCAGTCGAGTCATGATTGAAACGCTGGCTCGAGTGCGTCCCCTGCACACTGTCGATGGGGCCGCGATGGCTCCGCGAGAGCGGGTGATCACCGCCGTTCTCCGAGACGCGCAGGTAGTGCTCCCCCTGGCTGGCTTATTCGACGTGGAGACCGAGCGGGTCCGCCTGCGCCGCCAAGTCGACGACGCTCAGGCGGAGGTGACCCGCCTGGAGGCTAAGCTGGCCAACGAGCAGTTCCGCACACGCGCTCCAGCGGCGGTGGTCGGCAAGGAGGAGGAGAAGCTGGCAGCCGCCAGCGCGCGTCTGGAGGGCTTGCAGGCCCGGCTGAAGGAACTGACGTAGACCTTACTGCAACGCGGCGGCCCGGGCAGCGGTGGTCCGGCCTCCCCAAGGGGGCAATGAGAAAGGCGGAGAAAGGCAAATCTCCGACATCAAAAGGCGCAACCCTGAAGAAACGGGCCATCTAAACGAGTAACACGTGAACAAGCCCTTGAGAGAAAGCTCGGTAGCCTGTGAGGAAACTCCGCATTCTCAACTTGCTTGTTCAGCCGTAGGATCTCGGCAACAACGGGAGCGAAGTCACCATCTTGACTTACTAGAATAGCTGTGTCGTACTGGTTGTCGAAAGCAAACGTAAGCATATGAGAGGCTATTTGGACATCAACGCCCTTCTCTGTCTGGTACTTCACCGTGTACTTCGCTGAGCATTGAGGGCAGGTCTCTTCCCTTTCCCTGTCCACAAGCCTGCCAAGATGAATGGTGAAATACGGAATCTTACGAAGCTGAGCCAAGAACTTCTGTTGCCCTGCATATCGCACCGGGTCATCCACCTGCCTCAACGGAACGTTGTAATAATGTGCATGTACGAGCCTTCGGCTTGAACCACCCAGCAGGGAGCAGAAGCGTTGGAAGTCAACTCGTGCATGTCCCAAGGCCTCTTTCAGTCCGTAATAGAGATTGCTGCCGTCAATGAAGACCATTACCCGATCCATCGAAACGGGTCCCTTCTCGACGAGCGCTGATTGCAGGATCGATGGCAGGACATTTTTCTGCTTAACCCCCTTGACAATTATCCTGGGGGCTGTAAGATCTTAGTGGATGAACTCCCCGGTATCAACTAGCTGATGCCGGGCTTATTACCTCCCCACCTTCGCTTAGGCGACGGTGGGTTTTCTTTTTGGCCTGGAACATACCAACTTGCGGACGTTGGCGTTACCATGGGAAAGGCCCGAGCAGATGTGCTCAGGCCCCTTTTTCTGGCCGACGAGCTCAGCCTCTACAGAACGGGCAAATAGCGCTTGATCTCGTAGTCCGTCACGTGGTGACGGTAATCCCTCCACTCGATGAGCTTGTTCTTGATAAGGCTTTCGTACAGGTGGTCGCCCAGGCAGCGCCGCAGTAGCTCGCTCTGCTCGGCCAGCTCGATCGCCTCGAAGAGGCTGCCCGGCAGGTGAGCGATGCCCCGTCGCTCCCGCTCCTCAACCGGCATCTCAAAGACGTTCTCCTCCACCGGCTCCGGGCAGGGGTACTCCTTCTCGATGCCCTCCAGGCCGGCTGCCAGCATCACGGCGAAGACCAGGTAGGGGTTGCAGGCTGGATCGGGAGAGCGGTACTCGATGCGCACGTCATTCTCCTTACCCGGCTTGTATTCGGGCACGCGAATGAGGTCGGAGCGATTGCGCATGGCCCAGGAGAGATAGACCGGCGCCTCATAGCCCGCCACCAGTCGCTTGTAGGAGTTCACCCACTGGTTGGTGACGATGGTTATCTCGCGGGCGTGGTGGAGCAGACCGGCGATGTAACTCTTGGCGAGGGGCGATACGTGATATTTATCGTTGGCGTCGAAGAAGGCGTTGCGCTCGCCCCGGAACAGGGACTGATGGACGTGCATGCCGCTGCCGTTCTGGTCGGCCAGGGGCTTGGGCATGAAGGTGGCGTAGACGCCATGCCTGATGGCGACCTCTTTGACTACCAGGCGATAGGTCATGGTGTTGTCGGCCATAGTGAGAGCATCGGTGTAGCGCAGGTCGATCTCGTGCTGACTGGGGGCCACCTCGTGGTGACTGGCCTCCACACCGATGCCCACCTCCTCGAGGGCCAGGACGGTCTCCCGCCGCAGGTCGGTAGCAGCGTCCAGGGGCGTGAGGTCGAAGTAGCCGCCCCTATCCAGAACGGTGGTGCCCTCGGCGTTGGCGAAGTAGAAGTACTCTAGCTCGGGCGCGACATAGAAGGTGTAGCCCAAATCGGAGGCACGCTTGAGGTTGCGCTTGAGGATATAGCGGGGGTCCCCCTCGAAGGGCTGGCCGCCGGGGTGAAGGATGTCGCAGACGACGCGGGCCACCCGATTCTCGGCGGGGCGCCAGGGGAGGATGACGAAGGTATTGGGGTCGGGCATGGCCACCATGTCGCTCTCGTCGATGCGGGCAAAGCCTTCGATCGAGGAGCCGTCAAAGCCGATGCCCTCCTCCAGAGCTCCTTCCAGTTCCTCCACCGTGATGGCCACGCTCTTGAGGTTGCCCAGGATGTCAGTGAACCACAAACGGATGAACTTCACATCCTGCTCTTTGGCCATCCGGAGGACGTATTCCTTGCTTTCGTCGCTGCTCATAGCGCCAACCTCCCCCTGCGGTGGCACCATCTTAGCGCAAGATGGCATTGGGAGGCTAGGCCCTGAGCCTGCGAGCTTTCCGCCGCCGTCGGCGAAGGCTACCCAATCGTCAGGACGGAGTCGCGGCTGGCATACACCCAGTAGCCCTGGCCGGGCTCCATGTCCTTCAGCGTACCGCGGCCCAGGCCCGGATCATAGGACAGCCATGAGCCGGTCGAGGGGTCCCAGCCGTAGACGATGTCATAGTTGCCGTCGATAGAGGCCAGCGCCTCCTGCGGGGGCAGCGGCGCGTGCCACGGGTAGCCAATGAGGTTCCAGCCTTCCACCAGTGGGATCTGGACCGGGCCGAGCGCTTCTCCCACTACCGATAGGGTCGCCTCATCCTTCATGCATACCCAGAAGCCCATGGTCTCGTCCAGGCGGTCGAGGTTGCCGCCGGCTCCGAAGAATGACCGGTAGCTGCCGGCGGTGGCGTCCCAGCCGTAGACGGCATCGTAGCTGCCCTCCAGGCTCGATAGCACGGAAGCAATGGCCGCGGGCTGCGGCTCCAGGGGAAGCGAGACAAGGTTCCAGCCAGGGCTGAGGTGAACGGTTTCCACATCCAGGCTGAAGATGGGGTTGTGGCGCAGCGCATCTACCTCCGGGTGCTCCGGCACGTCGAGAAGGCCAACGTGGGGGTACTTAGGATAGGCCCACATTACGGTCCGATCACAATACTCATCGCAAGGATCGGCACCACCGGAGTACAGGTCCTCATGGGGATGGGGGAGGTTGAACGCGTGGCCTAGCTCGTGGGCAAGAATGCCCAAGGCCCTGTTCCTGGTATAGCAGTCGTCTTGGCAGTCGGCGGCTATTTCCAGCAACTCCCGACGTCCGATGGTGGCCACACCACCGCCGTCGCTTGAGAACCAGGCTCCGCCGGGGTCGCCCAGGCTCGAGCTGATCTCGTAGGTCTGCACGGCCACGAGGTAGACCGAATGGGGGTCGTCTCGGTTCACGTAGCCGCGCTCTTCCAGCTCGCCCACCACCGCATGGAAGGCGGCAACCCATTCGCTGATGGGCTGGCAGATGAGGTCGCTACAGTACTCGACGATGGTCCTCTGGCCAACCACCTCGACGATGGTGTCACGCCGGAAGGTCTTGCCCACTTGCTGCCCATACCAGCGGCGGACGTCTTCGAGCCCCTCTTCAACTGCTGCCAGCAGAGTCTGGTCCAGGGGATCGTCCTGAGCTCTGAAGTAGAGGACGTGGACTGTGGGGCTGGTGGTATCTGCGGCGCTCCCTGCCGAGGTTGGGACTACAACAAAGGCCAGGGCCGAAACCACCACCGCCGCCAGCGCCGCGCACCGAATAATCATGTCAACTTCAGCGTGTCATGCCAAGGTGAAACTGGCGGTTAAGAGCGAGCGACAAGCAGTGAACCGCGAGTGTATAAATGGTTGAGTTGTTGTCTGACCTGTCGGAGGCTGTTAACAGATCGTGGGGGTTGTGCGTCGTGGCGGGGCTACTTTCGAGAGCTCGTCGCGGTTAGACGGTAGGATCGCTTTGGGTCGGCCGACGAAGGCCGCCGAGCAGCGCCGTTGTTCCATCCACTTCGCGACGGCTCACTTTCAGCATGACATGCCCAGGTGAAGATAGCGGTTGACAGAGGATGCCAACCGGTGAAGCGAAGGTATACAAATGGTTAGTTTTTGCCCTGAGCCGTGCGGGGCTGCTAACAGATCGTGGGGGTTGTGCGTCGCGCCGGAGGCTATCTCTTCCTGAGCGCGCTGAAAAGGCTCGATGGTGTTATCATTGTGGGTACCGATGGCCAGCGAGCGATTGACCAGCCAGCAGCGGCCGCGCAAGCCAGCGTGGCTGAAGGTGCCCTTCCCCGGCCAGCCGCGCTACTTGCGCCTGAAGGCCATGTTGCGAGCCTCAGGCCTGCACACCGTGTGCGAGGAGGCTCGCTGCCCCAACATTGGCGAGTGCTTCCAGGCCGGCACCGCCACGTTCATGATCCTGGGCAACATATGCACCCGCGCCTGCCGCTTCTGTGCGGTCAGAAGCGGGCATCCGCTCGGCCTGGACAGCGAAGAGCCCCTGCGAGTGGCCGAGGTCGTGCGTCGTCTGGGCTTGAGGCACGCCGTCATCACCTCCGTCAGCCGCGACGACCTACCCGACGGCGGTGCAGCCGTCTTCGTCGACGTTGTCCACCACATTCGCCGCCTGTCGCTGAGCACCAGCGTGGAGGTGCTCGTGCCCGATTTCCAGGGCTCGCAACAGGCGCTGGCCACGCTCGTAGCGGCGCGGCCGGACATCCTCAACCACAACCTGGAGACAGTGCATCGTCTCTACCCGCGGGTGCGCCCCAGCGCGATGTATAAGCGTTCGCTGGAGCTTCTGGCCAGGGCCAAGGCCCTCGATCCAGCAATCCCCACCAAGAGCGGCCTGATGGTGGGCCTGGGGGAGACGCGCGAAGAACTGTTGCAGGCCATGGCTGACCTGACGGCGGTTGGCTGTGACATTCTGACCATCGGCCAGTACTTGCAGCCCACGCCCAAGCAACTGCCGGTGGCTCGCTACTACCGGCCCTCGGAGTTCCGGGAACTGGCCGAGGAGGGCCAGCGGCTAGGATTCCGCCACGTGGAGGCAGGGCCGCTGGTGCGCAGTTCCTACCATGCCGAAAGGCAAATCCAGAATACTTTTGACCTTGTTGTCAAGCAACCCCTGAGGTAGACTGTGAAAGGATTCACTTTCGATGAAGAACGTCAACAAGGCCCGCAAAGCAAAGGCGAAAAAGGCACGAGCGCCCCGAGCGCAGACCAAAGAGCGCCCCATCGAGAGCGAGGAGGCTGCCAGGAGTAACGACGACCCGGCGGAGGGGTTTCTTTTCGAGGATCCCTATTGGGACGACGCCTTCTGCTCTTACTACGACCCCACCCTACGCACCTGTTGTCGCACATAGCCAAGACGCGGCATTAACCATGCCGGTTGTGAACTGAGGAGGGTCGAATGGTAGCAATAGCATCCTACGGAGCCTACATACCCACGTACCGCCTGGGACGTCAGGAGATGGCCCAAGCTTGGGGCATCCCTGGGGTACCCGGCGAGCGCTCGGTGGCCAACGCCGACGAAGACAGCATCACCATGGCCGTCGCCGCTGCCTTCGAGTGCTTAGCAGGCATCGACCCCGCCACTATCGACGGCGTCTACTTCGCCAGCACCACTCCGCCCTATACTGAGAAACAGTGCGCTTCCGTGGTTGCTGGCGCCCTGGACCTGCGCCAGGATATCTTTACGGCCGATTTCACTGATTCCCTTCGCTCGGCCACCGTAGCCATGAGGGCGGCCTACGACGCCATCGAGAGCGGCTCGGCCAAGAGCGTACTGGTGGTGGCAGCGGACAATCGTCCGGCCGAGCCGGAGACGATGTGGGAGCAGTTGCTGGGCGACGGCGCCGCCGCCTTCCTGCTATCCAAGGAAGGCCCAGCGACTGTTCGTGGCTTCCAGTCCGTCACCAGCGAGGTCATCGGCCCCTGGCGACGCTCCGACGACCGCTACGTTCGTGCCTTTGAGCCTAAACTGGAGACCCAGTACGGCTACATGGCCAGCATGGTGACCGCGGCCAAGGCGCTAGCAGAGAAGGAGGGCGTTGGCCCCAAGGATATAAGCAAGGGGGTCTTTTCCGCTGGCGACCCCCGTGCCCACATTGCCCTCGGCCGTCAGCTAGGCCTGGAGATGCCTCAGATTCAGGACACAGGCTTCCTCTTGCTGGGCAACACAGGCACGCCCCAGGTGCTGATGATGCTGGCGGCGGCCCTGGATGGAGCCAAGGCCGGCGACAAGCTCCTGGTGGCCAACTACGGTGACGGCGCTGATGCCTTCCTGGTGGAGGTCAACGATGCCTTCCCTGCCGTCGCCGGCAAGAGACCGCTTCAAACCTACCTCATGAACAAGCGGATGCTTCCCAACTACAACGCCTACGTGTCCTTCCGGAAGCTCATGGAAAGGGATAGGTTTGTTCCCAAGTCGTCGCCTGTTACCTACTGGCGGGACAGCAAGATGGAGCTGGCCCTCTACGGCGCCCGCTGCCGCAAGTGCGGCACGGTGCAGTACCCGCCGCCGCGGGTGTGCGTGGAGTGTGGAACAAAGGATGAACTGGACCAGGCCAAGCTGCCCCACAAGGGGACAGTGTTCACCTTTACCCTCGACCATCTGGTGGGTGGCGAGTACCTGAATACCCCCGTCCCCAGGATTGTGATTGAATTGGAGGGAGGGGGCCGTATTTTCATGCAGATGACCGACTGCGACCCCAAGGAGGTGAGCATAGGCATGCCACTGGAGCTGACCTTGCGCCGCCTCCACGAGGGGGCAGAATTCCACAACTACTACTGGAAGTGCCAACCGGTGAGGGGAGGCTAAGCCTTCCCGCTAACGCTGCGGTGAAAAGGAGGAGACATGCCAGGGATTAAGGACCGAGTTGCTATCGTCGGCGTTGGTTGCACCAAGTTCGGCGAGATCTGGGAGAAGGACCAAGAGGACCTACTGGTAGAGGCGGTGTACGAGGCCCTGGACGACGCCGGCATCACCCCCCAGGACATCGAGGCAGCCTGGGTGGGAGTGCTGTACCACTTCACCGGTATATCCGGAGGCACATTCGTCGAGCCCATGAAGCTGTTCGGCAAGCCCGTTACCAGGGTAGAGAACTTCTGCGCCTCCGGCATGGACGCTTTCCGCAACGCCTGTTTCGCGGTGGCCGCCGGCGTCTACGACATAGTGGTTGCCTGCGGCGTGGAGAAGCTCATGGACGAGGGCTCCAGCGGCCTGCCCATGGAGGGAGGCCACCCAGTGATGGGCGGAACTAGCGCACCGGGCATGTTCGCTCTGGCTGCCACCCGCGCCTTCCACGAGTGGGGCTGGACGAAAGAGGACCTGGCGCACGTGGCCGTCAAGAACCACAAGAATGGCGTTGCCCATCCTAAGGCCCACTTCCGCCGGGCAATCACCGTAGACGACGTCCTGAAGGCCCCGATGATCGCCGAGCCCTTGGGCCGCTTCGACTGCTGCGCCATGTCCGATGGCGCCGCTGCCCTGGTGGTCACCCGACCGGAGATCGCCAAGACAATGAAGCATAAGGACGACTATGTAGTGGCCAAGGCCAACGCCCTGGCCGTTGACTCCACCTTCCCTATGTGGAGGCCGGGCTTCGATTGGCTGGGCTTTCCAGCCACCAAGAAGGCGGCTGCCATGGCCTACGAGGAGGCAGGCATCAAGGACCCCCGCAAGGAGATCAGCTTCGCCGAGATACACGACTGCTTCACCATCACCGAGTTGCTCAACATGGGCGACCTGGGCTTCGTCGACCCGCCGAAGGCCGCCGAGGCCGTCCGAGACGGCATGACGGAGTTGGAGGGGGATATCCCCCTTAACCCCAGCGGCGGCCTCAAGTGCTTCGGTCACCCCATCGGCGCCACCGGCTGCCGCATGCTGTACGAGGTGACCAAGCAGCTCCAGGGGCGAGCCGACGGTATGCAGGTGAAGGACCCCGTCCTAGGCCTGGCCCACAACCTGGGCGGGCCGGCCTCCGTGTGCTCGGTGACCATCCTGGGCCGACACGACTAGCGACAACGAAAGCGCCCCCAGTTCAGGGTC
Source organism: uncultured Dehalococcoidia bacterium (assembly GCA_964512285.1). Classification (GTDB taxonomy): domain Bacteria; phylum Chloroflexota; class Dehalococcoidia; order SM23-28-2; family SM23-28-2; genus SM23-28-2. The sequence continues at coordinate 12,236 of CAZEJO010000006.1, read as the reverse complement.
CCCGGCCGATGCCGGGGGCCCTGTTCCTTTGGCCCTAGTCACCGACCGTGGGCTTGACGTCCTCGGCGGGGGCCAATAGAATCGGGGCGCTGTAGCTGCTCGGCACAAAGGCATCGGAATCTCCTCTGCACTGCTGGGCATTGAGGGGAAGAATCGATGAAAGTGGAAACCGCTCTGCCGATAGGTGGCCTGGACCAGGTCGCGGCCGCCGCCAGGGAGGCAGAGGAGACGGGCTACGACGGCGTCCTGTCCTTCGAGGTTGGCCACGATCCCTTCCTGCCTCTGGCCATCGCCGCCGAGCACACCGAGCGGATCACCCTTGGCTCGGCGGTAGCTATCGCCTTCCCGCGCAGTCCCTTGACGGTGGCTCAGATGGCCTGGGACATCCAGGCGCTATCGCGGGGGCGTCTCCTCCTGGGGCTGGGCACCCAGGTGAAGGGCCACAACGAGCGGCGCTACAGCACCCCCTGGCCCTCGCCGCCTGGGCCGCGCCTGCGGGAGTACATCCTGGTGCTGAGGGCGATCTGGGACTCCTGGCAGAACAAGAGCCGCCCCAACTTCCGCGGCAAGCACTACACTTATACCCTCATGACCCCCTTCTTCGACCCCGGGCCAATCGAGCATCCCCACATCGCCATCCACATCTCGGCGGTCAATCCCTACATGTGTCGCCTGGCGGGCGAGCTGTGCGACGGCGCCCGCCTGCACGGCTTCTGCACGCCCAAGTACCTGCGAGAGGTCATCCTGCCAAATATGGAGACAGCGGCCAAGAAGGCCGGGCGCTCCCTGAAGGATATCGACATCTCCGGCGGCGGCTTCATTATCACCGGCGAGAGGGAGGAGGATGTCGAGAGGCAGAAGCAGGCCATTCGCGCTCAGATCGCCTTCTACGGCTCCACCCGAACCTACAAGGGCGTGCTGGACATCCACGGCTGGGGTGATACCTGCCTCAGGCTGCATCGGCTGGCGGCAGCGGGCAAGTGGGCCGAGATGGGGCAGCAGATCAGCGACGAGATGCTGGAACAGTTTGCCGTCATTGACACCTATGACGAGATCGCGGCCAGGATCAAGGAGCGCTGGGGCGGCATAGTGGATCGTATCGCCTTGGCTGTCCCCATCCCTAACCAGGGAGATAAGGAGCGGCTGAAAGCGCTGATCCGCGAGCTTCAGGCAATCTAGACGCCGGTCGCCCTCATCTGTGCTCTCGAGCTGCTGCTCGGAGGGTCGAACGGAGGTTGAGATGATCTTGGTAGCAGGTGGCACCGGATTCGTCGGCAGTGGCATCGTGCGCGAACTGGCCCGCCGCGGCAAGCCGGTCGCCGTCCTGACCCGCAACGCGGCCAAGGCGGCAACCCGCTTCCCCCACATCGAGGTCGAGTATCGCGAGGGGGATGTGAGATACCCGGCGAGCTTAGCCGCTGCCGTTCAGGGGGCGGAGGTGGTCATCGGCTGCGTCCAGTTCCCCAACTCGCCCATCGAGAATCAGCGTCGGGGCTATACCTTCGAGGAGACCGACGCCGCCGGCACCGAGCGCCTGGTGGAGGCGGCCAAAGCAGCGGGCGTCCAGCGCTACATCTACGTGAGCGGCGCCGGCGCCGCAGCCGACGCCAATTACCACTGGTTTCGGGCCAAGTGGCGGGCGGAGACGGCCGTCAGGGATAGCGGCATGACCTACGTTATCTTTCGACCGTCCTGGGTCTACGGGCCGGAGGACCGCAGTCTCAACCGTTTCCTGGGGCTGAGCCGCTATCTCCCCTTTGTGCCCATCATCGGCGTTGGCAGCAGACAACGACTTCAGCCGGTGTTCATCGACGACCTGGGTTGGGCTGTGGCAGAGGCGGTGGACAACCGGGCAGCAGACAACAAGGTGTTCGAGATAGGCGGCCCGGAGGTGCTGACCATGCAGGAAATCATCCGCACGGCCCTGGAGATCCTGGGCAGGCGGCGCTTCCTCCTGCCCGTCCCCAAGGCGCTGATGAAGGCCCAGGCCTCCCTGTTGCGGTTCCTGCCGGGGCCTCCCTTGACGCCCGATGCTATCGACTTCATAACCATGGATGGCCTGGCCGACAGCTCGGAGTTGGTGGAGACGCTCGGCCTGCGGCTCACGCCCCTCAGAGACGGCCTAGCCACCTACCTGGTGCTCTAGAGGGAGCTGGATTGGGCAACATTTTGGGGGATTTTCGCTTAGCGCCTGTGGTGGTAAGATTGTGCTCGGCGGAACAATCGAAGCACCGCCGAGGCACCGACGTCGGCGATGCAAAGCGGTATCTGCCCAAGATGAGTGATTTTTGTAGCCAGTCTCAGAGAGGAGGCAAACATGGCTGATGTTCGATTCGACGGAAGGGTGGCCATTGTCACCGGTGCCGGCGGCGGTCTGGGGCGCGCGCATGCCCTTCTGCTGGCGTCCCGCGGCGCTAAGGTGGTCGTCAACGACCTGGGAGGCACAGTCGATGGCACTGGTGGTGGCGGTAGCTCAATGGCGGACAAGGTAGTGGAGGAGATCCGCGCCGCCGGAGGAGAGGCTGTACCGAACTACGACGGTGTGGACACCTGGCAGGGTGGCCAGGCAATTGTGAAGACCGCCGTGGACGCCTTCGGGAAGGTGGATATCCTTATCAACAACGCCGGCATCCTCCGCGACAAGTCCTTCATGAAGCTAGAGGAGGAGGACATCGACAAGGTGCTGGCGGTGCACCTGAAGGGTGGCTTCAACGTGACCAAGGCGGCTTTCCCCGTGATGCGGGAGAACAACTACGGCCGCATCGTCATGACCACCTCGAACACCGGGCTGTACGGGAACTTCGGCCAGGCCAACTACGGCGCAGCCAAGTTGGGCTTGGTGGGGTTCATGAACACCCTCAAGCTGGAGGGCGCCCGATACAACATCCTGGTCAACACCATCGCCCCTATAGCCGGCACGCGGATGACGGCCACGGTCATGCCGCCGGACTTGGTGGAGACGCTGAAGCCGGAGTACGTGTCGCCCATCGTGGCCTACGCCTGCTCCGAGGAGTGCACCGACAGCGGCATCATCTTCACAGCGGGTGCCGGCTACTTCTCGCGGGCTGTCCTGGTAGAGGGTCCGGGTGTTGTCCTGAACGCCAAGAAGGGCTTCACCATCGAGGACATCCGGGCTCGGATAGAGGACATCAAGAGCCTAGAAGGGGCGCAGCCCTTCAGCCAGTCCAACGAAGAGGTCGCCCGCATCGTTTCCGCCCTGAACGCGTGAGCCGCTGGCAATAGGGGTCTGCCAACGCTCAGAGAGGGCGGCTATAGCCGCTCGGCTTGGCAGTGCTATGGTGATCGTAGAGGCCCCCGGGTCTCGCGGGCCTGATTTCGATCTGCCAGCGGGGCCAGCGAGATGAGATGCAGAGCAGCGGTCTCGTGGCTGGAGGCCGCTGCTCGCTGTCTGGCTGGCCGCAGAGTTCTAGGGAAGGGTGAATGCTATGGATCTGAAGCTAGCAGGCAAGACCGTTATCGTCACCGGCGGCGCGTCCCACATTGGCCGAGCTATCGCCCTAAGCTTCGCCCGCGAGGGGTCAAACGTGGTCATCGCTGACATCGACGAGGGCCAGGCCCAGAAGGTGGCGTCTCAGGCCAACACGCTGGGGGGCGGAGGCAAGACCATCGTAATCAGAACCGACGTGACTGACTACCAGCAGGTCGAGACCATGGTCGGCCGGGCCAGTGATGAATTCGGCCGCATCCACATCCTGGTCAACAACGCGGGCTGGGTCCTCGACCGCCTTTTCCTGGAGCAGCCTCGCGAGGACTGGGAAAAGACGATCAACGTCAACCTGTGGAGCGTCATCTACTGCATGCGGGCTGTCCTGCCTCATATGATGGAGAACGGCTACGGCCGCGTCGTCAGCATCAGCTCCGAGGCTGGGCGCGTGGGGGAGTACCGCGAGGCGGTGTATGCGGCCTGCAAAGCGGGGATCATAGGCCTCACGAAGTCGCTGGCCCGCGAGGTGGGCCGCTACGGGCTCACCCTCAATGCAGTCTGTCCCGCCGTCACACCACCCAGCGATAAGGACGAGATAGGCGAGCACAGCTTCTGGCACGCCGGGCTCCAGGTGTTTACACTCGAGGCGCAGGAGAAGGCCAAGCGTCTCTATCCCCTACGGCGGCTGGGAGCGTCGGAGGACACAGCGAACGCTGTCCTCTTTCTGGCCTCCGACGTCGCCGGCTTCATCACTGGCCAGAGCCTCAGTGTTGGCGGCGGCTTCACGATGATATAGGTGCGCCCTGCTGACGGCAACAGTCTGCGGGATTTTCGCCCTCTGGCTGGAAGGTGTTAATATAGAGACCGCGGGAGCCGGACCTTGGCGGACGGCTCCCGTCATCGGAGCCGGGGTAGCTCAGGGGTAGAGCAGCGCTTTCGTAAAGCGCGGGTCGGGGGTTCGAATCCCTTCCCCGGCTCCACGCTTGTATCCGCAGGCTTCCTACAAGCGCGGTAGCACCAGGGTCGGCAGTCTTTCCCGCAGATACTCGCCTAGCGCTCGCCTGTACTTCAGGCCGCCCTCCCTGACCAGTGGGTGGCCACTGGTTGCGTGCCAGAACTCGGTCTTGACTCCTGTTTCAGCGAGGATTTCGTGGATCCTCTCGCTAGAGAAATTGTTGGTCTCACGACAGAGTTGCACCACGTCTGGAAGAGTCATGTGGAGAGCATAAGCACCGGCCGTCTTCTGGATTTTGTAGTCGCGCGGCTCCATGAATGCCGTGGGCCAGCTCTCCCGAACAGCGTACCAGTAGTTCAGCAGTATCTTGCCCACGTCCTCGTCGCTTAGCCGTTTGATGAACGCGTCCTTGAGGGCGGGCTCCAGCGAAGCCACCATCGTGTGCTGGCCGATGAGTTGGTTGGGCAAAGCCTTGTGGCCGGCAACCTTCACCTTTTGGAACCAGGGGCTGTCAGGGGTGTCGCGGAGAAGGTCGCATAGCTTTGCCGCCCTGGCCCGCAAGTAGCTCCGTTCCCCTTCCTTCCCTAGGATCGCAGCCCCCTCCAGCTCCCACATCCGGAGGAGATGGCGATCGACCATATCCGTCGGCACCCCCTTGTGGCGGGTATTTATGATGTGAAAGTGCCGCATCTCCTCATAGCTGTCGATTCCTTCCACGATGGTTACCGGTAGCAAGTAGTCTCTGGCCCGCTCCACAAAATCCTTGTTGGAGGCATACTCAAGACCGTAGAGTCGATGCTGGCCATCCACCACCCACAGAGTGACAGACTGAGGGATCGACAGCACACCCGGTTGCGGTACCCCCTCGTTGACCTTGTCGACAAAATTCTCCGGCTGGAACTCAGCTCGGTGCGGCTGACGAATACACAGAAGGATAGAGATGGGCAGTATGCCCTCCTCATGCTGGATGAAGGCTGAGACTTGCTTGAGTCTCGTCTTCATTAGAGGTCGCTGATAGCCTCTGGGATTGTCCTCCCGAAAGTAGTCCACCCGGCACTGCTGCAGCAACTGACTAACGGGGACGACGGTTAGATACAGATTCACCCTTCCCTCTTTCTGCTGGAAGCGAAGAGCCTGTACCTTGAAGGCTACTGGATTGCGGTTGAAAGCATCCTTAAGAGCGCCCACAACCCGAGAAACGATACGGCCGCCGTTATTCGCCATGACGTTCTCCTTGAAGCCGAGAGAATCTCAAGGCGCCAACGGCCTAGGCATCGGTATGGGGGATACTCTGCCCCACCCGCTAGACCCAAGGGTGCTCGCCAGGTGTCAAAGAGGCCAGTTGACAGGCAGCAACCGAGGCCTGTTTAAATATTAAAGGGTCGTCGTCCGTTGTCAATACTTCCCCGACAATTTCTCCCAAGTCCGCTGATCTCTTAGCGAGCGAGCTAACGAGCCCCTGTCATCACGATGACCTCTGTAGTCCCCCCTGCCTCCGTGGCTGCCATCCAGGCAGCGGACTTGCGGTTGTCCTTGCTCCAGACCGAAACGCGGACTTTCATCCCCGCCTCATCCACATCAAAGGTGAGTTCCGTGGTCCAACCCTGGAACTTATCGTTGTAGAAGTCGAAGACCTGTTCGGCCGAATCCTCGGTCTCGAAGGTCCTGTAGCGCATGTTCCCTCTGAACTTGTGCGGTTCGAGGGGATCCTCGCCAAGCAACGCTATGGGGAAGGTGCCACGGTTGCCACTCTTGACGTCTCCGGCGTCTGGGTACTTATCGATCTCCGGCGCTTCCTCCTCGCAGCCGACGGCCAGCAGGAGGAAGGCGGCAGCGACTAACGTTGCCAGTGGCAGGAACCAAGTTCGGAGCTTCATGTGACACCCCCCTGAAGATCACACCGCGGACGGTCAGAGGGATTATAACCCCTGCCGCGAGAGCCAACAACCGTTACCCTGGCCAGAGCCCATCATCAGCGTGACCATCCGCGAGCGACCGCAGCCTACAGCGATCTTCCCATCTAGAACAGAAAAGGCCCCTGGCTATGTCGCCAGGGGCCTCCCCATCTCTCGATGGCTACTGCTCATTCCATAGTTGACGCTCATCCGTCACAGGCAGCTTGCAGCGCCATGCTGCTCTTGGCCTCTGCTACTGACCAGCTCCCATGGCAACGACCACGCTGGTCGTTCCCTCGTCCTCGAAGGCCGACAGCCAAGCGGCGAGCTTCGCGTCATCCTTGCTCCAGATCACTATCTCGCCCTGCTGCCCCGTCTCCTCCATGCTGAACGTCCATTCCTCTTTCCAGCCCTTGAACTCCTTCTTGTAGAAGTCAACGACCTTACCAGTGGAGTCGCTGGTCTCGTACATAGTGTACTGGACAGCGCCGTAGTCCTCGGGATCGAGGCCCCCTTCACCGATCATGGGAACGGGAAAGCCCCCTCCCCCGGTGAACGTCCCGCTGAACACGTCGGCAGCTCCTGGGTAGGCAGGGATGTCTGGCAACTCGCCCGCTTCGCTGGGCGACGGCCCCTCCGGAGTCTCCTCGGCGGCAGCCGGCGTCTCGCCAGCGGCCGGCGTCTCTCCTGCCGCTGGCCCCTCCTCGTCATCCCCCCCACAGGCGACCGCCAGCACGAGGACGGCAGCAGCGACGAGAGCCGTCAGGATCAGAACGAATCTCAGCGAAAACTTCAAAGTGCACCTCCTAATAGCACTACTCCTGCAAATCAAGCGAATTACACTCGCTCCGCCTACTGGCGGGCTCCTACGCCAATGATCACGTTAGTCGTTCCCCCTATCTCGAGGACCTGCAGCCAAGCGGCGATATTCCCGCCGTCCTTGCTCCACGTCCCTAGCGTGTCCCCGAGCGCTCCCTCCGCGGTGTACGACCACTCCTCTTTCCAGTCCTTGAACTCCTTTTTGTAGAAGTCTCCGACCTTCTGAGGGGAGTCGCTGCTATAGTAGATGGCGTACTGGACAGCGTTGAAGTTCTGGGGATCGATGTCCCCGCTTTCGCCGGCCATGGTAACCATATAGGCCTCCTCCCCGGTGAGCGTCCCGCTCTCAACCTCCTCCGCTCCGGGGTAGACGGGAATGGACGGGAGTTCGCCCGCCTCGCCGGACGGCGGTTCCACTGGGGTTCCCTCCTCACTCGGCGACGGCCCCTCCGGGGTCTCCTCGGCAGCGGCAGGCGTTTCGCCAGCGGCGGCAGGCGTTTCCCCTGCCGCTGGCCCCTCCTCGTCATCCCCCCCACAGGCGACCGCCAGCACGAGGACGGCAGCAGCGACGAGAGCCGTCAGGATCAGAACGAACCTCAGCGAGAACTTCAAAGTGTACCTCCTAATAGCACTAGTTATGCAAATCGAGCGAATTATACTCGCTCCGCCGTGCATGGGCAATGACTGCCCGGACGGTCGATGTCGCTTCCTAGAGCTGGGGATGCTCGTGCATGGCCTTGAGGCGCTGCCAGCGTCGCTCGATCTCCGCCTCCAAGGCTTCGAGCTGAGGGGCATACTGGGGCTGGAGCAGGTGTCTGGTCTTGCCCATCAGGCCCAGCCAGTCGCGGACATCAACGTGATGACGCGCCCTGTCGGGGTCATGGGTGAGCTTGGTGATGTGCTGCTCCACCTCGTACAGGGGGAAGAAGCGGCAGTTGACAGCGGTCTCCAGGATCTTCGCCCCCAGCCGTTCCTCGCTGCGCCAGTTGAGAGGGCAAGTGATGAGGACCTTGCCGTAGACCAACCCTTCGTTCTTGGCGTACCACTGGGCCTTAGCCGCCTTCTTCACCAGGTCATCGGGGAAGGCCTCCGTGCCGGTGAACACGTAAGGAATGTGGCAGGCAGCCAGGATCTGGGGCGTGTCGCGATGGTGAAACGCCTTGCCGGCCTGAGCCGGGCCGACGTGGCTGGTGGTGGTCATGTGGCCGAGGGGCGTGGAGTAGCTGAGCTGGCTGCCGGTGTTCATGTATCCCTGATTGTCGTACTCCAGGATGATCATCTTGTGGTTGCGGATGGCGGCGCCCAGGGCAGCGCCTATGCCGATGTCCATGCCGCCGTCACCGCTGATCATGACGAAGGTGATGTCTTCACCGGCAGGCAGATCCCCCCGACGCTGGCGCTCCTGGAACATCTCCACCAGGCCGGACAGAGTAGCCGCTCCGTTCTGGAAGAGGTTGTGAATATAGGTCACGCGATGGTTGCTGAAGGGGTAGCCGCTGGTGACGATCTCGGCGCAACCGGTCTGGTTGACGATGACGACATCGCCCTCAATGCCTCTGAAGAACAGGTTGAGGGCGGGCAGGATGCCGCAGCCGGGGCAGGCGCCATGGCCGGCGGCGATACGCTTGGTCTGCACCGGTAGCTGCCAGCGCGCAACAGGCTTCACCTTAAGCTCTCCCGTCTCTTCATTGCGGCTGACCTGCACCAGGCCAGGCGATACCTCCTCCTTGGTGAGAGGCGGCAGCACCTGCATTGGCAGTTTATCGGGATCGCCGGGGGTGACGCCGTGATAGGCGAAGCGCGTCTCGACCTGGCCCGTTTCGGCCGCCTTCAGAGCGAGGTTGAAGAACTCCTCGGCGTCCTCGGCGTAGAAGTCCTTGCCCCCCAAGCCGTAGATGCGGGTGAGGCAAAGGGTATGATTCTGGGGGTCCTCCTGGATGGCCGCCTTCACCTCGTGGGAAAGGGGACCACCCTGAGCACCATAGGAGTCGCCCCGTTCGCCGATAACCAGGGCCTTGACGCCCCTGAGGGCCTGTCTTATTTCCTCGGCTGGGAAGGGCCGCAGCACATTGAGACTGACGACGCCCACGCGCCGGCCCTGCTTGCGCAAGCGGTCGGCCATGTCCTTGGCCGTCTCGGCGGCCGAATTGAGAAGGAGGATAGCGACCTCGGCGTCGTCCATTCTGTAGAGGTCAAGGAAGGAGTAGCTCCGTCCGCTGATCCGACCATACTCCTCCAGGACCTGGGGGATGACTTCGCGGGCGGCGTCCATAGCCAGCTTCAACTGGTACCTGGTGTTGATGAAGTCGGGGTCATTCATGTAGGCGCCGAAGGTGATGGGGTTACGAGGGTCCAAGGCGTGGGGAAACTCGGGCGGCGACCCGATGAAGTCCGTCACTGCCTCATCGTTCTCGAAGTACTGCACCCGTCGCTTCTGGTGGCTGGTGAAAAAGCCGTCGTAGGCCACGATGACCGGCAGGCGAACCTTGGGGTGCTCACCAATACGCACGGCCACGATGTTCATGTCGTAGACAGCCTGCGGTTCACGAGCCAAAAGGATAATCCAGCCGGTGGTCAAGGCATAGTAGAGGTCGGAGTGATCGCAGCGGATGTCCAGAGGACCACTGACGGTGCGGTTCACGAGCTGCAGGAGCATGGGGAACCGGCTGCTCGACTGAACGGGGAGCTGCTCCAGAGAGTAGAGTAAGCCCTGGGAGGCGGTGCAATTGAAGACGCGCCCGCCGCCGCTGGTAGCGCCGTAGCAGATGCCAGCGGCTCCGTGCTCGCCGTCGGCGGGGATCATGCGGATCTCGTGCTCGCCCGCCGCCCTCATCTCGTCCAGGAACTCGGCAACCTCGGTAGAGGGCGTAATGGGATAGTAGCCCATGAGGTGGAAGTTGATCTGCTTGGCCGCCTGCGCGGCCATCTCGTTACCGGTGCGGAAGTCCACCTTTTGAGCGAGCTTCGCCTTTTCTTCGCCGACTAGCTGAGTCATGATCTCCCTCCTTGCCCAATCAGCTCAGAGTCACCTGGGGTGGCTACTTGTCCTGTTCGAGGTTGGGAAACAGGGCCACCCTATGAGCCTCGGCGTAGCCCTCCGTCTCCCGCATCTCCACAAGGGCGTCCGTGGGGCAAGCCTCGACGCACTTCAGACAACCCTTGCAGTAACGGTAGTCGATGCCAACGAGGCGCGCCGCAACCCTGCCATCGTCTTTGTTGTAGGTCTCCCAGACGAAGCAGTAGTCTGGGCAGACGATGTCGCAAAGGCCGCAGTGGACGCATTTCTCCAGATCCAGGCCAGGCAGGAAGCCCTGGCGGGAGGCCGATAGATCCTTGACGGCGGCGTTGCCCGGGTTGGTCACCATGCCACCCCAGGGAGCATTGAGATAGCCGTAAGCCGGTTGGGGACGAGCAACGCCGGTCGCCCACTCCCCTTCCAGCGGGAATGTCTCCAGGCGGAGTTCATCGTAGCCCCGCTGGAAGGCGCGCATGTTGCCTTCCAGCAGGTGAGGGTAGTGATGCCCGAAGGTCTCGCGAATGGAGGCTTTCACCACCTCGAGGTCGATGAAGTCGGCGACACGGGTCACCGCCCCGAGCATCGCCATGTTTGGGCGGCTCTTTTCAGCCACGGCGATGCCGAGAGCGTCCACCACGCCGACGGTGCCGCCCGGCAGCCCGAGGCGCTCCTTCATCTCGCCAGGCGAGGCGACGCTGTTCACGATGATGATCCCATCCCGTCGCAGGCCCAGGGTGACTTTCTCCCGACCGATGAGCGCCTCGTGGAAGACCGCTACCACGTGGGGCCGCTCGACGGGGCTGTTGGTGCGCACTATCTGATCGGGGCTGCAGAAACGGATGAAGGACTTCAGGGGTGTGCCCTTCTTCTCGGAGCCGTAAGAGGAGAAGTGGGAACCGTTGAGGCCCAGGCGCAGAACCCCGGTCTCGGCCAGGATCTGGCCAGCCAGGTGAGCACCCAGTCCACCGATGGACTCCAGGCGAATGCCGTAGAAGCCATCCTCATCCAGGTTTTTCGGCAGGGCAGCGACCATGTCCAGACCTCCTCGCAGGGCACAGGCAAACGCTGGCCTTGTCAAGATTGAAGGAAAATGCCTTCACGCATCCATGATAGCGTAAGAACACCTTACAGGACAAATTGACCTCCACAATAATCTAGATGGCAACTATCCCTTGACTGTATAGGCATTCTGTGTTACCCTTGTAATTGGAGGTACACGGAAATGCCACCAGTGAATCGAAACAAGCCAATCCGAGCCGAGTCGTCTGAGTCTCGCTACACGCTCGTGGACTTCATGCGTGAGTTTCCCGACGATGCCACCTGCCTTGAATGGCTGTGGCGTAACCGATACTCGCCAGATGGCGTTCACGCTGACTGCCCGAAGTGCGAGACGAACCGGCCATTCAAGCGCTATCAGACCGCGCAGCGCCGCCAGTCGTGGACTTGCACAGCCTGCGGCTACCACATTCACCCGACGGCGGGGACGGTCTTTCACAAGTCTTCGACTTCGTTGCACCTGTGGTTCTACGCGATGTACCTCATGACGAGCACCCGCTGTGGTATTTCCGCAAAGCAGATCGAGCGCGAACTCGGTGTCACCTACAAGACCGCGTGGCGTATGGCCAACTTGATTCGCCACGAACTCATGAATGAGGACGGCGACGCGCCCCTTGAAGGCATAGTGGAAGCCGACGAGACTTATATCGGCGGGAAGCGCCGAGACGGGCGAGCAGGTCGCCCTGGGCCTGACGAACCCAATAAGGTAGCCGTATTTGGTATCGTTGAACGGCAAGGCCGTGTCATCGCCAGGAGAGTCGCTGATGCACGCACAGCAACCCTTTTGCCCATCATTCGAGAGCGCGTGCTGCCCCGCTCCACTGTCTACACTGACGAGTGGAGGCCCTACAGGAATCTTGGGAAGTCGGGTTACTTCCACGACCGGATTCACCATGCTGAGAAGGTCTACGTCAGTGGGGATGTGCACACGAACACCATTGAGGGCTTCTGGTCGCTGGTGAAGCGGGGAATCGGCGGCGTCTACCATGTCGTATCGGCTAAGCATCTTCAGGGCTACCTGAATGAGTATGCTTGGCGCTACAACCGCCG
>CAZEJO010000005.1:35548-86655 GCA_964512285.1 uncultured Dehalococcoidia bacterium | reverse complement strand
TCGCGCACCTCCTGGCGGAAGGCCTGCTCTTCAGGCGTAAAGCGAAAGTCCATAAGATAACCCTTCCCTTCTCTAGCCCCCGCGGGGCAGGCTCAACCCGCGCATGGCGATGATATTGCGCTGGATCTCGCTGCTGCCGCCGCCTACCACCATGGCGATGGCATATAGGTACGATTTCTGGAAGCGCCCCATCAACTGCGCCCACTTGGAATCCTTGTGCAGTTGCCCGTACAGGCCCAGGATCTGGATGCCGGTGTTGGCCAACCGCACGTCCATCTCAGTATTGTACAGCTTGCACACCGCTGCCTCTATGCTGCCCGGCTCCTGCCGCGCCTGTTGAGACACCACCCGATAGACCATGTACTTGCCCACCTCTATCTCGATGGCTATCTCCGACAGCTTGTGACGCACCAGCGGGTTATCCAGCAGACTTCCGCCGTTGACCTTCGTCTCCTTGCAGTATTCGATGAGGTCGTCCAGGCCGCGCTTGGCCATGGACACGGCCGCCGCCACCAGGCTCGAGCGCTCGTAGTCCAGGGTCATGGCGGCGATGTACCAGCCCTGGTTCTCGTGGCCCAGGAGGGCGCTGTTGGGGACGCGCACGTCCTCGAAGAACACCTGGTTGAAGCTGTGCACGTTGGCCATGTTGATAGTGGGCTGGACGGTGATCCCCGGCGTCTCCATGTCCACCAGGAAGAAGCTGATGCCCTTATGCTTGGGCGCCGCCGGGTCCGTCCGGGCCAGCAGGATGCACCACTCGGAGCGATGGGCGTTGCTAGTCCAGATCTTGTCCCCGTTGATCACCCAGTCGTCGCCGTCTTTCACAGCGCGTGTCTTGAGGGAGGCCAGGTCGGAGCCCGCCTCCGGCTCGGAGAAGCCCTGACACCACACCGTCTCGCCAGCGGTGATGGGAGGGAGATGCTGGTTTTTCTGCTCCTCGGTGCCAAAGAAGAGAATGGCCGGCCCGATGTAGCCCACGGCCTGTATGATGGAGCCGATGGGTGCTCGGTGATAGCCCATCTCCTCGTTGTAGACCAGTTGCAGAGCAGGAGAGGCTTCCATGCCGCCGTACTCTTTGGGCCAGGAGGGGGCCACCCATCCCTTCTGGGACAGCTTCTTGACGAAGGCGCGCCCCTTCTTCCACTCCTCTTCCGTCTCCTCCAGGAAGACACCCTCCCAGTCTGGCGGCATCTCCCGGCGAATGAACTCGCGCACCTCCTGGCGGAAGGCCTGCTCTTCAGGCGTAAAGCGAAAGTCCATAATACCCTTCCCCTCCTCTAGTCCCCGCGGGGCAGGCTCAGACCGCGGATGGCGATGATGTTCCGCTGGATCTCCGAGGTGCCACCCTCAATGGTGCTTCCCACCGACCGCAGGTACATATGCTCAAGGCGGCCCTTCAGGGGTGCCCACTTGGACGCTCTGGCCAGTTGGCCGTATGGGCCCAGGACATTCATCCCTGTGCGGGCAATGCGCTGGTTCAGCTCCATGTTGTAGAGCTTGACTATGGACGCCTCGTAGTTGGGGACAAGCCCCTTTGCCTGGAGAGAGATTGTCCGATAGGACAGCATCTGGCCTACCTCGGCCTCCAGCAGGCGGTCGACCAGCTCGTAGCGCAGCATGGGATTGAGGCGGAGCCTGCTGCTTCCGTCCTCTCTGTGCTCCCTGGCGTAGAGGATGATGTCTTCCACCGCCTGGCGCAGGCCTATCGCTGAACCTATCGCTGACCGCTCGAAGTCCAGAGTATTCATCGCTGTGTACCAGCCGCGGTTCTCCTCGCTGATGATGTTGCTCTTGGGCACCCGCACACTGTCGAAGAATACCTCGTTGAACTCCTGGCCGCCGGCCATGTTTATCAGAGGCCGCACCTCCACACCCAGCGACTTCATGTCCAGGATGAAGTAGGTGATGCCCTTGTGCTTGGGGGCATCGGGGTCGGTGCGAGCCAGAAGGATCATCCACTTGGCCATGTGGGCGATGGTGGTCCAGATCTTCTGCCCGTTGATGATATAGTCGTCGCCGTCACGGACGGCACGTGTCCTGAGGGAAGCGAGATCGGAGCCGGCCTCGGGTTCAGAATAGCCCTGGCACCAGATGTCCTCGCCGCTGAGAATCCGAGGGAGGTAATACTTCTTCTGCTTCTCAGTGCCGTGAACGATCAGGGTCGGGCCGGCCATACCTACGCCGATGATTAGATGCAAGGGCCGGGGCGCCCGTGCCAGAGCCATCTCCTCGTTGAGGATGAACTGTTGCATGGCGGTCATGCCCGCGCCGCCGTACTCCTTGGGCCAGGCAGGGGCGATCCAGCCTCTTTCGCCTAGCTTCTTGAACCACCCTTGGGATTGAGCAAACACCTGGACGTACCCGCTGACGGCGTCCATGCTGGCGCCGTGCTCCGGCTTGGGAGCCTCCTGGGCGATAAACTCCCTCACCTCCCGCCTGAAGGCCGCTTCCTCCGGTGTATCTCGGAAGTCCATAGATTCTGCTCCTTGCCCCCACCCTTGACCGCCTCCCCAAGGCCAAGTGAATTATAGAGCCTTCAACCTAAGAGTCAACGTAATGATACCTTCTGCCCTACCGCGCCTCCTGCTGTTCCCGGCGGCGGGCCCCCTCTTCCTCGCGTCGCTCCCTATCTTCGGCTGTCCCCTACTTGCTCCGGTCCTCCACTCGCACCTCCATGACGATGTGCCCCCAGCCGCCGCACCTGACGCCGACGTCGAAGCAACCGACGCGGCGGAAGCGCAGCGAATCGGGGTCCACCCCGGCGTAGAGCAGCTCGTTACTGGCGAAGATGGCACCAGCGAGCGTATGCAGGGCGTAGATGCAGATGCGGCGGGGGCATTTGGTGGTTAGGAGATTGCCTGCCCCATCGAAGAGGAAGCGGTCTCCCACCTTGTGCTGGCTGTTGCAGCCGTGCGACTCCACAACCTCGGCCACGATGGTCTTCTGCATCAGTTCCGGCCCCTTGGCGAGCACCTCTTCGTTGCGGGGATCGGCCCGAAACAGGGCCATCTCCTCGTCGCTGTAGCCCAAATGCTGCTGGAAGAATTTCCACGTGTTCTCGTCTACGGACATGCCGCTCTCCCTCCTTTGACTTGGGGCTCAGCGGCCTCTGAACTTCGGCTCCCGTTTCTGGATGAAGGCCTGCACTCCCTCCTGGAAGTCCTCGGTGGTTGAGCTGAGGGCAATGAAGTCCCGCTCGTGCTCTAGCTGTGTCTCCAGAGTCTCGCCCAGGCTGCGGTAGACCAGCTCCTTGGCTCGCCCGAGGGCCAGGGTCGGCCCCTGGGCCAGCCGGCGAGCAAGGGCACGGGTCTTCTTCTCCAGGTCGGCGTCCGGCACGGCTCGGTTGATGAGCCCTAGCCGCTCGGCCTCCGGGGCGGTGATGGGGTCGCCCGTATAGAAGATCTCCAGCGCCTTCTTGGGTCCAACCAGGCGGGGGAGGAAATAGGTGGAGCTGCCGTCGGGGGAGAGGCCGACCCGACGGTAGGCCATGATGAACTGGGCCGACTCCGCCGCGATCGTGAGGTCGCAGGCCAGGGCCAGGCTCATGCCAGCGCCCACGGCTACTCCGTGCACCTGGGCGATGACCGGCTTCTCCATGCGCCGAACATCGATGATGCCAATGTGCAGCCGGGAGGCGAGCGTCCGGAAGGCTATCACTGGGTTGGCCTGCAGGAAATCGCTGAACGACTTCAGGTCGCCGCCGGCGCAGAAGGCACGGCCGGCTCCCTTGATCACCACCGCCCGCACGTTCGAGTCGGCGCGGCAGCGGCTCACGACGTCCACCAGGTCTTCCGCCAGTTGGACGCTGAGAGCGTTCATTGCCTCCGGTCGGTTCATGGTTACAGTGGCGACGTTCTCCTCGACATCGAAAAGGATGGTCTCATAGCTCATACGTCCAAACCTCCGAACTCCTAGACGTGTGGGTGGTGGTGAACCGGATAGGGTCTGCCCTTGGAGGCGCCCATCATCACGAACAGCTCGTGGGCATCGGCGGCTGGGGTGAAAATGCGGTCGTCGCGCTTCTCCAGCCGCAGCGCCTCAGGAGGACACTCCGAGATGCATATGCCGCACCCCAGGCAGAGCTCGTAGTCTATCTCGGCGACCATGTTGTCGTTGATCTCGATGGCGTCCACCTGGCAGCGCTCCACGCAGGCCTCACACCCATTACAGAGGTCCTCGTCGACGACGGCCCAGTAGCTGGATGGCGCTACCGCGTGGGGGATGTCCAGCTGGGTTATCCCTCGCAGACCGTGGCAGGCGTGGCGGCAGCAGTTGCAGATGAGCCAGAAGTCCTCCTTGACGTTCATTGTGCAATGAACGAGGCCGGCCTTTTCCGCTCGCTTCAGCACCTCGACCGCCTCATCGACCGACACAGGGCGCCCCCTGGGTGGGCCGTCCACCATCTGGGCCGGGTCGAGCACCGGCTGCCCCGGCACGTTGCCACCGTAGAGCTCCAGGCCGAAGACCATGCAGACGTCCAGGGGGTCGTCGCAGTTGCGGGCAGCCTGGCGACACATGCAGGGGTAGATGATCGGGAAGGAGGCTTGCTGGACAATCTGAACGGCGTCTTCGTAGGGCATGACCTGGTCCTTGGGGGCTTCGATGGCCGGCAGCGCGCGTGCGAACTGGATGGAGCCGCCGTGGAGCTCGCGCCCCCAGGCCTCGTCGAAATACTTCTCCCACAGGTCACCCAGCCTATCGAGGTCCGGCGATGGCTGGCGCACGCTGAAGGGCATCTCGAACAGGCCGGGCACGATGTAGGGCAGACGAAAGACGCGCACGCCGTCGGGCCGCTTGACGCCGCGGATGAAGAACTTGGAGGCCATCGTCGTCAGCAGCGGCGCGGCCTCGTCCAGGCTCATGCCCGCCCGCTTGGCGATCACCTCCTCCGGCTCCAGGTCCCAGGTCATGTGGGCGGCCAGGTGGGCCTCCTGCGGCTCGTAGCAGAACTTGAGGATCTCGATGAAGGTATCGGTGTCGGGGGCACCCATGGGATGTCGGGCGAATAGCTGCTGAAGCGCCCGATAGGGCTTGTCTTTTTCTAGCGAGGTCTGACGGCTCATGTCATTAAGCCTTCTTTTCTTCCGGCACCGTGAAGTCCATGCTTCCCTCCTATCGAATTCTCAGGAGCTGGCGGCACTCCTGGCCCTCGATGGGCGGAAAACAAAACCGCCCAGCACGATTCGACAATGCGCTCGTCCTGGGCTCTGGAGTTGCTATCTCTGGCCTCTTTGTCTAGCGATTCACGGTCATTTTGGTCTTCTGTGTAGCGCTATCTTCCCTCCTTTCCCCTGGCCAGGGAATGAGGTGGATCCTCTTGCAGCGACGGCAGAGAATCTCTACCCCGTCAAGGGAAATCTTGGCCACGAGATTGCCACAGAGGCACCGCTCATCTAGCAGCGAGGTGGCCTTTCGCCTAGCCTCCACCAAGAGTCCCCCTCCTCAATCGAGTCCAGATAGAGCTCTCCCCAGTTCTCCACCATGTGTCGGTCGAATCCATTGGACGCCACACGGCCTGCGGCCTTGTGCGCTGCGGGCGCCCTCTCCCGAATGGAGTCTAGGTAGAGTCTTCCCCAGTCCTCTACGTGGCTGCGGTTAAGCGCTTCGTCGAAGCCCATCAGGTGAATCAGGTCAAGGGTCAGCCCGAAGGCCATGAACTGCCAGGCGGCCATGGTAGCGTTCACATCTTGCGTGATCAGCCCTTGCCTCTTGCCCTCCTCTATGTTCTCCGCCAGGAATTGGATGAAGGCGGCAAAATTGGCGTGCAGAGTCTCGCGGATCTCCTTGTCGTCGACCTCGGAGATGGCCTGGAAGAGGAGCTTCATGACCGGCGAGCGGCTTCGCAGGTGGTCGTAGTAGCCCAGGCAGATGGCCTGGATGATCTCCAAAGGGTCGACAACCTCGCTGGCCAGCCGCTCCCAGACGTCCAGAAGCCTCCTGCGAGTGGCCTTGATGGTGGAGATGAAGAGATCCTTCTTGCTGGAGAAGTAGCGGTAGAGGGCAGGTTCGGAGATGCCGGCGGCCTTGGCTAGCTCGGCGGTGCTCACCCTGGCGTAGCTGGAGGCGGCGAACATCGCTTGGGCGCTCTCGATGATGAGGCGCCTTCTCTGCTGGGCTGTCCGCTTAGGCGCTCGATTAGACATGATAGTGAGTGCTCACTAACATACCACCAACCCCTAGCCCTGTCAAGAGGCGCACATAGGAGAAGCGCCGCTGTGTTGCCCCTTCCCTGCCCGCTCTGGATGTTTGGCCCGCCTCGCGCCATAATAGGGATCGCCGTGACTGCCCGCATCCTCGTCGGCACCTGCTCCTGGACCGACCGCACGCTCATCGAGAGCGGCGCCTTCTACCCGCGCGAGGCGACCACCCCCGCCGAGCGCCTCCAGTTCTACGCCCAGAACTTCCCCATCGTCGAGGTGGATAGCACCTACTACGGCCTCCTCTCCGAGCGTAACGCCGGCCTCTGGGTGGAGCGCACCCCGGCCGATTTCACCTTCGACCTGAAGGCCTACGCCCTGTTCACTCATCACCCGACGCAGGTGAGGTCGCTGCCCAAGAACGTGCGCGATGCCCTGGACGCCGAGGTTGGCCAGAAAGCCAACGTCTACTACCGCGACCTGCCGTCCGAGCTGCGGGACGAGATGTGGCAGCGCTTCGCTTCTGCCCTCCTGCCCCTGGACAGCGCCGGCAAGCTGGGGGTGGTGCTCTTCCAGTTCCCGCCCTGGTTCATGCCCGGCGCCGAAAGCATGGACTATATCTTGGAGGTGAAGGAAGAGCGGCTATCCCAGTACACCATCGTCGTGGAGTTCCGCAACAACCGCTGGCTCTCGGACAGGAGCCGCGAGCGCACCCTGCGCTTCCTCTCCGACCACCGCCTGCCCTTCGTCTGCGTGGACGAACCGCAGGGCTTTCGCTCCAGCGTGCCGCCGGTGGCAGAGGCGACGGCGCCCGATGCCCTGGTGCGCTTCCACGGCCGCAATCGCGAGATGTGGGAGCGCAAGGGCATCAGCGTCAGTGAGCGCTTCCGCTACCTGTACTCCGAGGACGAGCTCAAGGAGTGGGTGGCGCCCATCGAGAAGCTGGCCCAGCGGGCGGAGCGACTGCACGTGCTGATGAACAACTGCTACCAGGACCACGCCGTGCGCAACGCCCGCCAGATGGCGACGCTCCTGGGCGCCGAGCGCGAGCCGCCCTCCGCGCCGCAGCCGCCGCTGCTGTGATGCTATCCGCTCTTGCCAGCCATTGCGCCTGCGAGTAGGATGGGGCCATCATTCGGTTGAGAAACGCAATCAAGCACGGGGGCAGCACAATGAAAAAGGCGAGCGTGGCAATAGCATTTTTCTTGGCGACTTGCCTGGCGGCGCTAGGCGCTTGTGGCGACGGCGAGGAGGCCACGCCGACAGCTACCGTCACCCCGGCGGCAACCGCAACACCAGAAACGACGCCTGAGGCAACGCCCGAAGTAACGCCTTCGCCTACGCCCATTCGAGGTACGTATGAGGTTCAGGCTGGCGATACGCTGTCAAGCATTGCCGACCAGTTTGGCGTTGATCTGGAAGCGCTTGCCGAGGCCAATGACATCACCGACCCGGACCTGATTTACCCGGGCCAAGTGCTGATTATTCCGGCCGAGACACCTTAGGCCTGCGCCTCATGACCCCCAACCCTCCGCAGCCCAGTCGCGCTCCTTCTGATGCTATAATGATCACGCCAGGAGGGGTGACCGAGAGGCTGATGGTGCCGCTCTCGAAAAGCGGTGTGGGCTTTGGCTCACCGGGGGTTCGAATCCCTCCCCCTCCGCCAAGAGGCAGAACCAGCAAACCGGGGAACCAACAAACTGGTCTCCACCTGGTTCGATGGTCAGTTGGTTCCTCTGGTTCCGCGAGGCTTGGAGGGGTGCTGGAGTGGCTGATCAGGCACGCCTGGAGAGCGTGTGTACCTTTGGGTACCGGGGGTTCGAATCCCTCCCCCTCCGCCAGCTACAGCGACAGGTTGAGCAGAAGACAAAAGATCCCCCGGGCAGCGGGGGATCTTGCCGTCGATTTGGGGCGTTCTATTCTCCGGAGCCCTTGATGGCCTCCTCGCGGCGGGCCTGCAGCTCCTCTTCCGTCTCCTCCTGAGCCTCCCGCCCGGCCTTTAGAGCCTCCTCCAGCCGCTGTCGCGCTGCCGCCACGCCCCCGCGCGCCTTACTTATCGCCTCCTGGGCCCGCGCTCGCGTCTCCTCGCTGGTGCGCTCTCGCCAGGCCTCCTCCAGCCGCTGCCGCGTCTCGCGGCCGGGAGCGGGAGCCATGAGAGTGGCCCAGCTAGCCCCCACAATCGCACCCAAGACAAATCCGAAAAGAAACCTCATCATTTTTTCTTTTCCTCCTTGCGGCCCTTACCATCTCCCCCTCGCTGCGCCAGCCCGCTCAGTACGTCCAGCCCTCGCCTGGCCCTCGAGATGAGGCCGTAAACGCGGATGATGGGCGCTACCGCGGTGTCTGAGATGAAGGTGACCGTCTCCCGCACGTTACTCACCATCGGCTTGACCCCTTCATCGACGAGCCGGCGCGCCGCCCGGAAGGCGCCGGTGGCAGCCACGCCCACCGCTATGGTCACGACGATGGCCACCAGAAAGAGGATCGTCCCGGCGATGGTGAAGGCAATGATGCATACGTCCCGCACGTCCTGCAAACTGTCGATGCCCATAGCCGCGACCTCCTAAGCTACCAGGGCTGCCCGCTGGCAGCGCTGGTCGCCCATTATAGCACAAGTCAAGCGTGACCTGAACAACTGTGGTGAGCCGTTTTGGCCGCTCATGGTAAGCCGTTTGGGCCGCTCATGGTAAGCCGTTTGGAGCGCTCATGGTGAGCCGTTTTGGCCGCTCATGGTGAGCTTGTCGAACCATGAGCCCCGCTCCTCCTTCGACAGGCCCAGGATGAGCGACCAGAGACGGTCTGGCTCCCTATCTCTCACGTAGAGTGAAACACTAAACGCGATCCGGACAAGAACTCGCTTCGGTCAGCGGTCAGTTGCCGCCGTTTCCAGCGATGATGCCGCCGCCCAGGACCTGCCGGTCCTGGTAGAATACCACCGCCTGGCCGGGGGTGATAGCTCGCTGGGGCCGCTCGAAGCGCACCTCCGCCCGTCCATCGTGCACCGCAAGCAGGGCCGGCGCGGCCCGGCTGCGATAGCGTATCTTAGCCTCCACCGCTAGCGGCCTCCGCGGCGCCCGGCCCGAGACGAACGATAGCTTCTCCGCCCAGAGGACGTCGCTCATCAGCTCATCCTCGCCGCCGGCGACGACGGTGTTGGTCGCTGGGTTCACGCTCAGGACGTACAGCGGCTCCCTTCCGCCTCTGGCCGGCAGGCCCCGCCTCTGCCCGACGGTGTATCCAGCAATGCCTCCATGGCGGCCCACGATGCGTCCGCTGCTGTCCACGACGTCGCCCGGCCACTGAGGGAAGCGCTCGGTGAGGTAGGCGCGATAGTTGCTGTGGGGGAGGAAGCAGATATCGGCGCTATCGGGTTTGGCCGCCACCGGCAGCCCCATCTCCGCCGCCATCTGACGGCTCTGCTCCTTGGTGTGCTCGCCCACAGGGAAGAGCAGCCGCGGAAGCTCCTCCTGTCCCAGCATGTACAGTACGTACGACTGGTCCTTGCCTTCGTCCCTGGCCCGCCACAGCTCGTGGCCATGGCCATTCCTGACGATACGACAGTAGTGGCCCGTCGCCAGATAGTCAGCGCCCAGGGCCAACGCCTTGGTCAGCAGCGACCGGAATTTCACGTGCTCATTGCAGGCCAGACAGGGGTTGGGCGTTCGCCCCCGTAGGTACTCCTGGCAGAAGTAGTCCACCACCGATGAGGCGAACTCCGGCTCGAAGTTGAGGACGCGGTGGGGGATGCCCAGAGCATGGCAGACCTTGCGGGCGTCCTCAATCTCCTGCGGCGAGCAACAGCGGCGGAAATCCACAAGCGCATCGGGGTTCTCCAGCGTCCACAGGCGCATGGTCACGCCGATGACCTCGTGCCCCTGGCGCACCAGCAGAGCCGCCGCTGTGGAGGAGTCCACCCCCCCGCTCATGGCCACGATCACTCGTTTCCTACTCATCGCTACTGCCTATGTTATAATACCCTTAGTCTTGGCTGAAGTGGGAGGCCATCTGGAAGGCGCAACCCTCGCTCGCAAAGTCGTCGATCTTCTCGCCGATAGACAGGCTGAGGATATTCTCCTTTTGGATATCCGCAACGTTACCCTGTTCGCCGACTACTTCGTGATCGCCAGCGCTCAGACCGTTCGCCAGATGCAGGCCCTCTGCGACACCATCAACTCGGAGCTGGCCAAGGACGACATCACCCCCTACGGCCGCGAGGGCGAGCCGGCGTCGGGCTGGGTCCTCCTGGATCTCGGTGATGTCATCGTCCACATCTTCGGCCCCGACGAGCGCCACTTCTACGACTTGGAAGGCCTGTACCAGCAGGCCACGCCGGTGGTACGCATCCAGTAGCGTCCTACTCGAACACCCAGGGGTCGATGTTGCGCTCGTAGCTGAACATCTCCCCTTCCTTGAAGAACAGGCGTATCTCCTTCTCGGCGGCCTCCAGAGAATCGGACCCGTGCACCAGGTTGCGGCCCGTATCTATGCCAAGGTCGCCGCGGATAGTGCCCGGCGCCGCCTGGGCGGGGTTGGTTGCCCCCATGGACTGGCGCGCTATCTCCACAGCGTTCTTCCCCTCGAAGACCGCAGCGATGATTGGGCTGGAGGTGATGTACTGGAGCAAGCCCGGGAAGAAGGCTTTCCCCTCATGGGCGGCGTAGTGCTGGCGAGCCAGGGCCTCGTCCATATGGACCATGCGCATGCCGACGATGCGCAGCCCTCGTCGCTCCAGGCGGGCGATGATCTCCCCCGCCAGGCCTCGCTGCATCGCGTCCGGCTTGATTAGCACCAGCGTTCGCTCCACGGAGGTCCCTCCTTACTTGCGACTGCCGCCGCGTGGTGGGGTGACAACCGCCTCCCGCAGGTAGATCAGCTTGAGGCTGGCGGCATCGTCCGTCTGGCCGGCGACCAGCCTCCGCCAGGCCAACTCGGCGATGAAGCCCGCCCGTCGTACCGATATGGCCGCTGCCTCGGCGATGGCCGCTTGCTGCCCCAGCGACTCCCTCAATCTTTCAGCCAGCTCCTTGGATATTTCGCCGCAGAAGAGAGCGCTCTTCAGCCGCCGCCCGCCCGTTGCCAGCAGGTCATCCGGCAATGACAGCCGCGGCGGCATCACCTCTCGCCAGCCCGAGGCGTCACCAGTGTAGACGGCCCAGGCCAGCTCGCCCCGGCCAGCCCGGTGAATCGGGCAGATGGGGCCGGGGTAGTCGGCGTGCTGGTAGGCGTCCGCCTCCAGGCGACCCACGCCCACGACGGGCAGCCTCAGGACGAAGGCCAGCCCCTTGACTATGCTCACGCCCACCCTCAGGCCGGTGTAGCCGCCCGGCCCGATGCAGACGAAGATGGCGCTGAGGTCGCCCTTATCGACGCCCGCCCGTTGCATGAGGTACTGCGCCGCTGGCAGCAGCTCCGACAGGTGGTTGCGGGGGCAGCGCCAGGTGAGCTCGGCGACGATGGTACCCTCCTCCGATAAAGCCACGCTGGCCATGTCGGAGGCGGTATCGATGGTCAGCTCCACACTCGTGCTCCTATGACCGCCTGCGCCGGCCGCGGGCGAAGGCTGCCAGCAGTTGTTCGTAGCGCTCGCCGCGTGCCTCAAGCGTCAAGTTGCGCTCCCTGTCGCCGCTGATCTCTAGCGTCACCAGCAGGTGCTCGGGCGGGAAGACCTCCCAGGCCCGGTCGGCCCACTCCACGACCAGCGCTCCTTCGGCGCAGCACTCGATCAGGGCCAGATCCTCCGCCTCCAGGGGGTCCCCCAGGCGGTAGAGATCGCTGTGATAGAGAGTCAGCCGGCCCTTGTACTCGCCCAGGAGAACGAACGACTTACTGGTCACAGGGTCAGGCACCGCCAGGCCCCGGCCGATGCCCTGCACAAGGCAGGTCTTGCCCGAACCCAGCTCGCCGGAGAGGAGCACGATGTCGCCCGCCCGCAACAGTCGCCCCAGGCGGGCGCCAATGCGCCGCGTCTCAGCGGGGCTCTTGCTCTTGAGAGTGAGGGATGCCGCTACCGTCGCCACGCTGTCCCTCGCAGGTGGTCCCAGCCAGCCTGGGGCGGTGGAAGCTCGCGGCCGTCCTCGCCCAGCAGTCGAATGCGATGTTGGCGGTCGGTCACCATCTCCCCGATGACCGCGATGGGCACGTCGGCCTTATCCTGCACGCTCTCGACGACCTCCGGCGAGGCCGCCAGCAGGAGCTGGTAGTCCTCGCCGCCGCCGCAGGCCAGGCCCAGAGCATCCTGCGGGAAGGCCTCGCGCAGGGCAGGGCTGATCGGTATCTTCTGGGCGTGGACGATAGCCCCCAGGCCGCTGGCCTCGCAGACGTGGCCCAGGTCCTGGAGGAGGCCGTCGCTGATATCGATGGCCGCTCGCACCCCTTCGCGGGCAGCCATCTGGCCGACGACCAGCGGCGGCTTGTGGTGCAAATGGGCCCGTTTCAGGTAGTCGGCGGCCTCCGCCGAGTCCGCGCTCTCCCCCAACAGGATGCGCAAGCCGCCAGCGGAGTCGCCCAGATAGCCCGTCACCGCTATCGCATCGCCGGCCTGGGCACCGCTGCGCGTCATCAGTAGCGGCTCGCCTCGATCATCGACCAGCGCCCGCCCGATGAGCGCGACCGTCACCATCGTCGTATCGCAGCCAACGATGTCCCCGCCCACGACGGCTGTGCCGTATTCGCTGCTTGCCTCCAGCATACCAGCCAGAAGCTCATCCACGTCGGCCACCTCCGTGTGAGGCGGTAGGGCCAGGGTCAAGAGGGCCTGCTCGGGGATGCCGCCCATAGCAGCGATATCGCTCACGTTCACTGTCAGCGCATTCCAGCCGAGGTCTCGCCAGGGGACGTGTGTCAGCGAGAAGTGGGTTCCCTCGATGAGCGTATCGGTGGTCACAAGCTGGACACCGCCGGCTCTCCAGGCGGCGGCATCGTCGCCGATGCCAATGACAAGAGAAGACGGCTGGCCGGCCCTGGCGAAGGCCTCGGCCAAGCGGGCGATGAGGCCGAACTCTCCCAGTTCAGAAACCTTCACAGGCCCGATTATAAGCTATCGGCGGTAGACGCTGAAACCCGTCACCACGCGGGTGTGCAGCCCTGAAGTGATCTTTGAGTTTAGGCGAGAGATGGGATGTCTGACGGCCTCTAGCCGCTCATGGTTCGATAGGCTCACCATGAGCGGAGATGCGCAGGCACTGAAACCCGCTCATCCTGAGCCTGTCGAAGGGTGAGCGGAGCACGATCTCGCGTATGTCTTGAAACACCACACGCTGTGCAGCCCTGCCCCAGCGGGTGCTATGCTGTAGGCAGAATGCGCATCGCTATCATCGCCGACGTTCATTCCAACCTGCAGGCGTTGGAGGCCGTCCTCCGCCACGCCGAGGGAGAGGATGCTCTGAGCCAGGTGTGGTGCCTGGGCGACATCGTGGGCTACGGCCCCGATCCCGCTGCTTGCCTGGCGCTCCTGCGCCGCTTCGACCTGCGCTGCGTACCCGGCAACCACGACCATGCCGCCATCGGCCTTCTGCCCACCGACGACTTCAACCGCGATGCCGCCGCTGCTGCCCACTGGACGGCTGGTCAGCTATCCCCCGAAGAGCGGCAGTACCTGGAGAACCTACCCCACGTCCTGAGGGAGGGGGATTTCAGCCTGGTGCACGGCACCCTGCGCTGGCCCATCTGGGAGTATCTCTACTCCCCCGACGCCGCCCTGGCCCACCTCCAGCGCCAGCAGACGCCCTTCGGCCTGGTGGGCCACACCCACGTGCCGATGCTGGTGGTGGAGGACGAGAAGGCGGAGGGGGGTTGCTGGATGTACCACCCGGCAGATGGAACGACGGTCAAGCTGGCCGACAAGCGTCTCATCATCAACCCCGGTGGAGTCGGCCAGCCCCGCGATGGCGACTGGCGCGCCGCCTATGCCGTGTACGACAGCGATGCCCGCACCGTCATTCTCCACCGCCTGGAGTACGACATCGCCGCGACTCAGAAGAAGATGGAGGCGGCGGGCCTTCCCCGCTGGCTCATCCACAGACTGAGCAGCGGGCATTAGGCAAGGCGTGGGGCTACTACGCCTTATTGAGCGCGGCGACGGCTTCCTGCCGTCCGACCGCTCGGACGAACGCTTTCACCAGTTCCGGGTCCAGTTGGGTGCCGGCGGAGCGCTCAAGCTCGGCCAGGGCCTCGCCTATGGTTCGCCCCTTCCGATATGGTCTGTCCAAAATCATCGCCGAGAACGCGTCGGCGACGGCCATGATGCGTCCCAGCAGCGGTATCTGTTCGCCCTTCAGAGCCTTGGGGTAACCCGTGCCGTCGAATCGCTCGTGGTGATTCAGGGCGGCCTCCCGTACTTGATCCACGTCCGGCAGATCGACGAGCAAGTGCTCGGCAATGACCACGTGGTGCTTCACTACTTCGTACTCGCCGGGCGTGAGGGGGCCGGGCTTCCTGAGAACGCGGTCAGGTATGCCAATCTTGCCCACGTCATGAACCAGGCCGGCGATGCGTAGCGTCTTCTGGACTTGCTCCGAGTAGCCAAGCTCCTGGGCCAGCAAGACTGCACCCTCGGTGACGATCTCGCTGTGAACCTTGGTGTAGTGATCCTTATTGTCGATAGCAGTCACCAGGCTCTCCAGCATGCCGAAAGTGCCCAGCTTGCGCAGCTCTGCTTTCTCCTCCTGGATCTTAGGCCGCCCGACGATCTTACCTCCCATACCCTTGGACTCGTGGAGGTTGGCATCGGCTACCGCCAGCAGCTCGTGGCGTTCTTGCCCGTCCTCGGGGAAGACAGCCACGCCGCAGCTTACCGATATCGGAATTCGCTCGCCGCCGCTGATCCTAAAATGCTTCCCCGACAGCCACTCCTGAACTGACCGAGCGAAGTCAAATGCCGCCTCCCTCTCGGCCGTCGGCAGGATGACCATGAAATCATCGTTGCCAAAGCGGCCTGGCAGGCCTCTTTCCCGGCAAAGCTCCGCCAGGTGATCAGCGATCATCTTGAGAACCTGGTCTCCGGCCGAGTGACCGTAGGTGTCGTTGAACAGCCCGAAGTTGTCGATGTCCATCGCCACGATAGACAGCGGCTCATCCCGCCGGGACGATGCCTTTAGGGCACGCTGCACTTCGC
This sequence comes from uncultured Dehalococcoidia bacterium, assembly GCA_964512285.1. Lineage (GTDB taxonomy): Bacteria > Chloroflexota > Dehalococcoidia > SM23-28-2 > SM23-28-2 > SM23-28-2. The sequence continues at coordinate 71,406 of CAZEJO010000005.1, read as the reverse complement.
GCTGGAGGGCGCGATGGCCGTACAGGCCGCTGACAAAGTCCCGGTCGGCCTGCTCTCGAGCCTCCTCGTACTGTTGGGCCCTTTCCAGCGCTATGCCGATCTCCATGCTAAGGGCGTGGATGTGCGCGATATCATCGCTGGTTAAGGCTGGTGTCTTGACCAGTTCCACCTCCAGAACGTGGCGGGCAGGCCCTCTCCGACCCAGTGATAGGAAGAGTCTGCCGCCCCCGTCGCCTGACGGGTTGGCCTCTTCATTTGCGCCATTTCCACTTTGCGGAATGAGGAGGGGCGTTCCCTGGCTCGTGCTGAGCTTCACCCGCTCGACGCTAGCGGGCGAGGGTGCCGCGCCCTTGTTTTCCGGTCGCTGGTTGGGATTGTTGGCCCAAAGGCGGGCCTCGCCATCCTGCACCTCCCACACTGTCACGTGTTTGCTTCCCCGGCACTCAGAGATCAGCTTGCGGCCCAAGGCCAGCACGCCGTGGGTGCTGAGGGTCTGGCTAAGTGCCGATACAGCCCTGTGCAGAAGGGAGAGCTGCTGGTGGCGCCGCTGGAGTTCATCTGTTCTCTTCAGCAGGGCTTCCGTCATCTCGTTGAAGCTACGGGCCAGCGAAGCTATCTCCTCTGGGCCGGATACGTTGGCTCTGACTTCCAGGTCTCCCGCTCTAATCGCCCTGGCTCTCGCCCGCAGCGCGGCCAGCGGGCGAACCACCGAGGTGTTGAGGGCTGCCGCCCCGCCCAGTGCCAGCAGGAAGGCGATGCCGCCGAGGCCGGCAAGAGTGAACAGAGTGATGTCGGCATCGTGAGCTGCTGCTGCGCGCTCAGAGACCAACGCCTCTTGCTTTCGCTGGACCGCATCCTCGAAGCCGTAGACTACCTCTTCTCCGCTAATCCAAGCATCAGCCTGGTATGTCCCCAACAGACCCTTTATCTTGTCCGCGTCGCCGGCGGCCACGATGGGGATGGCCATCTCGCCTATCTCCTCGAACGCGCTGATCTGCTGCATCACTTCTTCAAGCGCTACCAGGTCGTCCGTGTCGCCCCTGGCCAGCGCCAGGGCTTCGGCTTGCTCCAGGTCCTGGTGTAGCCCCGCCTGAGCTATGCGGTACTCGGCAATCAGTGATGGCTCTTCCGTAAGCACCAGGGCGGTAAGAATAACGGTTTCTAAGTGGAATTGTGCACGCGCGTGCTCCAGATTTGTGGCGGCCAGGGAGGTTTGCTCCAGCGAGTGCAGCCGCGCCTGATGATTGTGGGCGCTCCAGATCGCCACCACTGAGATGGCGGCCAGGAGCAGGACGAACAGCACAATTGCTGCCGCAACGTGCGCCCGGGCCGATCGCAACATATGCATTATGCGACGCTCCTCGCCGTCTATTCGGCGATCGCTTCCGCCGTCAGGTCCGCGCTGGGGGGCACGTGTCCCGTGGCACCTCTCAGCCCGGTGGACGGACCTCCCTCATTGGCGCGACGGCCTGTGGCAGATATCCACTTGTAAGGACGCACGCCCCCAAGGATTCGCTACAAGGGGAGATATCCTTGCTGACGGGCTTTGTCCCTGCTACGATAGGCATAGGGCCATGGCTGACGTCAGTGTTCTCATAACCTTTGGTCTGGACCACGAGCTGGTGGAACGCATCCGGGAAGTCGACTCGCGCCTGCGGGTATCCGTTCTCAGCCCGGCTCAGCGTCGGCTGTTCCGACGCGGCAGACCCATCTGGCGCCGCTCCAGCGAGCTGGCACTGGCAACAGGGGAGAGCGAGGAGGAGGCCCGCCGTGGCCTGGACAAGGCCCTGGCCGAGGCGGAGATCCTGTTCAGTCTCTCCGCGATGCCTGCTGACCTCCTGTCGCGGGCGCGCCGCCTCAAGTGGATACAGCTCGCCAGCGCTGGCGCCGACCGCCTGGTCGAACGGGAACTCTTCCAGAGCGGCATCTCCGTGACTACTGCTGGCGGCATTCACGTCACCCCCATCGGCGAGTACGTCCTGGGGATGATGATCATGCTGGCGAAGGGTTGGCCCCATCTCTTCCGCGCTCAGCAGAAGGGGGAGTGGGCCCGCCTCACCCCTCAGGAATTGGATGGCAAGACGGTGGGCGTGGTGGGCTTGGGCAACGTCGGCCAGGAAGTGGCGCGCCTGGCCAAGCTTCTGGGCATGCGAGTGCTGGGCGTGCGTCGCTCAGGGGCGCCTCTGGAGAGCGGTGAGTATCTGGTCGACGAGATGTTCGCTCCTCTGGACCTCCTGCACGTCCTCTCCCAGAGCGACTATGTGGTGCTGGCCCTCCCCCTGACCGAAGAGACCCACCACATCATGGGCGAGTTGGCTTTCCAGGCCATGAAGCCCTCGGCCTATCTGATCAACGTCTCTCCCGGCGCGGTCGTGGACGAGACGGCCCTGGTGCGCGCCCTAAAGGTGGGGCTGCTCGGTGGGGCCGGCCTGGACGTTTTCGAGAGCGAGCCTCTGCCGCCAGAAAGCGAGTTGTGGAGGCTGCGCAACGTGATCATCAGTCCCCACATTGCCGGCGAGACCGCTCACTACAACGAGGGGGCGGTGGCCCTCTTCTCCGACAACCTCCGCCGCTATCTGGCCGATGAGCCGCTGCTGAACCTGGTGGACCCCCAGCGGGGGTACTGACCGAGCCTATCGCTTCTTGGCGGAGGCCCGCTTTGGGCGTGCGCTCCCCGCCTTCGCTACTGTCAGCCTGCTCGGCTCTTCCTGCTTCTCCCTGTGGAGGGCGGCGTTAAGCACCTCATCCACGTGCTCGACCGGGACGATCTCTAGGCTCTCGCGGATCTCCTTTGGCACTTCGAGGAGGTCGCGCTCGTTGTCCTTGGGGATCACCACCTTCTGGATGGCGCTGCGATGGGCGGCCAGCACCTTATCGCGGATGGCTCCCACTGGCAGCACTTTCCCCCGCAGGGTTATCTCGCCCGTCATGGCCACACTCTTGTATATTGGCCGCTTGGTGACGGCTGAAACGAGGGCGGTGGCGATGGTCACCCCTGCCGACGGGCCGTCTTTGGGGATAGCCCCCGCTGGCACATGGATGTGGATATCGTTCCGCTCGAAGAAATCGGGGGCGATTTCCAGCTCGGGGCCGCGCCTGCGGGCATAGGTGACGGCGGCCTGCGCCGACTCCTGCATCACCTCGCCCAGCTTGCCGGTAAGGATTAGGCGACCCTTTCCCGGCACCACGCTCGCCTCCACAAAGAGGATGTCGCCGCCGGCCATGGTGGCGGCCATACCGGTGGCCACGCCTACCTCGTCGGCCTCCTCAGCCATCTCCCAGCGGAAGCGGATCGGGCCCAGGAAATCGGCCAGGTTAGCGGGGGTCGCGCGGGTGAGCTTCTTCGCGCCCTTGGCCGCTTGGCGGGCCACCTTGCGACAGATGGTGCCCAGCTCGCGCTCAAGATTGCGTACGCCCGCCTCGCGGGTATAGCTGCGCACCACCTCCAGGATGGCCTTATCGCTCACCTTGAGCAGCTTGGGAGAGATGCCGTTCTCCCTGATCTGCCGCGGCAGCAGGTAACGCTTGGCGATCTCCAGCTTCTCGTGCTCGGTGTAGCCGGGCAGCTCGATGACCTCCATCCGGTCGCGCAGGGGCGCTGGCACCGGGTCGATGAGGTTGGCGGTGGTGATGAACATGATCTTGGACAGATCGAATGGCACATCCAGGTAGTGGTCAGTGAAGCTGAAGTTCTGCTCCGGGTCCAGCACCTCCAGCAGGGCCGAGGCGGGGTCGCCGCGGAAGTCCATTCCCAGCTTATCCACCTCGTCCAGCATTACCAGGGGGTTGTTAGAGCCTGCCCGCCGAATCTCCTGGATGATCCGACCCGGCAGGGCGCCCACGTAGGTGCGACGGTGGCCGCGAATCTCCGCCTCGTCGCGGATGCCGCCCAGGGACATGCGCAGGAACTTGCGCCCCAGGGCGCGGGCGATGGACTGGCCCAGCGACGTCTTGCCCGTGCCTGGCGGGCCCACGAAGCAGAGGATGGCCCCCCTGGCCTCCGCCCGTAGCTTACGAACCGCTAGAAAGTCCAGGATGCGCTGCTTCACCTTGTCCAGCCCGTAGTGGTCATCGTCCAGGATCTCCTCGGCGCGGGCCAGGTCCAGATTGTCCTCCGTGCTCTTGTCCCAGGGGAGATCGGCCAGCCATTCCAAGTAGGTGCGGATCACCTGGTATTCTGCCGATGCCGGCGGTGTGGTGGAGAGCCGCTCCAGCTCGCGATCGGCCTCGCGCTGGGCCTCGGGCGATAGGTGGGCCTCCTCCAGGCGCTTCTTGAGTTCGGTCGTCTCGGCGCTGGGTTCCTCCCCCAGTTCCTTCTGGATAGCCTTGAGTTGCTCCCGCAGGATGAATTCGCGCTGGTGCTTGTCCAGCTCACCCTTGACGTCGGAGCGGATCTTGGTCTCCACTTCCAGGACTTCCGATTCGCGGGTAAGGAGGTCGGTGAGCAGACGCAGGCGTTTGTTGACATCGGTAGCCTCAAGGATGGTTTGACGTTCCTCGGGCTTGGCATGAACCAGGTTAGCAGCGATGAAATCGGCCAAGGCGCCGGGCTGAGGGATGTTGGCAGCAGCCAGAGCCAGTTCGTTGGGGATGCTCTCCCCCATCTGGACGATCTTCTGGAACAGGGAAAGGGCATTGCGGCTTAGGGCCTCCAGTTCCAGATTCTCCTCAACTGTCTCTTCCACCGTCTCCACCCGCGCCTTCATCCACGGCTCCTCCTGCTCCAGGGAAACGAGGCGAATGCGGGTGACACCCTGAAGGATGGCATGGGTGGTGCCATCGGGGGCCTTGACCATGCGCATGATGGCGGCCGCTGTGCCTATGCTATGCAGATCACTCTCGTAGCGCCCTTCCTCAGCCGCTTTTTGAGCGAAGATGCCCATCATCTTGACGGTGCTGGCCGCTGCCTCATCGATGGCGCGGATATCCTTTTCCTGGTTGGCAAACACGGGAACTAGCTGAGAGGGGTAGACTACAGTGCCGCCGCTGGCCAGGGCGGGCAGGACATCAGGCACCCGGATGCTAGGTCTAACCTTCGCTTCTGTTTCCGGCGCTTGGCTCATCGGCGTTCCCTCCCGTGCTTCGAGGGCCCACGGTGGGTTCAGACCCCGTGGATGGTAATGCGCACGTAGCGATTGACCTGGCGCTTCACCTTGGGCAGGACGATCTCCAGGAAGCCGTCGTCGTAGGCAGCGGTGGCCCTACTAGCATCCACTTCGGAGGGAAGGCTGAGAATGCGCTCGAAGGGCCCGCAGTTGATCTCCATCTGAGTGTAGAGGCGCTTGGAGTGGCGCTGCCGGTCCTCCCGCAGGCCTCGAATGGTGAGGGTGTTGTCATCAACGGATATCTCCACCTCTTGGTCGTTGATGCCGGCTATCTCCACCACCACTACCACGCTCTCAGCCGTCTCGTAGACATCGGCCGGCGGCTCAATGACCGGTCGGCGGAAGCGCGGCGAGCCGGGCGGGCCCAGCATCTGTTGCCAGGTTTTTTCCATGCGCTGGCGCACGCCCTCGAGTTCGGAGAAGATGTCGTCCATTGAGGCCATCATGTCTTAGCCCTCCCCCTTCGTGAGCTTAGGGGGCTTGGTGATTCCTTTCTTGGCGGGGGCCTTTCCCTTGGCTGCCGCTGGGGGCTTAGCCGTCGTTTTTCCCTTGGCGGTGGGCTTCTTCTCGGCGGTCGCCTTCCCCTTGGCAGGGGTACTGGGCTTGGCTTTCGCTCTGGCGCCAGGTGGGTCCGCCTTCGTGGCCTTCTCGTCCTTGGTCGCTGCTTTCTCCTCCGCTCCCTTGGCCAGCTCGATGCTGGCGATGGAAGCCACCGTATCCCTGGGGCCTACCCCCATAAGGGTCACGCCCATGGTGGCCCGCCCCTGCACGGCAATGCTGTCCACGTCGGTGCGGATGACGATTCCGTCCTCGGAGATGATTATCAGTTGCTGCTTCGCGTTGATGGTGCGGGCTGCCACCAACCGCCCTCTCTTCTCGTTGACCGTGAACGTCCTGACGCCGAGGCCGCCTCGTCCCTGGGTAGGGTACTCTTCGAAGGTCGTGCGCTTCCCGTAGCCCTTGCTGCTCACCACCAGCAGTTGCTGGTCTGGACGAGCGACCTCCATCCCCACTACCCGGTCGCCCTTCGCCAGGCGAATGCCCCGCACGCCGCCGCTCTGGCGGGAGGCCGAGCGCAACTGCTTCACCGGAAAGCGCAAGGCCTGACCGGTGGCGGTGACTAGAATGGCATGATCATCGGCGTGCGCTTGCTGGGCAGCTACCAGGGCGTCACTCGGCTCCAGGTCCATGGTAATGAGGCCGTTGCGGCGTACCGTGGCGAACTCGCTCAGGGCCGTCTTCTTCACCTCGCCCTGTTCGGTGGCCAGCACCAGGAACTCGTGATCGCTGCCGTCAGTGACCACCACTGCCGTCACCCGCTCATCTTGCTCCAGGTAGATAATATTGATGAGGGGGATGCCCCTCGCCTGACGCGATTCATCAGGTAGCTCATAGGTCTTGACCTGATATACACGGCCGCGGTCCGTGAAGAACAGGAGGCTCTGATGAGTGTCGGCCACCATGATGTGACGTACGGGATCGCCCTCCCGCTTGGCCGCGCCGATCTTGCCGCGGCCGCCTCGCCCCTGCGCCCGGTAGATCTCCAGAGGCACGCGCTTGATGTAGCCGCGAGTCGATAGGGTTACCACCATCTCCTGGTGGGGTATGAGGTCCTCTTCGCTGAAATCAACCGCTTCCTGCCCGACGATCTGCGTGCGCCGTTCGTTGCCGTACTTCTTCTTGACCTGTAGCGTCTCCTCATTGATCAGGTAGTCGATCTTGCGGGGATTGGCCAGCAGGTCTTCCAGGTAGGCGATCTGCTTGATGATCTCAGCGTACTCGTCCTGGATCTTCTGGCGCTCCAGGCGAGCCAGGCGGCGCAGCTGCATGTCCAGCACTGCCTGGGCCTGGCGGTCGCTCAGGCGGAAGGGAGCCCGCATCAGCCGCTCCTTGGCCTTTTCCGCCGATTGCGAGCGGCGGATGGCCTGAATGATCTGGTCCAGGTGATCCAGGGCCACCAGTAGCCCCTGGAGGATGTGCTCTCGCTCCTGGGCCTTCTTCAGCTCGAACAGGGAGCGGCGGCGAATCACGTCCCGCCGGTGGTTGATGAAACAGTCCAGAATCCTCTTGAGGCCGACGGTTCTGGGTTGGCCGTCCACCAGGGCTAGCATGTTGACGGCGAAGGTCGACTGCATCGCCGTGTGCTTGTAGAGGCTATTCAGTATCTGGCGGGCCTGCCCCTCACGCTTGAGCTCGATGACGACGCGGATGCCGTGGCGGTCCGACTCGTCTCGCAGGTCGGCGATGCCGTCGATGCGGCGCCCCTTGGTCAGCGTGGCGATCTTCTCCACCAGGGCGGCCTTGTTGACCTGATAGGGCAGCTCCGTGATGATGATTTGCTGCCGGCCGCCCTTGGCCATCTCCTCTATGTGGGTGCGCGCCCGCATGATGATGCGCCCCTTGCCGTCGTAGGCAGCTTTGATGGCGTCTTGCTTCTCGTACAGAATGCCTTGGCCGCGCTCGCCGTCGCTGGGCTGCTTCCTCACCCGCTCGTAGCGGAAGATGATACCGCCGGTGGGGAAATCGGGCCCCTTGACGATCTGTGTCAGGTCGCTGGTCGAGGCCTCCGGCTTGTCGATGAGATAGGCGATGGCGTCGCACACCTCGCCCAGGTTGTGGGGCGGGATGTTGGTGGCCATGCCCACTGCGATACCTGCCGCGCCGTTGACCAGCAGGTTGGGCAGCCGTGAGGGCAGTACCTTCGGCTCCTGAAGGGAGTCATCGAAGTTGGGGACGAAGTCCACCGTGTCGCGGTCGATATCTGCCAGCACCTCCTCGGCAATGGGAGCCAGACGGGCCTCGGTGTAGCGCATGGCCGCCGGCGGGTCGTTGTCCACGCTGCCGAAGTTGCCCTGGCCGTCGACCAGGGGGTAGCGCATGGAGAAGTCCTGGGCCAGGCGCACCATCGCTTCGTACACCGGGGCGTCGCCGTGAGGGTGGTACTTGCCCAGCACCTCGCCCACAATGCGGGCGCTCTTCTTGTACGAAGAGCCTGGACGCAGGCTCAGCTCGGACATGGCGTAGAGAATGCGCCGCTGCACTGGCTTGAGACCGTCGCGGATGTCGGGCAGCGCCCGCGCCACGATAACGCTCATGGCGTAGTCGAGGTAGGAGGATCGCATCTCATCCTCGATCTTTGTGAGGCGGACGTTGCCGGACGGTGTCTCTATAACCATGGTCTCCCTACTCGCTCAGGCGAGCATCGGTCTGGCGCAGGCGGCGGGCCAGCGTGCGCAGGATCTGCACCGCCATGTCGGGGGTACTCTTCAGCCCGGCGAGGAAGTCCCAGCGGGTCATGACCAGAACTTCGCCGTCCTCCAGGCCGCGGATGCTGGCGGTACGGGGATAGCCGTCCAGCAGGGCCGTCTCCCCGAAGAAGTCTCCCGGGCCCAGAGTGCAGATGACGGTCTCCTTCGAGCCGCCCAGGTCCTTCACCACCTCCACTTGGCCCGAAGAGACGACGTAGAAGCCCGCTGCCTCCTCCCCCTCTTTCAGGATTACGTCGCCCGCCTGGTACTGCCTGGGATAGAGGTTCCTGGCGAGGCGTTTGAGCTCCGCCGAGTCGAACCCGGCAAACAGGGGAGCATTCGCCAGCATCTGTTCGTTGCCCATCGTCGAACCCCCTTCTTGAAGTCGCGGCAGCCTATCGCCACACTTTGCTACTGGACTACCTCACGCAGCCTGAACTGCTCCCAGAATCCCTTCAAGGCGACTCGAACCTTCTCTCTCTCAGAGCGAGGCCCTTGCCAGCCAGACGGGCCAACACACGGCAAACATTTGCCCGTGTTTACACTCCCAAGAATACCATCTATCTGAGAAAGGGGAAAGACGCCTACGTGCCTTACTGAATGAGCCGGCGCCGCATGGAGTAGAGGGCGATGCTGTAGAAGATAGCGGCCACTACCGCTATCCAGGCCAGGTCGCCCAGATGGCCCCAACCGAGATGGCCTTGCACCAGGCCGCGGTAGATGTTCACTACGTGTGTGGCCGGCACAAACCAGGAGACAACCTGTAGTTCCTCTGGCAGGTTCTCCAGCGGGAAGAAGACGCCGCCCAGCCAGAACTGAGGCGTTACGAATAGGGCGAAAAAGTAGTTGAGGGAGCTGATGGAGCGGGCGACGGAGGTATAGGACAGAGAGACGCTGGCGAACATGAAGCCGGAGACGTAGGCCATGGGAAGCGCCAGCAAAACCATCGGCGAGTCCAGCAGCAGGAAGGCGGCCGTTACCGCCAGTATGTACACAGTGCTGATGAAGCCCCGAGTGGCCCCCCACAGGATCTCGCCCGTAATCACGTCTTCGATGCTCACCGGCGTGGCGATGATGGCGTGGTAGGTTCTTTGGTTCTCCATGCGGAAGAAGGAGCCCCAGCCGCACTCGCCTGCGGCCGCCCACATGGGGAATACCGCCAGAATGCCGGGGGCGATGAATTCGATATAGCGCTGGTCGCCGGGCAACTCCGAGCGAGTTACCAGTCCTCCTAGGCCTAGACCCAGGGCAAGAAGGGTGATGAGCGGCTCTGCCAGCGGCCATATGGCCTCCGCTTTCCACAGGCGCAGGTAAACGTCGCGGTTACGTTGCCACACCCGATACGCCCGATAGGACACATCGGGGAGACGAATGCCCAGACCAGGGAGGGCGATACTCATTCTATGAGCCCTCTCCCCGTCAGGCGCAGGAAGACATCCTCCAGGTTGGCCTGGTGGTAGGCCACGCTCTCCGCGTCCAGGATCAGGTCGGCCATCTGCGCTCGGCCGTCGGGGGTGCGCGCATAGACGTAGAGGACATCCTCCACCTCCTCCACCGTCAGGCCGGGCCGGGACGCCATCTCGGCCAGAATTCTCTCTCGCTGTGGGCTGCTGACGTGCACCTCCGCCACCTCCCGTCCGGCGTGCTCCTCTACCAGTCCCGCCGGCGAGCCCTCCACCAGGATGCGCCCCTGATACATGATGACCAGGCGGTCGCAGAGGTGAGAGGCTTCCTCCATGTAGTGCGTGCACAGCAGCATGGTTACCCCTTGCTCCTTGAGGTAGCGCAGCTTCTGCCAAACCAGGTGGCGCGCCTGCGGGTCGAGGCCGGTGGTCGGCTCGTCCAGCACCAGGATCTTCGGCTGATTGATCAGACCGCGGGCAATGGTGAGCCGCCGTTTGAGGCCCGTGGACAGAGCCCAGATGGGCTCGCGCTGCTTCTCCTCCAGCTGGAACAGGGCCAGGCTCTCGTCTATGCGCTGATTGGCCAACTCCTTCGGCATGTCGAAATAGCGGGCATAGACCGCCAGGTTCTGGCGCACGGAGAGGTCCGGGTCAAGGTTGTCCTCCTGAGGCACTACGCCCAGGATCGACTTGATCCGACGTTGTTCTCGCCGAACGTCCAAACCGTCCACCGCCAGCTCGCCCTCGGTCACGGGCGATACGCAGGAGATCATGCGTACGGTGGTGGTCTTGCCGGCGCCGTTCGGCCCCAGGAAGCCAAAGCACTCCCCCCTGCGCACCGAGAAGTCGATGCCGTCCACGGCGGTGAAGCCGTCATAGCGTTTAACCAGGTTGCGAGCGCGAATTATCGCCGGCATGGCTCAGGATGGAATAGCAGCCGCCTTGGTTCAGTTAAGCCCAGGCGATGATAGCAAGGCCAGCTTGGCAGTGGCAAGAAAAGGGCCGAGGCTTTTCTCTCGCCTGCGCCTCGGCCGCCAAAGCTTCTGTGTCAGTGTGGCTTCGCCTACTCTTCTTCCTCCTCCTCCCCGCCGGCGGCGAACTCGTAGAGGGTGACATCCACCTCCGGACCCTTGCGACGGCTGTCCCAGTCCTCTGCGTCGTCTCCCTCCTCGAAGCTGTCCACATCTTCTTCCACATCGCGCCGCACCAAGCCCTCTTTCGTGTAGGCGCGGAAGGCGTCTCCGGCCGTCGGTGGGAAGGAGAGCTTGCCCGCCTGGCTGGGGTCCTGGAAGGTTTCTTTGATGATTACCCGAACATCGTCCTGGTTGAGGGTAGCGATGGCCGCCGCGTATTCGTTGCCACCCTCCATCAGCTTGATCAAGCGCATGCCTAGCTTGGGCTCTACCTCTCCCAGGTACTCTCCCTGGCTGCTCTCTACCACCAGCGTGTTGTTCTGACGGCGCAGAAACACCTGATCCCCTGCTGTCATGCGGGCGGCAGCCTTCGCGGCCGCTCGTGTCAGAACAGTTATGCCAGTCTTGCCCATCTCCGATATGAACATCTGAGGAGCGAGCTTCTGGCCTCGCTCTGTTTGGACAGCTGCCCCCTCGTCCAGGGTGGCCAGACGCGCCAGGTTCTTCTGGGCGATGGAGTTGAGGGAGTCAAGCTCCAGGGTCCTGGCGTAGGCTTGCCGCGCTTCTGAGTACTGGCCGAGTTCCGTCAGGGCCTTCCCCAACCGATTGTAGGCATCCACATCGTTAGGAAAGACAGCGATGATCGCTCGGTTGACGGCCGCAGCTTCTTGCCACTGGCCCTGCATGGCCAGTTGGATGGCCTGCTGCGTCCGCTGCCGCCGAAACAACCTCGTCCGGTCGTCTGCTGTGAATACCATATTCGTCAAATCACCTCACAGTGCCGCGCATTTTAGAGGTTTCTCTAGTCTTTTGCAAGTCCGCCTTTGTACAGTTTTGGAGAGAACTGGTGACCATTGCCGCCGCGCGTCTCCTTTAAAGACGTCAGGGCAAGCCAGGCGTTACGCCATTCTCCAAGAAAGCCTCTCAAGTTGTTCAAGCTTCCCTCATGCTGTAGCCAACTGGCTTACCTAAGAACGCTCATCTGGCCAGATAGTTACCTGACCTCGGCGAAGAGTTGGCACTTAATCATGCGTGAACGCCTACAGGTCGCTGGAAGATTGCCTCGTCCTGGGAAGATACGATCGTCAGACGAAAGGGGATTTCAGAGACGCTCTTGGCTGCCTCTGTTCACCGTCCGGTACCTGGTCGGGGTGGGCAGATTCGAACTGCCGACCTCACGGTCCCGAACCGTGCGCTCTAACCTGACTGAGCTACACCCCGCCAAACCTCCTCCAACCCACCAAACTGGCAGATTCTCATTCTAGCAAATGCGGTTCAAGGTGTCGAGATCTAAAACATGCGGCGCTGGTGGGCTAGGGGTGATGAAGTGGAGGCCTGCTGAATGAACCGTCTGGGGGAGGGCGATAGGGAAAAAGAAAGCCAAAGCAAAGCCTGCCAGGCCTTTGTGGCTATTTTTGGGGATGTGGGGAAATGGATAATGGCTGCTTAGCGGACCCGGGGGGTATGAAGAGCCCCGTCGCTGATCGGCTCATCGATGTACAGATCGCCATTCCGGATCTTGATGTTGAACCCACAGTTGGGGTTAGTGCACGCCCACGCCTTGTAATGGATGGGCGCCCCCTGGCTCCCAAAATCGGATAAGGGAACCAGGTCACCGGTTTGGCACTTTTGACATTTGGGAAAACCGTTCACCACTACCACGAGACTCCTCCCAACCAGACGTAATCGCCAGGCAGTATAGCAGAGCACCGCTGCCCTGGCAAGCGGCAGAGGGGAGCTTATTGGCAACTGGCCGAAAATTTTGTCAGAGTGGTCTCACCCCGAATCTGAGCCAAGCCGTAAGCGTTATTGAATATGGAAGTCATCGATCCGACACTGTTGGCTGCGAACGATAGTGATGATGGTGATTCGATGGCTTCTGGTCGCGGGATTGTATAGCGGCCAATACTAACGCCTTCTAGAGAGGCTCCTCCCCTATGAGAGGCTGGCCTGCCGTACGGCAGATCAGCCTCTCCCTTTCTGCCAGGCTAGAGGCTTGCCTCCCGTCTTACCAGCCACCACTCTAGGCTGTCGGCTAGGGCCAGCCAGGAGGCCTCGATGATGTCGGTGGAGCTGCCCACCGTCGTCCAGTGGTGCTCGCCATCGGTGGACTCGATGAGCACCCGCACGTAGGCGGCGGTGCCGCCGGCGCTATCGATGATCCGCACCTTGTAGTCCACGAGCTTGATTGCCTCCAGGGTGGGGTAGAATTGGACCAGTGCCTTGCGGACGGCGGTGTCCAGGGCATTCACCGGCCCGTTCCCTTCGGCGGCGGTATGGATGCTCTCGTCGCCCACCCGCACCTTGACCATCGCCTCCGACAGCATCTCCCTCTCATCCTCCTTGCCAGGGCGAGGGTGGCGGCGTTCCACCACCATGAAGTCGTCCATCTCGAAGGGAGCCTGGTATCCTGGCCGGCTGCGTCTGGCCAGCAGCTCAAATGAGGCCTCCGCCCCCTCGTACTGGTAGCCGCGGCTCTCCATCAGCTTGACCACATCCAGGAGATGGCGCGCCTCTTCCTTGCTCAAAGAGATGTCGACGCCTTGCTCCTTGAGCTTGGCCTGAATGTTGCGCTGGCCGGACAGTTCTGACACCAGGATGCGAGGGTCGTTGCCCACCAGAACGGGGTCGATGTGCTGATATGACTCCTCGTGCTTGATGAGGGCAGCCACGTGCAGGCCCGCTTTGTGGGCGAAGGCGGCCGTGCCCACGTACGGCTGGCGCGGGCCGGGCGTAAGGTTGGCGGTCTCGCTGACGTAGCGGGAGACCTCGGTGAGCTTGGCTAGCTGCTCATCGCTTATGCAGTCGATGCTCATCTTGAGCTTGAGGTTGGCGATGACGCTGATCATGTCGGCGTTGCCGCAGCCGTCGCCGTAGCCGTTGATGCACCCCTGCACCTGGGCTACCCCCATCTCCACGGCCGTCAGGCTGTTGGCCACCGCCACGTCGGAGGCGTTGTGGGCGTGGATGCCCAGGGGCGTGTCGACGGCCTCCATTGCCGCCTTGATCGGCTCCCTCAGGCGGGAGGTGATGGTGCCGCCGTTGGTGTCGCACATGATGATGCAGTCCACCCCGGCCTTGGCCGCCGACTGGAGGCACTGAATCGTGTAGCGGTGGTCGGAGTAGAAGCCGTCGAAGTAGTGCTCGGCGTCCAGGAAGACGGTGAGGCCGTGCGACTTGAGGTAGCGGATGGAGTCGGAGATCATCTCTAGGTTCTCTTCCAGGGTGGTCTCGAGGATCTCGCGCACCTGCATGTCGCTGGCCTTGCCCACAAGGGTGACCACCGGCGTGCGGGCGTCGATCAGCGCGCGGATGTTGGGGTCTTTGTCCGCTTTGCCGCCGGCGCGACGGGTGGAGCCGAAGGCGACCAGCTTGGCGTTGGACAGCTTGAGCGATTGGGCCCGCACGAAGAACTCGGCGTCTTTGGGGTTGGAGCCCGGCCAGCCCCCCTCGATGTAGTGCACGCCCAGCTCGTCCAGCTTGCGGGCGATCTTCAGCTTGTCCTCGGCGGAGAGCGATATGCCCTCCATCTGCGTGCCGTCTCGGAGTGTGGTGTCGTATAGTTCAACGCTAGTCATGTCCGCTCAGCTCCAGTCTTCTCCGCCACCCGTTTCTCTTTTCGCGGCAGCGATCTACACCAGCGACGCCACCAAATCCCCTACCTCAGACGTGCTCAGGCCCATTCGGCCGGCGTTCAGCGACTTGATCTTGCCGCTGCTCAGGGCCTTGATGATCGCCTGCTCGACCCGATCGGCCGCTTTCTCTTCGCCGAGCACTTCCAGCATCATCTGGCCGGCGGCGATGGCCGCCAGCGGGCAGATGACGTTCTGGCCTGTGTACTTGGGCGCGCTGCCGCCAATGGGCTCGAACATGGAGACGCCCTGCGGGTTGATGTTGCCTCCCGCCGCCACGCCCATACCACCCTGAATCATTGCTCCCAGGTCCGTGATGATATCGCCGAACATGTTGTCGACCACGATCACATCGAACCACTCCGGGTTCTTGACGAACCACATGCAGCAGGCGTCGACGTGGGCATACTCTCGCTTGATGTCGGGATAGTCGGCGTCGCCCACCTCACAGAAGGCCCGCCACCAGGTATCGTGGACGTTGGTCAGGACGTTGGTCTTGGCCACCAGGTGAAGCTGCTTCCGCTTGTTGCGCTTGCGGGTCAGTTCAAAGGCATAGCGGATAGCCCGCTCGGCACCGAAGCGGGTGGTGCAGTGGATCTGGGTGGAGACCTCCTGGGGCGTGCCCTTGTACTGGACGCCGCCCATGCCCGTGTAGAGCCCCTCGGTGTTCTCGCGAACGATGGCGAAGTCAATGTCTTCCGGGCCCTTGTTCTTGAGAGGGCAGTCCACGCCAGGGTAGAGCTTCACCGGGCGAAGGTTGATGTACTGGTCCAGTTCAAAGCGGATGCGCAGCAGGATGCCCTTCTCCAGAGGGCCCGGCGGCACGTCCGGATGGCCGACGGCGCCCAGGTAGATGGCGTCGAAGCCCCGCAGCTCCTCGATGGCGGAGTCAGGCAAGGCTTCGCCCGTTCGCAGGTAGCGCTCGCCGCCGAAGTCGTACGTAGTGGTGTCGTAGCGGAAGCCGGTGGCCTGGGCGGCCGCTTCCAGCACCTTCAGGCCCTCGCGCACCACCTCACCACCTGTTCCGTCGCCGGGGATTACAGCTATTCGGTACATTCATTCCTTCCCTTCGTCGATTCGCTCTTTCTACTGAACGTGAACTCGATCTGCTCGAAAGTTTAGCATATACGTTGCCTGTAGAGCGACGCCGCCGAACGGCCGCGATGCCAAAGGATATGACTTACGTGGCCTTGGTGCGCTGACGGTCGCGTCGGACAAGCTGGGCTTGCTCTCTGGCCACCTCTCCGAACACTGCCCTGAAGGCGATCAGACCGCCGGAAGCGAAGGCCAGAAGCAGTGGATAGGTGCGCCACTGCTTGGCGTGCACCAGCCCCAGGCTGTAGGCCAAGGTGGCCACGGCCGCTATCAGCCCTGGAACGAACCAGATAGCCGCGGAGGCCGCGGCTACCCCTCGCGCTAGCCTATTTTTGATGCCGAAGCCGAGGTCGCCGATGAGCAACCAGAGCAGGCCACCAAAGCCCAGCAGACCCAGCACCCTCTCGTACACCGTTGCCTCGCTGGTTTTCCACAAGGTTAGGAAGCCCTGAAGCGAGGTGAACAGCGTGCCTCGCACCCGTTCCTCGTCGTCGTTTTCCTGGTCTGCCCATTCGTACAGCTCGTCCTCCACCTCCGTGCCCATCTTCCTCAGCTTATCGAGTGCTTCCTTGAACATGCTCATGGCGGTTCACTCCTGCTGGCCTTGCTCAGCGTTTCTCGCTCGCCAGCCTGCGCTTCGTATGTTCTACCAGCCCGCCCGCTCGCATCAGCTCCAGCATGAACTCTGGGTAGGGCTTGGCCTTGAACTCGCTGCCCTTGGTCAGGTTGCGAATCGTGCCCGTTTCCAGCTCCACCGCCAGCTCGTCGCCCGCCTCGCTGCCGTCGACGGCTTCGGCGCACTCCAGGATGGGCAGGCCCAGGTTGATGGAGTTGCGATAGAAGATGCGGGCGAAGCTCTTGGCGATCACGCAGCTCACGCCTGCCCCCTTGAGGGCCAGCGGCGCGTGCTCCCGCGAGGAGCCACAGCCGAAGTTGGTGTCGGCCACGATCATGTCGCCCGGCTGTACCCGCTGGACGAACTCGGCGTCGATGTCCTCCATGCAGTGGGGGGCCAGCTCCTCAGCCGTGTTCAGGTTAAGGTGACGCGCCGGGATGATGACGTCGGTGTCGACGTTGGCGCCGTACTTGTGGACTCTGCCGCGTAGGGTCATCGCTCGTCGCTCCCATCCGGCAACGGTTGTGGCTGCCTCCTAGCTTTCAACACCCACCTGGGCCAGCAGATATAGCGCTTGTATCAAGTCCTCCATATTGTGCCGCACAATTAGGCTTAAGGCGCGCTTGTCCCCCTTTGTCAGATAGGTCTGCCAAGCAGACCAGACCCCGCGCCAATTCGTCTGCCTCTCTCCGTAATACTCCCGAGCCACAGGAGCCAGCTCATCGAGGGAGGGCCACTTCCACCCCTCCCTTTCAGCCCTTTCCCGCCACGGGCTCATAATATCTATCCATTCGAAGTTTTCGCCCAGCTTGGCGTTCAAGAATGTCGCCTCGAAGCTAGCGTTGTAGGCGTAGAACGGCCTTGGCAGGGACGCCAACTCGTTTCGGACAAGGTCGCAGAACTCCCCCTCAGAAGCGTCCACCCGCTGGAGCACTTTTACCTGGTTACCGGCCAAAGAACCCAGCGTCACTAGCTCACTTGTCGCTGGCTCTACTCCGGTCGTCTCAATATCAACTACGCTCCCCTCGCACAAGGCGACCAGTAGGGTCTTGGAATAACGCCCCACAGGCATGCTCACGTTCTTAACAGCAGTTGAAACGGTGCTTTGGCTAAAGCCCGTGAGCTTCGCTATCTCCCGCACACCCAGACCGCGAGCTCTCAACTCCCTCATCTCTCGCTTCAGCTCTTCGGTCACTCGCGCCATGGCGGATGCCCCTGTCGAGCCACGTTAGTGCCCATGTCTACCTTCCCCAGCACGTCCTCCGGCCGCGTCAGCCTTCCGGCAATCGCGCTGGCTGCCTCCACCGTACATTCTGTCATAGCACGTACCGCGTGCCTGCACTGTTCTGGATGAAGGCGCCCGGCATCGCCCGGGCGATTTCGTGTGCAGCCTTCCAGCCGGTGCAGTGCCCTGGAACCACCACCTGCAGGGCGGCCGCCTTCAGCTGCTCTATCGTCTGAGGGATGATGGCCTCGAACAGCGGGCCGCTGAGGTGGAAGCCGCCTATCAGGGCGTACACGTTTTCTACCCCTGTCACATTTCGAGCGTGCCTGATGATGTTGATGACCCCCGCGTGCCCGCAGCCGGTCAGAATTGCCAGGCCCTTGCCGCGCACGTGGAAGACTAGGGACTGGTCGTCGTAGATCCAGGGGTCGGGCTGCCAGCGCCCGTCGATCAGGGAGTGGTGGACAGGAAAGCCCTTCTCGAAATCGGTGGTCCTGGCTACCTGGCCTGTCACCAGCGCCCGTTTGTCCAGCAGTAGCGATGGCTCCTTGTCCTCGATAATGTTCACGCCCTCCTGGAGCAATGCCTCTCGGTCGGGCGGGGGCAACTTCACCTCCCGTCCGTCGGGAATAACGACCTTCCGCTGGAGGAAGGCGTCCGGATGGGCGATCAAAGGCAGCCCTCGCTTGCCCAGCCGTCGCACGAGGCCGATTAGGGCACCCGTATGGTCGGCGTGGCCGTGGCTAAGAACGATGGCTCGCACGTCGGCCAAAGGGACATCCAATATGTCTATGTTGTGAAGCACGCCATCAGGGCTGAGGCCGGCGTCGAACAGGATCGATTCCCGCCGACCGTCGGCTATCACCGTTACCAGCGCGGAGAAGCCGTGCTCGGCGATGAGCCTGCTCTGCTTCTCCCCCAGGGTATCCTCCAGCCTCGGCTGCTTGGCGACCTCGCTGCTGGTCATCAGCAGATCGACGTAGTTGTCCATGAGGATGGTGATCTCTACGCTATCCACTTCCGCTAGGCCGATGCTGTTGGCTTGCATCCTCGACTCCTTCCCAGCTATTTGGGGGCGCTCCCCAGTACCTCCTCGGGCCCCGCCAGCCTTCCGGCAACGGCGCTCGCCGCCGCCACCGCCGGGTTGGCCAGGTACACCTCTGCCTTGGGGTGGCCCATGCGCCCGGGGAAGTTGCGATTGCTCGTGGCCACGCAGCGCTCGCCCTCGGCCAGGATGCCCATGTAGCCGCCCAGGCAGGGCCCGCAGGTGGGGGTGGAGACGGCGCAGCCCGCCTCGGCGAAGGTGGCCAGCAGTCCCTCCTTGAGCGCGGCAATGTAGATGTCGTTGGTGCAGGGGATAACGATGCAGCGTACGCGGGGGTGGACCTGACGGCCCGCCAGGACCTGGGCGGCCAGGCGCAGGTCGGACAGCCTGCCGTTTGTGCAGGAGCCGATGAAGACCTGATCGATCTCCACCCTTGGCGCCTGGCTCAGGGGCACAGTGTTCCCCGGCGAATGCGGCAGGGCGACCGTCGGTTCCAGCGCTCCCACGTCGTACTGGCGCACCTCGGCGTACTCGGCGTCGGGGTCGGGCTGCTGGACCTGCCACTCGCGGCGGGCGCGCGCTCTCACGTAGCCCAGCGTCGTGGCATCGGGCACCATCAGGCCTGCCTTGGCGCCCGCCTCGATAGCCATGTTCGACATGGTGAAGCGCCCCTCCATCGGAAGCTGGGAGATGGTCTCGCCATGGAACTCAATCGCCGAGTACAGGGCGCCGTCGGTGCCGATATCGCCGATGGTGTGGAGGATGATGTCCTTGCCTCCCACCCAGGGCTTGAGCTGGCCTTGATAGACAAGCTTGAGCGATGGCGGCACCCGCATCCAGATGTCGCCGGTGGCCATCGGGCAGGCGATGTCGGTTGAGCCCATGCCTGTGGCGAAGCAACCGAGAGCGCCGTAGGTGCAGGTGTGGGAGTCGGCGCCCACCACCACCTCGCCGGGGAGAACCCAGCCGTGGTCGGGCAGGAGGGCGTGCTCGACGCCCCCTCGCCCCTGCTCGTAGTAGACGAGCCCTTGCTCAAGGGCGAACTCTTTCATCATCTTGGCGTTCTCAGCGCTCTTGATGTCCTTGTTGGGTGTGAAATGGTCGGGGATCATGGCTACCCGCTGCGGGTCGAAGACGCTGGCCACGCCCAGCTTGCGGAACTGCTCGATGGCCAGCGGAGCCGTCACGTCGTTGGACAGCACGAAGTCCACCCGGCAGTTGATAAGCTCGCCGGGCCGCACCTCCTGGCGGTCGCAGTGGGCAGCCAGGATCTTCTCAGCCAGGGTCATTCCCATGGCGAAATCCTTTCTAGTCGGCCGTCTTTCTCGGGCGGAGGCCGCGCTCTAGGACGGCGTCCGCGCCGACTCCCCTCGTCCCTGGGTCGAGAGGAGACGGTTGAGGGCGTGCAACAGCGCCTTGGCCGAAGCGACCACGATGTCGGTGTCGCCGCTGCGGCCCATGAAGGTCCGCTCGCCGCTCTCGATGCGCACTGTCACCTCGCCGAGGGCGTCGATGCCCTCAGTCACGGCCTTCACGGCGAATTCGGTCAGGACGTTGGGCACCCCCACCAGGCGGTTGATGGCCTTGTAGGTGGCATCGACGGGGCCGGTGCCGGTGGCTGTGTCCACCAGCATCTCGCCGTTGGGGCCGATGATGCGGACGGTGGCCGTGGGCACCAGGTGGTTGCCGCAGGAGACCTGGAGCAGGTCGAGGTGGTACAGTTCCTCGAAGGTGCGCCGTTCGTCGGCCACCAGCGCTTCCAGGTCGCGGTCGTCGATCTCGCCCTTCTTGTCGGCCAGCTCCTTGAATGCCTCGAAGACGCGGTTCAGCTCCTCTTTGCTGAGATCGAAGCCCAGTTGCTCCAGGCGGGCCTTGACGCCGTGGCGGCCGGAGTTCTTGTTGAGCACCAGAATGCCGCCGCGCGACAGGCCGATGTCGCGGGCGTCCATGATCTCGTAGGTCTCCAGCAGCTTGAGGATGCCATGCTGGTGAACGCCCGACTGGTGGCGGAAGGCATTGGCGCCCACGATGGCCTTGTTGGGCTGCACCCCCAGACCCGTGAGATCGGATACGAGACGGCTGGTCCGCACGATCTGGGTCGTATCGATGTTAGTGGACAGCCCGATCAGGTCGTTGCGGGTCCTGATGGCCATCACGATCTCCTCCAGGGAGGCGTTGCCTGCCCGCTCGCCGATGCCGTTGATGGTGCACTCCACCTGACGGGCCCCGGCCCTGACGGCCGCTAGACTGTTGGCCACCGCTAGGCCCAGGTCGTTGTGGCAGTGCACAGCGATCACGGCCTTGTGGATGTTTGGCACGTTTTCCAGGATGCTGCGGATGAAGGCCTCGAACTCGTAAGGGATGGCGTAGCCAACGGTGTCGGGGATGTTGACGGTGGTAGCGCCGGCGTCGATGCACTCCTCCAGCAACTGGTAGACGTAGTTGGGGTCGGAGCGGGTAGCATCCATGGGGGAGAACTCCACGTTGGAGCAGTACTTCGCCGCCCTGGCCACCATGGTGCGGCCCATCTCCCGCACCTCCTCCTTGTCTTTCACCAGTTGGTGCATGAGGTGGATGTCGGAGGAGGAAAGGAAGACGTGGATGCGCGGCTCGGCGGCGTGGCGAACCGCCTCCCAGCAGGCGTCCACGTCGCCAGGCACGGCGCGCGCCAGGCCGGCGATGACTGAGCCGCGCACCTCCTTGGCGATGGTGCTCACCGCCTCCAGGTCGCCTGGCGAGGAGGCGGGAAAGCCCGCCTCGATGATGTCCACCCGCAGGCGCTCTAAGGCGCGGGCGATCTCCAGCTTATCCTTAGCGTTCAGGGCCACCCCCGGCGACTGCTCGCCATCGCGCAGGGTGGTATCGAAAATCAGTACCTTCTCTTCAGCCATTTTGCTATTACCTCCTCATCCTTGATAGCGCTTCTCTGGGGCCCTCTCTCGCCTATGGCGAGGAGGGCCGGTTAAGGATGAGGGCTCTTCTCTCTGCAGCCCAGCCTGAAGACTGGGTGGCGATTACCTTCCTCATCGGCTAGGAAGCCTCCTCCCCCTTCAGCCCCTTCATCAGCGCCCGCAGCTTCTTGCCCACCTGCTCGACCTGGTGCTCGGCGTTCTGCTTGCGCAGCGCCAGGAAGTTGGGCCGTCCCGCCTGATTCTCCAGGATCCACTCGCGCGCGAAGCTACCGTCCTGAACCTCCTTGAGGATTTGGCGCATGGTCTGGCGGACGTGCTCGTCGATGACCCGCGGCCCGCGGGTGTAATCGCCGTACTCGGCAGTGTCGCTCACCGAGTAGCGCATGTAGTTCATGCCCCCCTCGTAGATCAGGTCCACGATCAGCTTCAGCTCATGCATGCACTCGAAGTAGGCGCTCTCCGGCTGATAGCCGGCCTCCACCAGGGTTCCGAAGGCGGCCTTCATAAGCGCCGTTACTCCTCCGCAGAGGATCACCTGCTCGCCGAAGAGGTCAGTCTCCGTCTCCTCGGTGAAGGTCGTCTCCAGCACGCCGATGCGGGTGCAGCCCAGGCCCTTGGCGTAGGCCAGGGCCACCTGCTGGGCTCTCTTGCTGACGTCCTGATGGACGGCCACCAGGGCGGGCACGCCGCTGCCCTCGCTGAACAGCTCGCGCACGCGGTGGCCAGGCGCCTTGGGGGCGATCATGGTCACGTCGATGTCCGCCGGCGGCAGGATCTGGTTGAAGTGAATGTTGAAGCCGTGGGCGAACATGAGCATCTTGCCCGCCGTCAGCCCTTGCTCGATGCCTGAGTGATAGACGGTGGGCTGCACCACATCAGGAACCAGCATGACGATGATGTCCGACTCCTTGGCCACCTCGGCGGCGGTCGCTACCTTGAAGCCAGCCTTCTCGGCCTGCTCTCGCATGGGGGTGCCAGGCAGTTCGGCGACCAGCACCTTGCAGCCGCTGTCCCTGAGGTTCTGGGCGTGGGCGTGTCCCTGGCTGCCGAAGCCGATGATGCCGATGGTGCGGTCCTCTAGCAGCGATAGGTCGGCGTCTTGGTCGTAATAGATCTTGGCCATGCCATCGCTCCTTTCCTGGCTTGGTGCGGGCGTCGGTGCCCGCTCTCTTCTTGGAACTCAGCCGATCAGACTACTCAGACGAATATGGCGTTTCGCCCTCTGGATAGCGCTCGAACGGCTCCTCGCCCAGCTCGTGAATGTCGGGGGTAGAGCTGGCGGGCCCACGCACAAGCGCCACTCGCCCAGTCCGCACCATCTCAACCACGCCGTAGTTCTCAAGCAGGTCGAACATGGCGTCGATCTTGTCGTCAGGTCCCGTGACCTCGACGATCAGCGATTCCGGCCCGACATCGATGATCTCAGCCCGGAAGATGTGCACGATCTCGATGATCAGGCTGCGGTTCTCGGCGGTGGCCTTCACCTTGATCAGGGCCATCTCACGGGAGACGATGGTTTCGTCGGAGATGTCGCGGATCTCCACCACGTCCACCACCTTGTCCAACTGCTTGACCACTTGGTCGGCGTCGGTGTTGGCATCGACCACGAAGGTCATGCGGGACAGGCCTGCCGTCTCCGAGTGGCCTACCGCCAGGCTCTCGATGTTGAAGCTCCGCTGTCGCCACTTGCTGGCTATGCGGTTGAGCACGCCCGGCTTGTCCTCCACCAGGGCGATGATGATGTGCTTGCGTAGCTCTCTCATGTGTGCGCCACCACCCTTTCTTCCTCGGATTTAGGTAGGTCCAGTGTCTCCTGCAGAGCTGCCCCCGGCGGCACCATCGGGAAGATGTTCTCTTGCTCCTCCACCTGGAAGTCGATGATCACCGGCCCGGGGTGCTCCATGGCCCTGTAGATGGCCGATTCCACCATTTGCTTGTCAGTGACCCTTATCCCCAGAATGTCGTAGGCCTCGGCGATCTTCACGAAGTCGGGATTCTGCAAGGGCGTGGCCACCAGGTTGTCCTGGTAGAAGAGGGTCTGCCACTGGCGCACCATCCCTAGATGAGCGTTGTTGAGGATGGCGAACTTGATGGGCAGGTCGTTGGCGGAGACGGTGATCAGGTCCTGCAGGGTCATCTGGAAGCCGCCGTCGCCGCATATCGACCACACCAGCTCGTCCGGCCGGGCTACCTGCACCCCGATGGCCGCCGGCACCTCGAACCCCATGGGGCCCAGCCCGCCGGCGGTGAACAGCGAGTTGGGCTTGTCGAACCAGAAGAGCTGAGCCGCCCACATCTGGTGCTGCCCCACTCCAGTGACCACCGAGCAGTCGCCCTTGGTGGCGTCGTATATTGTCTTGATGACGTACTGGGGCAACAGCTTGTCCGTCTCGCGGATAGTGATCGACGGATGCTCCCGCTTGAGCTCGTCCAGGTGAGCCAACCAGTCGTCTCGCGAGCGGCTCTTCACCCGGCGATTCAGCTCCTTGAGGACGCTCTTGGCGTCGCTCTGGAGGGCCACTGTCGGCCGCACATTCTTGCCGATCTCCGCCGGGTCGATGTCCACGTGGATGACCTTGGCGTTCGGGGCAAAGTCGCGCAGGCGGCCCGTCACTCGGTCGTCGAAGCGCATGCCGATCGCTATCAGCAGGTCGCATTCGCCGATGGCCACGTTGTTCCAGTACATGCCGTGCATACCGGGCATGCCCAGGCACAAGGGGTGGGAGCCGGGGAAGCTGCTGATGCCCAGGAGGGTGGTGATGACGGGTATGTTTCCTTTCTCGGCTAGCTCTTTGAGCTCTTTGTAAGCCTGGGAGATGATCACCCCGTGGCCGGCGAGAATCAGCGGCTGCTTCGACTCGTTGATCAGCTCCGCCGCCCGGTCGACGTGCTCCTGGTCAGGGGGAGGCACGGGCCGGTAGCCCCGCATCTCCAGTTTCTCCGGGTAGACGAACTCCGCCTTTTGCTGGAAGACATCGCGGGGGAAGTCGATGAGCACCGGCCCCGGCCGCCCTGTGCCAGCGATGTGGAATGCCTCGCGAATGATCCGCGGCAGGTCTGCTGCGTCCAGAGCCAGGTAGTTGTGCTTTGTGATGGGCAGGGTGATGCCGGTGATATCTGCCTCTTGGAAGCCGTCGCGGCCGATGAGCCCTCTTACCACCTCGCCGGTGAGGGCCACGATGGGTACGGAGTCCAGGTAGGCGTTGGCGATGCCGGTGACGAGGTTCGTCGCCCCGGGGCCGGAGGTAGCGCAGCATACGCCCACCCTGCCCGAGGCCCTGGCATAGCCGTCGGCGGCGTGGGCAGCCACCTGCTCGTGCCGTACCAGGATGTGCTTCAGCTGGGGGTACTGCGGCAGGATGTCGTAGAAAGGTATGGTCGCCCCGCCGGGGATGCCGAAGAAGTGCTCCACACCTTCCCGCACCAGGCATTCGCAGATCATCTGCGCTCCCGTAAGCTCCATCTCTTCTCCTCCCCTCTAGCGGCCGGCTCCTGCTGTGACCGCGGCCAATTCGTCTCCCAATCGCAGGGCCATCTCTTCTTTAATCCTTTAAGACGGCGCCCTTGCTGGCGCTCGTTACAGACTGGGCGTAGCGTTTTAGATAACCGCTCTCGATCTTGGGCTGGAAGGGCGGCAGAGCCGCCAGGCGCGTCTCGATCTCCACCTGGCTGACGGCGGTATCCAGGCGCTGGTCGGCTATATCGATGATCACCTCATCGCCGTCTTGGAGAACGGCGATGGGGCCGCCAGCCGCCGCCTCCGGCGACACGTGGCCGATGGCAGCGCCGCGAGTGGCGCCCGAGAAGCGGCCATCGGTAATCAGAGCCACCTTGTCGTCTAGCCCCATGCCCGAGATGATGGAGGTAGGGGAGAGCATCTCCGGCATGCCGGGGCCGCCCCTGGGTCCCTCGTAGCGCAACACCAGGACATCGCCTTCCTTGAAATGCCGGTGCATGATCGCCTCGACGCACTCGTCCTCGGAGTCGAAGCAGCGGGCTGGGCCACGGTGGCTCATCATCGCGGGAGCCACCGCCGCCGACTTGACCACCGCCCCCTCCGGCGCCAGGCTGCCGAAAAGAACGGTCAGCCCGCCGTGGGGCGAGTGAGGCTCGGCTAAGGGGCGGACCACGGCGCGGTCACGCACCTCGGCGTCGGCGATGTTCTCGCCCACCGTCCCGCCCGTGACCGTAGGCACCTCCGTGTGCAAGACCGACTCTATCTCCTTCATGACGGCCGCAATGCCGCCCGCTCGATGGAGGTCCTCCACGTGGTAAGACCCCGCTGGGCTCAGGCGACACAGTTGCGGCGTACGGGCGCTGATCTCGTTCACCATGTCCAGGGGGAAATCCGCCCCCGCCTCATGAGCGATGGCCAACAGGTGAAGTATGGAGTTCGTGCTCCCCCCCAGGGCCGTGTCCACTGCCAGGGCATTCCAGATGCCATCGCTGGTCACAATCTGGCGCGGCCGCAGGCGATCCTCAAGGACCTCCATCACCTTCGCCCCGGCCTCTTTTGCCAGGCGAAGACGGGCAGCGTCCACGGCGGGGATGGTGCCGTTGCCGGGCAGGGCCAGCCCCAGCGCCTCGGTAGCGCAGTTCATTGTGTTGGCGGTGAACATGCCAGCGCAGGAGCCGCAGGTGGGACAAGCCACCAACTCCAGCCGCTGCAGCTCCTCCTCCGACATGTCCCCCTTGCTCACCAGGCCCACCGCCTCAAAGACGGTGGCCAGGTCCACCGCCCGGCCCTGCCAGTGGCCGGCCAGCATCGGCCCGCCGGAGACGAAGATGCAGGGCAGGTTCAGCCGCACTGCTGCCATGAGCATCCCCGGCACAATCTTGTCGCAATTAGTGACGAATACCAGGGCGTCGAAGGCGTGGGCTACGGCCATGCACTCCACGGCATCGGCGATAACCTCGCGGCTGGGCAGGCTGTAGCGCATGCCGATGTGTCCCATGGCGATCCCATCGCCCACGCTGGGCACGTTCACCTCGAAGGGAGTGCCGCCAGCGCTGCGCACGCCGGCCTTGGCCGCTTCGGCGATCTGGCGCAGGTGGGTGTGGCCGGGGATGATCTCGTTGTAGCTGTTGACAACGCCGACGAAGGGCTGATCCATCTCCTTGTCGGTGAGGCCCAGGGCTCGCAGCAGCGACCTGTGGGGCGCGCGCTCCACGCCCTTCTTCACCTTATTGCTTATCAGGACAGGACCAGCAGCCGCCATGGCTTATATTCTCCTCCAGGCCGGGGACGTGCCCCGACCGAAACAAGCGATCCCGCCCCCAAAAGGGACGGGATCATACAAGAATCCTCGCGGTACCACCCTTCTTCTCCGCCAAGTCAGCACTCTGGCGGCACCCTAAAATGCAAATCCCGCCCCAAAGGGATCCCGCTGGGGCGGGACGGTGCCACCCTTCTGCTCCGACCTGTCGGAGCGCTCCAAGCGCTCTAACGGGCGCTCCCGACCAGACCTACCGTGTCTGCAAGACGTTCAGCCTGGTGGCTCTGGGGCGAGTTCGAGGCGCCTTCGCTACCAGGCTCTCACCTTCTCCCGGCTCTCTTGAGCAGGAAGGAGCCTCTACTACTCCCCTTCGTCGCCTTTTCCACTTTGGTTGTGAGCGCCATTCTAGCAACGAAAATTGCCAGTGTCAAGCAAGATTGTCCAATTCTCACCGTTCCATGTCCTTCCTGAGCTTCTCGGTAGGCAAACGGCATCGGCTTCTGCGCGCGGCGATCTCCCAGGCGTCCACCAGCCAGCTCAGACTGCCGTCCGCAAGTGGAACATCCAGAAGGGCAAACGGAGCGTCTTTCAACAGTCTCCCAGGTTAGGTGACGGCGATGGCGGCCGCAATCCAGAAGAGGCACTGGAGCAAGGTCGCTCCCGCCAGCAGTAGGTAGGAGGCGGCTCGCTCCCACTTGTGGACGGCCAGGCCAGCCGCCAGGCTGACCGCCAGCAGGGCGAGGGCGGTGGCAGGAATCTGCAGCACCTCCTGCTTGGGTCTGAGGTCGGTCTGACCCAGGGGTGGGAAGGCCAGGTTCAGCTCGTCGGCGAGGCCGGGGTAGACGGCGAAGACGAAGCCGAAGAGGGCCACGTTGGCCAGCACCGCGATGAGGGCCAGCGCCTGGCCGTAGCGGTCTAGCCAGAACGGGTGGATCGCCACTAGGGGGTGCTTAGCCCTTTGCTCCGGCGTCTCCTCCGCTGCGGCTGCTTCAGAGTGCTGAAGGCGCTGCAGCTCCTTGGTGAAGCGGACGCTGTTCTCGGGCGAGATGGCATAGGAGCCAGATGACGTGACGATGTAGATCAACTCCCAGGGCGACTGATGACAGGAGTAGAAGAGCACCTCGCCGATGCCCGGCACGCTGCCTCGCCCGACGTGATAAGCCCACCAGTTGACCCCCTGGATCTCCGAGAAGCGCGCCTCTCGACCTGGAACAATGCGCTCGATTCGATTCAACGGGATGAACTGGCGAATGAGCCCCCAGCGTATCGATAGGCCCTTCTCGTCCAGGCTGTAGCTCATGGCCAAGCAGGCGTAGGTCCAGTAGGCGAAGATGGCCGCCAGGGCGAGGAGGAGGAAGGCGCTCCCGAAAGCAAGGAATTTGGCCGCCGAGATAGCCCAGGGGCTGCCGAAAGCCATCAGGAGCGCCGCCAGGAGGAGTGCCAGCGCCACCATGGCGGCGCCGGTGGCCATGCCGATCAGACGGGCAGGATGGTAGATCACCGCGGCGACGACGCCTCCATCTGCTATCTGGCGATGTGGCAGGCTGTGCACCAGTGGGCGTATTTGCCGTTCTTGCCACGCATCACGTCGAAGTAGAGGCGCTGGAGCTCGGTGGTGATCGGCCCCCGCTTGCCGTCGCCGACGGGCCGGCGGTCAACCTCGATCACCGGCGTCACGTGGGCGGCTGTGCCCGTCATAAAGCACTCGTCGGCTAGGTACAGCTCGCTGCGGTCGATGGGCCGCTCGATGGTCTCGATGCCTAGCTCCTCGCGGGCCAGGGTGATTGCGGTGTCGCGGGTTATGCCCACCAGAATGTTGGACCACACCGGCGGAGTGATGAGGCGGCCGCTCTCGAGGATGAAGATGTTCTCGCCGCTGCCCTCCGAGACGTGGCCGTCCTCGTTGAGCATGATCGCCTCGTCGTAGCCGTGCTCCACCGCTTCCGTCTTGGCCAGGGCCGAGTTGACGTAGATGCCGTTGACCTTGGCCCGGGCCGGGATGCTCGTATCCTCTATCCGCCGCCAGGAAGAGGTGCCGCAGCGGGCCCCCTTCTCGATGTCCAGATAGGGGCCGAAGGGGATGACGAAGATCAGGAAGTCATCCTCCAGATCGTGCAGGCGCACGCCCAGCGCCTCCGCGCTCTTGTAAACGACGGGCCGAATGTACACGTCCTCCTGATAGCCGCACATCTCCACCAGCCGCACGGTGATATCGCACAGCTCGTCAATGCTGTACGGAAAGTCCAGCCTGAGCACGCGGCAGCTCTGGTGCAGGCGCCGGTAGTGGTCGGCCAGGCGGAAGATGTAGGCTTGCTTTTCCTCTTCGTTCCAGTTGCCGCGGATCCCCTCGAATACAGCGGTGCCGTAGTTGAAGGCGTGCGTCTTTACGCTGATCTTGGCCTCGGCCAGCGGGACGAACTGCTTGTGGAAGTAGGCATAGGGTGTGACCATAGCAAGACGCTCCTTTCGAGGAGAGTTGGGCTAATTATAGCAGTTGGGGAGCGGGACACAAGTGGCGGACGATGCCGTGCCCGGTTCGCTATTGGTGGGTGAGCTTCCCGACCTTGCGGGACAAATCCCGCAGCACCATCTAGGGTTGGGTCACCTTCACCCAATCAACCCAGATCGTGATGTAGTCTGAGGGAGCCGAAGTGTAGGTGTAGGCGCTGAACCTAATGCGGAGGCTTCCGGTGGGGATGTAAGAGGTGTGGGTTCCGATCAGGGCTCCGGTTTCATAGAATTTGACCTGCGAGCTGCTTACCCTTTCGACCTTGATCGTTCTCCAGCCTGAAGGGTAGCTTGATTGCCTCTTGGTACAGTTGTGTGAGCTTGAACTGGTTTTGGTTTCGGTGTACTTATCGCGATCTTGGCCCCGCCACATTGCCGCTTGGGTTTCACCACTTCCGCAGTCAGCCCCCACTCTGGCGTTCGCATAGCCGATGCCCTTGTGGTCATACCACTGGCCTGATCCTACCCACACGCGGGCTTCAAAGGTGGTGCCAACGGGGAAGTAGCTCTTCGAGTACAGGTCTGCATAGGCGTTGGCTACGTCGGGAATACTCATCTGGAGGTAGCCGCCGGATTGGACGATGGTGGCGCCTCCGCCCACGACAGTGCCCCAAAGACTCGTATTGATGGAGCCGGAGCTAAAACTGTCATAGAGGAGGGGCTGCACGTTTACGGTGACGTCCTGCGGAGAGGGATTGTCGCCGTAGCCGTTGTTAAGGGCATAAGTCCAGCCCCGGACGCGATAGGTCTGGTTGCCGGACGGCTGGTTGGAGAGGGTGATGCTTGATGCGTTCTTGGCGGCCGTCCCGACCACGGTTCCGCAACAGCCCTGCCCGGCGGGCCAGCGGTTGATGCGGAACACCGCCTCGGCATGGACGTTGCTCGGGTTCCAGGAGAGCTGCACCTGACCGGGGCCAGGCGAAGACCCCGTGAAGCTGGTGACGCCGTTCGGCCTGTAGGCGGCGTTGTAGTTGGTTACATCCAGCTGCTGGGGCGTGTCATACCAACACTGCTCTGTACAGTCCATTATGGTCGGCGTGCCCCCTGGACATCCGGCATAGCCGGCGTGCCCAAGGGCATGTCCAAACTCGTGCGTAACGTCACGATTGGTGTGCCACTCACCGTCGAAGCACCCACTTGGGCACTCCGGGGACGACTTGGGAAACATATTCGGGTTCATACGAGCCGCCGTGGGGGAGACTATCTCCCAGTCCAACACGTTGGTGGGCTCTGTGCAAGCGTGAGGGTAGTAGGGGCCTGAAGGCTGGCAGTGCTCAAAGAGTTCTGTGGTGACCCACACTTGGGGCCAAGCGCAGCTATTCTGGAAGGTGGTATGGCCTAAAGCAGTGTTCCAGCGGCTCACGGCAATCTGGGTAGAGGACACAAAATCGCCGTCGCTGCAAGCCCTAATGGGCGTGCCGCTTATCATCCCCTGCTGAAACCCCATCCGGTTGTTGAAGACTCCCCACTCGAGCACGTTGTCGTCGTCGTAGTCCGCTAGTCCGCCCTGGGTGGTGGCCAACAGCAGGGTGACGGCGCACAAGCACAGTCCCACAAGGCTAAAACCCACTCGCCGTGCCACAGCAGCTTTGCGTCTAGGCATGGCTGCTCACGGACAGGTTGGCTCTTGTCCGCTTCTTCACCGCCACGTCACCTGTACGGTGGCCGCGATTTGATCGAACACGGGGTCCACGGCGGCGTCACGTATGAACCGACTGGTCTCGCAACCGTCAGGCCTCAGGTACAAATACGATTGAGCCTCTACGTCATACAGCCATAGGAACGACCCGCCTGGACTGGACACCCCGCCGCCCACCCGGAACTGCCTGCCAGCGGGCAGTTGTAACGTGAGGTCGCCGACCCTGAGCGGCGCCCCTCCCTTTGCAGGCTGACCGCCTATCTGGGACACGGCCGGAGCCTTGTCTGTCCCTGGGAAGTCCTCTGGCGTCACCCGTCCCGGAGATGGGCACGCGTAGGAATCTGCTATCTCTAGAGTCGCCATTATCTCGTCGAACACCGCGTCTGCTGCCGCATCGGGGACAGTGCGACTGTTTTCACACCCGTCGCTGCGCACATTCAGGGCCGACTGCGCCTCCAGATCGTAGATGGTGATCTGCAGCCCTTCTGAGTACCACCCGCTGTCGACGACGAAGTGCCTTCCCGCCGGCAGGTGCAGGCTGACGTATCCGTCCCGATGCACCGTGCCGCCTTCAAGCTGCCAGCGGCCAACGACGTCGCCTACTGTCGACGCTTTCCGGTATGGCGGCGGGCAGACCCCCGGCTCGGGCGTGGGCGTCGCGGTCGGTGGTGGTGGGGGGGGCGGAGGTGTTGGCGAAGAGGGCAGTGCGGTCACGGGCGGCTCGGAGCTGGGTGAGACGGGTGGAGCTGCAGTCGGTACTACTGCAGGCTCATCCTGCTCCAGGCTGGGCTCGCCCACCACCACGGCGACAGGCGTCAGTGTGGGCTTCTCGCCCTGCTCGTGGGCGGCGGTGGTGCCGTCGCTCACCTGGCTGGCGAAGTAGACGCCGACCGTCACGCCGACAGCCACCACCACAAAGGTCAGAACCCCGATAACTCTGGGTGTCATAACGCTCACTCATGCTCGCAAACGAATTTTAACACATTGGCGCATTTTGCCAAAGTGCTTGCAGCCTACAACAGGAATTTCCCTGCCAAATTCCTCTCCTCCTTGCCCGCATTGACCCTGCCAGCCCGCGCGCGCTATCTTGGAGAAGGGTCGTTTGCCGTCACCCCTAGAACGTTTGCCATGAGCGATTGGTTCCGTCTGGGCGATTACGATCTTCTGGTCGTCAGCGATGGCGTCCTCCGCCTGGACGCGGGCTCCGTCTTCGGCGTGACGCCGCGCGTCATGTGGGAGCCCCTGGTGGGGCCCCTCGATGAGGAGCACAGCCTGCCCGTCGGCCTCAACTGCCTCCTCGTGCGGTCGCAGGGCAAGCTGATCCTGGTGGAGACGGGCGTGGGCAATAAGACGACCCGCATCCCCCGCGGCTCCGGCGTCGCTCAGGCGGGAACGCTGGTGGAGGACATGGCCCGCCAGGGCATCCGGCCCGAGGATGTGGACATCGTCATCAACACCCACCTCCACTTCGACCACTGCGGCGGCAACACTACCTACCGCGACGGCAAGCTGGCGCTCACCTTCCCTCGCGCCCGCTACTTCCTTCAGAAGGGCGAGTGGGACGAGGCCAATCACCCCAACGAGCGCACGCGCGCCAGCTACCTTCCCGAGAACCTGGAGCCCCTGGCCGACAGCGGCCAGCTAGAGCTGGTGGAGGGCGAGGCGGAGGTGGTCAAGGGCGTGCGCATCCTGCCCGCCCCCGGCCACACCGCCCATCATGCCATCGTGGAGGTGGCCTCCGCCGGTCAGACGGCCGTCTACATCGGCGACATCGTCCAGCATCCGCTGATGCTGGAGCGCCTGGCTTGGATATCGTCCTTCGATGTGCTGCCCCTGCTGTCGCTGGAGACGAAGAAGCGTATCCTGGAGCGGGCGATAGCCGAGAACGATCTATTGGTTTGTGTTCACTGTCCGCCGCCGGGCCTCGGGCGCCTGAGGCTGGTCGACGGCAAGCGAAAGTGGGAGACGCTATGAGCAGCGGTCAGGCCCCCACCCTCCGTCGTACTGCCCTCTATAACCAGCACTTAGCTCTGGGCGGGCGCATGGTTCCCTTCGCCGGCTGGGAGATGCCTGTCCAGTACAAGGGCATCGTCGAGGAGCACCACGCCGTTCGCCAGCGGGTTGGTCTGTTCGACGTCTCCCACATGGGCCGCCTGGAGGTAACCGGCCCCGACGGCGCATCTTTCCTGCGCGGCCTGGTGACCTACGACATCGCCGGGCTGGAGGTGGGCAAAGGTCACTACGGCCTCGTCTGCCAGGAGGAGGGGGGCATCCTGGACGACGTGTACGTCTTCCGCCTGGCCGACGAGCGCTTTCTGATGGTGGTTAACTCTGCCAACGCCGATAGGATCGGTGATTGGATCCAACAGCATCTCCACTCATCGCTGCGCGTCACAGTGAATGATCGCCAGGCGGAAACAGTCATGGCGGCCCTTCAAGGCCCTGATGCGCAGCGCTACCTGGCTCGCCTGGTGCCATCTCTGGCCGAGGGCCTACGACCCCGCGGTTGTGCTGAAGTATCGCTGGCTGGCGTCACCGCTTTCTTCTCCCGCACCGGTTACACGGGCGAGGACGGCGTCGAGATCATTCTGTCGTCCGCCGCCGGCGTCATCCTTTGGAAGTGGTTCGTCGAGCACGGCGTCCAGCCCTGCGGCCTGGGCGCTCGCGACAGCCTGCGCCTGGAGGCGGCCCTCCCCCTCTACGGCAACGACATCGATAGCAGCACCAACCCCTTCGAGGCCGGCCTGGGTTGGGTAGTGACTTTCGACGATGGCGTCGATTTCATCGGGCGGGAAGCCCTCCTGCGCATTCATGACGCCGGCGTCCAGCGTCACCTGGTCTGCCTCAAGGCTCAGGAGCGGGGCGTCATGCGAGCGGGCTACCCCATCATGCAATCGGGCCGCCGGGTGAGCGAGCTGACCAGCGGCGGCTTTTCGCCGACGCTGGGGGTGAGCATCGGCATGGCCTACCTGCCGCCGGAGCTGGCCAGCGTGGGCACGGAGCTCGATGTGGACGTGCGGGGCAGGCTCCTGCGGGCGCAGGTGGTCAAGCGGCCGTTCTACAAGCGGCCAAAGGCGGGCTAGCCCCCACCCTCCATTGACTTGCCTCTCGCCCGACGCTAATCTTGGGCTTAATCAGTCCAGAGGAGGGGAGCCATGTCTAGTCCTACCGATCGCCGTTACACCAAGGAGCACGAGTGGGTGCGTGTCGAGGCTGATCTCGGCACCGTCGGCATCACCGACTACGCTCAGGATCAGCTTGGCGACCTTGTCTACCTTGACCTGCCCTCGTCGGGGACCCAGGTCAAGCAGCTCGACAAGCTGGGCGAGATCGAGTCGGTGAAGGCCGTCTCCGACCTCTACTCGCCCGTCAGCGGCGAGGTGACGGAGGTCAACCAGGAGGTCGTCGACAGGCCGGAGCTGGCGAACCAGTCGCCCTACGGGCAGGGCTGGCTGGTGCGCGTGCGCCTGGCCGATCCCGCCGAGCTGGACAGCCTCCTCACCGCCGAGCAGTACGATGAGCTGATAGCGCAATCTTAGGAGCTATGACACTTCCTTACATCGCCAACACTGAGACCGACCGCCAGGCCATGCTGGCCGCCATCGGCGTGGCCTCGGTCGAGGAGTTGTTCGCCGACATCCCATCGGAGTTCCGCGCCGGCGAGCTGGGCCTGCCGCCCGCTCTCTCGGAGCCGGAGCTGGTGCGCGAGCTGGCGGGCCTGGCCGCGCGCAACCAGCCGGTCGATAGCATGCCCTGCTTTCTGGGCGGCGGCGCCTATCGCCACTTCATCCCCAGCGTGGTCGGCGAGGTCATCGGCCGCAGCGAGTACGCTACCGCCTACACTCCCTACCAGGCGGAGATCAGCCAGGGCACTCTCCAGACCGCCTTCGAGTTCCAGTCGATGGTCTGCGAGCTGACGGCCATGGACGTGGCCAACGCCGGCATGTACGACGGCGCCAGCGCCCTGGCCGAGGCCTGCCTGATGGCCGCCGGCGTCACCGGTCGTCGGCGCATCGCTCTTCTTTCCACCGTTCACCCCCACTGCCAGGCGGTGGTGCGCACCTACGCCTTCGGCCGCGACCTGGCGGTGGATGTGCTGTCGCCCGACGCCCTGGCCCTCAACGAGGAGCACGCCTGTCTGGCCGTCCAGCAGCCCAATTTCTTCGGCTATTTCCTGCCCGATATCGAAGCGGTGGAGAGGGCAGCCCATGAGGCAGGAGCCCTTCTCGTTGTGTCCGTCGATCCCATATCGCTGGGCCTATTCCGGCCCCCCGGCGACTACGGGGCCGATGTCGTGGTGGGCGATGGCCAATCGCTGGGCAGCCCCCTGAGCTTCGGCGGGCCCTATCTCGGCCTCTTCGCCTGTCGCCAGCAGTACCTGCGCCAGATGCCGGGCCGAATCATCGGCCGCACCAGCGATGACCAGGGGCGCACTGGCTACGTCCTCACCCTCCAGACCCGCGAGCAGCACATCCGCCGCGAGAAGGCCTCATCCAACATCTGCACCAGCCAGCAGCTCGTCGCCCTGGCCGCCACTGTCTACCTGGCAGCGATGGGCAAGCAGGGCCTGCGCCAGGTGGCCGATCTCTGCTACCACAAGGCCCACTACGCTGCCCACCGCATCGCCCAGGTGCCTGGCTATTCCCTGGCTTTCGACGGACTCTTCTTCAAAGAGTTCGTGGTGCGTTGCCCCCGGCCGCCCTCTGAGGTGAACCGTGCCCTCCTGGAGCGGGGCATCATCGGCGGCTTGGACGTGAGCCAGCATGTGGAGAACGGCCTCCTCCTCTGCGTCACGGAGATGAACACGCGGGAGGAGATCGACCGCCTGGTGGAGGCGCTGGCGGAGATCGGAGGCAGCGAGTGAGCAGCGGCCCGAGGCAGCCGGATACCGGCGCTCGCCTCACCTTCGACCTGAGCAAGCCGGGGCGCACGGCCTGCTCCCTGCCGCCCTGCGATGTCCCTGAGGCCGGGATGCCGCCGCTGCAGCTCCTGCGCCAAGAGCTCAACCTGCCCGAGCTGAGTCAGGTGGGCCTGGTGCGCTACTTCCTGGCCCTCAGCCGCCTCAACTACAGCGTGGACAC
>CAZEJO010000005.1:0-35448 GCA_964512285.1 uncultured Dehalococcoidia bacterium | reverse complement strand
CGCATCGCCGAGATGCTACACCGCAAGGGGGCTCTCCTCTACGGCGACGGCGCCAATCTGAATGCCCTCCTCGGACGCGCCCGCTTCGGCGACATGGGCTTCGACATCGTCCATCTGAACATGCACAAGACCTTCAGCACCCCTCACGGCGGCGGCGGCCCCGGCTCCGGGCCCGTCGTCGTAAGGGAACACCTAGCGCCTTACCTGCCGACGCCCGTAGTCGGAAGGGAGGACGGGCGCTTCGTCCTGGCCACGCCCGAGCGCAGCATCGGCAGGGTTGGCCTGTTCTACGGGCACTTTGGCGTGCTGCTGCGGGCCTACGCCTACCTCCGCGCGCTGGGGAGCGAAGGGCTGCGCCAGGTGAGCGAGAACGCCGTCATCAACGCCAACTATGTCCAGGCTCGCTTGCGGCAGGCCTACCACTTGCCCTACGACCGCCGCTGCATGCACGAGGTGGTCTTCTCAGGGAGCCGCCAGCGGGCGAAGGGCGTGCGCACCTGGGACATCGCCAAGCGGCTCATCGACTACGGCTTCCATCCGCCCACCGTCTACTTCCCTCTCATCGTGGACGAGGCGCTGATGATCGAGCCCACGGAGACGGAGAGCAAGGAGGCCCTGGATGCCTTCTGCGATGCCCTGCTGGCCATCGCCCGCGAGGCCGAGGAGGAGCCGCAGGTGGTGAAGGAAGCGCCTCACACGGCCCCCATCGGCCGCTTGGACGAGGCCACGGCTGCCCGTCGGCCGGTGCTGCGCTGGCGAAGGGAGACCGAGGATGAATCGTAAACCGATAGGCTGGCTGCCGGGGGTGATGTTCGCGTTGGCCATCGCCGCTGTCCTCTGTCTCGCCGCCTGCGGTGGGGGAGGTGGGGGCGAGGAGCAATCGCCCACGCCGGCGGACGAGACGGCAGGTGTCGAGCCGGAGGGCCTAGATGCAATGATGCTCCAGGCGGAGGACCTGCCCCAGGGCTTCTCCTACGAAGTCACCAGCGAGCTGACCCCTATGACGCCGGATCTGGCTGATCCTCAGGAGCGAACGGAGGGGCGCAAGCTGCGGTCGCTGCTGGAGGAGAGTCTGCAGGGGGAGGGCAAGACCGTCTGCATCGTTAGCGAGCTCGAGCTCTATACGAGCACGGAGGCTGCCGCCGCCAGATTGGTAGAGGAGCAGCAGACAATAGAGGCGATGGGCGCCGGCCTTCCGGAGGAAGAGGGCATACCGGAGCAGCTTGATCTGCCCGCCATCGGCGATGGGGCTGACGGCTTCTTTCTCTCGGCTCCTCGGGTGAGCTTCTGCGGCTGGGAGGCTGTCCAGGCCGAAGTCGTCTCGCTGACGTTTCGAAAGGGTGAGCTATTGGCTGATGTCAGGACCTACACCCTCGGCGAGGGCGCATCGACTGACGAAGCCATCGAGTTGGCCAGGAAGCTCTTGGCTCGCATCGAGGCGGGCCTGGGCGAGCAGTAGACTGGGAGGTCATCATGAGCAACCGCAATGTCTCCGACCTGAACCCGCCCCCGCGCATCCTTCTGGGCGCTGGGCCCTCCAACGTACACCCGCGGGTATATCAGGCCATGATGGCGCCGATCCTGGGCCATCTCGACCCTGACTTTCTCCGGATCATGGACGAGACCAAAGACCTCCTGCGGACTGTTTTCCGCACCCAGAACGAGGAGACCATCGCTGTCTCTGGCACCGGCAGCGCCGGCATGGAGGCGGTGGTCGCCAACCTTATCGAGCCGGGCGAGCGGGCCGTGGTCTGCGTCGCCGGTTTCTTCGGCGACCGCATCGCCGAGATGGCCTCCCGCTATGACGCGGAGGTGACGCGCGTGGAGGCCGAATGGGGGCGCATCATCGAGCCGGAGGCGGTGGAGGCCGCGCTCAAGGCCGCCGGCCGCACAAAGCTGGTGGCCATCGTCCACGCCGAGACCAGTACCGGCGTCCAGCAGCCCCTGGACGATATCGTCCGCCTGACCCACGAGCACGAAGCCTTACTCATGGTGGACGCTGTCACTTCACTGGCCGGATGCGAGCTAGCGGTGGACGATTGGGGCATCGATGCCTGTCACAGCGCCTCCCAGAAGTGCCTCTCCTGCCCGCCGGGGATGGCCCCCCTCACGTTCAGTACCCGCGCTTCCGATGCTCTCCGCAGCCGCGAGACCAAGGTGCGCAGCTGGTACTTGGATATGACTCTCCTGGACAACTACTGGGGCGGCAAGCGCGCCTACCACCACACAGCGCCTATGAGCATGGTCTACGCTCTGCGTGAGGGCCTTCGCTTGGTGCTGGAAGAGGGGCTGGAGGCCCGACTCGATCGTCATCAGCGCAACGGTCAGGCCCTCCGGGCCGGACTGGAGGCTATGGGCCTGACCCTGCATGCCCAGGAGGCCTATCGCCTGCCTGTAATCACCACAGTGCGCGTCCCTGACGGGATCGAGGATCTGAAGCTGCGCCGCGCCCTCTTGTACGGGCACAATATCGAGATCGCTGGTGGGCTGGGGCCGCTGGCGGGCAAGGTATGGCGCATCGGTCTCATGGGCGTCGCTTCTTCGGCGGAGAACGTGCTGGCGGTGCTCCAAGCGCTGGAGCAGGAGCTATCGGCTCAGGGGTTCCGTCTGGAGAAGGGCGCAGGCGTGGCTGCGGCCGATCGGGTGCTGACTGCGGCCTAGCTCGTTCTATCACTGAGTTGCAGCGACCCACGGGCGTGCTATGCCATCCGGAGTGAGACCCTTCGCTACGCTCAGGGTGACAGCACAGCCTGGCGTCATTCTGAGCGGAGCGAAGAATCTCAGCGGCGATGTGGGCAGAATGGCAAGAGCCTGCCCTGAGCAAGGCGAGGGGATGCGTCAC
Organism: uncultured Dehalococcoidia bacterium; assembly: GCA_964512285.1. Lineage (GTDB taxonomy): Bacteria > Chloroflexota > Dehalococcoidia > SM23-28-2 > SM23-28-2 > SM23-28-2. Next base: position 32,606 of record CAZEJO010000005.1, on the reverse strand, counting down.
CACATCTTGGAGACAGTGCGGGCTAGCTCAGTCGCGCACTTGCGGCACGGCAAGCTGGCCGAAGGGCAGCACCAGAATGGCGGGATCTTTGCCGCCGTTCTTTCGGCGGAAGTCGTCGGATAGGGCAGCCACCGTTTCGCCGATGTCCGGGCAGTGCCTCAGGTGAGTCCTTCGCGTTTGTTCGGCGCCCAAAGACGAATAGAGGTAGACGTTGGCCCTGACCTGCACCATGGTCTGGCACTGTATCGCCCACTGCTCTAGCTCAGCGAATCCCGGCTCCAGGATCATGTCGAGCAGCTCCTGGGGCGTCTTTCGCCAGGCAAGCATCTCGGCGTAGTGGGCCTGGCCCAGACCATCGGCGCACTCGGCGGCCAGAACGATCGCCCCGCCCTCCTTCACCGCCTGGGCGGCCACCGACATCCCCTTGGCCGACTGGTAGAGATTGATGTCGGCTGGGTAGCCCATGTTCGTGGACACCACTATGTCGTATCGCTGGCGCAGGGGCTGCACGTAGGACCTCTCGGCGAAGGCGATGCCGGCATCGTGGGCCTGGACAACCTCCCCGGCGAACACGCCCGTGACCTCCTTGCGCTCGTTCAGGGTGACGTTAACGATGAAGGCGGGCTGCGTGGCTAGAGCCACCCGTCGCGCCTCCTCGAAGACAGGGTTTCCCTCCGTGTGGCACCAGGTAGCCCTGGGGTGGGCAAGCATGGGGCCGCCGTGGTTACTCATGATGATCTCGGCGCCGGCGATGCCCGGCAGGACGGCCTTACCGCCGCCGGAATAGCCGGCGAAGAGGTGGGGCTCCACGAAGCCGGTGAGGATCCTGACATTGGCTCGCATGTAGTCGCCGTTGATCCAGATCTCTGCCCCGCGCTCGTTCTTGGAGAGGAAGGCCTGCTGCCCCCTGTCTCTGGCGTCGTGCTGGACGATGCGATAGCTGTCGACGACCTCCTGCCCCAGCATCGCTATCAGCTCCTCGCGGGTGTTGGAGCGATGCATGCCGGTGGCGTTGACGAGGACGAAGTTCTCCTTGGGCACTCCCCTGGCAGCCAGTTCGGCCAGGATGGTGGGGAGGATGATGTGGTTGGGCGTCGGGCGGGTGATATCGCTGAAGACGATGGCTACCCTATCGGCGGGTCGCACCAGCTCGGCCAGCGGCGGCGAGCCGATGGGTTGGCGCAGGGTCTGGCGTATGGCCTCCGTCGGCTGGGCCAGGGCGGGCACGCGCTTGGGTAGGAGCACCTGGGCCTGCGCTGGCAGCTCCACCTCAAGGCCCCGGCGTCCGTAAGGGAGGTGAACCTTCATAGCGCTTCCCAGTCTAGACGGACAGCGGGAGGTGTGTCCAGAACGAGCGCAAACACAGGAAGGCCGGCCTCCCCGCTGCGGGTGTGCACGTCATGAGGCGCAACGCCACTAAGCCAAAACGGGGCGCGGGCCAGACGCTGGAGGACGTATTCTTCTCTGCTCCTACGCTACTTAGCCAAGAGATGGTCTCGCTGCCTGGGGGACGGCGTCGCGTGCCCGGCGTTCGACCGCCCGCTCCACGCCGGTGCAAACCTTGAGTATCAGGGACAGCAGGCGCTCCAACTCGTCATCGCTCAATCGCTGCCATAGCTCTTCGGCAAAGCTATTTGCCATCGGTAGGCTGTCTAGCACCTTGTGCCTGCCTTGCTCCGTTATCTCCGCCAGCGTATCGTTGCAGGGCCGGCTGCCGCTCTGCCTCCTGACGAAACCCGCCCGCTCCAGCGCGCACAGGGCTGACCTTACCCTGTCCTGATGCAAGCCCGAAATGCGGGCGATAGCGTCTTCCGCCACGCTGTCGCTTGCCTCTGCCAGGATGGCCAGGACGTGCAGTTGTGGCACGGTAAGGCCCAGGCCGTGAGACTCCTCTCTCCATATTCTGTGCACGTGATTGGCGCACTCAGCGGCTCGTAACCACCCCGCCAGTCCCCAGGTGCCCGGGCGGCCGCGTGATCCAGACACCGCTACGTCAGTGAGAGTCTGTACCGTCCCTGTACTCTTACGCGTGTCGTATCGAGAGCCTCGAGGTGTTCCCTTATGATGCGTTCCGGCGTATGCTACCATCTTCCGTACCTTGGCTCGCATGAATTCCGTATCCTGTGTCCCTAGCGTGTCCATGACCTCGCGTATCAACTCGAACATCACGGGCGCGATGCTATCCAGCAGCCGCTGGCCGGTCTCTTCCATCCGCACGAAGACCTTGCGGCGGTCTTTCTGTTGATGCAGGCGTGTCACTAGCCCCCGCGTCTCGAGCTTATCCACGATTCGTCTGAGACGATCTGTCTCGAAGAGGGTCGCGCGCTCGATCTGGCCAACGGGGAGAGTGCCGCCCGCGTGGGCGAGGGAGATCAGCACAACTAGCTCGTCGTTCGGCAGCTTGAACGGTTGCAGGATTGTGTCTACGGCCTGGGAGAACAAATTGAAGAGGCGGCGGACGGTAGTCCACGCGTCCAGTCCAGTTCGCCCGCGAAATCTGCCCTGCTGGCGCGGCAAACCGCGGTCGTTCATCTGGCTCCCCCCCCGGCTGTGGAGCGCGCATGAGTGAGCACTATACCGATGCCGCTGGGTTTGTACCCACCAGAGGCCGGACTGTGGCAGCCAGGGCACCGTGCGACATGCTCACTGGTGCGAGCGGATCGCCGCTGACATTGTACATAAAGCGCAGGTAGTTGGCAACTGCGGGGGTCTGCTAGCTCTACTGTGCCCTCAGATATTCGACCGGCTCTGGCCGCCGTCCACGTTGACGCAGGCGCCCGTCACCCAGCTAGCTCGCTCCGATACCAGGAAGACCACTACGTTGGCCACCTCCTCGGCGGTGCCGAAGCGACCGGCGGGGATGTTCTGCCGCACGAACTGGGCCATCCCCTCGGGGTCCTCCTGCTGGCGGCGCCACCAGGAGCCGCCGGGGTGGCTGACGCTGCCGGGAGCTACCGAGTTCACCCGAATGTTCTGGGGAGCAAGCTCTAGGGCCATCATCTTGGCGTGGCTGATCATCGCCGCCTTCATCGCGTTGTAGGTGGGAACGCCGCCCGACTCGCGGCCCCAGATGGAGGCGATGTGCACTATCGCCCCGCCGCCCGCTCGCTGCATGTGGGGGACGACGAGACGCGTGGCGCGGGCGGCCGTCAGAAGGATCGTTTCAAAAGTGGCCTGCCAGGCCTCATCCGAATCGGCGGCCACCGACCCGCCTACGTTGTTCACCAGGATATCGATGCGCCCGAAGGTCTCGGCAGCCGCCTGCACCAGCCGCTCCGCGTCCTCGGCCTTGGTGACATCTGCCTCCACCGCCAGGGCCCGCACGCCCTTGGTCTCGACCTCCTTCGCTGCCTCGGCCAGCCTTTCTTGGCCGCGCGCGCAGAGGGCGACGTCGCAGCCCTCCTCGGCCAGGCCCAGGGCGATGGCCCGGCCGAGGCCACGGCTGGCGCCGGTGACGATCGCTGCTTTGCCCTTCAGTCCTAGGTCCACGACGATCTCTACCCTTCCTTAAGCGCTGGTTGCTCCGACTGGCAAAAAGCGCAGGCGCGTCCGGCGCGGATAATACAACGGCCGTTGCCCTCATTGCAACGGGGTTCGGCTTCATTGACACCATTTGTAGGCCTTGCTACGATACCGACGCTGGAAGCGGCGATGCCCTATCAGACCATCAGGCTGTCTAAGCGCGATGCTATCGCCCATCTCCATTTGCAGCGTCCCGAGCAGGGAAACTGCATCGATGGTCAGCTGCTGCAGGAGCTCTCAGCCGCCTGCGCCGAGATAAACGACGACCCCCAGGTGCGGGTGGCTATCCTCAGCGGCGGCGATGTCTCTGTCTTTTCCCTGGGCTGGGATACGTCGCTGCTGGCCGCCGAAGGGGCGCCCGCTCGCCGCCGGGAGTTCCTGGGCTGTGTCTTCGACTGCCTGCCCCAGCTCTCGCGACCGGTCATCTGCGCCATCAACGGCGATGCCATCAGCGCCGGCCTGGAGCTGGCCCTGGCCTGCGATGTTCGTCTGGCCTGCGCCGAGGCTCACTTCGCTCTGCCCGAGACCTCCTGGGGTCTGATACCCATGGGCGGCGGCAGCCAGCGGTTGGCTCGTATCGTTGGTCGGGGCAAAGCCCTGGAGCTGATCCTCACCGCAGAGGCTATCGATGCTCAGGAGGCCCACCGCATCGGCTTGGTGAGCGGGGTGGTGCCGCGCGACAGGCTGATGGCCGAAGCCGAGGCCCTGGCCGAGCGCATCGCCGCTCGCGGGCCGATTGCTGTGCGCTATGCCAAGGAGGCGGTGAGCCGAGGCCTGGACATGACCCTGGAGCAGGCCTTGCGCTTTGAGACGGACTTGACGATAATTCTGCAGGCCACCGAGGATCGGGCGGAGGGCGTGCGCGCCTTTCTGGACAAGCGGCCGCCGCAGTTCCACGGACGATAGGAGCACAGACAGATTCAGCGTCACGACCGGGTATGAACAAGTAGCTGCAGGGCTTCAGCCCTGCCAATAGCTGGCAGACCTGAAGGTCTGCAGCTACGATGACTGCCGGGGAAAAGATTGGCCACGGGCTTAAGGCCCTGGGACAGGAACATCATGAACGGCTTCGCGAGCCTGGTCTACGAGAAGGACGGTGGCATCGCCTGGGTCACCCTGAACCGGCCCGATGTCCTCAACGCTATGAACATGGAGATGCGGGACGAGCTGTGGCAGGTTCTCCACGCCTTACAGGATGACCCCGATGTGGCGGTGGCTATCTTCAAAGGTGCGGGGGAGCAGGCCTTCTCCGCCGGCGCCGATATCAGCGAGTTCGGCACAGCCCCTTCGGTGGTCGAAGCGCGGCGGGCGCGGCGGGAGCGCGACCTCTGGGGCTACATGCTGGCCATCGAGAAGCCCCTCATTGCTGCCATCCACGGCTTCGCCCTGGGAGCCGGCCTCGAGCTGAGCATGTGCTGCGACCTGCGCATCGCCGCCGAGGACGCTCGCCTGGGGCTGCCGGAGGTGAGCCTGGCCTACATCCCCTCGGCTGGAGGGACCCAGCTCCTTCCCCGCACCATCAGCCCGGGGCTAGCCATGGGCCTCATCCTATCAGGCGATGATATCGATGCCCAGGAGGCATTACGCATCGGCCTGGTGCAGCGAGTGGTGCCCCGCCAGCGCCTCTACGTCGAGGCCGAGACGCTAGCTCGCCAGCTAATGACGCGCGGCCCGCTGGCTTTGCGATACGCTAAGGAGGCAGTGACCCAGGGCCTGGACATGCCCCTGGCCGAGGGCCTGGCGCTGGAGGCCCGCCTGGCGCGCTTGGTTCTGGCCACCAGTGACGCCCGCGAGGGCCTGAGGGCACAGAGAGAGGGCAGAGCGCCCCAATTCCTGGGGGTGTAGGGGCCAACAGTTGAAGGGGGGAAGATGAATACTGCTGAATTCCTGACCATCAGCGCTTCCATCGTGCCTGAGCGCGAAGCACTGGTCTGCAACGGTACCCGTCTTACCTACCTGGAGGTGCAGGAGCGGGTCAATCGCCTGGCCAACGCCCTCACGGACCTGGGAGTCGAGCGCGGCCACAAGGTGGCTGTCATGGCCCTCAACTCGCACCACTACATCGAGACCTACTACGCTTGCGCCAAGCTGGGAGCAGTGTTGGTTCCCCTCAACTATCGGGCCAAGCGGGAAGAGTTGACCCACATGGTGAATAATTCCGATGCCTCGATATTCTTCGTGGGAGAGCGCTATCTGGAGCTCATCGCCTCCATACGGCCGGAGCTGAGAGGCATCCGTCACTTCATCTGCTACGATGGCCGTCCCCAGGGGATGCAGAACTACGAGGACGTTATCGCCAGATGCGAGCTTGAGGAAGTCTTCGTCGAGGTCGATGACAACGACCCCACCGTCCTTTTGTACACCAGCGGCACCACTGCCCTGCCCAAGGGCGTCGTCCTCACCTACCTCAGCCTCTCGGTGTACGTCACCAACACCGTCGAGCCCGCCAACCCAGAGACGCACGACATCACGATGCTTTCGGTGCCTGTCTACCACGTAGCAGGAACCACTGCCATCATGTCGTCCATCTGGGGAGGGCGTACCTTGGTGGTGCTGCCTCAGTTCGAACCCCACGCCTGGCTCGAGACAGTGCAGAGGGAGAAGGTCACTCACAGCTTCGTGGTGCCCACCATGCTCAAGCGAATCATGGACGAGCCCGACTTCGACAAGTACGACCTCAGTTCCCTCAAGCTTCTGGCCTACGGGGCCGCCCCCATGCCCTACGAGGTGATCCGCAAGGCCGTGGATGTGTTTAAGTGCGGCCTGATGAACGCCTACGGCCAGACAGAGACCACCTCCACCATCACCTACCTTGGCCCCGAGGATCACGTCATCGAGGGCACGGAGGAGGAGAAGCAGCGAAAGCTGGAGCGCCTGAAGTCGGTGGGGCGGCCGATGGAGGATGTGGATATCTGCATTATGGATCCCGAGAGCAACATCCTGCCAGCCGGTCGGGAGGGGGAGATCGTGGCCAAGGGAGCCCGCCTCATGACCGGCTACTGGAAGCGCGATGAGGAGACGGCCCAAACCCTGGTCGATGGCTGGCTCCATACAGGCGACATCGGCTGGATGGACGAGGCCGGCTATCTGTTCATCACCGGTCGCACCAAGGACCTGATCATCCGTGGAGGCGAGAACATCTCGCCCGGCGAGATCGAGGCTGTCCTGCAGCAGCATCCCAAGATCGAAGATGCGGCCGTCATCGGAGTGCCCGACGTCGAGTGGGGTGAGGAGGTGAAGGCTATCGTCCAGCTCAAGCCGGGGGAGATGGCCACCGCCGGGGAGATTATTTATTACACTAGAGACTGCCTGGCTAGCTTCAAGACGCCAAGATACGTGACCTTTGTGGACGAGTTGCCCCGTAACTATCTGGGCAAGGTGCTGAAGACGGACCTGCGCAGGCTATACGGCGCGCCCACGCCCTAGACTCACGGTTGACCCTCACCTGGGCGGACGCTATGATGGTGAGCGATTTCACGCCGATGAACCGACATCTGGTATCCACTATGACGATGACCTTGGCATTGGGAGGAGTAGCGGATGGCCCCGTCTGTTCAGTTCCCTGGTAACATATTCTTCTACCTCATACTTGTCTCTGGCCTCGCCTTCTTCGCCTATACCGTCTACGTTCGCACCGCCCTTCTCTTAGTGGGCAAACCCGACTGGCGCTTCAACCGCCTTTGGGAGCGGACAATTTCCTTCGTTCCGCTGGTGCTGGCTATCTGGCGCGTGATTCGCCCCCGCTACTGGTACTCGGGTATTCTTCACCTGGCCATCTTCTGGGGCTTCCTGACCTTCCAGGTGAACACCATCAACTTCTTCCTGGAGGGCTTTCACGAGGATGCCGCCCTGCTCTCCTGGGCCGAGGGCGTGTACACCGCCTACTTCCCGGTTATGCAGGTTTTCGAGATCCTGGTTGTGATCGGCGTAGTCATGGCGGTGGCCAGGCGCCTGATCGTCAAGCCGCCCCGCCTTAGCCTCAACTGGGACGCCTACCTTATCCTGGGCTTCATCGCCCTGCTCATGGTGACCGATCTGTTTGCCACCGGCTTCAGCATCGCCATCCACCCCTTCCCCGACCACAGTCGCGCCTTCATCTCGAACGCCATCGCGGAGGGTGTCCAGGGAACGGACATAGAGGTTCTCAAAGGCTGGCACACCACCTTCTGGTATCTTCACTTGTTGACCTTCATGGGCTTCCTGATCTGGGTCCCTTACTCCAAGCACCTGCACGTATTCACCGCCGCCCCCAACGTGTTCTTCCGGCGCCTTCAGCCTACGGGTGTCCTCCAGCCCATCCCTGACCTGGAGACGCAGGAGGTGTTCGGTGTGGGGCGTATCCAGGACTTCACCTGGAGGCAGCTCCTGGACGGCTACACCTGCACCGAGTGCGGCCGCTGCCAGGAGGCCTGTCCCGCCTATAACACCGAGAAGGAGCTATCGCCGAAGGAGATAGCTCACCAAATACGCCAGCAGTTGCTGGTTAACGCATCGGATCTCCTGCCGATACCGGTACTGAACATCAATGTCACAGGCGAGCGCGGCGTAGCACTGACGGAAGCTATGGGGTTCAATCCCATATGGGACTGCCTCACCTGCGGCGCCTGCCAGTACGAGTGCCCGGTGTTCGTCGAGCACATTCAGGAGATTATAGACGTCCGCCGCTACTTCGTGATGGACGAGGCCCGCATGCCGGAGACGGCTCAGGCCACCCTCATGCAGCTGGAGCAGCGCGGTCACCCCTGGCGAGGCACCCCCCTGGGCCGCACCTCCTGGATCGAAGAGATGGGCGAAGTGCCCATGTTCGACGGTAGCCAGGAGTATCTGTTCTGGGTGGGCTGCACCGGCGCCCTGTCGGAGCGGAACGTCCTGACCACTAAGGCTATCGCTAGGCTGCTAAACCAGGCCGGAGTAAGCTACGGTGTGCTGGGGGCCGAGGAGACCTGCTGTGGCGACCCCGCTCGCCGCCTGGGTAACGAGTACCTTTACATGCTCCAGGCTCAGCAGAACATCGAGCTGTTCAATACCAAGGGCGTCAAGAAGATCATCACTAGCTGCCCCCATGGTTTCAACACCTTCAAGAACGAGTACCCCCAGTTCAACGGCCACTTCGAAGTGATCCATCACGCCGACTTCTTCGCTCAGCTCGTCAAGGAGGGTAGGCTGAAGCCACAGGGGCCCCTGGCCCAGAAGATCACCTACCACGATTCCTGCTACTTGGGCCGCCACAACAACCTGTACGAGTCGCCTCGCCACATCCTCGCTAGCCTGCCTGGCGCCCAAACTGTCGAGATGCCTCGGGCACGGGCGCAGAGCTTCTGCTGCGGCGCTGGTGGTGGCCACATGTGGATGGAGGAGAGCAAGGGCAAGCGGGTGAACAACGAGCGCACCGAGGAGGCGGCAGCCACAGGTGCCGAGTTCGTCGCCACCGCCTGTCCCTTCTGCTTGCAGATGTTCGAGGACGGCGTCGGCGCCGTGCCTGAAGCGGCTGAGCGAGAGATGAAGGTCTACGACGTGGTGGAGTTGCTAGATATGGCGGTGGCCCCTGCACCCGCCGTCCCTGAGGCAGCCAAGGCCGACCCGCCGGAGGGCCAGGCAGCGGAGCCGCCGCAGTGAGGGGTGGTTTTCTGTAGAGCCTGCCAGCAGGCGGGCCCAGCAATCTTAAAAGCTTGGGAGATAGAACCGTGCCCCGCTCCAAGGGCAGGCGGGGCTGAGGGAGGAGGTACATCATGCACATAATTTGCTGCGTCAAGCAGGTGCCCGACCCGGAGACGCCAGCTTCCCAGTTCAAGGTGGACGAGGCGACCAAGAAAGTCTTGCCGGTGCCGGGCATCGACCCGGTGGCCGACGAGTACGCTATCCTGGGCGTCGAGGCCGCTCTGCGCATCCGCGAGGCCTTGGGCGAGGCCAAGATCACTATCCTTTGCCTGGGCCCCGAGGCCGCTCGCGATGCCGTCAAGAAGGCCCTGGCCATGGGTGCCGATGAGGGCATACAGCTCACGGATGGCGCTTTCGAAGGTGGCGACAGCTACGCCACTGCTCGCGCTCTAGCAGCCGCCATCAAGAAGCTGGAGCCTTTCGATCTCGTGCTCTGCGGTCGCCAGGCGCCGGACTGGGACGTAGGCGTGACGCCTTCGATCATCGCCGACGTGTTGGGTCTGCCCTGCGTGACCCGTGCCAGCGAGGTAAAAGCCAGCGATGGCACCCTGCAGGTGGAACGGGTGCTCCTGGACGGCTTCGAGACGGTGGAGACCAGTCTTCCCGCCGTGGTTAGCGTCAGTAACGAGCTGGGTGAGCCGCGCTATCCCCAGCTGCGAGAGATCATGGCGGCTGCCAAGAAGCCGGTAGCCGTCTGGACAGTGGCCGACCTGGGCGTGGACCCGTCGCAGGTGGGTGCCGCCGGCTCTCTCCTCTCCTTGGACCGCCTCTACGTGCCCGTGCACGAGGCCAAATGCGAGTTCATCGAGGCGGAGACCTCCGAGGAAGCAGCAGAAACGCTGGCCACCAAGCTTCGGGAGGCGAAGCTCATCTAAGGGTCTGCCTGACGGGGCCGCCAGGTCGGCCGACCTTCGGCCCGGGCAGACCAGAGCAAGGAGAAATGTACGATGGCTAACGAAAGCGGAGTACTGGTTGTTGCGGAAGTGGTCGAGGGTGCCCTGGCCTCCATCAGCTTGGAGGTGTTGGCCGCCGCTCGGCGACTGGCCGACGAGCTCGGCCAGCCCGTCCAGGCAGCCCTCCTGGGGCAGGGAGTAGAGCCCTTGGCTCAGGAGTTGATCGCTGCGGGGGCGGACAAGGTCTACGTGGTGGACGACGCCATCCTGGCGGAGTACCAGAGCGACGCCTTTCTCCCGGCGGTCGAGAAGGTCTGCCGCGAGGCTAACCCGTCTATCGTCCTTCTGGGCCAGACGGATATCGGACGTGACCTGGCCCCGCGCCTGGCCTTTCGTCTGGAGACAGCGGTGGCCATGGACTGTCTCGATATGGCCATCAGCGACGGCCGTCTGGTGATGACTCGCCCCTGCTATGGGGGCAACGCCAATGCCCAGCATACCTGCAAGACCATGCCCCAAGTGGCCACCGTCAGGGTCAAGTCGCAGGAACCTCTCGCACCGGACGCCTCTCGCCAAGGGGAGGTGACCAAGGTAGCCGCCGACATCGACGCCTCCGCCGTCCGCACCAAGATCACCGGCAGACGCAAGGAAGAGACAGAGGGCATACGTCTGGAGGACGCCGAGGTGATCGTGGGCGGAGGCCGTGGCATGGGCAGCGTCGAGGCATTCCAAACACTGGAGGAACTGGCCGACCTGATGAAGGGCGCGGTAGGCGCCACTCGTGCTGCCTGCGACATGGGCTGGTATCCTATACCGAAGCAGATAGGACTCACCGGCAAGGTAGTGAGTCCCACCCTCTACATAGCGGTGGCTATTTCCGGCGCTAGCCAGCACATGGCTGGCCTCAGTGGGGCCAAGAACATCGTTGCGATCAACAAAGACCCCGAGGCCAACGTCTTCCGTTACTGTCGCTATGGCATTGTGGCCGATTGGAAGACAGTCATTCCGCCCTTCGTGAACAAGGTTCGCCAGCTAAAAGCAGGATAGCCTTCTCCGTCGTAAGCAGAAGGGGCATGAGCCCGTTGAGGCCCGGGCCCATGCCCCTTTTGATTTGATCCTTGGGGGAGCCGTCGCCGCGGCGGCCAGGCGCCTATCTGGAGGTAGGAGTGTCAGTTCCCCTTATAGCCAATTTCCTGTAACATAGATATGGATAGGCATATGTTTGTAATAGGCCTTACGGGAGGCATTGGCAGCGGCAAGTCCACCATTTCAGATATGCTGCGCGCCAAGGGTGCAGCTACTGTCTATGCTGACCAGATAGGCCACGAGGTCTATCGGCCGGGCACGCCAGTGTGGGATCAGGTGGTAGCCGCCTTCGGCCGCCAGGTGGTGGGCGACGACGGCCAGATCGACCGCCGCAAGCTGGGCCAGATAGTGTTCAGCGACCCGGAGGCTCGCCGGCGACTGGACGCCATCACTCACCCGCCCATGGAGCAGATGATGTCGGAGAGGCTGGAGGAATTGCGGCGACAGGGCACCAGAGTGGCCGTGCTGGAGGCCGCCATCCTCATCGAGGCTGGCTGGGACCACCTGGCGGACGAGGTCTGGGTGACCGTGGTCTCGCCCGAGGTGGCTGCTCAGCGGTCGATGGAGCGCAGCGGCCTCAGTCGAGAGCGGGCAGAGGCTCGCATCGCCGCCCAGCTCTCCAACGAAGAGCGGCTGAAGCACGCCCACGTGGTCATCGATACCAATTGCTCCCTGGCGGAGGTGGCCCAGCGGGTTGATGAGCTTTGGGATGACCTGATTGGCCGATTGGCTGCCAAGGCGACGTAGCATCGCTCCTCGGCAGGCAAGAAAGTAGCGAAGAGATATGGAAGCCCCGCCCGAGCGCACAGAGTACAGACAGTACGCCATCGAAGAGTATGTTCTCAGCGAAGAGCCCTTCTACCTGCCACTGAAGGATGAGGTGGAGCTGTTCACTGCTGCCTTCAACCAGAACATACCGGTGCTCCTTAAGGGCCCCACCGGCTGTGGCAAGACTCGTTTCATCGAGTACATGGCCTACCGGCTCGACCGGCCCCTGACCGTCGTCAAGGATGTCACCGGCCAATCCGAGGGGGCTGACCATCACGGCCTGCCCCTGGTGACCGTGGCCTGCCACGAGGACCTGACGGCCAGCGACTTGGTGGGGCGCTATCTCCTGGAGGGGGAGTCCACCCGCTGGATCGATGGGCCCCTCACTCGCGCCGTCAAGGCCGGTGCCATCTGCTACCTGGACGAGATCGTCGAGGCGCGTAAGGATACGACTGTTCTCATCCATCCCCTCACCGACCACCGCCGCATCCTGCCCATCGAGAAGCTGGGCCAGATAGTGGAGGCCCGTGGCGGTTTCCTGCTGGTCATCTCCTACAACCCCGGCTACCAGAGCGCTCTCAAGGACCTGAAGCACAGCACTCGTCAGCGATTCATGGCCATCGAGTTCGGCTACCCGTCACGAGAGCAGGAGGCTCGCATCATCCAGCATGAGGCCAGTGTTCCTGACTCCCTTGCCATAGACCTGGCCAAGCTGGGCGAGAAGGTCCGCCACCTCAAGGAGCACGGCCTGGCCGAGGGGGTGAGCACCCGTCTGCTCATCTATGCGGGCAGGCTCGTACAGAAGGGCATAGCCCCTCGCCGCGCTTGTCAGGTGGCGGTGGTGTGGGCCCTTACCGATGACCGCGAGGTGCAACGCAGTATAGAAGAGGTGGTGTCCTCTATCTTTGAGTAGCTCATCTTTGCGTCGCCTGGTAGGCCGGTTCGAAAAGGAACTGGTTCCCTTCTCCACCGCCCTGGCAGCAGAGTTCCGTTCTAGCGCTGAGGCGGCCTGTGATCTATTGGAACCGGAGGAGGTGGCCTTGTGGGCCGAGGATGGCCTGGAACTGGCCCGCCGTTCCTGGCGCTCCTGGGAGGCAGCCAGCGAGTACTTCCGAGCCACCCCCCAAGTGCTCCCCCTCATCGGGTTCGTCGCCTTGCGGCAGTGGGCTCAGCGGGGACATGACCTGGTCGAGCTGTCGTCGTCCCTGGCCGCCGCCTACTTCCGCGCCAGCCCGGATACCCTGCCCAATCTCTCTCTGTCCCAGATAGACGACTGGGTCATCCTGGGGCAGCATCTCTACAAGGGCACCTGGCGCTCCGCCTCCCTGGCGGTGCAGTTCTTCGACACGAGCCCAGCCCTCTTGTCCCAGCTCTCTCTGGACGAGGTCAGGGCCCTGGTGCGATTCGTGGATGTCCTAGCCGAGCGCTCTTACGATCTGGCTACCCACTGCCTGTCGACGACGCCCACGTCCCTATCGCCTCTGCCCCCGCAGGACCGTGAAGCCTTCATACGTTTCGCCGAGGTTCTGGCCTACACCGGCTGGGCTGATGCCCGCTCCTATTTGGAGAAGGGCCCCGGTCTCCTCAGTCAGGTCCAGACCTCCCAGCGGTCGCGCTTCCTCGACCTAACCCGCGAGGTGGCTCGCCAGGAAGGGCGGCAGGCATTCACCTTCTTCACCGAAGGGGCGCGCGCCCTCGGTCAACTCGAAGGGGATGACCATCCTTACCTGCTTTCGCTGGCCGAAGACCTGGCCTCCTGCTCGCCGGTGGCCGCCATGGAGTTCCTCAAGAGCCTGCCTCAGGTGCTGGTTCGCATCAGTGTGGACGACCTGCACCACTGGCACGCCTTCGGCCTGGGCCTGTTGGAAGCCAGCGTCGAAGGTGGCAAGGCCTTCTTCCGCCTGCAGTCCAGCAAGAGTGAAGAGGTTCTCGAGTCTCTGTCTTCGCGGGTGGAACTCAGCAGGGTGGCGGAAGTCCTGCGAATGTACTGCAAGGCCCTGACCGGTAGCAATGTGGCTATTCACTCCGCCGACGCCCTTGCCGAGAAGAATATCGGCTGGGTGGCCAGCGAGCGTCCCTCCACCGAGGGTACCTCTATCTATCTGCCGCCGGCGGTGGACGAGTATAAAGACAAGGCACAGAGCTTCGGCGTCTACAAGGTATACGCCACCCATCAGGCGGGCCACCTGGAGTTCGGCAGCTTTGAGTTTTTCTTCGACAGGCCGGGGCACATTTTCCCCGACGAACGCCACCAGTTGGAGGAGCAGCGGGGTGGCCCTAAGAAGGCCCTGACCGACATCGAGCGCTTCTTCGACCTGTTCGACGACCGCCGCCTGGCGTCCGACCTGTTCGCCGTCGTAGAGGATGCCCGTATCGATCGTCTGGTGGCCCAGGAGTATTGTGGCATTCGCTCCATCTATCGGCGCATCCAGGACAGGGAACTGGAGAAGCGGCCGCGGCCGGAAGACCTGCCCCTGCGACAGGCCTTCCTGGAGAATCTGATCCTGGCCAGCCTGGAGGGCTTCCAACATATGCGCTGGCCCGTGACCATGATCGGCATCATGCACAACGCCCTCGGCGTCCTGCGAAGCGTCCAGCAGCCTCAGGCTACCGTGGAGGACGCCGCCGAGGCGACTGTCCGCCTCTACAGCCTGGCCCAGAAGGTCCCCAACATCGTCAGCGACCTGGACAGGGAGTGGCAGCGCTTGGAGGAGGAAGGGGTCGAGCTGTCCCAGGATATGGACTCGCTGGGCCAGGCCCTGACCCAGCTCATGCAGAGCGGCCAGGAACAGTCCTATGAGAGCCCCCAGCCGGTGGAGTTCAGGGGCGAGTTCAAGCCGGAGCTGGTGCAGCTCCTCATGCGTCTGCGCCAGGAGAAACAAGCCAGGCAGACCCAGGCATCGCCTCCGGCGCTGTCGCCGGAGCAGCTGAAGCAGCTCCTGGACAAGAGTGTGGAGATAACTCTCAGCGAGATGGCCGAGGGTGACCTCACCGAAAGCTCCGCTCTCTTCCTGGCCAACCTCCTGAAGGAGACCGCGCCCCAGCGGCCCGAAAAGCGCTTGCCCTATCACGAAGGGCAGTTTCCACCGGGCACGCCCAGGGAGGGCGAAGAGGAGGAGCTGACCTGCGAGCCCAACTACTCCTACTATGACGAGTGGGACTTCCGGGCCAGCGACTACAAGCCTCGCTGGTGCCGGGTGGCCGAGTATTCGCTGTCCGAGGGCGAGACTCAGTTCTTCGAGCGGACCCTCACGAAGCACTCCAGCCTGGTGAGCCAGACCCGCCGTCAGTTCGAGCTTTTGCGGCCCGAGGTGTTCCGCAAGATCAAGCGTCTGCTGGACGGCGAGGAGTTCGACCTGGACGGCGTGGTGGACTTCCTGGTGGAGCGTCACAGCGGCCACCAGCCCACGGGCAAGGTCTACTGGCGGCGCAACAAGGTGGAGCGGGACGTGGCGGTGGCCTTCCTCCTGGACATGAGCGCCTCCACCGACGAGGAGATCACGAAGCACGAGCGCCGCTACGGTCAGGACGATTTCGACGATGACCCCCGCCGCTACTTCTCTTGGTGGATGTCGCGACGCGCTCAGGACATGCTGACTCCGCCCAAGCGGATCATCGACCTGGAGAAGGAGAGCACCGTCCTTCTCATCAAGGCCCTGGAGACCATCGGCGATACCTACGGCATCTACGGCTTCTCGGGATACGGCCGCGAGAACGTGGAGTTCTACGTCATCAAGGACCTAGAGGAGCCCTTCGGCGAGCGGATCAAGCAGCGCATCGACAAGATCGCCCCCGTCCGCTCGACCCGCATGGGGCCGGCCATCCGCCACGCCACCGCCAAGCTGGACGCCCACGAGGCCAAGGTGCGCATCCTCTTCTTGGTGTCCGACGGCCGCCCTCAGGACCACGGCTACGGCCGCGACCGCACCGAGAAGGAGTACGCCATCCACGACACCCACGTGGCCCTGCTGGAGGCCAAGCGGAAGGGCATCGTCCCCTTCTGCCTCACGGTCGACCGCTACGGCCACGACTACCTGAAGCAGATGTGCGATGACATCGGCTACGCCGTGGTGGCCGACATCGAGGCCCTCCCCTCCCGCATCACCACCCTGTACAGACGGCTCACAGAGTAGGCAGCGAGCCTCTACGGTCAGCTGATCTGCGTCCTGCCGTCGACGAAGGCGATGTAGCGCCCGTCGGGTGACCACTCAGGTCCCCACGGGATGCCAGTGCTGGGCCGAACCAGCTTTTCCAGCCCTGTCCCGTCGGTGTTGGCGACAAACAGGTCTCCCGGGTAGGGGCAGGGGGCTGGCGGGCTGGGTTCGCAGCCGGCGAAGGCCACGCGCTGGCCGTCCGGAGAGAACGATACCTGCCCGGTGAGCAGAACATCGCCGGCTAGGTTGCTGGCTTCGATGGTTTCGTGCGTCGCAAGGCTGACCAGCCTCAGCGATGACTTGTGCCGGACGAGGACGGCGTCCTCTTCTGGCAACCACCTGACCACCGCGCCGGGCACCAGGCGGACGGGATCGGCGCTGGTCGCCACCTGCACCACGTTTACCGCCCCGTCGGCGTCAACGAAGGCGAGATACTCGCCGTCCGGCGACCATTCGGGGCGGGAGCCGTGCTCTGCAATCACTCTGCGATTCCAGCCGTCGCGGTCTACGATCACGACTTGTTCGAGGGCCGCATCTTGTGGGTACATGCTGTAGGCCAGCCGCTGGCCGTCAGGCGACCAGGCGGAGTAGAACAGGTTGGTCAACCTCTCGATGACCGTGACAACGCCTGTCGCCAGATCGAATGTGTTGAGCGCGACGCCCTTCTCTGAGTACTCGACGAACGCCAAAGTGCTGCCGTCCGGCGACCACTCCTCGGGGATTCCCTCGAACAGGTCGATCGGCTCGCCGCTGCCGTCAGCGTTAACAAGGTAGGTATGCCATCCCGCAGTGTCCTCATACGGTCCGGCCGGCACGGCAAGCTGCTGGCCATCAGGCGACCACACCGGCAGCCCGATCCACCACTCTCGTCCCCAGCCGCTGCCGTCGAACACCGTCAGTTCGGCCGCGCCATCGACATCGATCACCGAGACGCGCCGCTTACTGCCGTTAGCGGCGACGGCGATGCGAGACCCGTCTGGAGACCAGCTAGTTCTGTAGCGGCTGTCCTCTCCTGGTGTCAGGTTGCGCAGGCCGGTGCCATCGGGGCGGATCAGATAGACCCCTCGTTCCGTCAGTGAGACCTTGGGCGGATACTCCACCGCTGTGGGTGTCGCTGTGGCTGATGGCGTCGCGGTAGCAGCAGGCGTCGCGCTGGGGGGCGCCTCGGGCGTGGCCGTGCGCAGCGCCTCTCCGCCGCCGCAGGCGGCCCCCATGACCAAGGACAGGAATGCTATCGCAGTCGTAACAGCGGCGAGCTTCAAGCTAGATGTCCACATCCTCTCACACCTCCGCATACCCTCTTTCAGGCGGACGCCACGCGCCCGCAAGACCAGGCTAGGGTGTTCGGTCAGCGCCCGCTTGACGCTAGGCTTTCTCCTGCCTTGCGTTTCGCCTTCGACTCACGGCTGCGGCTGCGACTACCTGAAGCAGATGTGCGACGACATCGGCTACGCCGTCGTGACCGACATCGAGTCCCTACCCTCCCGCATCACCACGCTGTACAGACGCCTCACGGAGTAGGTGCGGCGCTTTCAAAGGGCTCGACGAACTGCGGCGGCAGCCCTTCGTACACCTCCCGGTAAGCTTCGGCGATGACCGCATGGCCCTCGTACGTAGGGTCGACGTCGGAGATGTATTCGCGCGCCTTGCCCTTGAACAGCGGGTAAATGTCCACCAAGAACACCCCCTCGTATTTGTCCGCTGCCTCGGCGATCGTCTGGTTGATGAGGACCAGCCCCGGCTCCGTGGCCATGTACTCGAGCGTGATTTCGCCGTAGTCCCAGGCGTCATAGTAGTTGAGGAGCAGAAGGGGCGTATAAGGGTCCTTGGCCTCGTTAAGGGTCGCCAGGATGAGATCCAGTTGGCCCTCGTAGCGCTCCAACGTCTCCACGAAGACCTGAAGACAACCAGGCGAGCCCTCCGCGTGGCAGGGCTGTCCGTTCTCCGGGTCCTGCAGAAAAAGGAAATCGTTCCCGCCGATGCACATCGTGATGGCGGCCACGGGCTCGTCCCGCTGCTTCAGGTCGTCCAGCAGAGCAACAGCGCGGTCGAGTTGTGGCTCCGACCCGTGGCCGCCGTGGATGAACGACTGCGCTGTGCCGGCGTCAGCCAGGGTCAGCCACTCGACGGGTCGATTCAGGCGCTCGGACAGGTACTGGCGGAACAGCTCGCCCGATGAGCGCATGGGGTCGCCGCAGCAGCCGTACTGGATGGAATCACCCAACGATACGTAGGCGGCGGTGCTAGCCTCCGCCGCTGCGCTTGGCGCTGGAGTCGCCGCCGTGGGCGCTGGTGAGGGCGTCGCCGTGGCGCTGGGCGTGGCCGTGCGCGCGCCCTCTTCGCCGCCGCAGGCGGCGGCCAGCAGGACGATGAGTGCGAAGACAAGTCCTCTCATGGTGCCCCCAGCGGAAGTGAAGTTCGGAGAGTGTCTGCTCGCAGAGGCTATTTTACACCCGCTGCGGCTTCCTGCCTACCGCGCCAGCAGAGCCCGTCGCAGCACGAACAGCGCGGTCGTCACCGCCCGCCGCTTGATGGCCGCGCGGCTCTGGGCGAAGGTGTAGCTGATCGCCTGCCCCGACGTGTCGGGGTCGTCGAGCGCGATGTGCACAGTGCCCACCGGCTTGTCCTCCAGCGGCTCGGGGCCGGCCACCCCCGTGACGCCGATGCCATAGTCGGCGCCCAGCCGCTCGCGCGCCGCGCGGGCCATGTCGCGGGCCACCTCCTGGCTTACCACCCCGTGCCGGCGGACGAGTTGCTCGTCCACCCCCAGCGCTATCTTCATCTCGGCGGTGTAGGCCACGAAGCCGCCCTTGAAGTAGCTCGAGCTGCCGGCGATGTCGGTGATGGTGCTGGCCAGCAGGCCGCCCGTGCACGACTCCATCGTCGCCACGCTCAGCCCCCGCTCGCGCAGCATCGATCCCACGGCTGCCTCCAGCGTGTCGTCGTCGGCGCCCCAGATGGTCTTGCCCAGGATGCCTCGCGCCTCCTCCTCCATCGGCGCGATGAGACGCTGGGCCTCCTCGCGGCTGGCGGCCTTGGCGGTGATGCGCAGATGCACGCCGTCGGCCTTGGCGTAGACAGCTAGGCTAGGGTTGGTCGAGCGCAGCAGGGGGCTGATCATCTCGTCGACGCTGCCCTCGCCGATGCCCATCGTTTTCAGCGTGCGGGAGACGATGACGCCGCCCGTCGCCAGCTTGGCCAGCCTGGGCGCCACCTCCTTCTCCCACATGCGCTCCATCTCGACCGGCGGGCCAGGCATGGCCACGAGGATGCGCCCGTCGCGCTCCACCCACCAGCCGGGCGCAGTGCCGCGTGGGTTGGCGATGAGTTGAGCCGAGGGGATGAGGGTGGCCTGCTTGACGTTGCGCTCGGGCATGACAATGCCGCGGCTGGCGAAGAACGTGCGAAGCTGGGCCTCCATCTCGTCGTCCACCGACAGGGGCTCGTCCAGGACGGCAGCGATGGCCTCGCGGGTCAGGTCGTCCTCGGTCGGGCCGAGCCCGCCGGTGGTGAGGATGAGGTCGGAGCGCTCCCAGGCGCGGCGGAGGGCCTCGCTGAGGCGATCCAGGTTGTCGCCCACCTGGGTCATCCAGTGGAGGTCGATGCCCAGGGCAGGCAGGCGCGAGGCGATGTAGTGGGCGTTGGTGTCCAGGACCTCGCCCAGCAGGATCTCGGTGCCAATGGAGATAATCTCGGCTCTCATGGAAGCAGCGTCAGGATAGGCCACGCTCGATCGCCTCGTCAAGGCGACGGGCGCATGATAGCATGGAGCGGAGGTCATACAGTGATGAAACGAACTGGCAACGCTCGGTCGACGCTCTTCCTGTTGGCGGCCAGTGGGGTGAGCCTGGGCGCTTTCGCTGTGCCTCTCCTGCTGTCCCCCCTTAAGTGGGCCAAGAGGCTTCGCTGGCAGGTGCCGGAGGACACGGACCTGACGGTCTACTTGGGGCGCTCGCTGGGGGCGGTGGCCGTGGCCATGAGCCTCGGCGCCCTCTGGGCCGCCCGCGACCCGTGGCGGCATCGCATCGTCTTCAGGATGGCTGCGGCGGCCGCCGCCTTGCTGGCGGGCGTGCACGTCCGCGGGGCGATAGAGGGGAAGCAGCCCTGGACCGAGACGGCGGAGATCCCCTTCTGGGCCGCCATGGCCATTGGTGCCATCGCCTGCTACCCCGAGGAGCCTGAAGAATAGGCCCGCAGCACCAGCCGGTCATCCTCGCCTCGCTGCAGGCGGGGCACCGCCGTCGATCTGTCCTGCCGGGCGCACAAGGCCAGGTCCTGGTCGAAGCCTAGAGCGCGTAGGTCGCGGCCGTGGGCTGTCTCCTGTAGCGCCGTCTCTTCCCGCCCCCGCTGCGCGCGATAGTGCTCCAGCGCGGCCTCTGTCTCCTCCGTTAGCTGCAGGGCAGTCGGCCAGCGTCGGCTTGGGTCGATGATAGCGGCCACAATGGCCCCAGCGCCCAGGGCATCTTCCTCAGCGAATGCGCTGCCGCCCTCCTCGCCGGCGCAGATGATGGCGATATCCAGCCCCCGTGCTGTCGTCTCCCTCCAGGCCGCCGAGGCTACGGCGGTAGCGTTTAGCAGACAGCCGACCAGCACCACCGGCGCGTCCGCGGCTGACAGGATGGCCCTGGTGCCGTTGCTGGTGCAGAGGATGACCCTCTGGCCCTTGAGATCGATGGCATTGAACTCAGAGGGCGAGTTGCCGTAGTCGAACCCTGGCGGCGGCAGGCCGCCCTCCTCGCCGCACAGCAGGTGGTGCGGCAGCTCCTGATGCAGCCGGCGTGCCTCCTCGATGGTAGGGGCCAGCAGCACCTCCTCGGCTCCTCGCTCCAGCATGGTGGCGATGGTGGAGGAGGCCCGCAGGACGTCCACCACAATGCAGACCCGGTCGGAGAAATCGGCCAGAAGGGTCGGAACGAGGACTACATCCAGCCTCACTATGGGCTCCTTTCGCCTTGACGCTGCCCGTCGCCACTTATAATATGCGGCGGAAAGGGGGGACGCCAACCGGACCGTCTCCTGTCTTGAAAGGTTGAGCCATGTTTTTTGCCAAGCTACGAGAGGCTATTCAGCGCAACGACAGCTTCCTCTGCGTTGGCCTTGACCCCGATCCCGCTCGCCTTCCCGAGAAGGACGTAGCCGCTTTCAACCGCGCTATTGTCGAGGCCACCGCTGACCTGGTCTGCGTCTACAAGCCCAACCTGGCCTTCTACGAGGCTCTGGGTCCCCAGGGGATGGAGGTGCTGCACCAGACTGTCGAGGCTATTCCCGAAGGCATCCCCGTCATCGGTGATGCCAAGCGGGGCGACATCGGCTCGACCGCTCAGGCATACGCCCGCGCCCTGTTCGACGTCTACGGCTTCGATGCAGCAACCGTGAACCCCTACCTAGGCGGCGACTCTCTATCGCCCTTCCTGGAGCGGGCCGACAAGGGGGTGTTCGTGCTCTGCCGCACCTCCAACCCCGGCGGCGCCGACCTTCAGGACCGCCTGATAGCGGCTGATGGCGGTGCTCGTCCCCTGTACGAGGTTGTGGCCGAGCTGGCCCGCGACAGGTGGAACGCGAGGGGTAACGTGGGGCTGGTGGTAGGAGCCACCTACCCCGAGGAGTTGGGGCGAATCCGCCAGCTATGCCCCGACATGACCTTCCTCCTGCCGGGCGTGGGCGCTCAGGGTGCCGACGTGGCGGCAGCCGTTCGCAACGCCTTGGATGAAGATGGCGGTGGGTTTATCATAGTCTCGTCCCGCCAGATCCTGTACGCATCGTCGGGTAAGGACTATGCTCAGGCCGCTCGGCGGGCGGCTCAGGCCCTCCGCGACGAGATCAACCGCCAGCGGGAGGTCGCTCTGGCATCCCGCCCAGGGCGGCGAGACCAGACGTGAGGTGACCGGCTTTGGTGCTGGAGATACGTCTGGGTGATGTGGTTCGCCTGCGCAAGATGCACCCTTGTGGCAGCTTCGAGTGGGAGGTAGTACGCCTGGGAGCCGACATTGGCATACGCTGTCTGAAGTGCAATCGGCGGGTGCTTCTGGAGCGCAGCGTCTTTCGCAAACGGTTCAAGGCTTTCGTAGCGCGCGGGGAGGAGGAGACGCCTGAGGGCCTGCCGGCCTCGACGCCTGAAGGACACTAATGCAAGAAGGGCAGCTCCTACGGCCGCGCTCGGATCTCGTGCAGGCGGGCTCTCTCCTAGAGAACCGTCGATTCTTCTCCCTCTGCCTTGCTCGTTTCTTCTCCTCGGTAGCCCAGCATGCCATCTACTTCGGGCTCCTAATCGTGGTGGTGGAGCGCACCGGCTCCAGCATCCACAGCGGTCTTCTCGTCTTTTCCTTTCTCCTGCCCGGCGTCCTGACCGGGCTCTACGCAGGGGTGGTGGCCGACCGCGCGCCCAAGCGGCTGGTGATGTTCCTCAGCCAGGGCCTGCGGGCGGTCGCCTGTGTGGCCTTCTTCCTCTGGGGCGATAGCCTTTGGCGGCTGTATGTCATAGTCCTCGGCTTCTCCACGGTGGCCCAGTTCAACTCTCCTGCCGAGTCGGCGTCCGTCCCGGCCATAGTCCCCTACGATCGGCTGGCCTCTGCCAACGCCCTCTTGGGCCTGACATCGATACTGGCTCAGGGCGTGGGCATGCTGGCTCTGGCGCCTCTGTTCATGAAGACGGTCGGCGCGAAGCCTCTGTTCATCGTGACGGCCCTGCTCTTTGCCGCCGCCGCGTTTGTTGTCACCTCTCTATCGGGCTTGGAGGCAGGGGCAGAGCGTCGAGAGCGACCGGTGGTGCTCGGTGGCGGCTTGACCGAGGAGTTCAGGAAGGCCTGGCGGACCATCATCTACGATAGCAAGGTCTGGTCCGCCGTGGTCCAGCTCACCTTGGCTACTACGGCCATCCTAGTGCTGGTCACTCTCCTGCCTCACTACCTAAGCGAGGTGCTGGATACGCGGGTGGACAACGCGGCTTTCGTCTTCGCTCCTGCTGCCATCGGACTCCTGGCCGGGCTGCGGCTGGCGCCCTGGCTTGGTCAGCGAATTGGCAACGCTCAGGTAGTGACGATGGGTTTCCTTCTCTTCCTGGTCTGCCTGGCAAGCATGGGGTTTGTCGAGGAGTTCACCGGCCTGATGAGGGACCAGGCCGCTACCTTCACCGACGCCATAGAGTGGACGGGGCTCTCTCTGGACGCAACCGTGGCCATGGGCCTGTCGATACCCCTGGGCTTCGCCTTCTCGCTGGTGAGCGTGGCGGCGCGGGCTGTGCTCCATGAACGGGCGCCCGCCGACATGCTGGGGCGCATTTTCGCTATGCAAATGGTCTTGGGCAGCCTGGCCTCCATCATTCCCCTGTTCATCGTGGGTGGCCTAGCGGAGCTGGTGAGCGCCAGGATCGTCATCAGCCTGGTCACGGCGGCGGTGCTGGTGCTGGCCATCTACAGCCACCTGTGGGTTCGTCGCCAGGTGGAGGCTCTGCCGAGGGCGGTGTGATGGATAGGATAGGAGAGGACGCCGAGCTCCTGGCGACAGGCACAACCCGGGCCCTCCTGGCCGATCGGCGATTCGCCGCCCTATGGCTAAACCAGGCGCTGGGGCAGACCGCCCAGTATGCTCTCCTGTTCACTCTTCTTCTTGTCGTCCTCGATCTCACCGGGTCTTCCGTCCATACGACGATCCTGGTTCTCTCCTTTATTCTGCCCTCCGTGCTCTTGGGCATGCCGGTGGCGGTACTGCTCGACCGCTGGCGTAAGGAGAGTGTGCTGCTGGTCACCAACCTGGTGCGCGCCATGGCTTGCCTATTCTTCCTCTTCTTCCACAGCCACGTCTGGATCATCTATGGGGTGAACCTCGTGTTTGCCGCGGCCAGCCAGTTCTTCAATCCAGCGGTGGTCTCCCTTATTCCAGCGCTGGTACCCAAGGGCCGATTGATCAACGCCAACACCCTGTACAACTTCACCCTCATGAGCGCTCAGTTCGCAGGGATCGTCTTCCTGACGCCGCTGGTGCTCAAGTCGGCGGGTCCGGACGGGATGTTCATCCTGGGAGCCGCCTTCTTTGCCGTAGCTGCTGGCCTGACCTTCTTCCTCCACCCCAGCGACCAGGCTCACAGGGAGGCCGGCTGGGAGGGCCCGTTGTTCGGCGGCATCCCCGAGGATTTCCGCGCTAGCTGGCGCGCCTTGCGGGGTGACCTGGCTTCGGTGATGGCTATGGTTCAGCTCACCCTGAGCAGCGCCCTGGTTCTTCTGTTCGCCATCCTCATCCCGCGCTTCATGAAGGACACCCTGGACGTGACCGCCGACAACGCCGCCTTCGTCTTCGCCCCCACCGGCGTGGGAGCCATTCTGGGCCTGCGTCTCCTCCCCTGGTTTGCTCGGCGCATCGGCAAGGAGCGGGTGGTGACCTTCGGTCTGGGGGGTATCGGCTTCTGCCTGGTGGCCCTGGCCCTGGTGGAACCCCTGGCCGCCCTCCTGGAGCGTACCGGCGCTCTACACCCCGAGGGCGTAGGCGGTCTGGGTCTGTTGGTAACTCTCACCATGTTCTTCGCCTTCCCCTTAGGGTTGAGCTACGCTCTCATCAACGCCCCCGCCCAGACGGTGCTCCACGAGCGCGCCCCCGCCGAGATGAGGGGGCGCATCTTCACCACCCAGGTCGTCTCGGCCAACTTCTTTTCCCTCCTGCCCCTCCTCCTCGTTGGTGCCATCACCGACCTCCTGGGCATAAGCCTCGTGCTCATAGTCATTGCCTTGGGGGTGTCTGTGGCTGGCGTCCTGAACGCCCGAGTGACTCGTCGCAGCGGCCGGTTGGCGGCCTCAGGTGCCTCTGCCACGATGATATCGGCTCAGCCTCACGGCCAGGTCGAGCCTCCAATCGACATTGACACTAGAGAGAGCGCTAAGCTAGAATGAGGAAGCGTTGGCTTGGAGAGGGGAGGTGGCAGCATGATCGAGATGGTCATTGAGAGCATTCGCGTGAGCCTCATGAACTACCAGCGTGTTGTCATCCTCAAGGAGAAGGAGTCCGATCGCTACCTGCCCATCTGGATTGGCCCGGCTGAGGCCGATGCTATCGCTGTGCGCCTGCAGGAGGTGGCCGTATCGCGACCCCTTACCCACGACCTCCTCCGCTCGATCATCGATACCCTGGGTGGCAGCATTCAGTACATCGTGGTCAACGACCTAGCCAACGATACGTTCTATGCCCGTATCATCATGGAGGTGGACGGGCGCAGTATGGAGATCGACTCGCGGCCCAGCGATGCCATTGCTTTGGCTGTGCGGGTCCAGGTGCCGATCTTCGTCGAGGAAGCTGTGCTGGACAAGGCAGGCGTTCGTTTAGACCAAGAGAGCGTCGAGGAGAGGGTGGGAGAGACGGAGCCTCATACTGAGGCGAGGCCAGAGGAACTGGAAAAGCTCTCCCCCTTTCGCGACTTCATCGACAGCCTGGACATGGACGACTTCGATAAGCGCACCTCCTGAGGGGCAGCGCTCTCGAGAGCCCACAGAGGCCCCAGTCGCCCGACGGCTTGGGGCCTTTCCGCGGAGTGGGTCAGGCGAGGCAAGGGTATAATAGCGGCGGCAACAGGTGATGTTCACAGTTCAGCGGCCGAAGCCCGTTTCCCTGTTGCTGGCGGACAGGCTCTCGTCAACGATTGCGCTAAGGAGTCAAGATGGGCAGGCTGCCACCAGTCGTCAGGCTATTGGGCATCGGCTGGTATTTTGCTCTTTGCATAATTATTGGCATCGGCGGCGGCGTATGGCTCGACCGGCAAGTGGAGAAAGACCATATCTTCACCCTCGTGGGCCTTTTCCTGGGTCTGGTCTTGGCTTTCTTCGGGGGCTACATCTTGTTGCTTGAGGAGCTGGGCTTGCGCCGGCCCCGGCAGGGGGACGACCAGTGAGGGGTAACAAGCTCCGCCTGGTCGTCGTTGGCTTGCTCATCCTGGTTCTGGCGGGCTTCGTGTTTCTGCGTGGCCCTACTCCTCATATCCAGATCAAGCCCGAGACCCTCTACTCCGTCTGGAAGATCAACATCACCAACACCATGGTTACCTCCTGGTTGGTGGTGGCCCTAATGATCGGTCTGGTGTACCTAGCCAGCCGACGCTGGGAGCTCGTTCCCCGCGGCGTCCAGAACCTGCTGGAGGCCATTATCGAGGGCTTCTACAATCTGGTGGTGAGCATTGCCGGCGAGAAGAACGGTCGCCGTTTCTTCCCGGTGGTGGCTACCATATTCTTCTTCGTCCTGTTCGCCAACTGGTTCTCTCTCTTCCCCATCTTTAACGCCATCGGCTTGGGTCAGGAGGAAGAGCACGGCTTCGTCATGGAGAAGGTCGATCTCGGGCCGCTGCCTGCTACCTACGTTGGCCTGTCCAGCCTGGATCAACTGAAGGGACGAACAATAGACAAGGATGACCCCGACGCGGCCCAGAAGGCCGAACAGGAAAAGGAGAAAGGAAACTTCGTGGGCGAGATCCGCCCCTTCCTGCGCGGGATCAACACAGACCTTAACACGCCTTTGGCTCTGGCCATAATGTCGGCCATTTTCGTGGAATTCTGGGGTATAAGCACGCTGGGCTTTGCCACCTACGGCCGCAAGTTCTTCAACTTCGGGGGCTTGCTGCGGGGCATACGAAGACTCTCCCTTGACGATGTGTTTCGGGGCGTCATAGATGCTTTCGTAGGCTTTCTGGAGCTTGTCTCGGAGATGGTGCGCCTGATCAGCTTCACCTTCCGACTTTTCGGCAACATGTTCGCCGGAGAAGTGGTGATCCTGATGTTCACCTTCCTTATTCCTTTGGTTTTCACCCTACCCTTCTACGGCCTTGAGCTCTTCGTGGGTCTCATCCAGGCGTTCATCTTTGCCGCGCTGACGTTGGTGTTCGGCATGATCGCCGTGGCTCACGGCGGCCATCCCGACGCTGAGGAGGCGGAGGCCGAGATTCACCAGGCGGAGACGACAGAGAGTCCATTAGTAAACCCTGAACAATAGCAGTAAAAGGAGGTAAATAGATGGAGCTGCTGCTAGCGATTATCGCACCTGTGGAAGCCGCTGCTCAGTACGTGGCGCAGGGCACGAATTTTAACATAACCGACGACGGTATGAAGTACTTAGCGGCCGGTCTGGCCATGGGGTTTGGGGCCATCGGGCCGGCCTTGGCCATCGGCAACCTGGTGGGCCGGGCCATGGACGCCCTGGGCCGCAATCCAGAGGCTCTGCCGGCCGTTCAGGTGAACATGATCTTGGGTCTGGCCTTCGCCGAAGCCATCGGCATCTACGCGCTGGTGGTGGCGGTCATGATCGGCTTTGTCTTTTAGGCGAGCGTCGGGACTAGGTTGGGAGTGAGGCGATGGAGCTAGTTTTCCTCGCAGGGTTGGTTGACGGATTGAAGACCCTGGGGTTCAATCTCCCCAGCCTGTTGGCCCAGCTTATCAACTTCACTCTCCTTCTGATCTTGCTGAGCGTCTTTGCCTACAAGCCGGTGATCCGCATGCTGGACGAGCGACGGCGGCGCATCCAGGAGGGGCTGGAGGCCGCGGAGCAGGCCAAGCAGCAGGCGGCCCAGGCCGAGCAGGAGGTGCAGGCTCAGATGGAGCGAGCGCGTCAGGAGGGGCAGGCCGTCATCGGCCAGGCCCAGCAGATAGCGGCTCGCATTCAGGAGGAGGCCCGCCAGCAGGCGCGCGAAGACGCTGAGGCGTTGCTGGATCGCGCCCGCAGCGAGATCCAGCTCGAGCGCGACAGTGCCATCGCTGAGCTGAGGCGGGAGTTCGGCGGCCTTACCATAGAGGCCGCTGAGAAGGTTATCGGCCAGTCGCTCGACCCTCAGGCCCACCGGCGCCTCATCGAGGAGGTGCTGGCCGAGTCGACCCTGGGCGGTAATGGCGACCAGCAGGCTTCCCGGTCAGAACCCAGTCCATGATTCGCGATACCGTAGCCAAGCGATACGCCCAGGCGGCCTTCGAGATCGCTCGTGGGCGCAATAGCCTGGAGGAGTGGTCCAAAGACCTGGCCCTGGTGGCCCAGGTCATGGCCGACCCTCAGGCTGTGGCTGTCCTCAGCAGCACCAAGCAGGCCCTGGCCGACAGGTATCGCCTGTTGGAGGCGGTTCTGGAGGGGATCGACCCGCTGGTCATGAACCTGGCCAAGTTGCTGGTGGCCAAAGGGCGAGTGGGCATCGCCCCCCAGGTTGCCGAGGCCTATCGCGACCTGGTGGACGAGCACATCGGCGTGGCCCACGCCAGGGTGGTCACAGCGGTGCCCCTGGCGGATGCCGAGCGGCAGGTGGTGGAGGAGAGGCTGAGCCAGATAACAGGCAAGAAGGTCATCGCTCATCTGGAGGTGGAGCCGGCCATCGTTGGCGGGCTGGTGGCCCGCGTCGGCGACCGCCTCATCGACGGCAGTACTCGTAGCAAGCTCCTGGCCCTGAAGAGAACACTGGAGGGTCGCGAGCAATAGACTTGAAATCACGTAGCTGTAGACCTTCAGGTCTGCATTAGTAGGGCTGAAGCCCTGCAGCTACTGGAAGGTGGTGACGGGGGTAATGGCGGTACGACCCGAAGAGATAACTTCCATCATCCGACAGCAGATCGAGCAGTTTGGTGTCCAGGTCACAGCGGAGGACGTGGGCACGGTCGTGGAGGCCGGCGATGGCATCGCCCGCGTTCACGGTCTCCAGGGCTGCATGTACAACGAGATCCTTCAGTTCCCCAACGACATCATGGGCCTGTCCCTGAACCTGGAAGAGGACACGGTCGGTGCTATCATCCTGGGCGATTTCACTGAGATCAGAGAAGGGGACGAGGTGCGCTCTACCGGGCGCATCGTCGAGGTGCCGGTAGGCGATGCCCTCATCGGACGGGTGGTTGACCCCCTGGGTGCCGCTCTGGACGGCAAGGGGCCGGTTCCCCACGATAAGACCAAAGCGGTAGAGCGCGTCGCTCCCGACCTGGTGCGCCGCAAGGGTGTCGATACCCCCGTTCAGACCGGGATCAAGGCCATCGACTCCATGATCCCTCTCGGCCGCGGCCAGCGCGAGCTGATCATCGGCGACCGCTCCACCGGCAAGTCAGCCATCGGCATCGATACCATCATCAACCAGAAGGGCGGCGACCTCATCTGCATCTATGCGGCCATCGGCCAGAAGACCTCCAAGGTAGCCCAGGTGGTGGCCACCCTCGAGCAATACGGCGCCATGGAGCACACCATCGTTGTGGCGGCCAACGCCTCCGACCCCGCTGCGCTTCAGTATCTGGCTCCCTACGCCGCCTGCGCCATGGGCGAGGAGTTCATGGAGCAGGGCCGCGACGCCCTGGTGGTCTACGACGACCTCAGCAAGCATGCTTGGTCCTATCGCCAGATGTCCCTGCTCCTGCGCCGGCCACCCGGCCGCGAGGCCTACCCCGGCGACGTTTTCTACCTCCACAGCCGCCTTCTGGAGCGGGCGGCCAAGCTGGCCCCTGAGTTTGGCGGCGGCTCCCTCACCGCCCTGCCCATCATCGAGACCCAGGCGGGGGACATCTCCGCCTACATCCCCACCAACGTCATCTCCATCACCGACGGCCAGATCTATCTGGAGGCCGATTTGTTCAACGCCGGAATCCGCCCGGCCGTCAACGTGGGGCTCTCGGTGTCGCGAGTGGGTGGCAGCGCTCAGACGCGCGCCATGCGTCAGGTGGCAGCCCGCCTGCGCCTGGACCTGGCGCAGTTCCGCGAGCTGCAGGCCTTCGCTCAGTTCGGCACGGCTGAGCTGGACGTGGCCACCCGCCGCCAGTTGGAGCGAGGCCAGCGCCTCACCGAGGTGCTCAAGCAACTCCAGTACGTGCCCATGCCTCTGCATCAGCAGGTGGAGATCCTGTACGCAGCGGTGAACGGCCACCTGGACGACGTGGCAGTTGCCAAGGTGCAGTCCTTCGAGACCGCCTTCCAGCGCTTCATGGAGACGAATCACCCCGACATCGGCAAGGATATCGAAGAGCAGAAGCAGATCACGCCTGAGACCGAGGACAAGCTGAAGACAGCCATCACAGAGTTCAAGAAGAGCGCTTCTCTCCCAGAGTAATCATGGCTACCCTGTGCCAGATTCGCCGACGCATTCGCACCATCGAGAGGTGTGTGCGGGCACCGCAGCCTGAAGGCTGCGGCATCGATGAGTTATGGGATGCCCCAGGCTTTAGCCTGGGGTGCGAGGGTTTGTGGTAATGGCTACCCTGCGCCAGATTCGCCGACGCATTCGCACCATCGAGAACACGGCCAAGATCACCAAGGCCATGGAGTTGGTGGCTGCCTCCAAGATGAGGCGAGCCCAGTCTCGCGCTCTGGCCGGCCGCCCCTATGCGGAGAAGATGCGCTCGGTTCTGGCCAGCCTGGCCGAGACCTTGCCTCTTCAGGAACCCGAGACCATCCATCCTCTCATGCGTCGGCGCGAGGTGAACTCCATCGATATCATCCTCATTACGCCCGACCGCGGCCTCTGCGGTGGCCTGCCTGCCAACCTCAACCGCCACACCGCCTCCTTCATCGTCGAGCGGCAGGTGCCCGCCAGATTTATCTGCATCGGGCGCAAGGGGCGCGACTTCTTCCATCGTGCCGGGATGGACGTGGTGGCCGAGTTCGGCGGCCTGGGCGACTACCCCACCTACGAGGACGTGCGACCTGCCGCCCGCGCGGCCATGGACGACTACGTTGACGACCTGGCCGATGAGGTCTATCTGAGTTATGCTTTGTTTGTCAGCACTATGGTTCAGCGGCCGCAAATCTTTAAGCTGTTGCCGGTGGAACCACCTGCGGAGGCGGCCACTTGGGGGGTGGACTACATCTATGAGCCCTCGCGGGAGGCCATCATGGCTGAGCTTCTGCCCCGCTACGTGGAGCGCCAGCTCTACGAGGCGGTGCTGGAGGCGGTGGCCAGCGAGCAGTCGGCGCGCATGGTGGCCATGCGCAGCGCCACCGATAACGCCAAAGACATGATCCGCGAGCTTACTCTCACCTATAATAAGGCCCGCCAGGACAGCATCACCAAGGAACTCCTGGAGCTGACGGGCGGCGCCGAGGTGCTTAGATCAGAACGCTAGGTTGCCGAACTGTGGACGAAGAGAGTAACAGGGTAAGTAGTATAGGACAGAGATTGTGGGACCCAAAGGGTCGCAGGTTTATGAAACGGTGATGTCATGGCTAAAGGAAAGATAGTTCAGGTTATGGGTACTGTAGTGGACGGGGAGTTCCCGGTGGAGGAGCTGCCGCCGATCAACGACGCAATCGAGATAGCCATGGACGGCGGCAAGCTGCTGGCCGAGGTGCAGCAGCACCTGGGCAACAACTGGGTGCGCTGCCTGACTATGGGTACCACTGACGGCCTCCGTCGCGGTGCCGAGGCGGTCGATCTGGGCGGCCCCATCAAGGTGCCGGTAGGGCCGGGCACCATGGGTCGCCTGTTCAATGTGTTGGGGGAGGCCATCGACAACTTGGGCGACGTTGAGGCCGCAGATCACTGGCCCATCCACCGTCCGCCGCCCTCTATGGAGGAGCAGGAGACGACGACCACGGTGCTGGAGACGGGTCTCAAGGTCATGGATCTCATCTGCCCCTTCCCCAGGGGCGGCAAGGTGGGCGCCTACGGTGGCGCTGGCGTCGGCAAGACCGTCGTCATCATGGAGCTCATCCGCAACATCGCCCGTGAGCACGGCGGCACCTCCGTCTTTGCCGGCGTCGGCGAGCGCTCCCGCGAGGGCAACGACCTCTGGTCCGAGATGAAGGAGTCGGGCGTCATCGACAAGACCGTCCTCGTCTTCGGTCAGATGAACGAGCCGCCGGGCGTGCGGGCCCGCGTCGGCCTCACCGGCGTCACCATGGCCGAGTACTTCCGCGACGTGGAGGGGCAGGACGTTCTCCTGTTCATCGATAACATCTATCGCTACATCCTGGCCAACATGGAGGTCTCCGCTCTGCTCGGGCGGATGCCCTCCGCGGTGGGCTATCAGCCCACCCTCTCCACCGACGTCGGAGCCCTGGAGGAGCGCATCACCTCCACCAAGCGGGGCTCCATCACCTCCTTCCAGGCTATCTACGTGCCGGCCGATGACTACACCGATCCCGGTATCGTCACTACCTTCGGCCACCTGGATGCAGTCGTTGCTCTGGACCGCGCCATCTCCGAGCAGGGCATCTATCCCGCCGTCGACCCTCTCACCTCATTCTCGCGCATCCTCGACCCGCGCGTCGTGGGGGAGGAGCACTACCAGACGGCCCGTGGCGTGCAGGCGGTACTCCAGCGCTATCGAGAGTTGCAGGACATCATCGCCATCCTGGGCATGGAGGAGCTATCGGAGGAGGACAAGCTGACGGTGATGCGCGCTCGCAAGATCCAGCGCTTCCTCTCCCAGCCCATGTTCGTGGCCGAGGCCTTCACCGGCCGCTCCGGCAAGTACGTGCCCGTCCGCGAGACGGTGCGGGGCTTCAAGGAGATCCTGGAGGGCAAGTGGGACCACCTGCCGGAGCAGGCCTTCTACATGGTGGGGCCTATCGAGGAGGCGGCCGAGCAGGCCGAGCAGATGGAGAA
>CAZEJO010000004.1:89281-96541 GCA_964512285.1 uncultured Dehalococcoidia bacterium | reverse complement strand
GCTCAGGGTGACAGCATGGCCTAGCGTCATTCTGAGCGGAGCGAAGAATCTCAGCAGCGATGTGGGCAAAGTGGCAAGACCCTGCCCTGAGCAAAGCGAGGGGACGCGTCGCCACATCTTGGAGACAGTACCGGCTAGGGCTGGAGCAACACGGGGATCTGAACCACGTGGATGGGGCTGCCGTCGGCCGCGCTCAATTCGAACACCTCCACGCACCCCGGCCCCTCGGCAATGGTCCTGAAGGCAATATCCGCCGCGAAGGGAGCGGAGAATTCGGTCAGCTCCAGCGTAGACGGGGGAATGCGCCCCTCAGCCGGCAGAGGCGGGACCTTCTCCTCAGCAACGGGCTCGCCGGTGGCGTCGTAGATGGCCACCTGCACCCCCGAATCCTCGAAGCCAATGCCGGCGCCCCAGCCGCGCACGTGAGCAGGGCTGGTCAGGACGTCGTCCTCCTGAGGCTCCTCCACCACCATGCTCTCGGGACTGGCGAGGTCACGGTCCTCAGGACACACATTGACCACAGGGGTAGGCGTGGGGCTGGGCGTCTCAGTCACTATCGGCGTCAACACGGGCGGTGGGGACGGTGTGGGCGTAACAGTAGTGAAGTGCAGGCCGATGTCGGAGGGAACCTCTCCGTTCTCCTCGACACAGGCTAGGAAGAGCAGAGGCAAAACCAGGGCGATGGCCAGCGCCACCAGCCATCGAGAGAGGACAACACGCCTCAGCATCAGTGACCAGTTCTCCGCATCTCACATAGTATAACACCTCAACAGCGATTGAGGTTGCCCTGGAAGGCGTGCTAGAATCAGCGCGCCTGCCGGACAGGAGCAGAGATCATGCGATTGGTGTTCATGGGCACTCCCGAATTCGCCCTCCCCAGCCTGCGTGCGCTGGTGGAAGGAGGATACGACATTGTGGGCGTGTACACCCGCCCCGATCGTCTCGCGGGACGAGGGCGCGCCCTGACGCCGCCCGCCGTGAAGACTGCCGCGCTCGACTACGGTCTGCCCGTCTTCCAGCCGCCCGGCCTGCGCCGACCGGAGGCTGTGGAGGAATTGACCTCCCTCAAGCCCGATGTCATCGTGGTGTGCGCATTCGGAGTGATCCTCCGCCAGCCGGTGCTGGACATCCCTGCCAAGGGTGTGCTGAATGTCCACCCTTCGCTGCTGCCTCGCCACCGCGGCGCCTCGCCCATCGCAGCGGCTATCCTGGCGGGCGACGAGCAGACGGGAGTGACGATCATGCTCCTGGACCCTGGAATGGACACCGGCCCCATCCTCAGCCAGCGGGCCGTACCCGTCTCGCCCCAGGACACCAGCGGCAGCCTCGGCGAGAGGCTGGCGGATGTCGGAGCCGATCTGCTGCTGGAGATTCTGCCGCGCTGGCTGGCCGATGAGATAGAGCCGCAACCGCAGGACGATTCGCTGGCCACCTACTCGGCCCTCTTGAGCAAGGAAGACGGAGCGATCGACTGGAGTCTGCCAGCGATCGATATCTGGCGGCAGGTGCGGGCCTTCAACCCCTGGCCGGGGGCGTTCACAACGCTGGAGGGGCAGACTCTGCGCATCTGGGACGCCTGGCCCCTATCGGTTGGCGGCGCGGGAGAGCCGGGGACTCTCTTGTCTCTGAGCACCGAGCAAAGGCAGATGCTGCCGCCAGAAGTGGGCGAAAAAGGAACCCTCGCCGTTCAGACGGGCGAGGGCCTGCTAGCGATCCTGCGACTGCAACGAGCGGGGCGCCGCTCCCTTACAGCGGCCGAGTTCCTACGGGGGCAGCGAAACCTCTTCGGCCGCCGGCTGGGCCCATAGGGCGCGGGCCGGCTATTCTTCCTCGCTCTCCTTCTCCTCCTCCGCTTCTGCCTTCTCTTCCTCGGCTTCCCCTTCTGGCACTTCGGCGCCTTCCTCGACCTCTTCCTCCACCTCCTCGACCAGGCGCGGCGCCGCCACCTTTGCCACCACCATCTCGGGCTCAGCCAGAATGGTGACTTCCGGACTCACGTCCAGGTCCTTCAGATGGACGGCGTCGTCGATCTCCTCCAGACCCGAGACATCCACTTCGATGTGGGGAGGCAAGTCGCCGGGCAGCCCCTCCATAGTGACGACATTGACGCTCTGCAGGAGGATGCCCTGGTGGACGCTAACCGCCGGCGCCTCGCCCACGATGACCAGGGGAACCTCGATCCTGATCTTCTCCTTGAGCGATACCTGATAGAAATCGATGTGCAGGAACTCGTCGGTGATGGGGTCGCGCTGAACAGTGCGGACGAAGACCGGCCGTCGCTTCTTCTCACCCGCTATGTGGAGCTGGAGCATGGTGTTGCGGCCAACCGCACGGATGGTTCGGGCCAGGTCAGGCGTGAGCACCTGCACGGCCTGGGAGGAAATGCCGTGACCGTAGATGTTGGCCGGTGTTATGCCCTGCCGGCGCAACGTCTTGACCTTCTTGCCCAGGATGCTTCGGGGCTCTACCGCAAGCTCGAGCTGGGTTGCTGCCTGTGTCATCTATGTCACCTCGCTTGTGACGGCTTCCACCTTATCAGATAGCCGGCGCTCAATCAAGGCCATGTGCTCGTCCGGTGCGAACGAAGGCCCCCTCAAATGGGCCGCCGAAAGCGCCCAGCCCGAGCGCCCAAGGCAGCAGACGATGATCTTTCAGCGCTGCGACCGCCAAAGTTCGTGTAACGTTCGCGGGACATCTGGCGTCTTTCTTTCCGAAGGGCAACCCGTGGCGCGGCTTATCACGCCCGCCAGCAGCCCGAGGTGGAAGACTTGCAGGACCCCAAGCAACCGCGACAGACGACGCAGACGCCTGTTGTGATCCGTTCGATGACCCTCTGCACGACGTCTGCGGAGAGAAGCGGCTGACATGGGGTCGCGTCTATGCGACCACTATCATCCTGCAGCCCATCCACCGCCTTGCCGTTCATCAAGGGGAGGGGAAAAATGGCGCCGATAGGCTACTCTTCGCTGAGCTTTCTTGGTCTTTGCCCCCATTGTGGTAGCACTCTGTTCGAGCTATCCGATATGTGGGGGCCCTTCTATGCCTGCGAAGACTGTGGCTACGAGTTCAGCCCTCTGGTGCTGAAGACGAACCGCGTTCAGCTACAAGACCAGCCGGCCTCCGTCGGCAGCCTCTGGCTGAACGACGACAACCGCTCGGAGCAGATCTTACACACGACCCGCGTGGCGTAAGCTCCCGGACGCTGCCCCTCTTACAGTCCGCATAGCGACACCACTCTGGATGTCAGCCATGTTTCTGAGCGTGATCAGGCGCCCTCTACTGGCGGCTATCACACCACGCGGGCTCTGGGCACATAGATGACCCCCTCCTCGCGGTCGCCCACGGCCTCCGCCTGGCCCTGTCCGTGCAGATAGGCCGTGTAGGCGGCTACGATAGCGTCGAGCTCGTCGTGGCCCAGGCGCCCGTGCTCGGCCAAGCCCGGCACCAGACGCTCCAGGCGCTCGCGAAGCCACTGACGGCCGGCCTTCGTGGTCTTCTTCGGGATGGGGCACCCGAACAGGCGAACCTTGGAGGCGTAGGGATAGACCTCGATCGCGGCATGGCCCTGCTCCGCCAGCGCCGGCCGTAACCGCATGGCCCGATAGACCATCGCCTTGATGATCGACCGCTTGGTCGTCCGGAAGAGGCCTATGCGCTCGTTCAGCAAGGCGCGCTCGGCAGCCCTGAGGCCGTCGGGCGAGGCGGCCACACAGGGGCAGCTCTCCTCCAGGCAGCACATGCCCTGCGGCAGGCTAAGCGGCGCATCGATGGCCAGGTAGCGAGGCCGCCAGCGGCGAGCGAGGGCCAGGATATCGTCGTCCTCTCGCACCAGGCCCAAGTCGCCCAGGCCTCCCTGGTCGTCCAGGACGGCGAAGGCCGAGGGCCGGCGCGACGCAGACGTAGGGTCGATGCCAAGGTAGAGCGCCATCGTGCCGCTAGGAGACGGCGTGAGCGATGACAACGATGGCAAGGCCAACGACGGCCACAGCAGCGAACTCAGCCGCCGTGGGCAGGTCGAGCTGGCGGAGGAGGTGGTTCTGGACGACGCCCGTCGCTACGTAGAGGCACAGCAGGAGGAAGGCGGCGGCCAGGAAGCTCTCCAGGGGCAGGAAATGGAGCGACCAGGTCGCCTCCGCCAGGAGCATTGCGATGGCGGTCGCATAGAGTAAGGTTGTCCGCAACTGCAGCTCCACCTCGCGCAGCAACTCCAGCGAGAGGAGGAGGCTCACCAGGCCCACGCAGAAGGCCGTCGCCAGCAGGCCCACGTCGAATTCGTAGACGACAGCGAAGAAGGCGAAAGCGGTGACGTAGGCGGCGATGTTGGCCACCAGGCGGGCGGTAGCGTAGGCGGGCGAGCGGGCGTCCACCGACAGGTACTGGCCGTAGAGCACGGCGGCGAACAGGGGCACGGTGGCGAAGGATACCCCTATCGACCAGTAGCCGCTGACTATGTCCTCCAGGAAGAGGCCGCCGCCGAGGGCAAGGAGCGCGGGAAGGAAGAGGAAGGCGGCGGTATCGTCTGGGCGGGTGAAGGGACTGGCCGGATGGGTGCGCAGGACGCCGTCGGTGCCGAGGGCGGCCAGGCCGGCCACGAGGAGGAGGAGCCAGGGCTGGGTGGGCTCGATGGCGAGGTAGAAGGCCATGCCCACGCCGAGGAGGATGGCCAGCAGGTTGGCGCGGTCCAATCGGGGGATGGGCTGGGCGAGCGTATCCACGAGAGCAATCTAGCTGAAGGCAGCGGGGCTGTCAAATCAGGGGGGGCGCGGGCGAATTCGGATCAATCCGTAGGGTTCCACGCACCTACTGTTGCAGCATCATTCAGTGCCAAAAAAGCGACCGCGGCCTCCGGCCATTCCCTGTAGCCACCTCGCCCGGAAGTCAGTGGCCGAGAGGGGGCTGAGTCCTACCCGGCCTCGAACATCATTGAAAACTTCATGACAAATAGCGAGCCAAGGGTCACCAACCAGTCCAGCGCGCTCTATCAAGCTGTTCAGTGCACCAACTGCATCCAATAAGGTCACCTCTTCGGCCCTGTCCAGCGATGACATTCGTTCATCCACATCAATGCTGGGATTATCCACCCAGTCTTCCAGGCAAGTTAGCTGCAGTCGTGCCCTGGCAATTACCACGGTCAAAGACTCGGTGGCCAGATTGTAGACTTCAAGAGCTTGTTTAGGTAGGCCAGAAACGTCAAATGCTTGATGCTCCGAGAGCATTTGTTCTGTGATTGCAACCTTCTTTTCAGACGCAGGCAAAGCATACCTGGCTACCAGTGACGGATTTTCAAGCAGACCCTTTGGTCGGTTAAATACCTCGTCTCCTCGTTCGATTGTTCCCGCCGCTAGCGCCAGCCCATCGTTATACGTTTCCATTGCTAATTGCTGGAGCGCGTATTGAGTTTGAAGATGGCGGATGAGACGAACAGCTTGGACTTTGTCTTTCCCACGTAATTTCCTACTCAATGGCCACGGCATCACTGATTCCCTCTGGCTACTCGCCGCCTTTTCTAACTAGGCTGCCAGTCTTCTGCTTCCGCAGCGTCCTTTGCCTCCTTCAACCGCCGCCGAGCATCTTCCGCGGACAGTCTTAGTCGCCGAAGTAGTTTCCCTTCCTCTTGCTCCGCCTTCTTCCGCGCTCCCTCCATCTGGCCAAACAGCTGTTGCACTCTCATCGTATGGGGCACGGCTCCGACCTCGTACCCCTCCAAGGCAAGAGCCGTAGCTGTAGCCCACTCTTGGTAGCCCGAGTAAACGAGCTCCCAGGCGAAATACATGCTGCCTGCCTCATCGGGCACAGGCTGCAAGTCTGAGTGACGCCGAACCAACTCATCCGCCACCTGTGAAAGCCGTCTAGCAGCCGAGAGTAGCTCGGCGAGCCCAGCACTTCCAGGTATCATAGCTCCGCCGTATTTCGTTGCGGCATTGTTGTACCGCTCGGCCTCTAAGTCCTGCAAGGCCGCAAGCCTCCACTCTTTGGCCAAGTAAGCCAACACTGCCTCTCGCTCCCCAGCGGGAATTTCAGCTTCCCATCCCAGCAGGCGGGCTAGCCATGATGCCATGCTCTGTCACCCCCTTGAATGGCAGGACCGTATTGCTGTCTGATCCTACTCGCAGGCGCGAGGGCTTAGGCACGATCAGCATCTCGCATGATCTCCATCATATCAGCAGCCGATACGCGTGCCGCCCTTCTGATGGCGTCTTTCTGGCGGTCTGCTTTCCGCTTCTCCTCCTTGAGCGCCTTGTCGGCTTTCTTCACGGCCTCCAGGTCGTCAGGGCTAAACCAAGGGGCTGCTCGATACTTCAGCTGCTGCGCTTCGCCCCAATGCATGTAGGCACGGTAGAGTAGTTCGTGAGCCAGGAAGCATTCAGCCGCTCGGGGCGGCGCCACAAGAGAGCCGTGCTCGCTTGATATGGCCTGTAGCGCCTGCGTGTAGTGATCCGCTGCTTCGACCATTTCCGCTTTGGTAACGTCGTCGGCAACACCGCTCAGCACCGTGACTGCACACCTGGCTGCGACGGAATTGAACTCGTCGGAAATCCTTCCTTGCTTCGCAGCGACCCTGTATTCGGACTTGATGTATGCCCGAAGTGCTTCCATTTCTTCGGGAGTGGGACGGACACCACCAAAGAGACGCTCTATCCATTGCAGCGCCATGCTGCGTGACCTCCTTCTCTACACAGAGCGTTGCTGACGCCCCCATCCTACTCGCAGACGGAAGGGTTGACAAGGGGACTACAGGCCCTTGGGCCTGGGCTACGTGCCCGAGTGGGCCACCGCCCCCGCCAGCTCCTCCATGACCCGCTGGAGGGCCTGCGGCCAGGCGGGGCCCAGGCGGGCTCGCTCTAGCCACAACGTGGTCCGCCCGAGGCGCACGCCCTCGGGTAGGCGGTCGCGCAGGGCGTCCGCCGGGAGCAGGCGGCCTTCCTTCAGACGCACCACGATCTCGCCGTCCTCCGTGGCGATCGACTGCACCCCCGCCTGAAGGGCCAGCACCCGCAGACGGACGACGTACAGGAGGTTCCTGGCCAGCGGCGGCGGCGCCTGAAAGCGATCGGTTAGCTCCTGGGCCAGCTCGTCCACCTGGCTCAGGCTGTCCATCTGGGCCATGCGTTGGTAGAGGGCCAGCCGCAGGTTGATGTCGGGCACGTAGCTCTCGGACAGATGGGCCGACAGAGGCAGGTCGATGGTCACCTCCGGGCCTTCCTTCGGCGGCGGAGGCGGTGGTTGCCCCTGCATCATGGCCCGCAGGCGCTCGACCGC
>CAZEJO010000004.1:86000-89181 GCA_964512285.1 uncultured Dehalococcoidia bacterium | reverse complement strand
TCGGCGGCGGAGGCGGTGGTTGCCCCTGCATCATGGCCCGCAGGCGCTCGACCGCTTCCGCCAGCAAGCGACAGTAGAGGTCGAAGCCGACGGCTGCCATGGGGCCACTCTGCTCCGGCCCCAGGAGGTTGCCGGCGCCGCGGATCTCCAGGTCGCGCAGGGCGATCTGGAAGCCGGCCCCCAGCTCGGTGGCCTCGAAGATGGTCTGGAGGCGCTTCTGGGCGGTCTCCGTCAGGCGGGCCTTGCGGTCGTAGATCAGGTAGGCGTAGGCCAGGTTTGCCCCTCGGCCCACGCGACCGCGAAGCTGGTAGATCTGGGCCAGCCCCAGCTTGTCGGCCTGGTGGATGATGATGGTGTTGACGTTGGGGATGTCGAGGCCCGATTCGATGATGGTGGTGCAGGCCAGCACGTCGATGCGCCCGTTCACGAAGTCGAGCATCACCTGCTCCAGCTCGTGCTCCGGCATCTGGCCGTGGGCGACGGCGATCTCCGCCTCGGGCACGATCTCCCGCAGATGGCGAGCCACGTAGTCGATGCTCTGCACGCGGTTGTGGACGAAGTAGACCTGGCCGCCGCGGTCGAGCTCGCGCAGGATGGCCTCGCGGATGAGCCGCTCGTCGAACTCCGAGACGTAGGTCTTGATCGGCAGGCGCTCCTCGGGCGGCGTCTCCATGGTGGACATGTCGCGGATGCCGCCCAGGGCCATGTACAGAGTGCGGGGGATAGGCGTGGCCGAGAGCGTCAGCACACCCACCTCGCGCCGCATCTGCTTCAGGCGCTCCTTGTGGGTCACCCCGAATCGCTGCTCCTCGTCGATGATCACGAGGCCCAGGTTCTTGAACTGCACGTCCTTCTGGATGAGGCGGTGGGTGCCGATGATGATGTCCACCGCCCCCGTGGCGAGGTCGGCTACGATCTGGCGCTGCTCGGCCTCGGAGCGGAAGCGCGATAGCATCTCGATGCGCAGGGGGAAGCCGGCCAGCCGCTGGCTGAAGGTCTGGAAGTGCTGCTGGGCGAGGACCGTGGTGGGCACAAGCACCGCCACCTGCATCCCTTCCAGCACCACCTTGAAGGCGGCCCGAATGGCCACCTCCGTCTTGCCGTAGCCCACATCGCCGCACACCAGGCGATCCATGGGGCGCGGCATCTCCATGTCCTGCTTCACCTGGCGGACGGCCAGGAGCTGGTCGGGCGTCTCGACGTAGGGGAAGGATGCCTCCAGCTCCATCTGCCAGGGGGTGTCGGGCGGGAAGGCGTGGCCGGGGACTACCTCGCGGGCGGCATAGAGGGTCAGCAGCTCCCTGGCCAGATCGCCGACGGCGCGACGCACCCGCGTCTTGGTACGAGCCCACTCCTGGCTGCCCAGGCGAGTGAGGCTGGGGATATGGTCACCTGAGCCGACATAGCGGCTCACCCTGTCTAGCTGGTCGATAGGCACGAACAGCCGGTCGCCGCCGGCGTAGTGCAGCTCCAGGTATTCGCGCTCATGGCCATCGAAGGTCAGGCGCACCAACCCGACGAATCGGGCGATGCCGTGCTCGACGTGCACCACGTGATCGCCCTCTGCCAGCTCGGTCAGGAAGGCCTGACGGTCGATCCCCCGCCGAGGGAGAGCGCGCCGCTGCTTGGTGAAGCCGAATATCTCCGTATCGGTGAGGAGGGTGAGGTCGTGAGAGTCGACGGCCAGACGCCAGCCGCCGGGCAGCGAGCCCTGGATGACGGCCAGCGCGCCCGGCTCGACAAGCGCCACGACCTCACTGCTGGGTGTCGCCACGACGTCCTGCTCGTCGAGCAGGTCAGAAAATCGAGGAGCCTGCTGGGAGACGATGACGAAGCTCTTGCCCTGGCGCAGGCCTGCCAGGGCATCGCTGATGACCGTGCGCAGGCGGCCGCCGTAGGCGGGGGCAGGCAAGAAGGGCGGACGCAGGGAGCCATCGCCTTCGCCGCTGGCCCAGCGGGACAGGTCGATGCGCTGCCAGCGGTCCTCCAGATGGGGCGTCATCTCCCGCCAGGTGAGATGGGGCAGGGGTAGGCCGGTGGGTAGCTCGCCTTTCTCCTCCATCTCGGCTCGCACCTCCTGGGCCTGCGATTCCAGCTCGTCCAGAGCGGCCGCGAGGTCGGAGGGCTCGTCGCAGACGACGACGGCCTCGGGGGGCAGGAAGTCCAACAGCCCCCCTTGAGCGAGGAAGGGGACGTAGAAGGCATCGCCGCTGAAGGAGGCGGACGCCGCCAGCGACGATAGCTCCTCCTGGAAACGATCAGCCACCCCCGACGAGCAGCGGGCGAAGTCCAGACGCTCTCGCAGCTCCTCCAGCCCCGGCGGCGGCAGGAGCACCTCTCGCGCCGGGCCGATGGCCAGCGCGTCCAGAGGTGAGACGGACCGCTGGCTGGCGGGGTCGAACAGGCGCAGGCTCTCGACTCGATTGCCCAGCAGCTCGATGCGCAGGGGCATGTCGCTGGTCGGAGGAAAGACGTCGATGATGCCGCCGCGACGGCTGGCCTGGCCAGCCTCGTCCACCAGGGGCAGGAAACGATAGCCGAGGAGGACTAGATGGCGCAGGAAGGCTTCAGGCTCCAGAGGCGAACTCGTGCTGACCGTGACCATCGCCTCGTCCTGAGCCTGGGGCGATAGCGTGCGCTGGGCCACCGCCTGGCCGGAGGCGACAACGATAGGCGCTGACCCATCACCGGCTGCCGAGAGGAGCGTCAGTACACGCAGGCGGTCGCGCACCGCCTCCGGGTCGGGCGCCAGGCGCTCGTAGGACAGGGGGTCGCGCTCGGGGAAGAGGAATACGCGGCCATCGTCCCCGAGCCAGGCGGCTAGCTCCTCGACGAGAGCGCGGGCGCGGTCGGGCCGGGGGGCCAGCACAAGGATGGGGTACGATAGATCCTCGGCCAGGGCAGCGATTGTCGCCGCCTTGGCACCGTCGCTCACCCCCAGCACCAGGCGTCGCGGCGAGCCCTGCTCGAGGGCCGCCAGGGCGTCGGCGAGGGCGCTGGTGGAGCGTATCAGCGGCAGCAGGCCGGAGAGCTTCATTGCTAAACGCCTCTAGGGGCTGGTCACTTCGACCAGCCCCTAGACGATATTCTAGCAATCCGCCGTGTAGGCGAGCAACCCGACTAGTTATAGCGGTTCATGGCCACCGCCAGCCCCTCGTGGAGGACGCAGGCCACCGCCTCC
>CAZEJO010000004.1:38086-85900 GCA_964512285.1 uncultured Dehalococcoidia bacterium | reverse complement strand
GCCACCGCCAGCCCCTCGTGGAGGACGCAGGCCACCGCCTCCGCCGCCCGCTCCACCGCCGCATCCAGCGCCTCCTGCTCCTCAGGCTCGGGCTCACCCAGGACGTACTTGGCGACGACGAGAGGGTGGGTGATCGGCTCCCCTTCGGCCGTGCGCGGTCGGCCGATGCCGATGCGCAGGCGGGGGAAGTCCTCGCTCTCGATGGCGTAAATGATGTCGCGCAGGCCGTTGTGGCCGCCGTCGCCGCCGCGCGGCCGCAGGCGGAT
Source organism: uncultured Dehalococcoidia bacterium (assembly GCA_964512285.1). GTDB lineage: Bacteria > Chloroflexota > Dehalococcoidia > SM23-28-2 > SM23-28-2 > SM23-28-2. The sequence continues at coordinate 85,634 of CAZEJO010000004.1, read as the reverse complement.
GTTCCCCACCGGCAGCTCGAGGTCATCGCAGATGACGAGCATCTGCTGCGGCGACAGTTCGTAGCGCTGGAGAAGGCTGGCCGCCGCATCGCCGCTGCGGTTGACGAAGGTTCGGGGCTTGGCCAGCACCAGGGGCTGGTCGTCTACCTGCCCCTCGCCTACCCTGGCCGAGCGGGTGCTCTTGAAGCTGATGTTCCAGTCGCGGGCCAGTCGCCTGACGCACCAGAAGCCCACGTTGTGACGATGGGCCGCGTAGGCCTGGCCGGGGTTGCCTAGGCCCACCACGAGGCGAACATCGGGGAAGGGGACGGTCATGTAGGCGAAGGCTCACCGGTACCGGGGGTCAACTGGGGCCATGCCTGCTCGGGGAGAGCCTCCTGGCTGGTGCTGAAGGCATCGTGGATAACGCGCGCCACTTGGTCAGCTATGCCCTCCACCGCCTCCTCGCTCAGGTCGGGGATTGGCTCCTGCAACCTGGCGAAGACGGGGGCCAGGAGAGACTTCACGCGCGCCTCTACCAGGAGGCGGCGAAGGAAGCCCAGGAGTTCGTCGTCGAGGACGTCGGCCAGAGAGCGGGCCCGGCTGGCCTGCACAAGTTGGATAAACTGCTCCACGCGCGCTTCACCGCTGGCCGCCAGGATTTGCCCCACCGCCTTGGATGACAGGCGCTTCAACTGCTGATTGAGGGCCCTTTCCAGGCGACGCTTCACCCGCTGGACATCGTCCCAGGGCGGCTCGTCGTTCATGGACATGTTGCAGGCCGGGCAGCGAGGAGCATCTCTCAGCTCTCGCTCCAGACTGGCGGACAGCAGGCAGGCGCCGATGCGCTGAGGTATTTGCTCATACTCGGCCAGGGCTCCCTCGCCCAAGGGCGGCCCCATCTCTCTGAGGGTATTCAGACGGCGCAGGGCATGAGCGTGGTCGGCGGCGTCCAAGAGCTGGGCGTGGATGGTCAAAAGTGCCTCGCAGTATTGTTGGTGGTACTTGACGTAGGCGCACTGATACCGCTGGCGGAACCGCTCGAAGGCGACCCGCATGGCGGCCCAGCGGTTTGGCTCGGCGACCAGGGTGGCGAAGGAAAGTTCCTCCAGGGCGAGGGTGCGATCGATGGCCAAATCGGGCTCGCTCTCTGGTACCACCGCCTCGATGAGGAAGCGCCGCATGTACGCCGCCTTGCTGACCTCATCCGCGTTCTCGACCAGAGCCCGACAGAGATAGATGTCTTCGGCGAGGTCGCTGGGGCTGGAATAGAGGCGGCAAGCGGTCTCGGCGAAGGATGCCGTCGTCGTGGCTTCGCTCAGGGAGGCGAGGCTCTCCAGAGCGCTGGCCATTCGGGGCATGTCGGCCAGGAGGTCTTGAAAGCATGATAGCTTATCCCGGGCCGCCGTCAGGGCTTGGCCCAGGGCTGGCAGCAGGTCTGCCAAGCCAGCGTCAGGGGCAGCATCGGCGGGAGCGGCCAGGGCGACTGCCAGGCTGTGCAGATAGGGCTGGGCCGCCCGCTGAGCCAGCAGAACCTGGGCCAAGAGGCCGAGGCGCGGTGCTGCCTTGCCAGGTGTGAAGATGTCGGCGGGGCCGATCTCCAGAGGCGGGTTCGCCAGAAGCTGGCCATCTGCCAGGGCGATTATAGCGCTCGACGAAAGGGTGAGCGTTTCCTCACTGTCTGACGCCTGCCCCTTCCTCTCCTTCACCTTATAAGCGGTGGCAGTCTCCCGCAGGCGAAGGCCACCGGAGACCGCCTCGCCTGGCACACAAACGGCTACGCCTGCGCCGATGGGGCCGAGGGAGCCGGAGATCGGCTCGCTGAGAATGACGATGCAGAAGTCGTCGTCCACAAGCTGGCCAAGCTGGGCGTGCCAGTCCTGACTCACGACAGCCTGGCCGAAGTGCTCGCAGCCTTGGCCATCCACCGTGCCCACACGATAGCGTTGCTGCACCGGCGGGTCCGCACCCCCCGGGTTGTCCTGCTTAGGCGAATCGTGAAACTGATCGTGGGGATCGCGATGGAATCCGAGCATGCGCCCCTCCCTCCCCGGCCGGCCCACAGAAGTCCGATAGACGTCCGCCCTGCCTGCGTTCAGCAGGGACAATTATGAATTATGCTAGGTTGGGCGCTTCTTGTCCATACTTATTATTGGGCAAATCTCGTCTTCGAGGAATAATCAGGCGAGGGGATATCGGCGTGCCTGCTAGTCGAGGAGCCCTTCTCTAAGAGCGCGCACGCCCGCCTCTGTGCGAGAGGCGGCGCCCATCTTCTTGCGGATATTCGCGAGGTGCTTGTGAGCCGTGAGGAGACTGATGTCCAGTATGGCCGCAATATCTCTGTCCGATTTGCCGTCTGCCACGAGACGGAGAACACTCAGCTCACGGTGGGTAAGCCGATAGCGCTTCGCTCCCTGCGCCTGACGCTCCACTCTGCTTCCGAGCTCTTCCTCGGCTCCTCGGAGCACGTCCTCCGCCCGCTTGCGCTCGGCCAGTTGCTCCACCCAATTGTGCAACCGCGCCTCTGCGGGCTCATGGCCCAGGAGGTTGGATGGGGACAGGTAGTAGAAGTTATCGTAGACGGCTGTGCCTATGACGGCGATGGGGTGGGTGGAGAGCACGTCCAAGAGCAACGCCGGGCCGAAGGCTCGCCGGTCGTACTGGCAAATGGCTAGGCAACTGCCGCCGCGAAAGAACTCATTCACCCTCGTCTCGTACTCGATCAGGCGTTCGGAGCCGGGCAGCCCCCGCAGCGCCCAGCTCATCTCGCCGGTGATGCGTAGGGCCGAGTACCCGTCGATCAGGGCCTGGTCCGTCTCGGCCCGGAGCAGGGCGATCATGTCATCCGGATCAAAGAGGCCTTCGCGCATGTAGGCCTCGTCGTGGGTCAGGATCACCAGTTGGCCACGAGCCAGGAAGGGTTCGACATCCAGCCCGCCGTCCCGCAAGTGGCTCAAGACAGCCTCGGCGGTGTGGGCATCCACGATGTAGAGCACCTTCTCGTCCCGCTCCAGGGCCTGGCGCAAGAAGGGCATGAGCACCGCCCAACGCTCTTCCTCCGTCTCGAACAGACAACAGGCGTGATCCCCTCTCTCCAGTTCCGCTATCGTTCGTAGCGGGCGGCCATGCGCCATCTTCCTAGTTTTCTCCATTCCCCAACCGACTCACAAACGTCGTAGACTTGGGCGTCTCGTCCCTGTCGGATGGAACCTACTCACAATTGTCCTGTATTAACGAGCGCGTGTCCATGCCCATTTTGGAGTAGGAGCCAGCTTGCCGAGTGTCAGCAGCAGGTGCGGCCGGCGTGCGTCCTAGTCGAGGAGCCCTTCCCTGAGAGCGCGCACGCCCGCCTCCGTACGAGAGGCGGCGCCCATCTTCTCAAGGATATTCGCGAGGTGCTTGTGAGCCGTGAGGGGACTGATGCCCAGTACGGTGGCGATCTCCTTGTCCGATTCGCCGGCCGCTACCAGATGGAGGATCGTGAGCTCGCGGAAGGTGAGGCCGTAGCCGTCCACTGCCTGCATCCGGCGCTCCACTCTGCTTTCGATGTCTTCCCTGGCCGCTCGGAGGGCCTCTTCCGCCTGCTTGCGCTCGGTGATGTCCCTCGCAGCCACCACCACCATGCCGGGGGTCCTGCCATCTACCTTAAGAGAGGAGCCTGTGCAATCCAGGAACCTCTCCTGGCCTTTTCTGTTCTTGATGCGTATCTCAACGCTCGCCTTTTCGCCGCCAAGTATGCTTGCGAAGCTAGTCATGAGCGGTTTGATGTCCCTGAGATTGAACACTCCTATTGTCGCAAAGTGCTTCCCCAACAGCTCTTCCTTTGGCCCACCAAACACCTCCACGGCTTTCTCATTGACATCGAGGATCCTTCCGGACGTGTCCAGATACATTATGGCGTCGCTGGCGCTCTGAAAGATGTTCCTGAACTTCTCCTCTGATTCTCCAACTGCCTCTTCCGCCCGCTTGCGCTCGCTGATGTCCTTGATTACCGCCTGCCGTTTCAACCTTCCTTTGTAGGCTATGCCGCTGACAGAGATATCAGCGTCGAACTCGCTGCCGTCCTTGCGCAGAGCCTTGAACTCGTACCGGGCGAGCACGTCTTCGCCCTTCTCCCTGGCATAACCCCTTTCCACCATGATCTCTCGATACTCTGGTGATACAAGGTTGGTGAATGGGTGACCAACGACCTCCTCTTCGCTCTCGTAGCCGAACATCTCCAGGAATGCCCGGTTCACGAGCGTTATCTCCATCCCTTCGGCAATCGCTATCCCATCGATGGAGTCCTGCATCAGTCTGCGGTATTTCTCCTCCGACTCTCGCAGAGCGTGCTCCACCCGCTTGCGCTCGGTAACATCGCGCCAGATGCCCTGGGTGAAGTGCCTCCCGCCCAGGGTAACGGCCCTGCTGCTTACCTGGATGTCACGTATCTCACCACTCTTTGTCCTGTGCTTGGTTTCAAAGACATCGGCTCCCTCCCTGAGGATTCTCTCGACGTGCTTGGCTATGTCCTCCGCGGATTCAATGACCTCGAAGTCGGAGACCTTGAGCCTTTCGAATTCCTCACGGGTGTAGCCGAGGGCCTGGTGCGCTCTATCGTTGAACTGCACCAGCGCTCCGGTCTCTGCGTCAATGAGAACGATCGAGTCTGCCGCCTGCTCGAACATGGCGCGGTGGCGGTCCTCCGATTCCCGCAGCGCGTCCTCCGCCCGCTTGCGCTCGCTGATGTCGCGTGTGATGCCCAGGATGTCGCTAGGCCGGCCACTTGAGTCGCGCAGGTAAGTCAGTGTGACTTCGGTCCAGACTGTAGAGCCGTCCTTGCAGGTTTGCTCAACCTCCAGCGTCAACGAGCGGGCCAGGTCCTTCTGCTCCATCTGTTCTCTCACCTGTTCAGCAGCGATGACCTTTTTGACAACCTCGAGAGAGGCGGGAGTCAACATCTGTTTCACCGTCTGGCCCATCGCTTCCTCAACAGTGTAGCCGCGCAGACGTGTGACGGAGGGGCTGACGTAGGTGAACCGCAGGTTCGTGTCCATGGTCCAGATGACGTCTGTGACATTCTCGGCAAGCAGACGGTATTTCTCCTCGCTCTCGCGCAGGGCTTCCTCCGCCCGCCTGCGCTCGCTGATGTCCACGAATGAACCCATGATGCAAATAGGTTTGCCAGCCGCGTCTGTCACCGTGGTTGCGGAAAGCTGGGCATCGAACGTTGAACCGTCTTTCTTCAGAGCAACTAGCTCGCCTATCCAGTTCGCCCTATCACGCAATGCTCTTCCCGCCGCGTAAGCCTTCTCTTTGGCCTGCCAGAATTCTGTAACTTGCCTTCCCAGCATCTCGCTGTCATGGTCATACCCCCACATCCTCAGCAGGGAGGGATTCACATATGTCAGGTTACCTTCAGGGTCAGCCAGGGCGATGCCATTGATGGACGATTCTATGGCAGAATCCTTTGTCCGCAGCGCCTCCTCCGCCCGCTTGCGCTCGCTGATGTGCCCCAATCGCTCGGCAACAGCATTGATCAGGGCCCTCTCTTCCTTCAGGAAGGGCCCTTCATCGCTCTCGGGTCTCTTGTCCAGGTAGTAAACCTCCAGGCTGCCAGCCCGCTGGCCGCCTACCTTGATGTTGGAGGTCTGCCTCCAAGTCGTCTCTTTGAAGTTTGCCGTCGTGAACTCCTGACCATCGACGATGATTCGTGCGCAGGTCACCTCGGGATACTGCCAGGACCGGGGAATCAGGTCGGCTGTGCCCTGCAGTATTTCTTGCAGCGAAATGCCGGGCTTGTCAACGAGAACGGAGATGCCGTAGAGACAGTTCAGCTCCTTGACCCGCTTGGCAAGTTCGTGCTCCCTCTCCCGCAGCGCCTGCTCGGCCTGCTTGCGCTCGCTGACGTCGCGGCCAATACCCAACACCAGAGCCTGTGCTCCGATCTTTACCAGGAATCCCCTTGTTTCCACTGCAACGTGCTTGCCGTCTTTCCGAATTAGGGTGAACTCGTCCAGCCCAGCGGGTAGCCCCTGTACAAGTTTGGCCACGGTCGCAGCCGCTTTTGGCAGTTGCTCTGGCGGAAACAGGTTCGACTCCAGCAAGTTCTTTCCAATCAGTTCCTCTCTCTTATAGCCGGTTAACTCCACTGCTGCCCTATTGCCGTCGACGAAGTTGCCTTCCAAGTCATGCAGATAATAAGCATCCGGTGCAAACTCAAATAGTATCCTCAGCCGCTCCTCGCTCTCCCGCAGCGCCTCCTCCGCCCGCTTGCATTCGCTGATGTCGCGCCCCGCACCGTGCACTCCAGCGTATCGGCCCTGCTCATCGAAGATGGGGTAGCCGTTCCATTCCGTTACCCTCGTCCCCATCGGTGTGACGTAGCGGCTCACAATCCCCCGTGCCAGCCGCTCGCTCTTCACCATCTGCCGGACTGCCTGGGTGGTCGATGTTACGTCGTCGGGATGCAAGTACTCTACAATTGGGGTGCCTAGGATCTCTTCTCTTGACCTGCCGAGGAACTCGCACATCGCGTCGTTGAGGAAAGTCACCCTGTTATCCTTGTCTACTCTCAGCAGAGTGACCCCTGTCAGGTTGGTGGTATCGGTGTACTCCTTCGTCTTGGCCGATAGGGCATCGGTCATCGCGTTAAAATCGCGGGCGAGCGAGGCCACTTCCTCCGGGCCGGACACCTGAGCCCGTACCCCCGGGACGCCGTCGGCGATGGCCCTTGCGCTTGCGCGCAGCGTGGCCAGCGGGCGTACGGTCGACACGATAGCCCCTGCTACTGTGGCGGCGGCCAGCGCGAAGGCGGCAGCGCTGAGGCCGATGAGGAGCCAGAGGGTGGCGTCTGACACGCGGTCTGCTGCGGCCGTCGTGGCCACGCCGGTCAGAAGCAGAAGACACAATACGGCTGTCGCGATGGCTCGGCTTCGCGCCGATCTCAGACCGAACATTCTGCGCCCTAATCTTCGCTGGGGACGCAAATCATTATATCAATTAACAGGAATTGTGCAAGTTGTGAAGAGATGAGGCGAGATCGTGTGAGCTATGGGGGAGATAGAGCGAGATGGCAGGCAGCTAGTCCAGGCCGGCGCGGAAGCGATGGTAGCCTATAACCTTGCTCAGAGCGTTGGCCCCCTGCTGGAAGCCGGTGAAGGTGGCGATGCCTCGCTCCAGGAACTTGGTGCGTATCTTCACCATCTCTCCCTCCAGGTGCCCCGGCTGGAGGATCATGAGAAATGGCTTCTGACAGCGCTTCTTGTAGTCCGACAAGAGGGTCAGCATCTTGTCCAGCAGGGTGGCGCTCATGAGCCTGCGGCCACTCAGGAAGGTGGCCGACGATTCCAAGGCGACGGCGTCGACGTTGGTGTCCTCCGCCAGAATGTCCAGCATGCGCTCCAGGTTGTCCGGGCGGAAGCCCATAGCGACGGTGCCGCCAGCGTCGAGGGGGTTGCGATAGCTGCCGCCGATGATGTTGAAGAAGGAGGAAAGCTTCTCGTAGGAAGCGGGCGTGAGGAGAGGCACCTCCAGGTCGGTGCGGCCGAAGGCATCGGCGATGACTACCGACTGGCCGCCGGTCATAGCCGCGAGGCCCACTCGCCGGCCGGTGCCAGGCTCGATGTAGAGGAGGCCCTTTACCACGTCGACGATCTCCTCCAGGCTGTCGGCGGTGATGGCCCCTGCCTGGCGCATGGCGGCGTTCCAGAGGGCTCCCCGCGTGGCGAGGGCGGCGGTATGGGAGTAGATGGCGCGGGCGCCCGCCTCCGTCTGGCCACCCTTCCACACCACCACCGGCTTCAGGCGAGTGGCCTTTCGCAGCGCATCGAAGAAGCGACGGCCATCGCGGGGGCCCTCCACATACAAGCCGATAACCTCGGTCTGGGGATCTTTCGTCATGTAGTCCAGATAATCGTCGACGTCCAGCACCTCGGCGTTGCCGTAGCTGACCGCCTTGCTACACCTGACGCCGTGGACGTGCGCCAGGTTGCTGAAGTTGATGCAGTGAGTGCCGCTCTGGGAGATGAGGCCCACGTTGCCCGCTTCGCCCCAGGGCTGTTCCTCGCTCTGGCGAAGGCCCAAGCGGGGGTTGTAGATGCCCATGCAGTTGGGCCCGATGAGGAGGAGGCCAGCCTTGCGCGCCATGTCGCCCAGCTCTTGCTGAAGCCGAACGCCCTCCTCCTCCTCCGTCTCAGCGAAGCCGGAGGTGAAGAGCGTGACAGCGGCCGCCCCCTTGCGGATGCAATCGGCCACGATGCGAGGGCTGATCGCCCGCCCGACGGCGCAGACCACGTAGTCGACCTCGTCGGGGATGTCGAGAAGGCTCATGTAGTTGGGGACGCCTAGGGCCTCGATGCCGGGGATCTCGTCCTCGCTGATCTGGACGGAGTAGACCTTGCCGACGAAGTGTTTCAGGGCGTTGAGCCAGAGGTAGCCCATCGCCCGCTTGTCGCCGACCACGGCGACGGTGCGAGGATTGAACGCTCGCTCCAGCTTCCGATCCAAGTCTTTCAAGCGGGCGCCTCCATCTGGGCGATCTGGCAGGAGGAGAGGCTGATGTGGGAGGACATCCGCTGCCTCAGGACAACACGATGCGGGCGTCCACGGCCAGGGCGCCGTCTCCGTAGGCGAAGATGGGGTTCAGATCCAGTTCCTGGATCTCGGGGTGCTCCTCCACGAAGGCCGAGAGGCGCATCAGCATGTCCTCCAGAACGGCGAGGTCGGCGGGCTCCTGCCCGCGGAACCCCTCGAGCACGGGGAAGCCCTGGATGTCGCGGATCATCTGGCGGGCGTCTCGCGGCTCCAGAGGGACGATGCGGAAGGCGACGTCCTTCAGCACCTCCACGAAGACACCCCCCAGGCCGAACATGAGCACGGGCCCGAACTGGGGGTCCATGGTCATGCCCATGATCACCTCGACGCCAGGGCGGGCCATCTTTTGCACCGATACGCCGAGGACGGTGGCCTCCGGCTCAGCGCGACGGGCCGCCGCAACGATTTCGTCGAAGGCCGCCGCCACTTCCTCCTCCGAGCCGAGGTTGAGCTTCACGCCGCCGATGTCGCTCTTGTGGCTGATTTCGGGCGAGACGATCTTCAAAACGACGGGCAGGCCTATCTGGCGGGCGACAGCCACGGCCTCCTCGCGGGTGGCCGCCAGCTCGGCACGAGCGATGGGGATGCCGGCCTCGCCCAGGATCTGCTTCGACTCCACCTCGGTGAGGATGGTGCGCCCCTCGCTCTTGGCCTTATCGATGATTTCGATGGTGCTCATGCGGCTTCATGCCTTCCTCAGTCTCTACGATACGTGGGCGGTGCTTATGATAGGGAAGGTTGAAGATAGGGTCAACCGAACGAGGCTGTTGAAATAGGCATTATCTCCGTTCATGGTTCGACAGGCTCACCACGAGCGGAGATATGCAGGGCAACACAAGACCGCTCGCCCTGAGCTTGCCGAAGGGCGAACGGGGCGTCTCTTCCAACAGCCTCGAGCGCCAGGGGAAGGTCAGCCCTCGCTAAGGGAGCGCTGGATGGCCTCGCTGTAGTGCCCCCAGTAGGCCGGCGGCAGAAGGCGGCCGACGGCAACCATCGCCTGCTCGCGAGCCCGGCGGTCACGTTCCTGGCGCGGGCCCTCTTTGGCCGCGGAGAGAGCGAACGGCTCGCCGAAGCTGACCATCAACGTGTCGTCTTCCTCCCAGATGCCCGTCGGCACCAGCGGCAAGCCGCGTTCGCTGAGGGCCTGCAGGAACAGCCCGCTGCCCTCCAGGGGCTCTCGGAGGACGCCCGAGCCGCCCGCCTCGGGCGTGACACCAATCGACTCTCTCCGCGCGATCCTGGCAATGCGTCGCAGAATGGCAGCTCGGCCCACAGCCCGAGAAGCCTGGCGAGGCATGACCAACAGGCCGTACACCTTGCCGACCTGCCTGAACGTCCAGCGGATGAGCCAGACCGGGATAGGAATAGGGCCGAGACGGTATCCATACCACTCGCTGGTAATTATCCAGCGGATAGCGGGAGAGAGAGGTCGCTGCTCGGCGACCACGGTCGTGATGAACATGGCGCAGTGGTAGGTCCGCAGGCCGCGGCGGGCATAGTGATTGGTCACCACAACGAAGGGCCCCTCAGAGGGTAGGTTGTCCAGACCGCGCACCTGTCGGCGGTAAGGGTTGGCCGCCATCACCGTCTGGCTGTCCTTCAGCAAGGAGCGTCGCCGCCCCAGGAGGAGGTCGAGGCCAAAGCCGACAAGGGGCAGGCGAGGGAACTCATAGTCGGGTGGGCTCGGGTTTGCTGGACCAGTGTCTGCACTCATGGGGACAGCGTGCAAAGGCTTGTTGTGCCGGCCCTTCCCTACAACGTGAATAGAACCGGCGGAGGCTAGATCACCGGCCCCTCTTGATACTCCCCGAATACCTCGCGCATGACGTCGCAGATCTCGCCCAGGGTGCAGTAGGCGTTGACAGCGTCGAGGATGTAGGGCATCAGGTTGTCCGAGCCCTGGCAGGCCTCTCGCAGTGCGTTCAGGGACCGGCTGGCCAGCGCGCCATCGCGCTCCCGCCGGAGGCGGGCCAGGCGCTCGCGCTCCCGCTGCTCGCCCCCGGGGTCCATCTCCAGGATGGGGATCTCGATGCGCTCATCCATAACGTACTCGTTGACGCCCACGCTGGTCCGATCGTTGGTCTCGATCTCCCGCTGGTAGCGGTAGGAGGCTTCGGCGATCTCCCTCTGGAAGAAGCCCGCTTCGATGGCGGGTATGACGCCGCCCAGGTCCTCGATCTGGCGGAAGTAGCTGTAGCACTCCTCCTCCATCTGATTGGTGAGCGACTCTACGAAAAAGCTGCCGCCGAGAGGGTCGATCGTGTTGGCCGCGCCCGACTCGTGGGCAATGATCTGCTGAGTACGCAGGGCCAGGCGGGCCGCCTTCTCGCTGGGCAAGGCGAGGGCTTCGTCCCAGGAGTTGGTGTGCAAAGACTGGGTGCCCCCCATGACGGCCGCCAGAGCCTGGATGGCGGTTCGCACGAGGTTTAGCTCCGGCTGTTGGGCGGTGAGGGAACAGCCGGCCGTCTGGGTGTGGAAGCGCATCCACCAGGAGCGGGGGTTACGGGCGCCGAAGCGCTCCTTCATCTCGCGGGCCCAGATGCGGCGGGCGGCGCGGAACTTGGCCACCTCCTCGAAGAAGTCGTTGTGGCAGTTGAAGAAGAAGGAGAGCCTGGGGGCGAACTCATCGATGTCCAGGCCACGCTCAAGACCCCAGCGCGCGTACTCCAGGCCGTCGGCCAGGGTGAAGGCCAGCTCCTGGACGGCGGTGGAGCCAGCCTCGCGGATGTGATAGCCGGAGATGCTGATGGTGTTCCAGAGGGGCAGCTCGCGGGTGCCGAACTCGATGGTGTCCGTCACCAGGCGCATGGAGGGCACAGGCGGGAAGATGAACTCCTTCTGGGCGATGAACTCCTTGAGGATATCGTTCTGGATAGTGCCTCCCAGTCGCTGCCGCGGCGTTCCCCGCTTCTCGGCGGCGGCGATGTACATGGCCCAGATGACGGCAGCGGGGGAATTGATGGTCATGGAGGTGGTTATCTCGTCCAGGGGCAGGCCATCCAAAAGGATCTCCATGTCAGCCAGAGAGGATACACAGACGCCGCACTTGCCGAACTCGCCGGCAGCCTGAGGAGCATCGGCATCGTATCCGTATAGGGTGGGCAGGTCCAAGGCTATGGAAAGGCCGGTCTGACCTTGCTCCAGCAGGTACTTGAGGCGAGCGTTGGTCTCCTCGACGCTGCCGAAGCCTGCGAACATGCGCATCGTCCACAGGCGACCGCGGTAGCCGGTCGAGTGGACGCCGCGGGTGAAGGGGTACTCCCCGGGCCAGCCGACGTCTCGTTCGTAGTCGGCTGCAGCGATGTCGGTGGGATCATACAGCCGCTGGATAGGCCGTCCGGAGGTGGTGACGAACCGGTGCTGGCGTTCTCGGTCGCCATCCTCGATTCGCTTCTGCCAGGCGGCCCGCCGCTGCGACAGCGCTTTCAGCTTGGTCGGGTCATACATCTTCCGCCCCCTCCCTCCACCTGTCTCCGACAGACAGGGATGCTACGGCCAGGATAACATACCAGCTATCGGATTGGTAACGAGAGGTGCCAGCTCTTGCCGGTCAGGGAGACGTCAAGATGGTGACCTGCGTGAATCACCAGGCTTGACAAATGTGGTAAAATCATTCATGCGTGTTAGCATGTTAGTAGACTAGGGGAGGGGAATGGTCGACACCCCGTTCGATAACTACCTGGATCTAGTGGAAGCAGCGCGAATCCTGAGCATCCACCCCCAGAGTCTGCGGCGACTGATCAAGCAGAAGAAGGTTCCTGCTCTCCTGTTCGCTGGCAAGTACCTCATAGAGCGAGATAAGCTGGAGATGTTCAAGGCCAACTACGACCCCCGCCCCGGCCGCAAGCCAATCCGCCGCCTCCTCTGAGCGTTCCCAGCGGCTACCGCTAGCTGGGCGGCTTGATCTCGATGTCCTCGTTGGCGTCGGTAACGTCCATCTCCAGTTTGGCGTCGAACTCCTGGCCGGTCTCATCGGTCCCTGCGACATGAACCCGCAGGCGCACGGGCCAGCCACCGTCCTCCGCCAGCCACATCTCGAGACTCATCTCCTCTATGTCGCCCATCTCCTCAGTGCCGCCAAACAGAGAGGAGAGCTGCTCATAGGTGGCCTTGTCGATACCGCAGTAGTTGGTGGAGACGTCGTTCACCGTCTCTTTCTTCTCGTTGGCGCAGGTCAGTCCGCCAGCCCCTTCCGAGAACTCTTCCCACATCATGAGAGCAAAGTCCAACTCGGAGACGTCACCTGTGGTTTCCATGGGGCCGATGGCCATGTCGCCCAGTTGCACCCATTGCTGGTCGCCAATGACAACCAGCACCAGTTCGTCGTCGACGCCACTAATCTGCATACGACTCTCAGCCTGGTCCGGCGCAACGAACGCCCCCTCAATCTCCAGCTTCAGACCCTCAGTCATGGCGGTAGGGTCTTGACCTTGTATGGCGGACATTTCGTCGGCGAGGAGGCTTTCCAATCCCTCCAGTTCCATCTTCATACTGTAACGGTAGCTGTCCAGGCCGGTGAGAGAACCGGTTGACACAGCTCCCTCCGCCGGGGTGGCCGCAGCGGCGGGTGTTTCCCCCTCAGTGACGGTAGGAGTTGCCGCGGCGGCGGGTGTGCCGTCCTCAGCGGCGGCGGGTGTGCCCTCCTCAGTGGCAGTAGGAGTTGTTGCGGTAGCCGCTGGTGCACCTTCTTCCTCTCCGTCTCCCCCGCAGGCTGCCAGGCTAACAATTACCAGAATAGTGGCTATGACAAGGGTCAAGATTCGCATATCTTCGACTCCTTCTTTCCTGCCGACAGGCAGGCCTACATCTCGCGAAGTCTAGCACCTCAGATAGGCTAGGTCAAAGCCAGATCCACCCCCTCGAATTCCGCGATCCCTCGGAAGACGTATGCTCCCCCTGGTGCTGCAACGATTCGACGGCTGCCAATCAGGCGGGGCGGCGGGACAAGATGTAGTCGACGCTCTTGCGATACCAGTCTTCCTCGATCTTGCCGCTAGCCATCAGGTAGTTGAGCATCGGCTCCAGGCCGAGGATGGATATCAGGTTGTAGCCGTGGGCCTTCAGGCGGTCCTTGGCTCCTTCGTGGCGATCCAGCAGTACCACTATGTCCTTCACCTTGAGGCCAGCCATCCCCAGGAAGGCAGCCGTCTCGATGATATTGCCACCACCGGTAACGAGGTCGTCGATGAGGAGGACCGTCTCGCCCCGTTCGTACGCGCCCTCCAGGAAAGGAGTGGTGGTATCGCGGTCCTTGGAGGGGTGAACGTAGACCATGGGCACGTTGGCAATGAGGGAGAAGACGGTGGCCAGGTGCAACCCACCGAAGGGGATACCCGCGACCCGATCGAAGGGGGCGCCACGGGGGTGGAGCATCCTCTGGAGAGTACGCACCTCCTCATACATCAAGCGAGTCGCCCGCCTCAGGGCTCTGGGCTTGCTGATCAGCAGGCGCACGTTGATGTAGATGGGGGAATGGAGGGTTGTCCTTCCCAGGGTGAAGTCGCCGAACTGGATAGCTCCCAGATCCCATAAGGTTCTGGCCAACCACAGATTACCGGCAGCGCGAGCAGAACGGCCCATATCGCCTCGCCTCTGCTCCAACTAAAGAGGGCCCCTCGTCGCAGAAGAGGCAGCCCGCGCGAGCAGAGGCCTCAGGAGTGGCCAAACGATACCACTACCCCTGGGCCCTGTCAAGCTGCAACGCTCATGCTTCATCTGGGCAGGGCTCGGCGCCAGCGGCGCACAGCCTCCCGGTTGACGCACTGGGGCGGCACCTGGCCTCGCAGGGCCGTGAGCAGATTGTCCACGGCCATCCTGGCCATTCCCAGACGAGTGGCGACGCTGGCGCTGGCAATGTGGGGTGTGATGATGATGTTGTCCAGCCCCAGAAGGGGGTCGTCGGGGGCGATGGGTTCCTGCTCGCTGACGTCGATGGCGGCGGCGGCGATACGTCTCTCCTTAAGAAAGCGCCACAGGGTCCGCTGATCCACTATCGCCCCTCGGGCGGTGTTGACGAGAACGGCTGTGGGCTTCAGAAGCGCCAGCTCCCGCTCGCCGATAAGGTGGTGAGTCTCAGTAGTGAGGGGCGTGTGCAGGCTAATGAAGTCGGACTCGGCCAGAAGCTGGTCCATCTCCACATAGACCAGCCCGTAGCGACGCTCCTCTTTGGGCTTGCGGGCCGTCTCGCAGTAGAGGACACGCATGCCGAAGCCGCGTCCCCTCTTGGCCACCCCCAGCCCGACGCCACCCAGGCCCACCACCCCCAGGGTGGATTCGTAGACGTCTTGCCCCAGGAGGACCTGCGGTCCCCAGGTCTTCCAGCGGCCCTGGCGAGTGTAGCGGTCGGCCTCTACCACGCGGCGGGCGGCGGCGAGAAGGAGGGCAAAGGCGAAGTCGGCCGTGGTCTCGGTCAGGATGCCAGGCGTGTTGGTCACCAGGATCCCCCGCCGACTGGCCTCCTCGACATCGATGTTGTCGTAGCCCACGGCCATGTTGCTGATGACCCGCAGTCGCGGCGCCGCCGCCATGATCGCGCCATCGATGCGGTCGGTCAGAAGGGTGAGGAGGGCATCAGCATCTGCCGCCTCCGCCAAGAGAACCTCCGGCGGCGCGGGCAACTCGTCGGGCCAAACCCTCACGGCGACCGCTTCTGCCAGCAGGTCGAGGGCGGCGCTGGGAAGTTCCCGCGTGACGTAGACCTTGAGCGATTTCGCCTCTGCCACAGTCACCTCTTGCCAAGCATGATACTCCAGTAGCGGGCCGCTCTGTCAATCGGGGGCCTGCAGGGCTAGCGGGCTGGGGCTGGTAGTTGGTAAAATGCAGGCAGGAACGAAGGAAGGAGGGAGCGATAAGCGTGGATCCCTTTGCCATCGTTTGCGACACTACCCACGACCTGCCGCCGGACATTACCAAAAAGCTGCGCCTTACGGTGGTACCCTTCACCATCAACTTCGGCACGGACAGCAGCCTCGACGATGGTGTGATGACCCTGGAGGAGTTCACCGAGCTGCTGGATCAGTACGAGAAGGGTAAAGGATATCCCACCACGGCGGCACCCGCTCCTTCTCGCTTCGCGGAGGCATTCATGTCTCATGTGAAGCGAGGCCTATCGCGCATTCTCACTATCACCATCTCCCGCAAGGTGAGTAATACTTACGATTCTGCCGTCCAAGCGGCGGAAATGGTGGGGGAGGAGTACCCTGACTCAGAGATCGAGGTGGTGGACTCCCTCAGTGGTTCGATGGGGGAGGGCGTGCTTGTCCTGGAAGCGGCCCGCATGCGCGACCTCGGACATCCCCTGCAGGAGGCCAAGCGCCTGGTGGAGGAGATGAGGGGGCGGGTGCGCCTGTTGGCGGCCTTGGAAACGACCAAGTACCTGCTGAAGAGTGGCCGGGTTCGTCCCTTCCAGCATATGCTCGGCAGTGCCCTGCAGATCAAACCGATCATCACTACCAGGGACGGAGCCCTGGCTCTCTACAGCAGGGTGCGGGGGCGCATGGAGAAGGCCGTGGATCGCATGGTTGACGAGGTGCACCGGACCTACAAGTCGGGCATAGTCTCGGTGGTGGAGGGGATAGCCCCTGAGCTCAGAGAGATGCTTGTACGCAAGCTCTCCCAAAGGCTGGGCCTCAACCCGGAGCAAATCATGGAGACGAGGATAGGGTCCGCCTTGCTGGTTCATATGGGTAAGCGGATGGTGGGCGTCATCTGGGAGCAGGAGTCCGAGCCCGAGCCCGAGCCTTCCTAACGAGCTGCGGGCGCTGCAACATTGGCTAAGCTCTTCCTCTTCGACGTTGATAAGACCCTGGTAGATAGCCGCGGTGCTGGCGGTCAGGCGATGAACCTGGCCTTCGCCCAGCTCTTCGGCATCGACCAGGGCTTCGCTGGCATCGGATTCGCCGGCCGCACCGATACGGCCATCTTCCGCGAGGCCGTCGGCGCCCACGGCCTCGATGGCGAGTTCCCCGCTCTTCTCGCTCGCTTTCAGGAGACGTACTTCAGCATGCTGCCGAGGACACTCGCCGAAGTCGAGGCGCATGCGCTCCCCGGCGTGCACGAGCTGCTGGCGGGCCTCCAGGCGACTCCCGGGGCATCTCTAGGGCTGGCCACGGGCAACTTCAGCGAGGCCACTCGCCTGAAGCTGGATCCTTTCGGACTGTACGATTTCTTCCTGGCAGGCGGCTTCGCTGACGACTCCGAGGATCGAGCGGAGCTTGTGGCAATTGCCATCAAGCGGCTGACCGAGGCGAGCGGCGGGCCTGATCCCCGCGAGATCTACGTTATCGGCGATACGCCCCTGGACATCGCCGCCGCTGAGGCCAACGGAGCGCGCTCGGTGGCCGTAGCCACCGGTTTCTTCAGCGTCGACGAGTTGACGGCCGCCGGCGCCGGGCTCGTCTTCCCCGATTTCTCGTCCTGGCAGGCGGTTCTGGACGCGCTACTGGGCTGAGGGTGGGGGCTGGTTCCGACACCCCTTGCCCCGCTCATAGTGAGCCCTTGGGCCGCTCATGGTGAGCCTGTCGAACCATGAGCCCCGCTCCTCCTTCGACAAGCTCAGGATGAGCGGGTGCCGCCAGACTCGTCTGGCTGGAGTGGCAGACCGAGGATCCAGCGAGCCCGCCGCTCGTCCGAGGCCAGGACGAACACCTCAAAGCTGTAAGGAGTGGAGGACTCGACGTAGGGAACGGCGGTCAGAGGGTCTATGTTCTTGATGAAGGCGCTGATGCCCTCCTGCCGCAGGGCATCGCGCCAGATGGCTGCCTCCACCTGGTCACGGGCGACCCCAATCTTCACCATCCCCTGGAGACCTTTCTTCTTGGCCATCATCCACCCATCCGAGGGCCTCTCTAGATCAAAGTCTAGCATAAAGGACGGCGATAAGGGTACGTTCGGGGACGAGAGAAACCTACGCCCTGGCCCTGACGGCTATCTTGACGCGAGCTAGAGCATCGTCCTCACGGCCGAACAGGGCAGTGACCGCGCCGCCGTCGTAGTACAAAGGGACGAAAACGCTTCCCGGCAGGACGCTGTCGCTGATCTTGGCGCGGATGGTTAGCTCGCCGCGCTCGTTAGCCAGGACGACCTCCTGGCCATCCTCGACGCCCAAGGTGGCGGCGTCGGCGGCGTTCATCTCGACGAACTCCTCCCGATGCAGCTTATCGGCCTCGGGCGAAT
Organism: uncultured Dehalococcoidia bacterium; assembly: GCA_964512285.1. Taxonomy (GTDB): domain Bacteria; phylum Chloroflexota; class Dehalococcoidia; order SM23-28-2; family SM23-28-2; genus SM23-28-2. The sequence goes on along the minus strand of CAZEJO010000004.1, from coordinate 67,907 downwards.
GGATGGCAGCGCCCTCCCAGCTAGTGTAGAGGGTGCGGCTGCTGGCGAGTACCAAGCCCTGACCATCTGCCGTCGGTTCCAGCACAAGGGGTTGGAGGACAGCGGCCTGAGACTGAAGGCCCGCGAAGTCCTGCTGAGCCCCCGATTCCAGCTCGCTGTAGCGAGCCTGGCCGTAGAGAGGCACCAGGCTGGCAATCTCGTCCATGACCTGAGCCGGGCTGTCGTACTCCCAGGCACTGGCGTCGAGGCCCAGGCTTTGGGCCAACGCAGCGCCGAGCTCGGCCAGGACTCGCCAGGCAGAGCGTGCCTCGTCGATAGGGGCGACGGCGTCGCGCAGACGGAGGATGCGACGGTCGGCGCTGGTGTAGGTTCCGTCTTTGCCGAAGACGCCCACGTCGGGCAGCACCACCTGCGCCAGGCGGGCCGTGTCCGACAGCACGCTATCGATGACCAGCAGGAAGTCCAGCGAGGAGAGGCAGGTCTTCACCCAGGCCTTGTCGGGCGCGACGAACAGGGGGTTGTCAGCCAGCACGACCATCGCCTTGATGCTTCCCTTATGGATGGCAGCCAGGGCTTCCTGGAAGCCCAGGCCCACCGCTGATGGTGGGCTGACTCCCCAGGCGTTCTCCACCGCCTGGCGCGCGCCCTCATCGTCCACGGGCCGATAGCCGGGCAGCAGGCCGGGCGTCACGCCCATGTCCTGCAGGCCCCAGCCGTTGACCTCGGGCGGCAGGACGAACAGCGACCGCGCTGCCTTCTGTGGTCCGCAGCAGAGGATGGCCAGATTGGCCACGGCGGCCGCCACCGTCCCTGCCGCCTGCGCCCCTAGATGGGGGACAGCGTACACGATAGCGGTGCGCCCATCGTCTGGCGGTTGCTTAGCGGCGTCAGCCAGGGTGAGGGCGGCCCGGCTCACGCGATCGGTCAGGTCGTCGCTCAGGGTAGGCAGGGAGGCCTTGGCCAGATCCTCCAGCCCCGCCGGTGGCGACTCCCCAAGAGAGGCTGCCAGCTCCTCGTCCTTCAAGAGGGTGTGGGCCAGGGCTGTCAGGACGTGGGCCTCCTGGCCGGGGTTGGGCCGCAGCCAGACCTGCGCGAAGTCGCACAGCTCGCCCCAGCGGGGCGTGACGACTATCAGGCGAGCGCCGTTGCGCACGACGGCGTCCTTCACTCGCAGGCAGGCCACGTTGTGGCTGGACTCCAGGTCGTCGGCAACCACCACGATCGTCTTGGCCTTGGCCAGATCGATCATATCGGCGGGCAGGATCTCGCTGGCGAAGGCGCGGCGCAGCGATTGAGCCACCGAGTCTATCACCGCGCCGCCGCTGGAGCCGACGTTGTTGCTTCCAACGACTGATCGGGCCAGCTTCTGGAGCAGGTAGTTCTCCTCGTTGGTGGCGAAGGGCGAGCCCAGGAAGGCGATGGCCTCCGGTCCGTGCTCCTCCCTGATGGCCACCAGCCGCGATGCGGCCGACTCCATAGCCTGGTCCCAGGAAGCAGCGGCCAGATCACCGTCCTGACGCAGCAGGGGTTGGGCTAGGCGGTCGTCGTCCCTGATGGCGTCGTAGTGGAAGCGGCCGCGGATGCAGAGCTGGTCATCGCTGACCGGATTGGATGGCTCCGGCCGCACGATGACGGCCCGCCCTCTCTTCACGCCCAGGCTGATGGTGCAGCCAACGCTGCAATAGGCGCAGGCGGTGGGCACCCAGCCCTCGATCTGGCTGGCCGCCCACTTGTTGGGCTTCTCCATGAGGGTGGCCGTAGGACATACGTTAATGCAGGCACCACAGAAGTTGCAGTTGGATTCATGGACGGCGCCACCAGCGCCGAAGGCGATATGCGTCTCCCAGCCGCGCTCGGCCAGGGTTATGGCTCCGGTGTGGCGAATCTCGTCGCAGACCCTAACGCAGCGGGTACAGAGGATGCACATCTGAGGGTCGAACTCCAGGAAGGGGTTAGCCCTGTCGGCCGGCGGCGGCTCGGCCCGGTAGTAGGTGCGGGCCTCGTCCAGCCAGGGCTCGTAGCCAGTCATGCCCACCATGTAGCAGGCGATCTGGAGGTCGCAGCGGTAGTCCTTGGAGCAGGTGACGCAGCGGTGGGTGACGAGGTTGTCGCGTAGGCAGGTGTCGCCAGGCTTGCAATGGACCAATCGATGACAGGTGAGGCAGCGGTCGGAGTGATTGGCCAGGATGAGAGAGAGGACAGCTCGCCGGGCCGCCACCACCTCAGGTGTGTCGGTGCGCACGATCATGCCGTCGCTGACCCGCGTGGTGCACGATAGTTGGAGGCCGCGCATCCCCTCGATCTCCACCAGGCACAGGCGGCAGCCGCCGTAGGGGGGCAAGCCCTCCAGGTAGCAGAGGCTGGGGACGTAGATGCCTGCCTTGCGCAGGACTTCCAGCAGAGGCGCCCCCTCAGGCGCCTCCATTGGGTTGCCGTCAACGATGATGGTAGCCACTTCTCGTCCTCACTTCATCGATATCAGTTCACCCGGCCGGGGGGCCTTCTTGCCATTGGGATAGGTGTAGTCGTGGCTCTTCAGATAGGCCTGGGCCATGCGGGTCAGGGCGTCTTTGTCCCTGTACATGTCGTCGAAGACGTAGACCGCGTCATCGAAGGGCCCGCCCGCCTGGATGGCCTCGTAGGGGCAGGCCTCCACACACAGGCCGCAGAACATGCACAAGCGGAAGTCGATCTCATAGCGGTCTTTGTTCAGACTGCCGTCCTCACGGGGGCTGGTAGCCACCAGGATACAGCCGTCGGGGCAGGCCTGGGCGCAGGTGCTACAGCCGGTGCAGCGCTCGTCGAACCAGAGGAGGTTGGTACGAGCGCGCGGCGGCACTTCGCGCACCTCCTCAGGGTACTGAAGGGTGAATGGCCGCCGGAACAGTTGTCTCAGGGTAGCGAACAGACCCTTAGCGATGCCGAGACCGTACACTATCCCGCTAACCTCTCTGGCTCAGGCGAGCGTTCATCTCGCGGGTAGGGCGGGAAGAGGGATTCCAGTTCCCTGCGCACGGGGTCGTCCGGCGGCAAGTACTGGGAGAAGTCGCCGCTGGGCTCCTCACGCCCGCGCTCGCCGCTGATGCTCGCGCGGTCGATCTTCTGCTGAAGAAGCATTAGCCCCTGGAGCAACGACTCCGGACGGGGTGGACAGCCCGGCACGTACACGTCGACGGGGATGATCAACCTAACGCCGGGCAGTACGCTGTAGCCGTAGGCGAAAGGCCCACCGATGTTGGCGCAGCTTCCCATGGAGATCACCCACTTGGGCTCGGCCATCTGCAGGTAGAGCCGCCGCACCACCGGCGCCATCTTCCAGGTGACGGTGCCTGACACCATCATGAAGTCGGCCTGGCGGGGCGAAGGGCGCATCACCTCGGCCCCGAAGCGGGAGATATCATAGCGGGGAGCGAATGTGGCGATCATCTCAATGGCGCAGCAGGCCAGACCGAAGGTGACTGGCCAGAGAGAAGATCGGCGGGCCCAGTTCAAAACGTGGTCCACCGAGGTGATCAGGAGATTACGTTGAAGAGATTCCTCTAGGTCGTCCAAGTTGTCCTACCCGTTTCGCATTTCGCCTGTCCATTATATCGGCAATTTCCTTCTGGGCAAACAGACGGCCAGACGGTTGAAACAATGACGGGGCTATGATAAAATACGTCCTGGCAGGTTTACGCAGTAGAATGTTTTAATATTCCCTTGTAGAAAGAAATGCCTAAGTCGCTGTTCGTCATCGAAGACCTCCATGTAAGCGTAGAGGGCAAGGAGATCCTCAAAGGGGTCAACCTGACCGTTGAACGAGGGCAGGTGCACGCCCTCATGGGGCCCAATGGCTCCGGCAAGAGCACCCTGGCTCACACCCTGCTGGGCCACCCCCGCTTTCAGGTAACTCAGGGGCGGGTGCTAATGAAGGGCAAGGATGTCCTTCCTCTACCACCCGACGAGCGGGCCCGCCGGGGGATGTTCCTGGCCTTCCAGTACCCTGTGGAGATCCCCGGGGTGAAGGTACGCCACTTCCTGCGCATGGCCCTGAAGGCCAGCAAGGGCGAGGAGCCCTCGGTCACCGAGTTCCGCAAGCAGCTCTTCGAAAAGATGGCCCTGCTGGAGATGAACCGCGCCTTCTCCGAGCGCTATGTCAACGAGGGCTTCTCGGGCGGCGAGAAGAAGCGGAACGAAATCCTTCAACTGGCCATGCTGGAGCCCGAGATGGCCGTCCTGGACGAGCCCGACTCGGGCCTGGACATCGATGCACTGCGGGCGGTGGCCAACGGCATCAACAAGCTGGCCGGGCCCCAGATGGGGATGTTGCTGATCACCCACTACCAGCGCATACTGAACTACGTCGACCCTCATTTCGTGCACGTTCTCTTCGACGGTCGCATCGTCCGCTCGGGCGGCATGGAGCTGGCTCAGGAGCTGGAGGCCAAGGGCTACGAGTGGATTGCCGGCGAGACAGTAGCCTAAGCTAGAGGCAGAATGGCTAAGAAGGCTGTAGAAACCCCCCAGTCTGACTACGCTCAGAAGTACGGCTTCCGCGATGCCGAGAAGCCTCTCTTTCAGGCGCAGCCGGGCCTGTCGCCGAAGGTGGTGGAGGAGATCTCCGGGATGAAGGAGGAGCCCGCCTGGATGCGGGACCTCCGCCTGCGGGCCCTAGAGGTCTTCCAGAAGAAGCCCATGCCTACGTGGGGCGGCGACCTGTCGGGCATCAACTTCGACGATGTCTACTACTACGTCAAGCCTACCGACCGCCAGGCGCGCGACTGGGACAACGTCCCTCAGTACATCAAGCGCACGTTCGACAAGCTGGGCATCCCCCAGGCTGAGCGCGAGTTCCTGGCTGGCGTGGGCGCTCAATACGACTCGGAGGTCGTCTATCACAACCTGCGTGAGGAGCTGGCGAAGCAGGGGGTGCTGTTCCTAGACACCGATACCGCCCTGCGCGAGCATCCCGAGCTGTTCCAGGAGTACTTCGGCACGGTGGTGCCGCTGGCCGACAACAAGTTCTCTGCCCTCAACTCGGCGGTGTGGAGCGGCGGCAGCTTCATCTACGTGCCCGAGGGCGTTCGGGTGGACGTTCCCCTCCAGGCCTACTTCCGCATCAACGCCGAGAAGCTGGGCCAGTTCGAGCGCACCCTGATCATCGCCGAGCCGGGTAGCTATCTGCACTACGTGGAAGGCTGCACCGCCCCCATCTATAGCGCCGACTCCCTCCATGCGGCAGTGGTGGAGGTCATCATCAAGCCGGGAGCCCGCGTGCGGTACACCACGATCCAGAACTGGTCCACCAACGTCTACAACCTGGTGACGAAGCGGGCGGTGGCCTACCAGGACTCGATCATGGAGTGGGTGGACGGCAACCTGGGCAGCAAGGTCAACATGAAGTACCCCGCCGTCTTCCTCATGGAGCCGGGGGCGCACGGCGAGATGCTTTCCCTGGCCTTCGCCGGCAAGGGCCAGCATCAGGACGCCGGCGCCAAGATGGTGCACGTTGCCCCCCACACGTCATCGGTCGTCGTCTCCAAGTCGATCAGCAAGGACGGCGGTCGCAGCAGCTACCGCGGCCTGGTAAAGGCCTACCCGGGCAGCGTGGGAGCGAAGGCGAGCGTCCGCTGCGACGCCCTGGTCCTGGACGATGACTCCCGCTCCGATACCTACCCCTACATGGAGATCGAGGAGGAGCAGGTGAGCATCAGCCACGAGGCGACGGTCAGCAAGATCGCCGCCGAGCAGCTCTTCTACCTGATGAGCCGCGGGATCAGCGAGACGGAGGCGGCGACGCTGATCGTCAGCGGCTTCATCGAGCCCGTCGTCAAGGAGCTGCCCATGGAGTATGCGGTGGAGTTGAACCGCCTCATCCAGCTCCAGATGGAGGGAGCCGTCGGCTAGGCCGGGGATGGCCTTTCCCTCACCAAGCCTGGCGCTAGACAGAGAGGCGGGCATCTCTTTCGCCTCAGGTAACCGGTAGCGATACCGCTCTTGAGCAAGAGGAATTGTGCCGTTGACGTCGATCATGAAACAGGCGGCGAAGGGGTTCTCCCGTCAGGTAGTGGAGGAGCTATCCTCCCTCCATAGCGAGCCGTCCTGGCTGCGCCAGCGCCGCCTCGAGGCCTGGCGGGTCTACGAGGCCACGCCCATGCCTACGCCTCAGGACGAGGACTGGCGGCGCACCGATATCAGCGCCCTTGCTCTCGACGAACTCCTGCCTTTCGCCGAAGCGCCCTACCCCCACGCGGACAGCATAGCCGAGCTGCCCCAGGGGCTATGCGCCCTGCTGGACAAGAGCCGGCCGGAGAGCGGCCTCCTGATTCAGCACGACTCGCAGGTGGTTCACGTCTCGCCGGCGGAGGAAGCAGCGAAGCAAGGAGTCATCTTCACCAGCCTGGAGGAGGCCGTCGGCGAACAACCGGAACTGGTGGAGCGCTACTTCATGACCCGCTGCCTGCCTCCAGAGCACGGCAAGTTCGCCGCTCTCCACGGGGCCATGTGGAGCGGCGGCGCCTTCGTCTATGTACCTAAGGGGGTGGAGGTAGAGCTGCCCTTGCGGGCCTGCCAGTGGTTGGCCAGGCCGGGGCTGGCCGTCTTCCCGCACACCCTCATCGTGCTGGAGGCGGGGAGCAAGCTCACCTTCATCGCCGAGCAGTTCTCGCCGGAGATGGACGGCCAAGCCCTCTCCTGCGGTGCCACCGAGGTCTATCTGGGAGAGGGGGCACAGCTCCGCCACATCTCGGTGCAGCAACTGGGGCGGCAGGTGTACAACCTGGGAGCGCAGCGTCACCTGCTGGCAGGAGACAGCAGGCTGGACTCCCTGGTCATCGGCCTTGGGGGAGAGCTCACCAAGTTCTTCGTGGAGAGCGTGCTGGAAAGCCCCGGGGCCAACGCACAGATGCAGGGTGTGGTCTTCGGCAGCGACGGCCAGCACTTCGACCACCAGACGTTGCAGGAGCACATCGCCCCTGACTGCTCGAGCGATCTGTTGTTCAAGGTGGTGGTCAAGGATCAGGCCATGTCGGTGCACCTGGGTAGCGTGCGGGTGCATAGCGATGCGCGCGGCACCGACGCCGGCCAGACGGTGCGCAACCTCATCCTGAGCGAGGGGGCCAAGGCTCACCCCATTCTGCCGTTGGAGATCGAGGCCAGTGACATCAGGCGCTGCAGCCACGCGGCAACCGTGGGCCAGGTCGACGAGGCCCAGCTTTTCTACCTGATGAGCCGCGGCCTCAGCCGCCAGGACGCCCAGAAGCTCATCGTGGATGGTTTCTTCGAGCCTGTTCTGGAGGCGATTCCCCTACCGGCCATCCAGCATAGACTGCGGCGGGCGGTGGATGAGAAGCTGGGGTTGGCGCCACCATGAGCGCCTTCATCAAGGTAGCGGAGACAAGCGATATCCCGGCGGGAAGGGTGAAGGTGGTGGTTGTAGGCGATAGGCGTATCGCTCTGTGTAACGTGGACGGGGAGTTCTTCGCCATCGACGACATCTGCACGCACGACGGCGGCCCCCTGGATCAAGGCGAACTGCAGAGCGACGTCATCGAGTGCCCGCGCCACGGCGCCCGCTTCAACGTGAAGACGGGCAAGGTGCTGGCCCTGCCCGCCGTCAAGCCCCTCGCCACCTACCCCCTCAAGGTGGAGGGCAACGAGATCCGGGTGGCGGCGCCATGAAGCCAACGAGGGCGAGGACGGTGTTCGATGTGCAGGCCATCCGGCGGGATTTCCCCATCCTTGGTCGCCAGGTGCACGGCAAGCCGCTGGTCTACCTGGACAACGCCGCTACAACCCAGAAGCCGCGGGCTGTCATCGACGCGCTGGTCCACTACTACGAAAACCAAAACGCCAACATCCACAGAGCCATCCACACGCTGGGCGAGGAGGCCACCGCCGCCTATGAGGAGACACGGGCCAAGGTCTCTCGGTTCATCAATGCGCCTCGGCCGGAGACCATCGTCTTCACGCGCAGCGCCACCGAGGCCCTGAACCTGATCGCCTATGCCTGGGGTCGGGCCAACGTGAGGAAGGGAGACGAGATCGTCCTCAGCCAGATGGAGCACCACAGCAACATGGTGCCCTGGCAGCGCCTGGCCCAGGAGGTAGGAGCCACCGCCAAGTACATAGGCGTCACCGACGAGGGAACCCTCGACCTGGATGGGCTGGACGATATCATCACTGAGAAGACGAAGCTGGTGAGCGTGACCCAGGTCTCCAATGCCTTCGGCACCATCAACGTCCTGGACAAGATCATCGCGGTAGCCCATCGGCGGGGCGCCCTGGCGGTGGTGGACGGAGCTCAGAGTGTGCCTCACATGCCGGTGGACGTTCAGGCGCTGGACTGCGACTTCCTGGCCTTCTCCGCTCACAAAATGCTGGGCCCCACGGGGGTCGGCGTCCTCTACGCCCGCTACGAGCTGCTGGAGGCGATGGAGCCTTTCCAGAGCGGCGGGGAGATGATCAGCCGCGTGCGGCTGGAGGGTGCCACCTGGAACGATGTTCCCTGGAAGTTCGAGGCGGGCACCCCCAACATCGCCGATGTCATCGCTTTCAGCGCCGCCCTGGACTACCTCTCGGCGCTGAGCATGGATAACGTCCGCGCCCACGAGCAAGAGCTGGCTGCCTACGCCCTGCGTCGCCTTCGACAACTGGAGAACATCATTGTCTACGGCCCCCAGGACACTTCTCGGCGAGGCGGTGTGGCATCCTTCAACTACCCTGACATCCATGCTCACGATGTGGGGACGATCCTGGACCGGCAGGGTGTGGCTATCAGGGCCGGCCACCATTGCGCTCAGCCGTTGATGCGGCGCTTCGATATAGCAGGGACCGCCCGCGCCAGCTTCTACATCTACAATACCCTGGAAGAGGTGGATGCACTCGTCGAGGGTCTTGAGAAAGCGAGAGCCTTCTTCAGCCATGCCCCTGGATAGAGACGTGGAGCTGGATGAGCTCTATCGGGAGATCATCCTCGACCACTATCGCAACCCCCGCAACCGCGGCTCTCTCGACCAGCCCAGCGCCACCAGCGAGGGCGACAATCCTCTCTGCGGCGACGAGGTGCGGGTCGAGCTGGACATTCGCGACGGCCGCGTCTCCGACGTGCGTTTCGAGGCCAGGGGCTGCTCCATAAGCCAGGCCTCGGCCTCCATGATGACCGAGGCCGTGAAGGGCCTCAGTCTGGAGGAAGTGGATTCCCTGTTCGAGACGTTTAAGGGCATGATGTACGGCTCCGACGAGGTGGATGTGGAGGCTCTGGGCGACCTGGAGGCCCTTCAGGGGGTGCGCAAGTTCCCAGTGCGGGTCAAGTGCGCCACCCTGGCCTGGAACACCCTGCAGGAGGCGCTGGAGGAGTTCGGCAAAGGCCGAGGCTAACTCACAGCCGGTTGCGGCCGGAGAGAAAGGCAAAGGCAGGGGGAGTTACCCCTGCCTTTCTTGCTCTGGGGGGTCGCTATCAGGGGAAGCGGAAGGTTTCGAAGTCGCGAGCGACCAGCACGCCTTCCAGGCCGCTGACGTCGGGCTCTGCCTCCAGGTGGGTGAGGATGATAGTGGTGGACAGCGGCAGTCGCTTCCTGATCTCCGGCACATCGGCGAAGCTCACATGATAGGGCCCTCTGTCTTCGCTATAGCTGCAGTCCAGCACCAGCACGTCCGCCCCCTCCGCCAGAGTGAAGATCTGGTCACAGAACTCCGTATCGCCGGTGTAGGCGACCATCTTGTCAGCCAAGCTCAGCCTGTAGCCGAAGGCGTCCAGATCTTCGCCGGCGTGCTCCATGGGGAAGGCCTGGAAAGAGAGGTCGTCCACGGTCTGCTGCCGATCTGCGTCGGCTTCAAGGTAGAGGCGCTTATAGCCGACGTCGGCGCGCGTGAGGTTGGGGAAGGCCATGTCGGCCAGCGCTTCGATCACCCTCTCAACGCCGGGCGGGCCCACGATGTAGAGGTTTTCTTGCCGCGGCGTCATGTGAAGATACTCAAGAAAGAGAAAGGGCAGCCCCAGGAAGTGATCACCGTGAAAGTGACTGATGAAGACGGTGGAAATGTCGGTTGGGGGAACACCCAGGCGCTTCAGGTGGGGGAGAAGAGTGGGAGGCGCATCGAGCAGGTAGCGGCCGTTGACTAGGAACGAGCTCCAGTAGCGCCCGCCGCAGGCGAAAGCGTTGCCTGAACCTAAGAACGAAAGCTCTAGCATGAGAGGTGCTCTTCTCCCTCCTAGCCCTGCCTATCCAGGAAAGGGCTGAGCCCCAACTCTGCAGGACTCAGCTCTTCCGCGAATCATTCGCCCTGTCTGCAGTGCCTATCTCTTGGGAGTGCTGATTGTGCAGCCCTTGTGGCGTTCCTCCCGCGATGGGCCTAGTCTCTACGGCCGAGAATGGCCACGGAGCAGCTAAACGACCCTGGCCGGCCGCCCAGGTTGTGGGTCAGGCCGATGTCCGCCTTCTTAAGCTGACGCTCAGGCGGGCCGGGGGCCTTGCCTTGAATCTGCTTGTAGATCTCGTAGATCATGCGCAAGCCGCTGGCGCCAATGGGATGGCCGAAGCACTTGAGGCCACCGTCCGGATTGACCGGCAGGTCACCCTCCAGGGTGAAGGCGCCCGACTCCACGTCTTCCTTGGCCTTGCCCCTGGAGCTGAAGCCCAGGTCCTCGTAGATGATCAGCTCAGTGATAGTAAAACAGTCGTGGACCACGGCCAGGTCTATCTCCTGGCGGGGGTTCGTGATACCCGCCTCATCATAGGCCTGCCGCGCAGCAGCGAGGTTCTCAGGGAAGTGGACGAAGTCGTAGTCGTCCCTGAGCATCCCCTGCCTACCGCCCACGGCGAGGCCCAAGCCCTTCACCAGCACATAGTCGTCCCGCATCTTGCGGGCGTTCTCCGGCGTGGTGATGATGGCAGCAGAGGCACCGTCGCTGACCCCACAGCAATCGAAGAGGCCCAGGGGCCAAGCGATCATAGGAGCCTTCAACACCTGCTCCAGCGTTATCTCTCGGCGCAGGTGAGCCTTGGGGTGGAGAGCGCCATTGTGGTGATTCTTCACCGCTATCTGACCCAGGATGCGCTTGCCCTCATCGTAGGACAGGCCATATTTGTGGAAGTAGCTGGTGGCCGCCAGAGCGAACTGGACCGGCGGCGGACTGGGCGGTTCCACGCCCGAGCCTGCCTGTGCGCCAGTGACAAGACCAGCGAATCCTGAGTCCTTTAGCTTCTCCACTCCCACTGCCAGGACAATGTCGTAGATGCCAGCGGCTACAGCGTAGCAGGCGTTCCTGAAAGCATCGGTGGCGGTGGCGCAGGCGTTCTCGACGCGCGTAATGGGGATGTAGTCCAGCTTCAGGGCCTCGGCCGCTGGCTGGCCGGTGTTGAAGCTGGCAACGGTGCCAAGCCAGGCCGCCTGGATATCCTTGGGCCCCAGACCGGCGTCCTCATAAGCCTCATAGGCAGCCTCCACCATCATGTCGAGGCCGCTAGCGTCCCAGCGCTCCCCGAACTTGGTGCAACCCATCCCGACTATGGCGACTCTATCCTTAATGCCTTCTGTCATTGTCATCCCCCCAAAAGCCTATGCTCTCACCGGTGTGGATTTCCAATAGTAGTTGTGAATACCATCTGCGGAGCGTATCTTGCGGAAACTCATCTCCACGGGCATGCCCACGCTTAGCTCATTAGTCTCCCGATCGGTCATCATGGAGAGCATACGACCGCCCCCCTCAAAGTTTATCACCGCTATCACCAAAGGGACATCGGTGGTACCCGACAGGTAATCCATGGCGTAGGTAGCCACGATCGCTGATTTGTCCGAGAAACGGACTTTGTCCATCTCATCCTTGGCGTGGCACTCCACGCAGACGCGCTGGGGCGGGAACTGCACGTAGCCGCATTTCCTGCACTTGGAGCCGTATAGCTGAATAACCCGGTCGGTCTCGCGCCAAAGGGCGGAGGCGGACGGGCCACCGGCTGTCGGCCGGCGCACTCCGGCCACGGTCATCAGACCCCGCCAGCGGAGGTACTCATCGTAGGTCTTGAGGACCTGCTTCGCCTCCACGTGCTTCTTCACGCCACGATGCTCCTGCCGGAGCTTGTCGATGCCCTCGCCGGCCTTGATCGAGTAGACATCGCAGCCATCGCCGTAGCCCGCCACCAAGATCCTATCGCCAGCCTTGGCCTCCTCCAAAGCCGCGACCAGCAGCATCAGGGGGAAGGCAGCGCCGGTATTCCCCACCTGGCTGTAGAGAGGGTCCTGGACCTGATCGGCTTCGAACTTCATCATCTTTGCCAGGTCGGCGTGTCTGCGAGCGTCACTGGAGTGGTAAGCGACCTTCTGGAAATCCTTTGGGGCCAGGCTATTCTTGGCCATGAAGGCCGATACGGCCTCTGGAATGACCCGGAGGATCCCCTCCTCGATGACGAAGCGGTCTTCCCAGCTCCTGACGGTGCTTTCGTCGCTGGAGCGCCATACGTCCAGCATGTGGTCGGTGATGTGGTAGTCCGCCTCTATCTCAGCGACCACGCCATCCTTGGCGATGAGCAGAGCAACAGCTCCGTCACCCACCGCCCGGTCCAGGCCGCCCTTCGGGGTCGCCATGCGACAGTCAGAGGCGATCACCAGAATATTGCTGGCCGTGCCCGCCTGGACAGCGTCCATGGCCATCTTGAGGGCGGTGGTCCCTGCCCGGAGCACATCTGTGACGTCGGCGCTGGTGATATCCCGTCGCAGGTCGAGAGCGCTGGCAATCAGGGCCGCCCCCTGCTTCTCAACGTAGGGCGAGGTAGTGGTAGCATATAAGATGCCATCCACCTGAGACCTATCTATCCCCCTGAGACAGTCCATTCCGGCAGCTACCGCCATGGTTATGCTGTCCTCGTCGAAGTTGGCCACTGCCTTCTCGGCGGGAAATCCCCAGCCCGCCGTTTCCTTGCCCAGGCGATATTTGGGGATATAGGCTCCGTAAGACTTGATACCTGTCATGACACCTCCTAGCGAGACCAATCCAACCCGACTAGCCCATATCAAACCCGCCTGGCCTCATCGCAATTTAGGCCACCGTCGGTTCAATACAAGGTTGCTCCCTTTCCGGGTGCCATTCTGGTTTTAGCGCAGCCGCAAACGCTGCGTCAAGTCTAGCGCCGTCCAAGCTTACCATAATGGTGAGCGGGGGCGATCGGTCTGGCTATGATATAATAGGCGCCGGAGAGAGATCGATGATCCGCTACTTGTCGGCGCCTCGTCTCGAGGAGGGCACCTGCCAGGGCTGCGGCACGAGCTCGCTGCTGATCGCCGCCAATCTGAAGGTGTGCCTGGACTGCATCCGCCAGCAGCCGGAGAGGGTGATGCCTCACCTGAAGGCCGTGCACGCCGAGGCCCGAAAGCAGTTCAACCTGCCTGCCGAGCCGCCCCAGGCCACCGACGGTGTGCCCTGCACCTTCTGCGCCAACGAGTGCCACATCCCCGAAGGCAAGATGGGCTACTGCGGCTTGCGCAGCAATCGCGGCGGGAAGCTCACGCACCTGGGCGGGACGGCCGCCAGCGGCATCCTGGAGTGGTACTACGATCCCCTGCCCACGAACTGCGTGGCCGAATGGGTCTGCGCCGAGAGGGAGAGCCGGGGCTTCAAGAACCTAGCAGTATTCTACGGGGCCTGCAGCTTCGACTGTCTGTTCTGCCAGAACTGGCACTACCGCAACCTGGCTCGCCGCCTGGCGCCGGCGATGAGCGCGCAGGAGTTAGCCGATCGCGTAGACGAGAGAACGGCCTGCATCTGCTACTTCGGGGGAGACCCATCGCCTCAGATGCCCCACGCCATCGCCACGGCCCGCCTGGCCCTGCGTCAGCGGCGGGCTCGCCCTCTGCGCATCTGCTGGGAAACAAACGGCAGCATGTCGCCCCCCCTCCTACGCCAGGCGACCACCCTGGCCATGGATTCGGGCGGCATCATCAAGTTCGACCTCAAGGCCTGGGACGAGAACCTTCACCTCGCCCTGTGCGGGGTGAGCAACAAGCAAACGCTGGAGAATTTCGCTTGGCTGGGCGGGCTCTTTCGCCACCGGCGGGAGCCGCCCTTGCTCACCGCCAGCACCCTCCTAGTGCCCGGCTACATTGACGCACAAGAGGTGAGCCAGATCGCCCGCTTCATAGCCTCCCTCGACCCAAACATCCCCTACAGCCTGCTGGCTTTCCACCCTCACTTCTTCATTGGCGACCTGCCCACCACCTCGCGCCGTCATGCCAACGAATGCCTCAAGGCAGCGAAAGCGGAAGGGCTGGCCAACGTCAAGATCGGCAACGTGCACCTGCTGTCGGACCTGTACTAGAGCTCGCTTGCCTCCAGACCCCATAACAAATCGACGGAGAGCCCACCTTTGCGGCAGGCTCTCCGCCAATCACTCACGCTAGGTGATTACCTTTGCGCCAACTGTCCTCTACCACCACCAGGGCCACGGCTGGACGTAGTCGTTGAACTGAACCGTTATCGTCCTGATCTGCTCCGACGCCAGGTTGGGAACGTTTATCGTCTGCGTCTTGCCACCGCCTGTGCGCGATGTAAGGGCAACAGATACCGTCCCATTCGGGGGGTAAGCCCCAGGAGTGAAGAGATCAATGCCGGTGAAGAAGGTCATGGCTGCGTAGAAGGGGATCGGCGTGGTGAGGTCGCTGACCCCGTCCGCGCCCTTATCGTACACAAACATATAGTCAACTATGCTGGGGAAGGGCTCACTGGGGAATATGGCAGCGTTGACCAAGTTGACACCGTTGACCTTAAGAACGTCATTGTCGGCGCTCTGCTCCTGATCACCCCAGAACTCCATGTTCCTTCCGATGAGCAGGTTGACGTGGTTGGGGCTCCGGTCCATGTATGCGGAGGGCCCGCCTTCGGGGCCTGAAGTGAGCAAGCGGATCAGGTAGTCGCTCCTGATGAAGGGCTCATAGTAGGAGGGGTGGTCGCCCTGGCCTTCGCGCACGATGTTGAACTCGTAGGCCTGACCCATCTTGGCCTTGAAGGGCCCCCAATTACCATCCTCACCTATGGCGTAGACTGCCTGTGGGCTCGTGCCGATTCTTGCGCCGGTGTCGCGGTTGACCTTCCATATCTCCAGAGAAGCGCCATCCACACCTACGTTCTGCGGGAAGAGGACCGCCCTTCCGGCAAGCTCAATCCGTCCGAAGCTGAAAAGCTCGGGCAGAATGTACTTGGTCAGGGGCCGATGGCCGGTGAAAAACTTGTACATCTCGACGAACGACTCGGCGGAGGTCGCCACCTCGACATGGGTCTGGTTGGGGATAGTCACGTTTGTTGCGCCCACGATCTCGCGGGGAAGGGGGGAAGTCTTTCCGGCCCATAGAGCCAGGGTGGGAACGGGCACTCCGACCACTGTACCGGGAAGCGCCGCGGCTACGCCGCCGTCGATGTTCACGTAGTGGGCGACCTTCTCAGCGCGGGCTGCTGAGCTGTTCAGGTATCCCTGCATCACCATCGTGCCGAGAGAGTGCCCCAGAATGTCAACCTGATCGGCGCCAGTCTCCGCCTGGATGTTCGCGATGAGCTGGTCGAGATTCCCCCAGATCTGGAAGAGCAAGCCGTAGTTCACCGCTCCCGTGCTGAAGTCATACAGGGACCCAGAGTCGTACTCGAGCGCGTTTATGTACTCGTGCGGGTAGAAGTTGGTCTCAAATCGCATGGCCTGCGACTCGAATTGGGCAGCCGAGCCAGCGCCACCATGAACGAAGATTATGGGGTGTGTACCGGGGAGATGCCATGGACGGCAGGCGTCGGCTGGTGCAGATAGCGGGACCAAGACCCCGATCGCCATGAGAAGCGCAGCAATCACAGCAAACAGTCTGATTTTCATCTTCTTAGCTCCCTTAAACTAGTGTTGTCATGTTCTGCAGAAACTCTCGTACGGGCCAAGACGTAATGCCTCACCGCCCTTTCTGGAGTTGATTAGCGGAGAAGATATGATTTCAGCCTGAGAAACCAAGCTAGGTAAAACCCGTTTTGATGCACCTCGTTGCGAGGTTTCACATAATGTGCTCGCTACATACCACAACGGTTTGGTTTTGTCAAGAATCTGGCCTGCCTCATTGAGAGTGTTGCCTCAGAAGTAGTGCTACCGAAAGCAAAAGAGGCAACCTACACCTGCTGTCGGACCTGCACTAGGACTCGCTTCCCTCCAGGCCCGACAGCTTCGGCTGGCCGACGCCCTTGGCCTGAATGAGCACCTTGATCCGGCCCAGGCCAGCGGGGTCGATCAGCTCGGTCACCGCCCGTCGCCGCGCGTAGTACTCCTCGAGGGCCAGCTCACCGTCGGCCTGACGCTCGAGGCCAGCAGTGATGCCCAGGGCAGCCAGGAAGCGGCCCTGGCTGGTGAGACCCAGCGGCTCGAGGCCGTGCTCCCGGCCCGCCTGAACGAGGCTGGTGAAGTCGACGTGGCTGGTCATGTCCTGACGACCTAGGCGGGCGTAGGGGTCCGTGCTGGGGTTGTGGCGATAGAAGCAGAGGAGGGTGCCATCCTTGCGCCAGGAGGTATACAGATCCTCGGCGGGATAGCCGTAGTCAAAGGTGAGGACAAAGCCGCAGCGGAGGGCGCCGACCACCGTCTTCATCCACTCCAGGGCCTCCAGATTCACCTCGGCCGAGCAGCCCTCGCCGGGCAGGAGGCCCAGACGGTGGAAGTACTCCTGGAGCAGAGGCGTGGAAGGAGGGCCAAGGCTCTCCACGAAGCGCTCCTCCTGCCACTCGACGTATAGCTCGTGCAGCCGGCCATCGCGAACCACCACTCGGTGGACGGGGAAGCTATCGATCAGCTCGTTGCTGAGGAAGCAGCCGCTGAGGCTTTCAGCGACGATGGCTTCCAGGGAGGGCAGCCAGGTGACCTTGGCCAATGAGGCATCGACTTGGCGCAGAAGGCGGCGCTGACCGTCAACCAGCCAATCATTCACCTCGATGAGCCGATATTCCAGCGCCTGGAAGAACTCGGGCGCTCGCCTGCCTGCCCAGGCCAGGATGTCGCGGGCCAGCAGGCCGCTGCCCGCCCCCATCTCCACGACGGTGAAGGGCTGAGGCTCGCCCATCGCCTGCCACATCTGGCAGAGCTGCTTGGCTACCAGGGAGCCGAAGACGGGGTGCACTTCGGGGCTGGTGAGGTAGTCGCCGTGGCGGCCCATGCGCTGGCGGGGCGAGGAGTAGTAGCCGTGCTGGGGGTGGTAGAGTGCCATGGCCATGAACTGACGAAAGGGAATGCGGCCCTCCGCCGCGATGCGCTCTCTGATGGCGGCCTTCAACTCTTCGCTCTCGCTGGCCGACGGGAACTCGTCTTCGCTGGGGCGCAAGCTCTTCCTCCCGAGCGAGGCGATCATATCGCAGGGCGATGGCTGCTGCCAGTTGGCTGGAGGGTTGATGCTGTTACTGTCAGTTGATACAATGATTGCATAATTTGCAAACATTGCATAGGGGGCAATCATCTTGATGGACAACGAGGAGATGATCGAACGCATCCTTAAGGCCTACGCCAAGGCCGTTGCCCTGGCCGACCCCGGCCGCCTGGAGCGTTGGGTGGGCCTGGGTCTCACCACAACCCAGCTCAGAGTGCTTGTCCTCCTGCGGCGGGAAGCGGGGGCTCCCGCGGGCCTTCTCGCTGAGCGCCTGCGGATTACCCCTTCTACCCTCACCCGCATTGTGGACCGCCTGGTGCGCCTCGGCCTCGTCCGGCGTGAGGAAGACTCCGCTGATCGCCGGCTGGTGCGCCACTACCTGACCGCTAAAGGCGACCAAACCCTGGCTGAAATGAAGCGTGCCGGGCGGGCCTTCGTGGTGAAAATTCTGAGCCAGCTTCCCCGCCACAAGCTGGAGCGACTCCTGCATGCCCTGGAGGACCTATCGCAGGCGGCGGAGACGGCGGAGAGCAAGGTCGTGAGCACGCCAGAAACGGGGAGCTAGG
The DNA here is from genome assembly GCA_964512285.1 of uncultured Dehalococcoidia bacterium. Taxonomy (GTDB): domain Bacteria; phylum Chloroflexota; class Dehalococcoidia; order SM23-28-2; family SM23-28-2; genus SM23-28-2. Next base: position 49,995 of record CAZEJO010000004.1, on the reverse strand, counting down.
GCATGACCCAAGCGCAGAGCATCTCCCAAATGGGCACCCGCACGAAGATGCTGGTGATGGCCGGCACGTTGCTGGGTCTGTTCACTGCCGCCATGGACCAGACGATAGTGGGCACGGCCATGCCCAGGGTGGTGGCCCATCTGGGCGGCTACGAACACTACAGTTGGGTGTTCACTGGCTTCATGGTCGTGTCCACAACGGCTGTGCCCATCGTGGGCAAGCTCACCGATATGTACGGCCGGAAGTTCTTCTACCTCGGGGGCATCGCCGTAATGATGCTGGGATCAGCCTTGTGCGGTATGTCCCAAAGCATGATCCAGCTCATCGCCTTTCGGGCCATTCAGGGTCTGGGAGCAGGCACGATTATGGCCACTGCCTTCGCGATCATCGGCGATGTGTTCCCGCCGGCTCAGCGGGCCCGCTGGGCCGGTCTCATGACTGGCGTGTTTGCCGCCGCCAGCGTCGCGGGGCCGCTCATCGGTGGCTACATCACTGACAACCTCAACTGGCGCTGGGTCTTCTATGTGAACCTGCCCCTGGGCGCCCTGGCCCTGTCCGTCTTCTTCTCGGTGATGCCTTCCGTGCGAGCCCGGGTGAGGCACCAGCTAGACTACTGGGGCGTAGCGATGCTCATCCTGGCCGTCGTGCCCCTGCTGCTGGCCTTCTCCTGGGCCAACGAGCAGTATCCCTGGCTCTCGGCTCAGATCATAGGCCTGCTGACCTTCGCAACCCTGGCTGCCCTGGCCTTCGCTGTTGTGGAGATGCGGGCCGCGGAGCCCATTCTGCCCCCTGCCCTGTTCCGCCATCCCATCTTCTTGGTATCTGCCGCCGTCACCTTCCTGACCGCTATGGGCATGTACGGCAGCATCGTCTATCTTCCTCTCTTCATCCAGGGAGTCCTAGGCTCCTCGGCCACCAACTCCGGCCTGGTGATCATGCCCATGATGCTGAGCCTTTCCATCACCGCTGCCATCATCGGGCAGATCTTGGGTCGCTGGGGGCACTACCGCATCATCGCCGTGGCGGGGCTGGCGGTGATGGCCGGCGGCATGTTTTTGATGTCAGGCATGGACGCTACCTCTACCAACGCAATCGCTACCCGCAACATGATCGTGGTGGGCATCGGTCTGGGGGCGATCATGCCCATCTTTGTCCTGGTGGTTCAGAACGCTCTCCCCTATCGAATGCTGGGGGTCTCTACCGCCGCCATCCAGTTCTTTCGCTCCGTGGGTGGCACCATGGGGGTGGCCATCATGGGGTCGATGGTCAACAGCAGCTTTTCGTCCGAGCTGACGGCCCGGACCCCGTCCCAGGTCCGAGAGTCGACCCCACCTGACCTTCTCGCGCGCCTTCAGGATCCCCAGTCTCTCCTCAACGCTGACCTGCTAGCAGGGCTGCGGGAGGCCTTCGCCGGCCTGGGCGAGCAGGGGCCGACCATGTTCGAGCAAGTCATGCTGGCTACCCGCACGGCTCTGGGCCTGGCAATAGCGGACGCCTTTCTCCTGGGCATGGGCATAACGCTGGTCGCGCTCGTGGTGGCCATCTTCCTGAAGGAGGTGCCCCTGGCCAAGACGTGGGCCGTGCCCGAGGCAACGGCCGGCGCCATGCCGTTGGACCGCTTGGGTTCGGCGCCTGTGGCGGGCAGCTCGGTGCTGCCCGCCGACCCGCCGCCGACGCGCGGGGACGAGACAGTTGGCGCTGATGAACGTCCGCCTGAACCCAGACGACCGGCGGAAGGGTAGACGCTGCGGCCCCAGGCCGGGAGAGGTCATCTCAGGGGGAAGCATGTTCCTGAGCTACTAGGCCACCATGGCGGAGACCGTACCGACCGGGATAGGATGTGACACCAGGTCAAACCTACGGGAAAACCGTCGTTTGATCGGTGGAGAGTAGAATGTTGACGCGATATGGAGTCAGGAATAGGATACAATGCGCCGGGACAGAGCCGAGCTCGGAGTCAGCAGGCTGAAAGTAGGACGGCGTGGTCCTGAAAGGAGGTGCGGCTATGGCACTCAGCGCTCGCAACCAGTTGGAAGGCATCGTACGCAGCGTGAAGCTGGGTGAGATCGTGGCCGAGGTGACCATTGAGCTAGCTAGCGGTCAATCGGTGGTCTCCGTAATCACCCGAGGTTCTGCCGAGGCACTGGGCCTCAAGCAGGGGGATCGGGCGAAGGCTGTCATCAAGGCCACCGAGGTGATGGTGGCCAAAGACTGAACGCTCTGTCTTGCTGGTCACTCCTCGAAAGGATTCTGCCCTCTCAGTGGCAGGGTTCTTAGCTTAGTGTCGTCCGACACACTCCTGCTAGTTCCGATTCTCAGCTCAACTGGCGCTGTATCGTTGACCCCAAGCTACGCGTATCGCATAATGTCCGCGCGCGGCTGGTCAGCCGCGTAGGCATTTGTCTCGGAGGCATTGGCGTGCAACCCAGAGTCAAGCTGTGGTTGGAGAAGGATGGTCTGCTGGTCTTCAGCGACTATCGGGCAGAGCTTCTCGACCATATTGCCAAGACGGGCTCGATCAGCGCAGGCGCGGAGCGGATGGGGCTCTCTTATCGGCGGGCGTGGGGGAAGATCAAAGAGATCGAGCACAACCTGGGGGTACGGTTGGTGCGGAGCGAGGCGGGCGGACCCGGCGGCGGGCGAACCACACTCACCACGGAGGGTGAGCAACTCCTCGCGCGCTACCGCGCCTTTCGCGCGGCGGCGCAATCGCACGTCGGACGGGACTTCGACGAGGCATTCGCCAGCGGCGGTTAGTTTTTTTGTGGGGTCGTTATGCCGCAACTAGCATAGCGGCTTCCCGCGAAAGGAGGTCGGAGACGGTGAGACACGGAATATGGAGCGGACTGCTGGCGATGTTCGCAGTCCTGGCAATGCTGGCGGTCGTGGGCTGCGGCGGCGGGGGGGAGGAGGTCATCCTGGCCACGACGACCAGTACCTACGACAGCGGCCTGTTGGACACCCTAGTACCCGACTTCGAGGACCAGACGGACTATGAGGTGAAGATCATCGCTGTGGGCACCGGCCAGGCTCTAGCGATGGGCGAGCGCGGCGACGCGGACGTACTGCTTGTCCACGCACCGAGCTCCGAGCTGGAGCTCGTCGAGAGCGGGGCGGCGATCAACCGCCAACTCGTAATGCACAACGATTTCGTCATCGTTGGGTCTGAGGACGACCCCGCCGGCATCGAGGGCATGACCTCGGCCGCCGATGCCTTCACAACCATCTACGAGAGCGAGGCAACCTTCATCAGTCGCGGCGACGACTCAGGCACGCACAAGAAGGAGAAGGCCATCTGGGAGAGTGCGGGCCTGGATCCGGAAGGCCAATCCTGGTACGAGCAGAGCGGCCAGGGCATGGGGGCAACCCTCCAGATCGCCAACCAGAAAGACGCCTACACCCTCTCCGACCGCGGCACCTACCTGGCGCAGAGCGAGAACCTGGAGCTGGTCGTGCTCGTTGAAGGCGATCCAGTTTTCTTCAACGTGTATCATGTCATGCAGGTGAACCCGGATAAGTTCGACAAGGTGAATGATGAGGGCGGTGCCGCCTTTGTGGACTTCATGATCTCGGAAGAGGTGCAGAACATCATCAGGGACTTCGGCGTCGACAAGTTTGGCCAGCCCCTCTTCATTCCCGATGCCGGCAAAGATGAGTCGGAGCTGGCCCCGAGCTAGCTGACAGGAGGTGCGGCCGTGGACCTGATATGGGACGGGATACGAGAAGCCTTTCGCATTATCGGCAGCGGCGACTACTCGGTGTGGGAGATCACCCTCCGCTCTCTGCTCGTGTCCGGTACAGCCACGGCGATTGCCCTTCTCATCGGCGTCACGGTGGGGTCGGTGGTGGCCTTCAATGAGTTCCCAGGCCGAAACCTAGTCTTCAGCCTGTTGAATACGGGCATGGGCCTGCCGCCGGTTGTCGTCGGCCTCATCGTGGCGATCATGCTCTGGCGAAGCGGACCCCTGGGCGACCTCCATCTTATCTACACGCCGACAGCAATAGTGATCGCTCAGACGATCATCGCCACACCCATCGTCACCGGCTTCACAGCGGCTGCCCTGCGCAACCTCCATCCGCGGCTAAGGAGCCAGCTATATGGTTTAGGCGCCTCGCGCCTTCAGATGCTGTGGCTGGTGCTGTGGGAGGCCAAGCTGCCGCTGCTGGCGGCGGTGATGGCCGGCTTCGGCGGCGCCATCTCCGAGATCGGCGCGTCCCTCATGGTGGGCGGAAACCTGGCAGGCGATACGCGCATAACGACCACGGCAATCGTGTTGGAGGTGAGCAGGGGCCACTTCGCGGCGGCCATTGCCCTCTCCTTCATCCTTCTAGCCCTGATCTTCGTCGTGAACCTGATCCTCACTACCGTACAGCAGCAGGAGCAGCGTTCGTGAGTAAGTCCAAGCTTTCCCTGCGGGACGTCCGGGTGCGGCGCGGCAAGGCCGATATCATCAAAGTGCCGCATCTGGACGTCCTGACAGGGGAGGTGCTGGTGATTGTCGGCCCCAACGGGGCGGGCAAGAGCATCCTCTTGGAGACGCTTGCCCTGCTGCACAAGCCGCGCCAGGGCCGGGCGCTGTTCGAGGGGCAACCGGTTGGCGGCCGCGAGCTGGCCCTGCGGCGCCGCATGGCAGTCGTGTTTCAGGATCCGTTGCTCCTGCGGCGCTCGGTGGCGGACAACGTCGCGATGGGCCTGCAACTGCGGGGAGCGCCCCGGTCGGTCCGCCGGGAGAAGGCCGCGCACTGGATGGGCCGGTTCGGCATCGCCCATCTAGCCAAGCGCTCCGCCCCGACCCTCTCGGGCGGCGAGGCGCAGCGCGCGAATCTGGCCCGCGCCTTCGCCCTCGATCCGGAGGTGCTGCTGCTCGACGAGCCCTTCAGCGCCCTCGACCAGCCCACGCGTGAGGGGCTCCTCGATGATCTGGCGCAGGCCCTGCGAGACACGGGCGTGACGACCGTGTTCGTGACCCACGACCGTGCGGAGGCTCTGCGTCTGGGCGACCGGGTGGCGGTGATGATGGGCGGCAGCATACGCCAGGTGGGGACGGCGGCGGAGGTCTTCGCTGCGCCGGTGGACGAGGAGGTGGCGACCTTTGTGGGCGTGGAGACGATCGTTAGCGGACGGCTGCAGTCCCTGGTCGATGGCCTAGCGACGATCGATTTAGGCAGTGCAGCCGTTCAGGCCATGGCGCCCAGCCTCGCCTCTGGAAGCGAGGTGCTGGTCTGCCTGCGGCCGGAGGATGTGATTCTGGAGCCCGCCGGGCTCGACAGCCACCCGACCAGCGCTCGCAATCACCTGCGAGGGGCCGTCCGCCGCATAACGACGCTCGGCGGTCAGGTGCGGGTGGTGCTGGACTGCGGCTTCACGCTCGTGGCCCTTATCACCAAGCAATCGCTGGAAGAGATGAAGCTGGAGGCAGACAGCGAGGTGGTGGCCTCGTTTAAGGCCACGGCTGTACACGTCATACCGCGCGGAAGCTAGGGCGTACTGTCCCCAAGATCCGGCAGCGCATCCCTTTGCTCTACTCAGGGCAGACTCTTGCCATTTTGCCCACATCGCCGCTGAGATTCTTCGCTCCGCTCAGAATGACGCTAGGCCATGCTGTCACCCTGAGCATAGCGAAGGGTCTCACTTCAGATGACATACTACGCCCGGGGGTCGCTGCATCTCGGTGATAGAACACCCTAAGCCTGGCGCTGCCGGTGGGGGCTCGTGCCCAGAAGCCCCAACGTCTCCAGACTGTTGCTGATGATGCCGTCTACGCCGAGTTCCAGCAACTCGTGGGCGCGCCAGAGGTCGTCTACCGTCCAGGTGTAGATGGTTATCCCCAGAGCCTTCAAGCGTTCGATCAGCGCCCCTTCTATCAGCGCCTGGTTCAAGCAGATGCCGGGTATGGGGTCGTGCTCGAGCATCGCCAGGAATGCCTCGAGCTGGTCGGGGCGGCCGATGGAGTAGTAGACTTTTAGATGAGTAGCGGCTGCGCGCAGGTGCTCCAGGAGAGCCCAATTCTGGCCGCAGATAGTTACCTGTTCTCCCATACCCGTGCGCTCGAGCATTTCTGCCAGGGTCTGGGCCAAGGCCTCTTCCCTATTGCCATAGTGTCCCTTGAGGTCCAGAAGCAAGCCTCGCCTGTCCTTGGCCTCGGCCAAGACATCTTGCAGGGTTAAGAGGTTGCCCATCAGCGCTATGTACCATCTCCACAGGTGAAGCCGACATCTGTGGCCGCTCTTGATGCGCAGACTGGACCTCTCATCGACGAGGATGGGCAGAGGGCCCAGTTTGCGCTCGTGGCGAACAACCATCTTGCCGTCCTGGAACCGGACGTCGGTCTCGATGAGATCCACCGGCCCGATGAGGGCGCGAAGCAGCCGCCGACGGCCGTTGCCAAAGCCGTGGGCTATGCGCACTGGTCCGTTGCCCATCGATGCCATGCTCTAGTCGATGGGTCCGCTCCGGTGGCGGCGCAGGAAGTCGAGAACGATGGCGTTGGACTCCTCGGCGCACTCCACCAGGTAGCCGTGGCCGGCCTTCGGCAGCACCACGAGCTCGGCGTTAGGGATGCGTTCGGCCAGGATGCGCGAATTCTCGGCCGGCACGACCTTGTCGTCGGCGCCGCTGATGATTAGGGTGGGACAGCAGATCTGGGGTAGCCTATCGTAGGCCTCATGGCGCACGGTGGCCTGTACCTGCCGCACGAAGGCATCGAGCGGCGGGCGAAGTTCGGCTTCGGCCAGGGCCCGGGCGATGAGCTCCTGCCGCTTGCGGGCGATGAACTCCTCGCTGTACATGAGTGGCAGGCCTTTCTCCGCCGCTTCTTCAACGCTGAGGGTGTTGAGGGCAGCCATGAGGGTGAGGTGCTCGGGGAGAGCAGGGACAGCCTGCTGGCCGCCGCAAGTGGTGGAGCCCAGAACCAGCGTCCGCACCCGCTCTGGGTAGCTCAAAGCCAACTCCTGGGCGATGAGCCCACCCATCGACTGGCCGTAGACGTGGGTGGAGGCGATGCCCAGGGCATCCATGAGGTCGGCGGTGTCGTCAGCGAACAGGCGTATGGTGTAGGGTGTGGCCGGCTTATCGCTGCGGCCGGAGCCACGATTATCGAAGGCGATGACCTGGAACTCGCGGCTCAAGGTAGGGATCTGCATGTTCCAGCCGAGAGTGCTAGCGCCCAGGCCCATGATCAGCACCAGGGGCTCTCCCTGACCGTGCACCTCATGGTATAGCTGGATGCCGTTGACCTTGACCTTCGGCACGCTATTCGTCCTTCATCTCGGTTGCGGATGGGAGCGAAAGGCCCGTGACAAGAGCCCGCCGAAGGCTCATTGTAATCGATCCCGAGGCGGGGAAGCGAGGGCCGGGTGTCACTCGCGGGGCTCAGTGGGGACAGAGGCGTTCAGGGATGAGATCGGGGTTGGCGTAGCCGTAGTACCAGATGTCGTCGAAGTCCAGGCGATTGCCCTCCACATAGGCCAGGAAAGCGGCGCAGCCCGCCGCCAGGGCCTGGGGCGAGACCTGGCCGTCGGGATAGGCCGCCGCGAACTGGGCAGCAGCCTGAGCATTGAGGCTGGCCGGGAACTGGCCAGCCAGCGCAGCGATGGAGTCGACCAGGTCCTGCACCGCAGCCTCATCGCCAGGCGGTAGGCTGACCAGCTGGGCCAGGTACAGGCGGAAGTGGGCGTAGGGGACAAGCTCGTCGCGGCCGCTCACGCCGCTGAAGTCCTCTTTCCAGTCCCAGAGGGCGCCGTCGTTGATGGCCTTGTTGTAGAGTTGCATGGCCGTCTCGAGGTCGCCGGCCGCATAGGCCTCGTCGCCGTCTACGACGGCGAAGTAGAGGAACTCAGAAGGTTCGATTTCGGTGTCGACCAAGGCGTAGTTGGTACCGTCCCAGGCGTAGGTCAGGTTGCTATCCCTCTGCGGCCCTGCTCCAATGGAGCCGATCTGGCCTGCCGCCACGTATAGCTCCTGGATCCCGTCGCTGTTAGTGTCAACGAACCTGATGTCCATCGGAAAGGGCACGGTGATCTGCTCGCCAGTGAGGTCGACATACTGCTGGCCGTCCCACGCCAGCACGAAGACCGACGTCCAGCAGGTACTGGCGCCGCAGGAGTCTGCGGTGAAGCTGGCCTCCAGCTTGCCGTCGCCGTTGAAGTCGCCGATTCCCAGGATGACGGGCTGCCAGGGGGGAGACGGCCCCAGCGTTGCGCTCGATTGGAACGCCACCTCGTAGCCGGCGGCACCGCGATCGAAGATGAGCACGTCGGCATCGGGCATGATATCGGTCACGACGGGGTTGGTGATCCGCACGATATACTCGTCTTCGCCATCGCCATCGAGATCGCCGACGCCACAATCAACGGAGCCAGCGCCCGCATAGCTGTCGACAGCGCTACCCTCGCCAGCCCAGCCAGGCACGGCTGTGGGCATGTCCCAGGCGGCGAAGAGCTCGGTCAGGCAGGACTCAGAGCCGCCCGCGACGGTGAGGTAGCCGGCGATGGCGGCGGGATAATCGGCGAAGTCGCCGGGCTGGCTCGGCGCAGCGACGACTGTAGGCGTAGCGACGGCTGTGGAGCTGGGCAGCGGGGTTGCCGTAGGCGTGGGTGCAACGGTTCCGGTTGGCGTGGCCGTGACGGTCGGAGTGGCCACGCGGGTTGGCGTGGCGGTGACCGCAGGGGTCACCGTCGCTGTGGGCGTCGCGGTCGCTGCCTCCTCCTCCCCCCCGCAGGCCGTGAGCAAGGCCGCGGTCAAGCCAGCCACAGCGAGGCAGAGCAAGGCAGGCCGAAGACGACTGATAGCGTGCACGGCGGCAGTATATCAGGGAAGCCGATTGTCTGCTAGAGGAAGAGGGCTTTCCGGTACTGACGCGCTCGCGTGGCCAGCGGTCGTATCTCCTTGGGAGCGAACACGCCCTCCTCGGTGATGAGGGCCGTCACCAGGCGGGGCGGCGTCAGGTCGAAGTAGACGGCGGGGATAGCCAGCCCCGGCTGCTTTTCCTCCGGCGCCTGCTGAGCGGCCTCCGGTCGGCCCGGCGCAACCTTAAGGGTCTCCGTTGCCACGTAGAAGGGAATGCGAGCGTTTCGGGCAAGGAAGGCGAGGGCGCATGTGCCAACCTTGTTGACCACAGCGCCGTTGGCGAAGACGGTGTCGGCGCCGACCAGCACCGCCTCGGCCTGTGGCATGAACGCTGCCGCCTGGGCGTCGCTGATCAGGGTCACCGGCACGTCCAAGCGAGCTAGAAGGCGAGCGACAGTTCTCCCCTCGTTCAGTGGAGCCGATTCGGTGACGATGATCGGCGACCCCTTGGACGCCAGGCGCTCCAGGACGGCGAAGGTGGTCGCTGAGTAGCTGTGGGTCATGATCGCGCCTGAGGGCAGCGTCCTCTCGGCGTGACGCACGATACGGCGGGAGGCCTTGTCCCAGCTATCGACTATCTGGTGGCCTTGGGCCGACGCCGCCCGGCGCATGGCGGTCAGACCACTCGGCGCTTTCTGGCTGGCGGCCAGGACTACGGCACCCACGGCATTGGTCACGGCGGCCATGCTCGGTTGTGCCTGAGCCAGAGCCGTGGCCACTTCTCTGAGGTAGGAGAGGAACTCTGCGGCGGTCTGGGCCGGGCAATCCTCGAGCGAATGGGTGAGGACGTTGGCGGCGTCGCGGGCCAGCCAGCCGGCGCCGTGAGTGCGATCCTGGCCGATGGTCTCGATAGCCTGGGATATGCGAGGACTGATGGTAGTCATGGCTGTCGCAGCGGGTAGACCCGCATGAGCGCCTCCGCTAGCTGAGGGACGGTCTCGTACTGGAAGACCTCCTCCGGCCGGATCCAGCGGGTTTCGGTATGCTCCCAGTCCGCCCGTATGCTGGCGGGCTCTCGCACCTCGAACAGGAAGGGGTGCACTATCCACGTCCGATCGGCTTCGGCGTCCACCACCTCCAGGGAGTCGCCCGTACTCAGAAGCTGCACGTCCTCCCTGGCCAAGCCTGTCTCCTCTTCTATCTCTGTGTGAGCCTGGGTCAGAGGATCGGTTTCCTCTATGTAGCCGCTGACGCCGGCCCAGCGACCCCGGTAGGTGCCCACTTGCTGGCTGCGCCGCAGCAGAAGGATCTTGTCGTCGCCGCCACTGCGACGAAGGAGGAAGCAGGTGACGACGTTCGCTTGCTTCATGGCGTCCTCAGGGGCAGTATACGCCGCCTGCCCAGATGGGTGCTATACTTCGGGGAGCAAGGAGAAGCAGTGTCTACAGGAGAGCTGCCGGAGCTGATTCGAGGGCTGCTGGAGCCGGCCGCCTATCCCTATGCGGTGGGTAAGGTCGAGCTGGTGCAGACCCACATCTCCTACGTACTGCTGGCCGGCGATTTCGTCTACAAGATCAAGAAGCCGGTGGACTTCGGTTTCCTGGACTTCACCTCACTGGCCAAGCGGCGCTATTACTGCCGCCAGGAGGTCATCCTCAACCGCCGTCTGTGCCCGGAGGCCTACCAGGGGGTCGTGCGAGTGGCTTGGCAGGCCGGACGCCTTCGCCTGGAGGGACGAGGCAAGGCCGTGGAGTACGCCGTCAAGATGCGCCGTCTGCCGGCCGACCGCATGATGGACAGCCTGCTGGCGGCGGGCAAGGTATCGCCGAGCATGGTCGAGGCCGTGGCCGAGCGGCTGGCCGACTTCCACGCCCGAGCGGCTACCAGCCCAGCGATTGCCCGCTACGGAGCGCGGGCCATCCGCATCGCCTGGGACGAGAACTTCGAGCAGTGGGCGCCCTTCATCGGCGATACGATAACGGTAGAGCAGGACCGCTACCTCCAGTCCTACGTTCGCTCCTTCTTCATCCGCCAGCGGCCCCTGCTGGAGCGGCGCGTTCAGCAGGAGCGCATCCGCGACTGCCACGGCGATGTCCGCTGCGAAAGCGTCTGCTTCACCGATGGCATATGCATCTTCGATTGCATCGAGTTCAACCGCCGATTCCGCTACACGGATGTGGCGGGGGACATCGGTTTTCTGGCCATGGACCTGGACTTTCGCGGTCGGCCCGATCTGGCGGACGTTCTGGTGCAGCACTACGCCCAGGCGGCGGACGACCGCGAGATCGTGGACCTCATCGGCTTCTACAAATGCTATCGGGCCTGCGTGCGGGGCAAGGTGGAGAGCTTCCGGCTAGGCCAGGCGGAGGTCAGCGCAGAGGAGAAGGAGCAGGCCCGCTCGGCGGCTCGCCGCTACTTCCGGTTGGCCTGCCAGTACGCCGCCGAGCAGCCGCCGCCTCTCCTTCTCATCACCTGCGGCCTGGTGGCCAGCGGCAAGACGATGCTGGCCCACGAACTAGGCGAAGCCGCAGGCATGCCCGTCATCTCGTCAGACGTTGTGCGCAAGGAACTGGCCGGACTAGCGCCACGGGAGCGTCGCTTCGAAGCCTTCGGCAGAGGCATCTACTCACCGCGCTTCAGCCAACGCGCCTACAAAGCCCTGCTGGAGCGAGCGCGCGCGGCTCTGGCCGAAGGGCGGTCGGTGATTGTCGACGCCACCTTCGCCCAGCGGCACTATCGCCAGAGGGCGAGAGAACTCGCCCAGGCGATAGGCGCCCGCTTCCTGTGCCTGGAGTGCCGGGCCGAGGAGGAGGTCATTCGCCGCCGGCTGGAGGAGCGCTTGCGGGCCGGGCAGGACGCCTCCGACGCCCGCTGGGAGACCTATGAGGCGCAGAAGCAGGTCTTCCAGCCGGTGACGGAACTGCCGCCCGACGAGCACATGGTGGCGGACTGCGACGAGCCGTGGGCCGAGTGCGTGGAGCAGACCCGGCGAGAGCTGGAGCGGCGACTGGCACCTCCACCGTAGGCCGCGCTCAGAGACCCGTCGAGCCGTGGCCTCCCGGGCCGCGCTCCGTCTCCGACAGGTTCTCTACCTCCACGACCGGCAGGTCAGCCCAGCGGC
>CAZEJO010000004.1:0-37986 GCA_964512285.1 uncultured Dehalococcoidia bacterium | reverse complement strand
CCCTTCGATGCAGGCGAACAGGTCGAGGCCGGTGGAGCCAGGGGTGGCCCGCTGGGGAAGCCTGGCTCCCGGCCGCAGGCGCCTTACCTTGAGGGAGAGTGCTGCTTCAGTCATAGTTCAAAGAACAGCTTGGAGCTGTTGAAATAACACCCCATTCGCCCTTCGACAAGCTCAGGACGAGCGGTCTTGAGTTGCGGTGTATATGTCCGTTCATGGTGAGCCTGTCGAACCACGAACGGACACAATGGGTATTTCAGCAGCCTCATCTGGCATACTGCAAGTCGATTGTAGGCTGGGTTGGCCGTGCGGTAAAGGCAGGAGTCAGGCCTGGCTGGCCGGCATAGTGGTAGTGACCTAGGAGCGTCTTCCTGAGGGGTGCAGATGGTCCTCGGTTGGAGCTATTTGCTGGACTTCGAGCCGTTGTTCGCCTGCTCCAGGACTCGAGACCACCAAGTCATTGTCTTGCGGTCCCAGTGTACCCAGCCGTCCTCTATCGTCTTCAAGACCGATTGCACCGTCATGTAGCCGGTGCCCCTGCCTGGTTGGAGTTCGGCGACGTACACGGGAGTGCCGGGGTCGATCTCGCCGCGGATGACACGCAGCTTGATCGCGATCCAGTTCGATGTCAGCGCTTCTTGCAGTTCGGGCTGGGGCCTACCCAGCGGGGCCGTAACGAGGTCTCTTACTTTCCTGAGCAGAGCGGATATCGCGCTAATCACGGCTACCTACCTCCCGCTATGTCTCTGCGAATACTGGTTGGCCATCGCCAAGAGAGTCAGCAAGGGCCGCACCCCCTAGAACCAGGCTAGCACCTCGACCCCGATCGATTACATAACAGCAGGGTGAAAAGCGGTAGAAAGCCAGTTAAAGAGGGTTCCTCCATTCGGGTTGCAGCCGTCGGGGCGTCCTAGGCCCGGCGCTGGCCGGCGCTGGCCAGGCTCCTTTCCCTTGACCCTATCTGCATGCTACCCTGGTATAGATAGGGTCAACAGTAATGACAAGCAAATCCGAGAGGCCGAAGGGTATGGTGGTGGACATGCATGTCCACACCTCCGTCGGCTCTCCCGACAGCAATCTTTCGCCGCCGCGGCTACTGGAGGCTACCCACGAGGTGGGCCTCGACGGCCTGGTCATCGTTGAGCACAACGATCCCTGGACCGAGGAGCGACTGGACGACTTCCGCCAGGAGAGCGGCCTGTTCGTGTGCAGCGGCCGCGAGTGGGAGACCGACCTCGGCCACATCATCGTGCTGGGCCTGCGCAGTGATGCGCGGGGGATTCAAGGAGCCGAGGAGCTACGTCGTCTGGTGCTGGCCGAAGGCGGCTTCATGATCATCGCTCACCCCTTTCGCTTCTTCCCGGGGCCCTCCAACCGCCTCTTCACCCGCCAATACGATTCCTCGTCCCTGACGACGACGGAGCTGGCTCAGCACCCCGTCTTCAAGCTGGTAGACGCCATCGAGGTGCTGAACTACGCCTGCACCGAAAAGGAGAACCAGCTAGCCCAAGAGGCGGCGCAGGTGCTGGGAAAGCCGGGCGTGGCCGGCAGCGACGCCCACACCTATGCGGAGCTCGGGCGCTGCGTCACCGTTTTCCAGCGAGCCCTCGGAAGCGAAGAAGAACTGATCGAAGAGGTGCGGGCCGGCCGCTACCGCCTGGCCCAGCGGAAGCCGAACGGGGAGTACGTGCCGCTGGCCTCCGCCGCATCCTGATGACTATCCGCTGACGCCGTCCATGATCAGACGGATCGCGACCACAAAGAGGGCCCCAGCCAGAAGGCGTACGATAACCGCTGCCGGCAGGCGACCGGACAGCCTGGCGCCAATCTGAGCCCCCGCGACCACCCCTACGGCCAGGGGCACCACCCTTGTCCAGCCTTCAGCCAATGATCCGTCCACTATGTGCACCACGCTGCCGGTAAGAGCCGTAAACACCAGAATGAAATGGCTCGTGGCGGTGGCGACGTGGGCGGGGAAGCTCAACAGGCCGACCATGGCTGGCACGTGGATGATGCCACCACCTATGCCCAGAAAGCTGGCGATGAATCCCACGAAGAAACTAATGATGATGCCCAGCTCGCGGTTGAAGCTATAGCTGTAGGTGACGCCGGCGGAATCCGTGATGGTTCGCCGAGCAGTGGGCCGCAGGCCTGCCAACCTCCTGCCGCTCGCCGCGCCAGCGCGGGTGGCTATGTAGATCGACACGGCGATGAGCAGCAGGCCGAAAGTGAGGTCGAAGGCGTGCCTGGGCAGCCAGTTGGTCGCCGCCGCTCCCACGATCGCTCCGGGTATGCTGGCCAGGGCGAAGGCGAGGCCGGTACGATAGTCTATGCGCCGAAATCGGGCGTAGCCCAAAGAGCCCGACAGAGCGTTGAAGAAGACGACCGCCAGCGAGATGCTGGTGATGATAGCTGGATCGTCGTCTGGATAGGCGAGGAGCAGGACAGGGACGATGAGGAACCCGCCGCCCACTCCGATGATGGTGCCAAAGCCTCCGACCACCACCCCCAGCCCTAGCAGGAGTACGGCCGTTAGCGGGCTCATGGCTGGGAGATCATCTGGTTCAGGCTGCCTCTCTTGTAGCCCTCCAGATCCAGGGTGACGTAGCGGTAGCCCAGCTCCCGCAGTCTGTCCACAACTGCCCGCCGGTTGGCCTCCGACGTCAGAAGAGCCAAGCCTGCGTCGTCCGTCTCGATGCGGGCCACACTGTCGTGGTAGCGGACGCGTAGCTGGCGCACGCCCAGGGAGTGGATGAACTCCTCGGCCTGGGCGATGCGATTCAGGGCTTCGGCTGTCACCGGCGTTCCGTAGGGGATACGCGAGGCCAGGCAGGCCATGGCCGGCTTGTCCCAGGTGGGCAACCCCAGCCGGCGGGAGAGAGCGCGGATGTCGTCCTTAGTGAGGCCGGCCTCCATCAGGGGGCTGCGAACGTCGTGCTCACGGGCGGCCTGCTGGCCCGGGCGGAAGTCGCTCAGGTCATCGACATTGCAGCCGTCAGCGATCCAGGTCATGCCCCGCTCGGCAGCCACGCGCTTGAGCTTTCCGAACAGTTCCTGCTTGCAGTGGTAGCAGCGCTGGGAGGAGTTGGCCACGTATGCAGGATCGTCCATCTCGTTCGTCTCGATCAGCAGGTGGGGTATGCCAATTCGGCGGGCCAGCTCCTGGGCCTCCCTCACCTCCGACGGCGGGACTGCCGCCGACAGGCCGGTGACAGCGAGAGCGTTGTCCCCCAGCACTTCGAAGGCCACGGCCGCCAAGAGGGTGCTGTCTACCCCTCCCGAGTAGGCCACCAGCAGGGAGCCCATCTCCGCCAGGATCTGCCGCAGCCGCCTGAGCTTCTCCATCCAACCCTTCCCTTGCCAGCGCAACCGGTAGTGATCATATCATGCAGCTTTGGGCAGAGTAAGGGCCTCAGCCGAACGGCCGAGGCCCTCGGGTTGTGACGGATGCCGAAGTTTAGGGCGTGATGGCTATCTTGAGGACGCCGTCGCGCTTCTCCCGGAAGAAGTCGTATGCCTCGGGCAACTGAGAAAACTTCATGCGGTGGGTGAACAGGGGCGACAGGTCGACGTTGCCGTACCTTACGATGTCCAGCAAATGGTTCAGGCGGTTGTAGCCCGCGAGGCCAAGGGTAGTCACGACCTTGCGGTGATAGAAAGAGGGAGCGTTCGTTGGCATGGAAAGCTGGGGCAGAATGCCGTAGACGCCAACGCTGGAGATGGTGCCGCCACGACGCACCGCTCGGCTGGCTTGCTCGAAGGTTACCTGTAGGCCAATGGCTTCCACGGCTACATCCACCCCTTGGCGTTTGGTCAGGCTCATGATCTCCGGCACGGGGTCTTTCTCCTTGGGGTTGATGACCACGTTAGCGCCGAACTTCTTGGACGCCTCTATCCGCTCCGGTATGGACTCTACGGCGATGATCAGGCCGGCTCCTCTGGCCCTGGCCCCGGCGGTAGCGCAAAGGCCGACTGGCCCCTGACCGAAGATGGCCACTGAGCCGCCGATCTCCAGCTCGGCCCGCTCAGTAGCGCTGAAACCGGTGGACATGATGTCGCCAACGAGAATGGCCTGCTCGTCACTGACCTCGTCGGGCACCTTGGTGGCATTAACCTCGGCGAACGGTAACAAGTAGTACTCGCTCTGAGTGCCGAAGATGCACTCGCTACTGCTGCAGACGGCGTAGTCGCCCGTGCGGCACCGGAGGCACTTGCCGCAACTGACGTTCCAGCAGGCGACCACCCGCTCGCCTGGCTGGAAGCGGGTCACGCCCTCCCCCACCGCGTGCACTGTGCCCACACCTTCATGGCCCATTGGCAGTCCGGGCAGGCTGGGCAGCCGCTTAGCCAACGACGGGTATATGAACGCCAGGATCTCGTTGGGGAACTCGTCCAGGAAATGCATATCGCTACCGCAGACGGTGGTGAGGGTTGTTTTGAGCACTATCTCTCCCGGGCCAGGTGTAGGTATGGGGATGTCCACCATCTCGACCTTGCCCAGGGCTGTCTTAACGCAACTCTGCACGTCACTGCCTCCTCTTAAGTCTGCCTGTCATTCAAGCGGTCGTAATGGCCACGCCCGATTCTCTGCTTATCGGTAGCTGTTGTCAAGTTGCTGCAAGAAGGCAGCAGGAGGCAGTTGGCCCAGGGCCTGCTGAGGGGCGTGGACGATCGCGAGGAGGGGGTGATTGCATGGGGCCAAGGGGGCGGGAGTTGTCTTGCGAAGCGTATACGCCTGTGCTAGCATGAGCCCTGGTCGGGGCGTGGCGCAGTCCGGTAGCGCACCTGAATGGGGTTCAGGAGGTCGCTGGTTCAAATCCAGTCGCCCCGACCAGTTCCCCCCCGGGCTACCTCGGCCAGCGCAACTAATGGTTTGTACTCGGTTCGCGGGAGCACTGCGCGAATTCCGTGCTGGTCGAACTGGACCTCTTCGAATACCTCGTCGATGAATTCCTTCTGGCGCTCTGGTGCCACACCGGGATGCGACCATAGCGCCCCGATGTCCTGAAGGAGCGTGGCTGCGCGGCGGGCATCCGTCAGAATCGCCGGGCTCTTCGTCTGCGTCAGCGCTGCGATCTGCCGGTCGATCTCCTCTCGCCGGCGGCGATACTGGGCCTCGCCAATGTCGCCCCAGATGAACAGGTTCTTTAGGTTTTCACGCGCCTGTTCCAGGCGCTGGCGTTTCGCCTCGCCGTCGGTCGAGTCTGTTTCGGGGGGCCTGGCTACCGCGCTCAGGTATCCCCGCGACCAATCCTGGGGAAGGCAGAATCGGTTTGTGAGTAGCTGAGCCATCTGTGACTCAAGCTCCTCCATGTTGAAGGAGCGCCTGTTCACACAACTGACTGAGACGGCGTGGCGCAGGCGCCGCTTTCCTCGCCGACCTCCCGTGTCCCCAGCGAACGATGCGCGGCACTCGAAGCATCGGGCAGGACCCGACAGGGGATAGACGCGGCCCGCCGGTCTGCGTCCACGGCGTGTCGTGCGCCGGGCTCGGATGCGCTCGATCGCCTCCCACTCGTCCTGGGTGATGATCGGCTCGTGGCTGCCAGGTCGCATCTCCTCATCTGGTGTGCCGGGCCGCCAGACGGTGACGCCCGTGTAGACCCGATTTCGGAGCACTTCTTCTACGCTGCCTTTGGTGAGGGGTAGGCCGAGCCGGGTTCGGTGCAGCGGCTGCCCGTGTTCGTCCAACTCAGCATTCAGTCGCATCGCGATGGAGGCTGCGGACTGCTGCCCGCTGAGGTAGAGTTCCACGATCGCCCTGACGGTTCGCCGCCCCTGCTCGTCGATGATGAGGCTGCCATTCTTCGGATCGCCAGGCAGGCCGTGGTAGCGACGGTAACCGAGCGGAGGCACCCCATTGACGCCGCCCTTCTCGAATTTCTGTCGGAGACCGCTTGAGATGAACATTCCCTGAGTGTCGCTGTTGAGCTCGTCCATCAGTTCGTTGATGCCCTCAACGACCTTGTAGCGTCGGTCGCCCGAGATGATCCCCTGCTCGGTGAACACCAGTACCACGCCCGCCTGACGCAGCTTCGTCTTCCAGATGGCGGCGTCGTGCCGATTCCGGAAGCTGCGCGAGGAGTGGAAAATGAGGAGAGCATCATACTCTTCGGCCTCCTCAAGCGCCTTCTGGAGGCTGTACCGACGATCCACGCTTCGGGCCGTGACGGCCTCGAAGTACTCTTTCTGGGGATGCGGGATGCCCCAGCGATCGCAGAACGCAGCGATACCCTTCCGCTGAAGATCCGGCCCATAGCGGTCCGCTTCCGCTTGTCGGGGGGAGGACTCGCGGACGTACGACCGCACCCGCATCGTGCGGAGGCTCTCGAAGTCTACAGGCGTGCTGGATCGGCTAGGTCTCCGGGTCATTGCTGACTCCTTTGGTCTCGCTATTCGCTTGACCGGCCTCGTGGGCAATTGCCTCGCGCAGCATAGGAACGAGAATCTTTCCCAATCGAGTGCACCCTTGCTCTTCAGCACCCGTCTTGGGGGGCCGGCCATATGATTGCTCTGGATGGGACGTGATAGCAACTATCCGTGAGCGGGCAGTGTTGCGGGACTGTGAGGCTGCTGGCCGCCGGTTCTTGTTCTCACGCTCTGCCATAGAGAAACCCCCGAGAGGCCCGGCCCAGCAGCGGGCGCTCATCGGGGGTCGCTCGACGCCAGATGGGCGAATGTGTCGGTCTCTAGTTGCTGGGCCTGGACCTCAAAGGTCCTTCACAAGACAAAGCGTGACAACCGGCCTCACGGTGTGAGAATCGGCTTCACAGTGGCCTTCGGGCAGGAAAATTCTCAGAGTTCCCAGGGGGTGGGCCGCTCGGGGGAATACGAGCAGAAGGTTCCCGTCTCGATAGCTTTGGAGAGGAACCACCCAAGGGCGGCATCTCCATCGGAGATCTTCCTCAGGGCAGAGCCCACGGCCTGTCTGACGGCGCTGCGCGCCCTCTCAGTGCTTGAGGATACTGCACGGGCGCGGTCACGAAGGCCGAACGCTCGCTCGAGTTCGGCGATGATAAAGTCGCGCTCCTCCTTCAGTTGCCCGAGCGCTCCCACGTCGTTATTCCGCTCGGCCTCGGCGACATCCTCTTCGATGTCCGTCAGGCGCTTTCGATAGGCCGCCTTGGCCTCCGGGTCCAGGGCCGGATCCAGGTCGTCCCGGTCGCCCACGGTGAGCCCCTCCTCGTTCAGCTGGTCCTGGCTCATTTGAGCATGGCTTGCCCGCCCGGGCGATGGAGGTCTTATCGAGGAGACAAGGTCGAGGACGTGTACACTCTCTCCGGGGCGCCCCAAGAGGTGGTGGATGTAGGCCAGGCCCAGGACGTTCTTCAGTAGTAGGCGCCTGCCCTCGTACACAATGGTCCAGTACTCTCCTTGCTTCCGAAAGGTGTAAGAACGTTCGCCCTGGGACGCAAACACGGCCTCGATGTAGGGTAAGTCGAGATAGGGCCTGTTGTCCGCGAGCGAGAGCACTCGAGTCAGCGGCACGACAGAGGTCCCGGCAGGGCGGTCGACCACGATGTCGACCAGGGTCAGGAGAAGAGACGATGCGCTGTGTGAAAGCCTCTGTTCCAGCCTCAGCGTCTCTGCGGCGTTTGGCCAGACCGGGCCCCGCACCAGGAAAGCGTCGCGAGACTCGCCGGCGAGCTCTGTCGTGCCTAGCCGCCAGAGGCGGGACGCGACGAGTTCGTCGGGCGCTTCTCTGCACCCCAGTAGCTGCCCAAGAACGCCCGCCAGCCCTGTAAGGTTCACGCGCCATCGGTTGAGCCTGGTGGTATCGACGGCGACTCGACCTGCCTCGGGACAGACGATGTAGGCACGGCGCGTACCTGGCGGCGATTCGACGAACTCGACTTCCTGCCAGTGGTCTTCCACACAAGCGTCGCACAGGACGCTGGTGCCGGGCGTGGTTGGCGATAGGAAACCCTTCTGCACCAGGGCCTCCAGCGCGCCGGCTGGCCAGGGCGACACCTCGTCTGCTGTGAGGATCTCAACTCCCGGCAGGTCAGCTTCTGCCCGGCGGAGAAGGTCGAGAAGGAGGTCGGAGACGGTCACGTCCCCTCTGGCGAAGAAGGACGGATTACGGGCTCGATGCCTGAGTCGACGAGCATCCTCCGGAGCACCGCGTCCTTCCCGTCCTGTCCCAAGGTGCAGGCGTTAGGGTAGGAGAGGAAGAACGTGCGCGTGGGGCGGCCCCGCTTGCCTTCCTTCACGAAGAGGGCCTGGATGCCTGCCCGCGTCACATTGACCAGTGCCAACGGTATCTTGGAGCCGGGCGCGGCCCCGGTGTCCGACCCGCCGACCACTACTTGGTCCAAGAGATCGTAGACGGCCTCCCGCCAGCGGGACGGGTCCGCTTCGATCGTGATGCGCGAGCCGCGTTCACCGAGGAGTGAGAGGCGAAGGAGCTTGACGCGAACGTCCTGGATGCCGGAACCGGGGTCGTAAACGAACCTGAAGTCACGGCCTTGAGCCTGTTGAGTTCGTAGACCCGTTCGTCCTTAGCAGGGTCTCCAAGCTCTCGCTGCAAGGTGACACGAGCGAATATCTCCTGTAGGTCTCGGACCGTTTGCCTCCTGCCCCGAAAGTACGTGTCGAGGCCTCCGTCGATTTGAGAGTACACGAAGATGACCTCGAATGCGGGGCGATGGGGGCGACGCTCCAGGCGGCCTTGCTCGTACTCAATCTGGGTCCTGCCGTAGTCCTCGGGGTAGGCAAAGAAGTAGTGCGCCCTCCCGCGCTTGTACACCTCCACGATGCACGAGTAGCCGCGCCCCTCGCTCCGCCGGAAGTAGGCTCCGACAGCGCTGGCGAGCTCGTCGCAAGCCGTCGGGTCATCCCTTGGCTCCACCTGGGCTACGTCCTTCCGCCGTAGCCAGTAGTTTCCTGGCAACTGGTCCGCTTCGCGGAACCTTGCGGCGATCTCTACGTAGTCGGGATGTTCCAGGAACGTCCAGACAACCTTGTCGTAGAAGCCCTCCATCGGCGCGAACACCGGCTCTAGGTCGTCACGGTGAAAGCGCCCCTCATCTAGGATGGTCTTGATCCCTTCCTCGTCAGCTAGAAGGTCCAGAATCCGGAAGTCGCTGTCAACGCTAGTTCGGACCTCGGCAGGCAGAAGCTCGCATGCCTGGAATACGGGCTCGATGTCGGTCTCGTCCAGGGACGCGATGTCGATGTCCAGCAGGAGGTCGCGTTCGTGGAAGTAGCGCGTCAGGAGCTCATTAGGGGCCTGGCGCAGGAAGTTTCTCGGAGAGTACTGTCTACTCATAGAGATGGTTCGCCTTCTGATCAGAAGCCTACTCGTTTATTCTATACCATCCCTGGCGTTTGGCAAGAGTTGGCATCGAGGGCTGCCAGTCGAGACCGCCGTACAGTCGAAATGCTAGACTCCGATGGCTTCCGCCACCCTGCCCCAGCTCCGGTCCTCTTGCCCCTCTAGCCGCCGCAGGTACACCGTCGTCACCGCAAGCGAGCTGTGATCGAGAAAGCGGCTGACATCCTCGATTGACTCGCCGACATCCCGCCGCAGCTTGGCCGCCGAGTGACGCAGGATGTGGACGCCGGCTGGCGGGAGACCAGCCTTGCGGAAGTACCTCTGGAGGTTGCCATAGAAGGTGCCGCTCGTGATGCCCAGGCCAGCGGCCGATCGGTCGGGGTCGTCGGTGGGCCACAGCGACTCGTTCGGGTCCATAGTGGCCAGGCTCCTGCCCCAGGCTGCTAGCGCTGTCTCGATGGCCTCGAAGGCTGGGCGGGGTAGCTCCCTCTTCGCCTGCTTGCCGCCCTTGCCCCGGTAGGTGTAGAGCAGCCCGCCAGTCTGGGAGATGTCGCCGGCCTTCAGGTTCATCACCTCGGAGCGCCTGCGGCCAGTCAGCGTCAACGTCAGGATGATGGCGCGATCTCGCAAGCCCACTGGCTTGTCTGGAATGACGGCTAGAAGGCGCTTGATCTCCTCGGCGCTCAGTCCGCGAGGCGGGCTCGGTGAGACCTTTGGCCGCTCTAGCTGGTCGCAGGGATTGGAGGAGACGATTTCCATGCGGATCAGGAAGCGGTAGAACGAACTGATACAAGCCATCCGGGCGCCGATGGTGATCGGGGACGGGTCCTTTCCCGACAGCCCGACGCCATGGGCGAAGGTGAACACCTCCTGGCTCGTCACTTGGTCCGGCGGCTTGCCGAGGGTGCCGAAGAAGTGCTGCAGCATGCGGGAGTAGCCTTCAACGGTGCGCCGGGAGCCGCTGCGGCGCTCCTTCTCGGCCAGGAAGGCGTACAGGGCCCGCTCCCAGCTGGCGATGTCCTCAAATGGTGCGATGCTGGTGGTCATGGTCGATACCTCCTAGCGGTTTCAGGTCATCGACCATATTGCCGTAGTGTGCGAGGAAGTCAAGTCACTGTGGCGCAATGGTCCAAGGTCTGATGCGGCGTCGAGGACGCTATCTCTGGACAATGCGGGTCCTACGACAGGCTGACTGGGAAAACCGTGCTTCTCAGGCAGATCGTCGTGGCGTCGAGTTCTGCCCGACTCTCCATGTCCTGAGGGGACACGCTGCCAGCAGCATCGTCCGGTCACTCGCACCTCACCCCGAAAGCCAGCGGGCACAATGCCCACCCCCTCCTCAGGGGTGTGTTTGCGCCGGCTGACCCGCTTCATCCGCGGCACGAAGCTCCTCGTCTCCTCGCTGCTGGCTTCGGCCACCAGCTCCGCCGGCGACCTCTGCTGTGTCATGACTCACTCCTTGCTCCGGCCTAACTTATCGCTGCCTGGGAGCGAGGGCAATTCTGTCTCTATCGGTTAGGAAGCGCTTCCCAAGGATGTCACTTTCCCTGGCGCCGAACAGATCTTCACTGCAAACGAGCATAGCAGCGTCATGAACGACCGCAGCTCTCCGATGGACCTCGTCGCTACACAGCAGCAGTCGACCAGGATGCGGCGCGTCTGCAGGCAAGGAAGTCGAGGGGACGAAGGTGGCAGGTATGGGAACACAGAAGGTTGCTGAGCGAGCACTCTTCCCAAACCAGCGCTGGACGGTCGAAGCGGATCGCTTCTACGCGTGTCGTCCAATGAATTCTTGGAAGAGCTGGTTCTTGGCCATGAGCGGGCAACATCCGCTGTACTCTCGAGCCGGGTCGACATGTTCGAAGCCAAGAGGCGCGATCTTCTCGATCATTTCTTCTCGCGTCTCGGCGCTTCCACAACCGATACAAAGAGCGAGCGGAAGCGACTCGCACACCTGCTCGAACGGCATGTCTGCATCGCAAACCGAATGACAATAACCGACCTTGAACGGCTTCAAAATCTTTGTTTCATCCAGGAAAATCACTGTAGGGATGCCAGCAGATAGAATTGCCCGCTTGAATAGCTTGTTGTAGTAGCTGCCTATATGAGGTCCCCGGAACTGAGAATCCGGAGTGAGTTCCAACCCTGAAGTGGCAGCAAGCACAAGCTGCAACCCTAGCTTCTTCAGGAGTCTGGCCATCGCCTCGGTAGCCTTCTTCTCTTCAGGTTCTAGTGTCTCCGGCTTTGTCGGAGGGGGAGATTCGGGCAGCAGCGCAATGTCTCCAAACGTCGCACCGTATCTCTCCTCGGGGGGGCCATACGGGACGAGTTCTGTCCAGACGCTCTTTGACAAGACAAAATCAAGATACGTTAGAACATTGTTCGTCGTGATCTTCCAGTCCTGAAGATGCTGTTGTCCAGCGGGCGTTGACAGCCAGTTAGAGAACGCGGATGACAAATAGGCGACCGTCGATCCGGACTCGAAGAATAGCTGTCTAGTACCCATGTTCGTGATTCTGGCAAAGTACTGAGCCCAGAAGTACTCAGCCATGCTGCTCTTCAGCAGAGGATTCTCTGTGCAACGTCGAGACAGAACATTGTACGTACTTAGCTTCCTTACGATGTCTCTAATGAACTCATTTTGGGCGACCTCCGGTGGCAGACGGGCGCTTTCATATTCGGTTCCGCGAACCCAGCCAGACATTCGGCACTCCGGATGAAGAACCAACTGGTCAAGCGCAGTTTGGAATCTGGCCTTCAAGCCACCTACACCATCATACTCGTTGCCGAAGAAGGCCACGATCCTTTGGCGCCTGCCCTGGTCTAGCCTCTTGACTTCCTCTCTGAAATCCCCAAGTCTGAGCTCATGCTGCCTCTCCTCGTCCGTTGCCTCAGTCGCGTTTCGTTCTGCTAGGAATTGCCCCTCCTCCATCAAGAAGGCAAGAATCGGCTTCTGAGCCTCAAGCGCGTACTGAAACTCCATCTGAGTGTAACTGCGCCCGTCCTCGATGACTGAGCCAAAGCAAGACCCAACAATCACCACGAATATGTCGGCTTGGTCAATTGCTCTTTTGATGACCTCGAAGTCCTCCTGATTGCCCGCTGAGAACAACTCCATTCCTGAAGGAATATGTCCGGCTGCAAGAATCTGCTCGATTAGCGCCTTGCGCTCCCTCTCAAGATCCTTGTACGAGGAGCTGAGGAATATCTGGTACTTCCTGAACGGCTCATGCACTTCGGAGACCATGATTCCTCACTCCTTCCAGCGGCCTTGGGCTAGTTCCAGAAGGCTCTGCGGGCTGGCACGACTGGCGTGTGTGGGAATTTGATGAGGGTCGTCTCGCGAAAGATCAGTATAGCATAGTTCGGCCACGAACGTCGAGGGGTGACGCGCCCAACGACAGCCTGTGGGGAGGTGCCCAGACTTCATCCCGATCTGGAGGGTTGACACGCTGAGCTATTTGGGTCGCCGGCAGCAGGCCAGAGCATGGCTCGTCCGATAGTGAGTGGCCTGCACCACGAGTGCGATTGGATGGTCGGTTGACCTGCAAGAAGACGGATGGAATATTGGCGTCCCACGCTCGCACTATGACCTGATAGTGCCACGCTGCCGAAAACGGTCGCGAACGGCCGAAGGAGTTTCAGGACGGGGAGCGACTTGCCGCATCGCCCTTCGGCGAACCGTGAGACCGTCTATGGTCAGTCAATCCATGCTACACGGTCGGCAACCTGCAGGCGAACATCAGACTAATTGACAGTGTAACGTGATCGTAATAGTCTCATAGGCATGGGGGGAGTTCTACGTCGCGCTGAGGTCTCAATCGTCTCACCACTCCGTTACCCTGGAGCGAAGCGCCGTCTCTCGGGATACATCGCCGAAGCCATCAAGCTGAATGCACCGAAACCACGGCTCCTTGTGGAACCGTTCGCCGGAGGTGCAAGCGTTGCACTCCAGCTACTCAATGATGGCCTGGTCGATCAGATCGCTCTCGGTGAGCGAGATCCTATGGTGGCCAGTTTCTGGAAGATCGTGTTCACGGACCCGGAGTGGTTGGTCGACAGAGTCCAACGGCTCAGTATCACCCTCGACAGATGGGATGAATACCGCGAACATCCAGGGGCGACCGATCGCGAGCGAGCCCTAGCGTGTCTCTTTCTGAACAGGACAAGCTTCTCAGGCATCCTCGCACGGGGCGCCGGGCCCATCGGCGGGCGCAGGCAGGCTTCAGCCTACAAGATTGATTGCCGGTTCAACGTTGAGACGATAGTGAGGCGAATCCGCCAAGCCGCACAACTTCGATCGGAGGTCTTGTTTGTCGAGTGCGCTTCCTGGCGTGAGACGATTGATAAAGTCAGAACTCTTAGGTATCCGGCTCGAGACATTCTGTACTACTTCGATCCGCCGTTCTATAACAGAGCGGAACGTTTGTACAGATACTACTTCGAGGAGAAGGAACACAGAGAGCTTCACGACACCATCATGACACTTCGTTCGCCGTGGCTGCTGAGCTATGACCCTGCGGCACCCATCATTGCCATGTACTCTCATAATGGGCGCGGCCCACGGCACGTCGATCTCCTCTACTCCGTGCGCGGGTCAGGGAGTCCAATAGAAGCGCGTGAACTCATCATCAGCAATCTCAAGAGACTCCCAACCAGAACTCGTCTGTGGCGCTCCAGCGAGGAGTGGGGCCTACCAGCTGAACGAGCTAGGGCGACGCCTTCCGCGTGCGCGCCTAGCAAAACGGCCGCAGCGGCCTGTCTGGGAGGTAGTCATGGTTAGCCGACAGTCGCTTGGTGAGCAGATCGTCGCAGAGGAGCTGCTGCTCAGTGCTTTGCTACAAGAGGCGACACTCATTGGCGGCATCTTCACAATGGGCTACGACGACTGTTTGATACTTACGAATGATCTCTGGAAGAGACAGGCTGGAGGAGTACCTCAGCACTGTTTTCTGCTCGCGACCGCTATGACACCTGATTCCGTGCCTGATCAAGATGATGAGGAGATTGTTCTCTTGCGGGTAATCGGACCGGCTGCCCTTCCGGCGGAGTCCGAGTTGGTTCACGTTCGTGCCGAAGCCATGCGTGAAATGGTCGTTACCCGAGGCGAGGAAGGCGCCGCATCATCCCCGGCCATCCTGGATGTTCTCACCAGGAACGAGATTCAGTTCTCTGGGATCAAGGCCAAGATACTGGGGACCTTCTTTGAGACTGAGGTCAATGGATCGCCTCTGCTCTCATTCGGCAGTGACATCGAGACGTTCTATTCGTCGAGCAGGTACAAGGTCTATAAACCTTTCGGCCGAAGTCTTTCCATCATCGCCAGCTATCCTGAGCTCACGGAGCAGGAGGTCTCAGAGCATCCAACTGCAGGGGTTGCGCCTCGGAGGATTCGAATCGGTGAGATCAGATACAGCTCAGCCACCAGGAGACGTAGACTAAGCGTGGGGGCTGCAGGCGACACTTCGGTGCCTGTGCGCGTAAATATTGCCGACTTTGTGGCGTTGAAGACCGCCGTCTTTGGGATGACTCGTCTCGGCAAATCGAATGCGATGAAGACCATTGCTACTGCTGTTTTTCAGTACGCAGCTGAGACGGGACAGCGGATAGGGCAACTCTTATTCGACCCAACCGCCGAGTACGCTAACGTCAACGAGCAGGATCAGACAGCACTATCGAAAATCGGTACTGAGTTCGTCACTATCTTTCGCTACGGCGCGACTGGTAGCGAGGAGGGCGTTAGGCCTCTTTCGTCCAACTTCTTTTCCGACGAGACCATTGATGTGACGTGGGCGATAATCACCACATATCTGACTCCGAGAAACCAGTCCATCTACATACAAGCGTTCTTGGCCGCGGACGTCACGGGGCCCGAGAACGACGCAGGCGATCCGCGGGCATTTCGTCGCGCACGTCGGCGGCGCGCAGCACTGTACGCGACGCTCATCAAGGCTGGCCTGCAACCGCCTCGCGATTTCCGGGCTAGGTTCGTGGTGAACGCGAATGTCTTGGCCGCGGTGAACCAGCATCTGTCCAGACGCGGCCAAGAGCAGTTGCAGTCTGGCCCTAGCGGGGGAGTCAGCCTTGCTCGAGACCAGCTAACGAGTTTCTGGGATGGCATTATCGCGGCCTCCGACGATCAGAGCGTTGTCCAATGGCGCGATTCACAGCTTGATGCCATCTTGGCCGTTTACGGTGGTTCCGTTGGATCTGGATATCGACTACTCATGCCGTTGAACCAGTTTCATCAACCGACTCGTGTCGATGACTATGCCGACGAGGTTCTTGATGAGCTCGTGGCAGGCAAAATCGTGATCATCGACCTGTCGCTGGGCTCCGAGACTATCCTGAAGTACTGCTCGGAGCGAATCGTGAATCACATACTCCTCGATGCTGCTCGCAGGTTTGCAGAAGGAGAAGATCCGCACCAGATACAGATATACATCGAGGAGGCACACCGCCTGTTCAACCGTGATCGCATGAACGTGCCGGCTGAGGCTGACCCCTACGTGCGTCTGGGTAAGGAAGCCGCCAAGTATAAGATCGGGCTCATATACGCCACACAAGAGGTCAGCAGCGTCGATCCCTTGATACTCTCGAACACGTCAAACTGGATAGTCACGCACCTCAACAACAAGGCTGAGGTAAAGGAACTGTCGAAGTACTATGACTTTGAGGACTTCGCCAAACTGACCCTGAAAGCAGAGGATGTCGGCTTCGCGCGACTGAAGACGAGGAGTGGTCGATACATCATCCCAACTCAGATCGACCTCTTCGATGCTACTCGCATTCAGGAAGCTAGAACTGCGGGATTGGCGCGCCTAGCAGAAGGCGCCGACGAGGAGGGTTCGCGGTAGTATGCCGTACTTGACGCGGCGCACCGGCGGCTGGGAGCAGGCACGAAAACTAGGACACGTGCCTATTGTAGAGAGCGACATGGTTCGAGAGCGTCTCGCCAATTACCGGGTCCACGTAGCTGATGACTCGTCGGAGATCTCGAACGAGCTCCTAGTGTCCGCCAGCGACATGGATTGCCCGGATGAGTTACCGCGGTGGGTGATGTCATTTGATGGGTCTCAGAGCGAGGTGGCCGTTCGCGAGGAGTATCCGAGCACCAGGATCGGGTACGTTCAGATAGCGGGGGTACTTGTCCATCTTGAAGAGATGCTTGAGCAGGGTGTCGAGCATCTCGTCGATCCGTACATCGTACACAATGCTTCCAACGAATCGCTATACTCAATAGTCGTGCCGAGCTCGAACGTTTCGAGGAGCGACATGCTTACCGTTCGTGACTCATGGCGGGCAGAGATCTTTGAAATACTTCAAACCTACACGATTGAAGATGCTCGACTCATAGACGTCTTCATGCAGCTTGTGGGCCATAGTGATAAGGTATCCCCCACTGGTGGCGTAACCCTTGCACGTTGCGCAGCTTCAGTTTCATGCGCTGAGCAGCACATCGACGTTCCCCTCACAGGACGGACCTGCCCGTTGTGTGGGGGCCAACTCTTCCCAAGTGATTCACTCCGCGTTCACGAGGAGGTCGCCGAGGAGCACAGCAACTTGACGGCCTTGGGTCGTTTGATGTCCTTTCTCGAACATCTCACTATGGTGGGATACTTGCAGTTTCTGCTTCGCAGACAACCCCGAGCCCTGGGGAACGTTGCTTTCATTCTCGACGGACCTCTGGCCATGTTTGGCCCTCAGGCATGGCTGCACGGTGCGATCCAATCGTTCATCGATTCGCTCTTTCGGACTCTTGATGAGCAGCACCTGAGTCGTCCCATCATCGTTGGTCTCGAGAAGAGCGGCCAGTTCGCGGAACACGCTGCCGCCATAGCCGAACGCATTGAACGGCGGACGCTGATGAAGCTGCCCGACGCTTACATTTATGGTCGCATCCTCGCGTCTCGACCCGGCGGAAGTGCAGCATTCGGGCGAGACACGTACTACGGGCAGAAGTTCTTCTATCGTACAGAGCAGGGGCAGTTGTTGACCCTTACGATTCCCAGGCCGCCTGCGATGTCGACCGCGTGGCATGATCCCCAGAGCTATCCGATGCTGCCGGCAACCGTTCGGATGCTCGATAAGATCGGCACTAGTTTGTATGCTGACGCTGTCATACCCGTCGCCCTCGCACACGCGTATGCATCGATTCCGTTGAAGACTGGTTCCCGGGTACTGACCCTACTTTCGCGGCAGTTCCTGGGCTCACCAGAGGAGTGAGTGGCTCAACGGGTTGACACTATCCCCTCTCTGTAAGGTGGTAGAGTCTGGGCTACGGCAAGACAGGCTGACCCGTCAACATCCCACACTTAGTGTACGGTCGCTGTGAGGGAAGAGACGACCTGAACAGGTTTGACTCCCGGATTGTCAATCAGGACGTGCTGGTGAGAAAAGGCCTCCGGGCGATGCCCTCCCGCCTGCGGAGGAGCGAGAGCAAGCCTTCAGATGTAGATTAGGACCTGCCCGCACAGATTCCGAAAGTTGACGACCCACAGCTCTTTCCCTTGCCGACGCCATCGCTGTCTGTGTCGGTCTGGTCGGGGTTGGGGGTGTTGGGACAGTTGTCACACGCCCGCGCGCTGCCCCGGGGCCAGACACCGCCAAAGTCGCTCGACCCAACCCACCCCTCGGCATGGCCTAGGTGAACTCTGCTCATCATGCCTGTGTCCAGGGAGAGGGGCAAGGGAACCGCAAGGGTTTGGCACGTTTGCGATGGGCAGAAAGTAACGATGGAGCGTAGGCGAGCGTCATTACAAGCGACACGGCTGCGCCCCAGCGAGGTGAGTTGGGCACCCGGTGTGGCTAACGTGCTGTAGTGGGTACGGCGAGACCAGCCGTGACATCGAGGAGGTGTGAAGCTCCAATGGGCGTTAGAGGCGTACTCTCTGTATCGTCGCTTCTGCTGGCGTTGTTAGTCCTGCTAGCAGACGTCGGGGCGACTGGCCCGACCGTGGTGGCCACAGTTCCCGTTGCTGACAAGGTTGAGGATGTGGCGGTGAACGCTGACACTAATCGTATCTATGTCACTTGCGGTGGCCAGGATCCTGTACTCTCCGTGGTCGACGGTTCAACTGATCAGGTCGTGGACGTGGTGACGTTCGAACTGAGCCCATGGGCTGTCGCCCTGAACCCAATGACCAGTCGCTTATACCTCTCTTTCTCCGGTGGGCAGGGTGAAGAATACGTCAAAGTCATCGACGAGACGACCAGACAGATCGTAGCCACCGTGCCGGTGGGCTCTTGGCCCATCGACATCGCGGTCAACACTGCCACGGACCGCGCATACGTTGTCAACCACTTAGACAGCACCGTCATGGTCATCGATGGGGCCACGAACCAGGTCGTCGCCACTGTGGAAGTCGCATTCCTGCCCCGAAGCGTAGCCGTGAACCAGACTACGAACCGTGTGTACGTCGTGAGCCAGGACACCGTGTCTGTCATCGACGGAGCCACGAATCAGGTCGTTGACAGCATCGCCCTGGACAAGACTGGTTGGGGCCTCGCCCTTAATCCCGACACCGGCCGCATCTACGTGACCAATCTGTTCGACAAGAGCGTCTCCGTTATCGATTCGACCAGCAAAGCGGTCGTCGCCACGGTGGCGGTCGGGACCGAGTCGGTTGGGCTTGCTGTCAACCCCACCACCAACCACATCATCGTTACCAACGAGGGCAGCAACGATGTCACGATCATCGACGGCACGACGAACAGCGTCGTTGCTACCTTGTCTGTGGGCGACGGACCCAGGGGAGTAGCGGTGAACCCGGCCACCAACCGCGCCTATGTTGCTAACCAGGGGGATGGCACCATTTCTGTCATTTCGGACGCGCTGTCTGGCGGAACCCCTACACCCACGCCTCCTCCCGGGGCTACGGCCTTCACACTGGCGGCGGGCTGGAACCACGTCTGCTACATCGGGGCCGAGCAACCCATCGAAGACGCACTGGCGCCCTTCCTCGCCGACGTGGCCGCTGTCTACGGCCTCCGGTCCGACCAGGGCTACGACCGCTGGTTCCCTGGTAGGCCAGAGGTGAGCGCCATCACCACCGTCGGTCCCTACAAACCGCTGCTGCTCCTTATGACCGGTGGCGCCACTTGGCATCAGTCACCCTCGGGCAGCTCTCCCGCCAGCGCCAGCCTGGCGCAGGGCTGGAACAGCATCTGCTACACGGGGGCAACCAAGCCGCCTGGCGACGCCACGTCTGGCATCACCGAGGACTTGTCCATCCTCTACGTGCTGGGCGGCAATCAAGCCTGGAGCCGCTATGTGCCGAGCAGGCCGGAGGTCAGCAACATCGCCCAATTGGAGCAGTACGACGCTGTGCTCATGCTGGTGACGGAGCCGGACCCCACCACCTGGACGTTCGACCCGTAGCGTCTGGGCCGAACCTGAAAGCCTGGCACCACATCGAGACCCTGGCCAACGCCATCGTGTGGTTCGCGGTGGCGATGGGGTGGTCGAGGGAGGGCGTCCACGTCCTGATTGACAATCCGGGTCGCATGCCGACACTGATAGCCGACCGACAATCGTCTGCTTCTCAGGCAGGTGCACAACTGCGGTCAGACACTCTATCGACCCAGCTCCGACGGTGACCTCGTCCAACGAAGATTGGGCGACCTGCCACCGGATTGGCCCGGAAGGCTGCCCTGACCTCACCCCGGTTCCACCCCGGCTTCTGAATCTGGTCTTAGCAGTTAGCCCTCAGTCCGTGCCCTCTAATCCGGGAGCCGTGCGTTCGAATCCCAGCCGGCCCTCCAGGGCATCGACCAGACCGCCTCCCTGTCGACATCCCGGCCGCCCTGCTCGTGGCCGATGGCATGGTATCGTCGTGTGGCGGCCTCCCCTTTGTTGACGCGTCCGAGAAGTTTTGGCATGATGCGGGCGATGTCCAGGTGAAAGGGGGCGAAGCCATGAAACCATTCGTGTTGGCTATCTTGGTCGTGGCGGTGGCCGCAGTCACGGTGTTCCTGGCGCTCAACCGGCCGAGTGCCCAGGCTAGCCCGAGCGCCACCATCACCGTCGACGGCACCGGCGACACGAATGCCCGCGACGATCACATCACGCTCCTCGAGGCCATGCTGCTGGCCACCGGCGGCCTGATCGTGGGCACGCTGAACAGCAGCGAGTGCCTTCTAGTCTCCAATACCAGCTGGGGGCCGACCTGCAGCACTACCGACACGATCGGTGCTGCCTCGGCCGACACCATCGTCTTCGATCCCGTGGTCTTCAACCCTAACACCATCACCCTGGGTTCTGGCACGCCCTGGCTCACTACGGGCAACGACACCATCGACGGCTCCTCGGCCGGGGTGATCGTGCAGTGTGGGAGCAGCTCCTCCGACGCCTTCGATATCCACTCCAACGGCAACACCATTAAGGGCCTGGAAATCTACGGCTGCCGGATCGGTGTGTACATGGTGAGCGGTCAGAACAACACGGTGGGCGGGAGCACGGCTGCCGAGCGCAACGTGATATCCGGCAGCGGCACCGGCGTGTACATAGCCCACAGCGGCACGGACGGCAACGTGGTCAAGGGCAACTACATCGGCACCAATGCGTCAGGCACAGCCGCCGTCCCCAATGATATGGTGGGCGTAGTCATCAATCAGGGCGCCCAGAACAACACCGTCGAGGGCAACGTGATATCCGGCACTCTCCACGACACGGTGATTATCGGGGACAGCGGCACGGATGGCAACGTGGTCAAGGACAACTACATCGGCACCAACGCCGCAGGCACCGGGCCCATCCCCAATGGAGGGTGGGGCGTGGGCATCGTCGATAGCGCCCAGAACAACACCGTCGAGGGCAACGTGATATCCGGCAATGTCGGGAACGGCGTGGAGATCGACGGCACCGGCACGGACGGCAACGTGGTCAAGGACAACTACATCGGCACCAACGCCGCAGGCACCGGGCCCATCCCCAATGGAGGGTGGGGCGTGGGCATCGTCGATAGCGCCCAGAACAACACCGTCGAGGGCAACGTGATATCCGGCAATGGCACCTGTGGCGTGGCGATCGGGGGCACCGGCACGACCGGCAACGTGGTCAAGGGTAACTACATCGGCACCAACGCCGCAGGCACCGGGCCCATCTCCAATGGAGCGCAAGGCGTGAACATCGCGGGTGACGCCCACGGCAACACTGTGGGCGGCAGCACGGCTGGCGAGCGCAACGTCATCTCCGGCAATCAGTGGTCCGGTGTGGAGATCACCGCTGGCGCTAACGGCAACGCGGTCAAGGGCAACTACATCGGCACCAACGCTTCGGGCACAGGGTCCATCCCCAATGGAGGGCGGGGCGTGTTCATCGGGGGTGGCTGCCACAGCAACACCATCGGCGGCACGGCTTCTGGCGAGGGCAATATCATCGCCTTCAACACCGAAGACGGCGTGCAGGTGGATGGCGCAGCTACCACCGGCAACGCCATCCGCGGCAACTCCATCCACTCCAACGGGGGCAAGGGCATCGAGAACACTGACGGCGGCAACGAAGAGCTAACGCCGCCCGCCATCACCGGCTTCGGGTCGGTGATGGGCACTGCCTGTCCCAACTGTGCCATCGACATCTACTCCGACGACGAGGACGAGGGCAGGGTGTACGAGGGCTCCACCACGGCGGACGGCGACGGCGACTGGAGCTTCCCCGGCTCGCCCGAGGGGCCGAACGTCACCGTCACCGCCACCGATTCCGGCGGCAACACATCCGAGTTCTCGGCCCCAGAACCCGTGCCAGAGGTGACGCCGAGCCCATCACCGAGCCCTGAGCCCAGCCGCACCCTCAACTGGGGCCCCGGCTGGCACAACGCCACCTGGAGTGGGGCCTCCACTCCCGAAGAGGCCTTCGCCTGCGCGGTGGGCAACTACGCCGCCGCCTATCGATTGGTGGCCGGAGGCTGGGAGCGCTACTTCCCCGACCGGCCAGACCTATCCAACATGGGCTCGCTGGAGCAGTATGACGCCTTCCTCATCCTGATCACCGGCAATGTGACCTGCGAGATGCCGGTGGCCGCTCCACCGGGCGGCGAACGGACGCTGGACTGGGGCGTGGGCTGGCAGAACGACGGCTGGGCTGGCCCCGACGGCATCCCACCTCAAGACGCCCTCGCCTGTGCGGCTGGCAGCTATGCCGCCGCCTATCGATTGGTGGCCGGAGGCTGGGAGCGGTACTTTCCCGACCGGCCGGACATCTCCAACATGGGGCCGCTGAACCACTACGACCCCTTCCTCATCCTGATCACGGCGCCCGTGAGTTGCGGCATGCCCATCGCGCCCTAGGGCGCAGCATCGGTCCCGCTGCCCAAGACCATGGCGCGTTTCGGGGTGCCGGTGGCCTGGGCGATGAAGGACGTCCACACTCTGATTGACGATCCGGGCTCCCTGCGGGCGCTGGTCGCCAACCGATGCTCTCGTGCTTCTCAGGCAAGCTCTCTAGCTCTGCCCGCTGGCGCTGAGGTCGTCCAACGAAGATTGGGCGACATCGTCTACTCGGTAGCTGTTGTCTAGAGCCTAGAGGACTGAGCGGGCGAGAGGGCTTCGCAGGTGGTACTCTGGCTCCTCTGCCTCAGCCGAGTTATTCAGGTCGACACCCCGGCGCCTTACGCTACCGTAGCCGCAGGGTCCAGGTATGGTTTCAGTGGGCTCCCCCGCGGACACGATGCAGACTTAGTGTGCGGTCATCTTGAGGAGAGAAGGAGCCTCCAGGGGTTCAGCCAATCGAGAGGGAGTATCTTCGCACCCGGGGTTGTGCGCTCCTACCCCATCGTCACCACAAACCACGATGGCGTTGGGCGGGCGCAGAATGGCCAGGGTGTCAATACGCAGGCAGCTCCTCGATTGATTGCAGAGATATTGACAAATCTTTCAACTTTGCTAAACTGAAGCGACTATTACGATTGACACGCTCCCGGCCTTGTAGCTGAAGGCAAAAGCGTGTCAAGAAACAGTAGCTCAGACGAAGTTCCATTTCAGTCGTCTCGAGACTGGAGGATGCCATGACGAAGATCCTTGTCAAGCTGACGCTGCCGCTGGCAATCGCTCTCGTTCTTCTTCTACCATCCCCGTCTGCGATCCAAGCGGACCCTCTCCCTTCTGAAGCGAATGCCGCCTATCCCCTGAACCATACTTTCGATGCCGATGTCCAACCCATCGGCACGCCCCCGTCCAATTCTGACTTCGAGACGCCAAGCTATGCGATCGGCACTCCGCCCAGCAACCATGATCTTGAGGCCCCGGCCGTGGACGCGGGGACTCCGCCCACCAACCACGATTTCGAGACCAGCGACTTCACCGGCTGGACCACCTCCGGCACCACCTCCATAGAGTCAGACGCTGAGCATGGCTACTACGCCAAACTGGGGTCGGGGGGCACCATCATCTCCAACGCCTTTACCGTGGACAGTACAGCGCAGACCTTCGCTTTCGACCTGGGATACCTGTCTACGAGCGGCTATACCTGGGTGAGGGTATACGCCCTTACCGGCCCTGATTATGGCACTCAGACCCTCCTGGCTAGCCTCTACTGCAATTCCTGCGGGTACTGGGAAAGAACCTACATTGACGCTTCGCAATACCTTGGTCAGTCGATAAAGCTCAAGTTCTACCGCTTCTTGTACGGCAACGTGGGTATCGACGATGTCAGTGCCGAGATAACCTTTCCGGACTTCGAACCGTCGGGGACCGTCAAACGACAGGCAGAAGAAGGGGGAGACACCTATGCCCGCTTCGACTCGGGGGGATCGCTCACTTCTGGAGCCTTCACAGTCGATAACGACGCCCAGTTCGCCACGGTTGACATCAAAGGTCTCGACTCTTTGGGTCGCAGCCAGTACAAGGTCTACGTTCTTTCGGACCCCGAATTCGGGACTTCCACACAGGTCGCTATGGGCTATGCGGATTACGGCTGGCAAACGGTTCGCTTCAACGTCTCCTCCTGGCAAGGAGAGCAGATCAAGCTCAAGGTTGTCCACATCGCATACAAAATCGGGGCCGATGACTTCGGCCTCCAGTCGGTAGATATCCCCGAATGGGATGTCACAGAGAAGACATCGCTGGAGACCGACGGCCCCAACGGCAACTACGTCCGCACAAACGGAGAACTCACCTCGTCTCCCTTCACTCTCCACAACGATGTACAGCAGATAGGATTGGCCTACAAGGGCGACAGCGTAACATCCATCTTCTACCTTGAGTTGCTGCGAGGGCCCGACTTCGGCGAGGTTACGGACCTGATGGGACCGGTAGGCGCCGACGAGACTCAGTGGAAGACCCTGAAGGCCGGAGTAAGCCTGTACGCAGGCGAAACCGTGAAGCTTCGCATCCGTCAGTACTTTGGCTGGGGTCTCTTTGACGACGCCGGTCTGCCCGAGATGGCTGCCCCCGGCTGGAAACTGGCAACCAACGATGCTGTTGCGACCGGCGAGGACAGCAACGGTACATATGTGACGCCCTTCGAGAGCGATGGCGCCGTCTACCTGCGGTCCGTTGATATCGCGCCGGGCATCATCGACCGTCCCAACCATGTTGATCGGAAATACTACGCCATCTCCTACGACATCGGCTACAGCACTGGCAATCTCATTCGAGTTACCTGGTACAACAACTCAGGCCAGAGCTGGGTAGTTCACATAGATGCAGCGGACACCCCAACGGGTTACCGGACGAGGTACTTCTATCTCGCTGACTTCACAGGTGAGAAGGGCTACTTCCGGGTGCAGCTTGCCGGCGGCGGCAGGGTCTATAGCATCGCCGACAACATCGCGCGCCAGCATATGAGGGAGCCGTTCTCGCAGAAGGTGGGCCTCAGCGTCGACACGTCTACGGGTAGCTTCGGCTTCGTGGATGTTGACCTGACTCTTGAGGGCCGCGTGCCGCTGGTGCTCACTCGTTACTACAGCGGCCATTCAGATCGCTTCGGCCCCCTCGGATATCGCTGGACTCACAGCTTCGACACCCACCTTGAAATCACAACCGGCGACGACGCGGGCGTGATCTTCGGATCGGGCGGCGAAGAGTTCTTCATCTGGAATCCGGCCTATGAGACCTTCAGCCCAGCCGATGCGCGCGTCCACGACGAACTCGTCAAGAACGGCGACGGGACGTATACCCTGAAGACCAAGGAAAACCTGGACTACAACTTCGATTCGGCCGGCAAGCTGATCACCATCGAGGACCTCGACGGCAACACTGTAACCCTGACCTACGACGGTTCCGACCGCCTCATCTCGGTGGAGGACCCCGACGGTCGGACCCTGACCTTCGCCTATGACGGCAACGGACGTCTTACCTCAGTCACCGACCCCACAGACGCCGTAGTCTCCTACGCCTACGACGACAGTGGCGACCTGGCCTCCGTCACTGACCCAAAGGGTGGCGTCCGCACCTACTCCTACAGCAAGCATCGCCTCACTCAGGTCGTCGATCAGAACGGCAAGACCCTCTTCACGAACACCCTCGATTCAGTTAACCGCGTTGTAGAGCAGACCGACGCCCTCGGCCACACGATTAGCATCAGCTACGATACGCCTGCCAAAGGCGTGACCCAGGTTGTTGACCCGGAGAGCAACACAGCGACGTACTACTACGATGAGTTTCACCGAACAACCGACAAGGTCGACCCGCTGGGTCAGGTAGTCTCCTACGTCTACGATAGCGTCGGCAACCTGGAGATGGTTATTGACCCCCTCTTTAACGAATGGGAGTTCGACTACGACGACAGCGGGAACCTCACAAGTTCCACAGATCCCCTGGGGAACCCCATCTCTATCACCTACAACCCCCAGCACCTGCCGACCACCATCACCGACGCCAGGGGCAACGTCACGACCCTCACCTACGACGACCAGGGGAACCTGACCAGCACCACCGATCCTCTCGGCAACGTCACCACCTACACGTACGACGATGACGGCAACCTGACGTCAATGACCAACCCCCTGAGCGAAACCGAGACCTACACCTACGACGCCCAAGGAAATCGCATCACCAGGACGGACCCGCTGGGCAACACCTGGGAGTGGACATACAACGCCGCCGGACGTGTGACCTCCGAGACCGACCCGCTTGACAACACGACCCAGTACTTCTACGACCTCTTCGGTCGCCCAATAGGCATGCGGGACGCCTTGCAAGGGGAGTCCACTTTCCTGTTCGACCTTCCCGGCCATCTGCTGATGGTGGAGGACCCGCTGGGGAACAGAACACTCTGGGCCTACGACGACCGCGGGTTGGCCATCTCCAAGACCGACCCGGCCGGCAAGATCACCACCTACACCTACGACGCCAACCGCAACATGGAGTCGATGACTGACTCTCTGGGCAACGTCACGACTTACGACCACGACGAGAACAACCGCCTGAGGTCGGTCACCGATCCCTCTGGCGACACCACCACCTACACCTACGACGATGCTGGCCGTCTCGAATCGGAGGAGGACCCGCTCGGCCGCATTACCTCCTATGAATACGACGACGCCGGGCGCTTGAACGAAATGACTCTGCCGAACGACGGCATCTTTACCTTCGAGTACGACCCCGACGGCAACCTCATCTCGGAGACGGACCCGCTCGATCACACCACCAGCTACGTGTACGACGAGATCAGCCGGCGCACCAGGGTGATCGACCCCCTGCTGAACTGGACAAGCTACAACTATGACGACGCCAGCCGCCTGATAGAGGTGGTCAATGCCCTCGGCTACACGACGAGCTACGGCTACGACGACGCCGGCCGCTTGACGTCGATCACTGACCCCCTGGACAACGAGCGCAGCTTCGGCTACGACGACGCCGGCAACCGCACCAGCTCCACCGATCCCGTCGACAGGACAACCACCTACGGCTACGACGAGCTAAACCGCATGACATCCGTCACCGACCCCGCTGACAACACCACCACCTACGCGTACGATGCCGCCGGCCGGACGACTGTGGTGACCCGACCCTCCGACTACGCCACAACCTACGCCTACGACCCGCGTGATCTCCTGACCTCGGTCACGGACGCCCTGCTGAACGTCACCACCTACGCCTACGACGACGCCGGCCGCCAGATATCGATGACCGACCCACGCGGCAACGTCACATCCTACGGACACGACCCCACCGGTCGGCTCACCACCATCACCGACGCCCTGGACGGCGTGGTCACCTTCGGTTACGACGACGCTGGCCAGCAGACTGAAGTCACCAACCCCCGCGGCAAGACCACGATCTACACCTACGATGACCTGGGCAACGTGGAAACGGAGACAGACCCCCTCGAGCGGGTGCAGTCGTACAGCTACGACGACCTCGGGCGGCTCAGCCAGACCACCGATGCCCGCGGCGTCGTCGTCGACTACGAGTACGACGAGCTCGACCGGCTGATCGGCGTCACCTACCCCAGCGACAGCGTCACCTACGGCTACGACGATCTCGGCCGCCGCACCTCCATGATCGACCCCACCGGCACCACGACCTGGGGCTACGACAATGCCTCCCGCGTCACCTCCGTGGTCTCACCTCAGGGAACGGTGGGTTACGACTACAACGACGACGGCCAGCGCTCCGCCATGACCCTGCCCGACAGCCGCACCGTCGACTACGGCTACGATGACGCCGGCCGCCTGAGCACCGTCACCGACTGGCAGGCACGCGCCATCACCCTCGGCTACGACGAAGACGGAAATCGCACGAGCATCGCCCGGCCCAACGGCATCGACACCACCTACGGCTACGACGACGCTGGCCGCCTCACTTCGGTCATCCACAGCGGGTCCGGCGGCCCCATCGAGAGCTTCTCCTACACCCTGGACGAGAACGGCAACCGCGTCGCCGTCACCTCAGGCGCCGGCACGGAGACCTACACCCTCGACGCCCTCGACCGCATCACCGGCGTCCTCTACCCCAACGGCGACCAGGTCACCTACGAGTACGACGACAACGGCAACCGCCTCACCATGACCGTCAACGGCGTGCCCACCAACTACAGCTACGACGACGCCGGCCAGCTCCTCTCCGACGGCTCGACCACCTACACCTACGACGCCAACGGCAACCTCATCACCGCCGGCGACGACACCTTCGCCTGGGACTACGCCGACCGCCTGACCAGCGCTGACGTCGGCGGCACCTGCGGCAGCTACACCTACGACGGAGACGGCACGCGGGTCGAGAAGACGGTGGACGAGGTGGACACGTCCTACCTGTGGGACCGCCAGGCGGGCCTGCCCCTGCTGGTGGACGACGAAACGAACGCCTACGTGCACGCCGACGGCGTCCTGGCCGAGCTGGACGGCAGCGGCCAGCCGACCTACCTGCTGGACGACGCCCTGGGCTCTGTTCGCGGCCTCAGCGACCTCGGCGGCTCCCTCACCGGCACGGCCGACTACGACGTCTTCGGCCAGGTGCGGGGCAGCTCCGGCACGGGCAGCGTCTTCGGCTTCACGGGCGAGCAGTTCGATGCCGAGACGGGCTTCACCTTCCTGCGCGCCCGCTACCTGGACCCGCGCCTGGGCCGCTTCCTCTCCGCCGATAGCATCCAGCCCAACGCCCCCGGCACGCAGGGCTTCAACCCCTACGCCTATGTAGCCAACAACCCCACCACCTGGGTCGACCCGAGTGGGCACTACACCGTTGAGTCGCAGCGGCAGACATCATACGTGATGGCATATCCCACGATGATGGCGACGCTCGTATTAGGATGTGTAGCCGTGGCAGCGGTACCCGCTGGGCCTGCAGGCGGCGTCACCTTCGCAGCTTGCGTGACTACAGTTGTTTTCGCAGCGGTGGCGGT
Source organism: uncultured Dehalococcoidia bacterium (assembly GCA_964512285.1). Classification (GTDB taxonomy): domain Bacteria; phylum Chloroflexota; class Dehalococcoidia; order SM23-28-2; family SM23-28-2; genus SM23-28-2. Next base: position 8,929 of record CAZEJO010000004.1, on the reverse strand, counting down.
GCCCGCTCTCGTCTGCGCGATGGATCCAGCCTGCAGGGAGGGGGCCTGGGAAGCGAGCAAGATCATCAGCGCGGCCGGCTCAAGTTCTGCCGCGGGCGTGATGATAGCCTGGAAGATAGGCCAGATCCTAAAAGCCGAACAGACCCATCCGGAAGACACCGGAGCCGAGGCCGGGCGTAGGGCTGACGCCCCGGAAATGGACTATCCAGGCGACGACCCTGCCAAAGCACCCAGCGAGGAATGGGAGTGGCGTGGCAGTGGACCACCCGAAAGCGGCCAGGGAGCATGGTACAATCCAGGGACCACCGAAAGCTTGCACCCGGATCTGAAACACGCTCCGCCGAAAGGGCCTCATTGGGACTACATTGACCCGGACGGGGGCGAGTGGGACGGGTACCCAGATGGAAGGTGGGTGCCAAAGCCATGAACGCGTGCGAGGAAAGGAGTCTCGGCCCTGAGGCCCTGGAGTACATACGGGAGTGCCTGGCAGAAGGGAAAACCCTGGCTAGGCATCTTCTGGAAAGGGTTGATCTGGAGAGCGGCACAGTGACGACCTTCCTTCCATCAGATGTTAGCAAGGAAGCGGCGAGCCAGTTCAGGACGGGCGGAAAGCTCGAACGGGACCCCGAGACTTTCGTATACCGAACGGCACCTGACGGCTCAAGAGTCAGGTGGGAGCCTGTGCCAAATACAGATCCCTGGCTGGTGTCAATTGTGCAGGCATTCCTGAGAGCGGCAGAAGGCCGTGTTTGCATCCTCGAGAATGCTCTAGCGCGACCCTCCGATCCCGGGCTCTCGCGTTTTCAGAGCCGGCTGCTGGCATTTGAGGATGAAGTATATCATGTCCTGCTCTCGAGGGAGCTGGAAGGGACGGAGATAGCACGGGCTATTGGAGAAGCACGATGCGCTTACCCTCCGCTCATAGGCGTTATAACATTCCTGGCAGCGGAAGCCGGCTTGCCTGATGAGGCACGAGACATAACTTCGGCCCAGCTAAGGGTCTTGGCGGAGAGAACCCAGAAGATCGTCGTCGGTGCATACGATGGCGAGGGGTATTTGATCTGGAGCAAACCTGCCGCGTAGGGCGAACATCGTCGTCTGGGTAGCCACGTCCGAGCTTTGCCTGTGGCCTTCGCGTCCTTCTCGCCGCCCCACCCCTGATCTGCGCCCTGGATCCCGGCTGTCGCGCGGACTGGTGGGAGTATGATAAGATCATTGAACATTACGGCTCAGAGGCATGGGAGGGGGCAACAGACTGGACCATCAATAGGCTTCTAGACGCGGAAGACGGTTTCCCGGAGAATCCAAGGTGCGACGGACGCGAACCGCCCCCCGGCGAAACGCCTGGTCCCGGTTCCGACGATGACTTCTGGGGCTGCTTGAAGGACTGTTACTGTCCAGTCTCTGACTTTGGCTTGCCTGATTGGGCAGAGAGTGCTATCTGTGGGGTCGGTTGGGGATCCGCCACTGCAGTGTGTGGCGCAGCATGCGCCCTATGTGCTACAGGGCAGCCCGAGCTATGCTATCCGTGTCTTGGGTGCTTGTCGACCATTTCGGGAAAGACGGCCCAGTGCGTTGACAAGTGTATGTGAATGAGGTGGAGATTACGCGGAAGATGAAGCGGAGGGCGGCGTCCGTGGTCGCGTCATGGATCGAGTGGGAGGAGCTGCAGTTCAGGACCCACCGCCTTCGCTGGTTGTGCGTTACGGCTTCGCTGGTTGTGATAGCCAGCGTTGCCCCATTCCTCTTTCCGCTGTATTGGTGGCCCATAGTCACTGGCTTGTGCAGTCTCGTCGCGTTTTCCCGGTTCGCCGTTCTTGCCCCTCATGCATGGCTTTCCCGACAACAATGGATCGAGCGGGAGGAGCTGGAGATCAGGACCCACCCCCTTCGCTGGTCTTGCCTTACGGCTTCGCTGATTGTGATGGCCGGCCTATTCCTACTCCTCGCGGGGCCGTATTGGGGACTTATCGTCACTGGCACGTTTGGTCTCAGCGCGCTTATCCGGTTGGCCATTCTTGCCCGTGTATGGCTTTCCGGAAAACGGGGCAGACAAGGGCATACGCCAGGCAAGAGAGAAGACTGACAGTACATTTCGTCGCGCCTGCCTACGACGTGTTCGGCGAGGTGCGGGCCAGCTCCGGCATGGGCAGCGTCTTCGGCTTCACGGGCGAGCAGTTCGACGCCGAGACCGGCTTCACCTTCCTGCGCGCCCGCTACCTTCGGCCCGGCCTCAGCAGGAGCTGTCGGGTAGTGCGCCATAACGGGTGAGCTGTGTCAAGGCTGGGACGAGGCAATAGACTGCCTGCATGACAGGAACTTCCTGGAGCGTCTCGCGGGGCACCACAAGTAATGTCACCCCACAACGTTTGGCGTTGGGCACTGCTGGCCGCGCTGGTCTTCGTACTCGCAGGCTTGGCGTGCGACCCGTATCCCCCAGTTGAATACGTGAATGCCACCTCTCAGCGGGTTACCATCTATGAGGGTGGTAAGTTTTTCTGCAATCTAGAGCCGCATCAGTCGAACGAGGCGCTTGCTGATGAGGATGTGTGGCGGCCAGACATCAAGGTGGTAGCTGAGGACGGCCGCGTCCTGCTTGAGGATCACATCACCTGGGACGAGTTGGAGGAGATGGGCCGCAAAATCGTGATAACCGACCCAGAACATCCGCCGTCGCCCAGCCCAACGCCTTGACCTGGGACTACGCCGACCGCCTGACCAGCGCCAACGTTGGCGGCACCGCCGCCAGCTACAACTACGACGGCGACGGCACGCGGGTCGAGAAGACGGTGGACGAGGTGGACACGCCCTACCCAGCTCGGGCGCGGTTCACGATCGACACTTAGTGTGCGTCACGATGGCGTTGGCCAACAGGAGGTAGCTCATCTAAAGCGGACGGTGCGACCCCCTCTACGTGCACGTCTCCCCGATCCTACCTCTGTACATGAACACGTCCCCAGTCACGCTAATGTCGCCGCTCATGTCGAGATCCAGGCGCTGCCACCATTCGGGGCTGCCTGGCATGGCGCCGATGCGTCCGACATAGTTGAACACGTCGCCGGTGACGGAGATCTCTCCGTCCACATCGTTGTCCAGCGGCCAGGCGTCATGCACACCGGGATCATTGGTGCAGTCGTCCAGGGGGTCGGTGCCCAGAAACTGCTCGACGCCATCGGTGAACCCGTCGCCATCGCTGTCCAGCGTCGGGAACAGCCTTGCCAGTGCCTCGTTAATTGTCGGATAGGCCATGAGCAAGGTCGGCGTGAATTGGTCTGCTAGGTAGTTGTCAATCAGTATCAACATCGGGCCGTGATCGATGCCGAATCCCACAAAATGTTCCCACGGCCCGCTGGTTCGGAGTACGCCAGGATCGTCCGGATCTACGCAGCCAGGGATGACAGTGTCGGCGATCTCCAAGTTGAATGCATCCGCAAAGCCAAATCGTGGATGAAACAGGCCCAGGCTTTGGGCCTCCCACAGCGCCGCGACAGCCTCATCCGGCGTGTGAACGATCGAGGAGCCGACGCCATAAACTGTCACCGTTCCAACTTCCAGGTCGCGCTTGACGGGGATGGGCGCGAGCGATACAAGATCGATTTCCACCCCGTAGCCATCCCCTCCCGTCACGGAAACAGGGAGTCCGTGAGACCCAGGTGCAACAATGTGTGAGCCAATGGGGCCGCTCCACTCGAATACGTTCCAGCCCTGGCCATAGTCGCCAGTATCCTGCGCCTCGAACTGCCCAACGATCGTTTCGTCGATGCTCACCTCGACAGTCTCAAGAGGACCGTAGTTGTCATTGCTGTAGCGGACATCGACCTCGTACAGAGCGGTGCCCTGCAAGTCAAAGGACATAGTGTGCGACTCGCCGTCATGGAGTAGCACGGTTTGCCCACCGGATGCCTCACTACGGAACTTCGGGATCCCATCACCGATCCCGTCCTCCGCCTCCAGGGCCAAGGGGCCGCCCGAACCCAAGCACTGCCCGGTGGTGGCGATGGCGGCAGGTGGCGCGGCCTCCGCAAAGTAATCGCCGAAGGGCCCTTCGGTCGCCGACAAGCCCCACCTGTCGGCATTCAGCGTAGCCCGGTCATTAGGATTGTCAATAGCGTACTGCCTAGTGGCCAGGATGGCGTCTCTCGTATTCTCGAAGTAATCCATTGGCCGCTCGGGATGGGCGTCCGATCCCAGCGCCTGCGTATCGAGCCACACGCTGCCAAACTGATAGGTAAAGAGGGATCCGGGGTAGGTCTTGACAAACGAGGCTCCCTGGTCTTCCCGAATCATGGAATAGAAGACATCTTCGTCCACCCGGTGCTCGGGGTTCGGCGATGCGATCGCCAGGAGTGCGACGAGCAGTCCTTCATCCGTGTAGTAGTCTATCGTCGCCGGCGCTTCCTCGCCGCCCACGAGCTTGCTGGAATACTGGCCCTGAGGAGGCACGTCATCATCGTCGATTAGAAATCGCCCGCACCGGCCGCTCGTATCGTCCCGGGTTTCGTTGGGCTTCCAGCCAAGGTAAAACTGGTCGCTCGTTGGCTCCAGCATGAAGTTCCAATCAACGCGATCGTATAGCTCATCCGCCATCGAGCGGATCTCCGCCTCAGTGCTGTCCTCCACATCATCGAAATACTGTCTGGCGGTGATCACGCCTGCCAACGCCAGGGCCGTGTCGATGGTGCTCAGTTCGACTGTGCACAACGACTCGTCGGTGCCCTCGGTATCGTTGAAGTCAAAGTTCTGCTTTCGAAGGCCGTCAATGCCCAGGAAGTGATAGAAGAAGCCCTTGTAGCCGATAGTGTGCACTCGGTCGGATCCTTGCGGATAATCGTGGAGTACCTGCAGAATGCTGTGCGTCTGCACGGCGGCATCGTCGCGGGAGATGTAGCCCCGCTCGGCGCCGATAACATACGAAGTCAGCTGGAACCCTACCCCCCCGACACTCATCAAATCCGCGAACGTCGAGCGATCTTGAATGATCCCGCCTCTCAGGTAATCTGTAGACGCGCCTGTCCGGGGATCCGTGGACGCGAAGTCGAGGAAGTGGAGGAAGCTTGTCGCTCGCACTAGGTCCAAGAATGCGTCCTCATACTCGGGAAGCAGGGTTCCGTCTACGGCCTCAATGGCATCGAGGTTCGGGTAGTCCCCGTCGGTGTCAATCAACCTCATGTTGTCAACAAGGAAGGTGCCCGTGTCGGGATTCTCCACGCCGTCGCCGATGTGAAGCCGTTCAACGATGAGCGAGAGCAGCGATACTCGATGCGGGTTGAAAGAGCCAGTATCACCACCGGTGAAGTCGCCCACGCCCGACTCGCCCGGCAGCGTGAGCGAGATTGTCTGCCACTCATCGGTATCGACTGCGCGACGTGCGTAGACCCGGCGCGGTATCTCCTCCATATCCAACGGGTCGTCCTTCTCCTCCGTCAGTTCGATCTTCAGATCAATAGGCTCGGCGGATAAGAGGCGAACGTCGAATTTGAGCTGATCGACACTGCGATCAGGCCATAGACCAATATCGCGGTAAACATCCAGGAGATCGAGGAAATAACCCGGGAAAGGCGTTGTCTGTGGTGGTTCCTGGCCGCTCCCATCCAGGGACACCTTCGTGTCCGTCAGCCCGAAGAGAGACGCGAAATACCCTGCAAATGGACCTTCTACTGCCGGACCTGTGAATGTATACGAGATCTGGAGACTGCCGCCCGACGAACCGCTGGACTCCTCCGACAACGAGATCGTCGTAGTGCCCTCCGGGTCTTCGGTCACGCCGGTGTTTCCCATGAAGTAGTTGGACCCCAGGTTGGTCTTGATGACTTTGTTGTTGAAATCATCGACGATGAAGACCTCTCCGGCTTTGGTCGGGAGCGGAAGTTGCTGCGTCAGGGGATTGAATTCCCGCTGCGCCGGCAGCGCGTAAGCTTCAGCGCTGATTCTGGAGAGGCGAGCATTGTGGTCGTTCACATCAGTGCTGTTGGCATGCCACGCCTCACCCTGGAGAAGCAGCGGCATCAGCGTCACCAAGCCAAGCAGCAAGGTTCGAGTGCCTTTCACGTCGCACCTCCTTCACATTCCGGTCCCACTGGTTACCTAAGCATACGCTTGATCCCAGTCCTGACACAACCCTTACAGGCTTATCGGAAAAGCCAACTGGATCCCTCGAACGAACCAACATCTTCAGTCAGCTCCCAGTGAGGATGCGCGATGCCAACCACGAGTAGGGCGACGCGGGGGCGCCAGCAGCTGGATGAGGGGATCGGGTACTCGCAACGGTGCCGGGCCCCCACCGAACGGCCGGAACCTAATGGTCTAACGATGGAGGCATAGTGTGCGTTCGTCACGCCTCGCCTGACGTGGGAAATGCTACAGAGAGTTGATGTTCCCTACCCGTCAACTGTTCCTTACTCTTTGATCCTTCTAGCCTCGTCCTTCATGATGTCCAGGAATCGGCCTCGGAGATCGTGCCACTGCTCGTCATAGGAGACGGCCACCCAGTCTTCCGGGTCCGCTCGAACCCGCCTCGCCGTCTCCGCGTCCTCTTCGACCTCCTCCCATACAAGCGCCCACCGATCGTCGACAGGGAAAAGACTGTCAGGGTGGTGACCTTGCTCCACTGTCTCACCCATGTCTTGCAAGAGGGGCCGATCATGGTCCGAGACCTGGCTGACGACCATGGAGCAGAACCCCTCGATATACTCCAGCTCCAGTGCGCGGCTCTCCTCGAGTAGGTATCTATGAAGGGCTTTCATCTCCCCGGCGATCTGGCGGATGCGGCCGGTATGACCGTCCAGCGCTTCGATCACCCGTTCATTCAGCCTCACCCCTGGTGCCTTTCCCACGGGCAAACGCTTCTTTCGGCCCCATACGCCAAGAGTCACGTCGGCGAAGAGAACCCGTAGGGTCAGGGGCCTTCCCGGCTTCAGATTCTTGTTTTCGACGAGCAGTGGGCCGGCGACGTCGGGGTCGAAGATGATGGCTTCCTCCACCTCCACAAGGGCTCGATAGAACCAGAGGATGCGGTCCCGCATGAGGAGTTGCGTCTTGGCCCCTTCGGCAAGATGGCTCAACGTCCTCACGTTCCTCTTCAGCGTCTCGTGCCGCTCCACCAGTGCGTTGTAGCGTCTCCCCTCCTCCGGGCTCATCTCGTGCAGCATCGTGCGGCCATTCGCGGGAGAGAGTACGGGCTTCTCTCGGAACAGGTCCTCGATCACCAGACGGGCCTTCTCCTCTGGGGACAAGCCCTTGATGACGTCGTCCAGGCGCTTCTCGCCGCTACTCATCTGCGCTTCCCTGTTCGTAGGCGTGGGCCCACGGTCGCCTCCAGGGCCTCCAGCCGCGCCTCGAACTCGCCGACCTCGAGCGTCTTGAGCGCTACCTGCGCCAGATAGGCCAGAGTGCGGGAGCGGGCGACGGAGTTCTCGAGCGAGAGGGTGTCGAGGACGGCGATCTCCAGCAGTCTGCGGATCTTGGGGACATCGTCCAACCCCTCGAGGTCATACGCGCCGGAGACCGTCTTCTCACGTCGCCTACGCAGACCGCCGAGCCGCCTGGCCTCGGCCATTTCCTCGGCGTGCTCCGGGGAGTGCATGAGGCAGAAGTCGTCGTCCAGGAGGGGCGGTGCCTGGCAGCGGCTGCCGTCTTCCTTGATGGCCTTGCAGGCTCGGGCAGCCACTATGAGCAACCTCTGCTGATCGGGGGGTTGCTGGCAGATGACAGAGAGGCAGGCCCCTTGCGGGGCCCGTCTCTGCCGGTCAGAGGCTGCTGGCCGTTCAGCCTCAGGCTGTGGAGCCCTCCTCCTGCTTGTGTCCCTTGGGGCACTCTGTCGGCTCCGCTTCCTCCTCCACCTCGAAAGCCTCCTGGCAGGTGGAGCAGAACCAGCGCCCGTCCTCCAGCGGGGTCAGATTGGCGCCGGGGTTGGTCTTCTTCTTGCTCCGCCCCCGCTGTTTGGGCTTCGCCTCCTCCGAGCCCGCAACGCTCCAGAAGCGCCAGCCGTTGCAGGCGACGCCGCCCATGACGGCGCTGCCGGCGGCCGAGAGGCTCTTGAACTCCCGGCCGTCCTCGAGGCGGTAGCGGAGACCGCCCTTCTCGCCCTCCACGACCGTGGCCGAGTACTCCTTCTTCTTGTAGCGGGCCACCAGGCGCGTCCCCGCCTGCAAATCCCTGTTCTCGATGGGCATAAAGCACCTCCCTTTGAATTGGTGCTCGATACATCACTCTGGTCTCCAACAAAGTCAACGGCTATCGCCCCTCACTTCGGAAGTTTCTCCGCTTTCAGGCCTGAGAAGGCCTCCCAGCGGGCAATCACGATTCGACAATAGTGTGCGTCCAGCTCCATGCCGTAGCAGATCCGCCCCGTGCGCTCGGCGGCGATGAGGGTGCTGCCGGAGCCCAGAAAGAGGTCGAGGACTAGGTCGCCGGGCTGGCTGCTGTTCTCGATGGCCCGCTCCACGAGAGGGAGCGGCTTCATCGTGGGGTGCAACTCCGACTCCGCCGGGCGGGGGATCGTCCACACGTCGCCCTGGTCGCGGTCGCCGCACCAGTGGTGGGAGGCTCCTTCGCGCCAGCCGTACCAGAGGGGCTCGTACTGGCGCTGGTAGTCGGCCCTGCCCAGGACGAAGCGGTCCTTGGCCCAGATGATGGTGTCCGACCAGTGGCCGCCCAGTTCCTCTAGGACGCGGGTAACCAGCGGCCACTCGCGGGTGCTCATGCAGATGTAGAGGGCGCCGTCCACGTTGTCGACTAGCTGTTTCGCCCAGCTACGGCAGAAGGTCTCCCACTCCTCCGGCGGCAGGGCATCGTTGGCGATGGTGCGGCGGCGACCGCTCCTGGACGCTCCGCCGTGGTGGCCGTAGTCCACGTTGTAGGGTGGGTCGGTGAAGGCGAGGGAAGCCCGCTGTGCGCCCACGAGGCGCGAGACGTCGCCGCTGTCGGTGGC
>CAZEJO010000003.1:68321-99898 GCA_964512285.1 uncultured Dehalococcoidia bacterium | reverse complement strand
GAAGCGGGCGTGACAGGTGCTTCTCGCGCGCTACAGCGGCGGCAGTTGCTCTTTGATCGCCGGCCAGGTGTTGATGCCCAGGGAGAGCGGCTCTTCCTCTCCCTTTCGCTTGGGGTCCCACTCGTCCGGCGGCAGCACGTAGACCAGATCGTCGCAGGTCAGGCCGAACAGGAACTTGTAGGCCCCCTTCATCTGCTCCTTCAGCTCCAGCCCCAGCCGGCTGAAGAACTGGCCCGGCAGCGTCACGATCTGCGCGTCGTTGACCTTGACTACCCACATCTCCGAGCGAGCGCGGCCCTTGTAGAGCTTCCGCGGGATCATCCGCAGGAGGCGCGCAATCTTCAGCCTGCGGTTGTCCACCCGCACCTCCGGATAGCTGACCTCCACGTCGATCTTCACGTCGGAGGTCAGCTTCGTCTTCGCCAGCGCCGCCAGGGCCGCCTTCGCGATGGCAGAGCCCACCGCCTCCGCCTCCTCGAACGTGCGCAGCCCCTTCTCGTCATTGTGGTCCTCGACGGTCTGGCGGGGATAGGCGTCTCCCTGAGCGCCATTGAAGTAAATGGCCGTCCCGCCCCGTTCTCGCTCCAGGTCGCGCCGAAGGTAGGCCGGAAAGTCGGCGGTTATGAGAGTGTTGCGCCTGCCGAGCACGTCGGCGTGGCAGGCGAAGTTAACCAGCGCCGCCAGCGTGCCGCCGCCCTTCGCTTCCACCAGCATCACCGCCGCCTCTTCGTCCAGCGGCCCCGCCTCCGGGTCGCGGTTGTTCCTGACGATGCCTTCCACTCGCGTCTTGGCGAACCCGATGCGCGCCGGCACCATGTCGCCTACTGCCTCGGCTACGGCGTCCGAGGCCCGCTCGTGGATGAGCCGCTTGTAGCGCTTGGGCACGCCGCCGTAGGCCCCGACAACATCGGGCGCCGAATGGTTATGCGTAGTGCCAACGGCGACCATCAGCTCCTCCCGACCCGTCTTCTCGCGCACCCGCTGCCGGATCGCCTCCATGTCAACCTGGAGCAGGCTCACGAGGTCCAGAACGACGAACGCCAGGGTCCTCTCGCCGTCGCCCAGCGCTAGGCAGCGAGCGAAGATGTCGTCGTGAACGCCGCTGGCGACTCGGTGCCCCCACGGGCCGGGCCTGAACATCGCCCCGTATCCTGCCAGGCGCAGGTTCTCCTCCGGCGTGATGATTCTCTTAGCCGCCCCAGCCATGAGCTTAGCCATCGCAACTACCTCCCTTCGGACGCCTGGCCCTTGTGGTCAAAAATCACCTTGAACGTGTGACTGCGGGCCTGGTCCATAGCCGTCAGAAACGCCTGGCGGTACTGTGACAGCGGAAAGCGATGGGTTATGAAGCCATCGAAGTTGAGCTTCCCCTCCCTGAGCAGGCGCACGACCAGGTCGAACGTGGACAGCCGCTCTCCCTGCCAGTCCTCGCCGCCGTGAGCGAACAGCCCGACAAGATCGATCTCCCAAGACCAGAGAGGCGTCAGGTCGATCTTCATGGGCGCCAGGTGCACGCCCACCAGCATCACTGCACCGCCAGCTCGCGCCCAGCGCAGGGCATGGCCCAGGGTTTGCGGCTTGCCCACGCAGTCGTAGACGATATCGAATCCTCCCATGATGGTGCGGTTGCCGAGACGCCCCCGATACAGAGTGCCGCCGGTCAGGCGGGCCACCTCGCTGTAGGCATCGCTGCCCAGCATGATGATGTTGTTGGCTCCCAGCTTCCTGGCCATATCCGCCTGATAGTCGAACTGGGCCAGCGCCGTGATCTCGCAATCGGGCTGGACAGCGCGGATCGACTGAATGGTCATCGACCCTATGGTGCCGCAGCCGATAACCATCACCCGATCGCCCGGCTGCGCCCGCCGTCGCAGAGCCGCTCGCAGGCCGCAGGCCGCCGGCTCCAGGAGAACAGCCTGCTCGTCGGTCACGTCATCGGGGACGGGGAAGAGCCTGCCCTCGTGGGTCACCCACTCCTCGGCATGGCCACCGCCGACGCTGAGGGATTCCTGCTGTCGCGCCTCCTCACAGAGACAGTAGTTGCCCACCGCACAGTACCTGCACAGCGGCTCCCTGCCCTGGCCCAGGCAGCTCCCGGCCAACTTCTGGCTTGCCACTCGATCGCCCACCTTGTAGCCCTTGACCTCCGACCCTACCTCCACCACGTCGCCCACAAGCTCGTGCCCCAGGTAGATGCGAGTGATCCCCGGCAGGGCCGCCGGCGCGATGCGGAAGTCGCCATCGGCCTGGACGAAGTGGATGTCCGAGCCACAGATGCCGCCAAGACGATTCCGAACGCGCACATAGTGCGGGTCGGGCAGCGGCGGCGACGGAATATCTTCCTCCCGAAGCGGCGCCAACGGGCTGAAATAGGCTTGCTTGCGTAGACGAGCCAACATTAGCATTCGAGTCGCTAACATGCGAAGAGGCGCCAGCTTAACGTACAACGCCTTCATGAGACAAGACCTACCTTCACTCCTGAGTCCGCCACACTGGCGGCGCATACCCTATGTCTACAAGTCAGCCGAGGCCAAAATAGCGCCTGCCTCCCCAGCCGTCAAGATGGAGGGCATCAAAATACACCACACTCCGCTACGTGATGAGGCTGCCGACCGAGGGATGGCGTAAGCCCGGCTAGCCTGGCCGACCCAGCGAGTTCTGTCGGCTACAATCTTGGTCGAGGGAAAACATTTGCCACCTGAGCTTTCGGCAGCGGCTGGCGAACGTGGGGGCGAACTAAGGGGCTCCCTCAGGTATGCCCTTAGGTTGCCGCCCGAAAAGGTCATAGCCACGTAAGTAGGGGGCGCTCGCCCTGTCGGGCCTACGCGACAGCGTGCCAAGACCAGACCCCGTGTATCCCAACCCCATCGCCACCATGAACCACACGAGGGTGTTGGCCGGCAGTAGGGGCTCACTATACAACAGCCATGATGGACCGGCGGTGAATCCTACCTTGACATGAAATGGAGGCGGAACTAGCATGTGGTTCGTCGCGAGCGGTGCCCAGTTGAGGGTCACCAAGTTGAAATGAGAAATCCCGGCTTGTTCAGCAACCGTCATACTGAACAAGAGGGGAACCCGCATCCAGTCGAAGGAAGGCTGATCGAAGGGAGGGGCAGCCACGCCGCCCCCGATCACGTTCACAGATGCCGACCTGCGCCGCTGGCAAGAGCAGGGCCTCATCACCCAGGCGCAACTGGAGGCCATCCTCGCTGCCGAGCGCGAGCGCCAGGACGAACGTTCCATCGCCGAGGTGGAGCAGGGGCTCAATCTGGTCACCATCTTCTACTACGTGGGTGTGTCTCTCGCCTTGGTGGCGCTGGGGGTGTTCGCCGCCATCAACTGGGAGGACATCTGCCGCTGGGGGCGGGTCGCCATCACCATCGCCGCCATGATGGGGATAGGCGGCACCGGACTCTACATCAATCGCCGCACGCCCTACGTCCGAGGCGGGGGCATTCTGGTAACGGTGGGCGTCGCTCTCATCTGCCTCGTGCTCTTCTCCCTGGGCGACGCGGCGGTCGGAAGGGAGAACGAGGTTTTTATAGACGAAGATCAACTGGGGGGCGCCACCGGTCTCCAGGCGATCTCCCTTCTCCTCATGACGGCTGCACTGGTCAGAACCCGAATCGCGATGGTCTCCCTAGCCGTGGCCGGACAGGTCGTCGCCATGACGGCTACCGGCGCCGTCTGGTGGCTCGGCACCGACGGCGGCATCGAGATAGCATGGATCGTGGCGGGCGCCGGGGCGGCCCTGTTGATAACGGGCACCATCCTGCGCTGGCGCGTCCCCGGCGAGTACGGCTTCTGGTTCAACCTTCCCGGGCACATCGCGTTTCTGTACGCCTTCACCTGGGCCTCCTTCGAGCCCTGGGGCGTCGGGTATGCTACCCTATACGTCGTGGTGTACGCGGCCATTCTGCTGCTCAGTGTGCCTCTGCGCGATAGGCTTTACGCCATTGCTGGGGTCATCGGCATCTACATCTTCGTCTTCCGGCTCATCGCCGATGCCTTCGCGGACAGCCCGTTCCTGCCGCTGGCCCTGGCTCTGCTCGGGCTCAGCATGGTGGCGTTAGCCATCGGCTACCAGCAGCTCCGCGTGCGCTATCCAGCTGTGCGCGGTATCCTCTAGGTCAGGAGGAGAGCGGAGAGTGGTGAAAGCCCAGGTGGGCGACATTCAGATCTACGACGAGGAAGAGGGCGGGGGGAGCCCCTCATTGTGATCATGGGTCTGGGGACGACAACCCTGGGCTGGGCTAGCTGGTACTTCTTGCCCTCCGTCTTGGTCGAGGGAAAAGGTCTGTCACCTGAGCTTTCGGCAGCAGCTGGTGATGTAGGCCCAAAGAGTACCGTGTGCACCTACGTCCAGGGCCTCATTCTACTCGCAGGCGCGAGGGTTGGCAAGGGCAGAAGCATCACGCCTGCCCTCCCAGCCGTCAAGGCCATCGGGAAGGCAGACGCGACGCTGCGTCTTGGCGAATAGCTTCGTCTAGCTCTGCGAGCTCTCCTTGGCGCGGCGAACCCTGCTCCACACCACCAAGCCACCCACGGCCAGAACGACAGCCCCAACAGCGATGACAGCCGCCACCAGCGCCCAGTTAGTGCCGCCGTCATCCTGAGCGAGCGCGGGCAGCGCAGGGTCTGGGTTGGGGGTCACAGGGTCGGGAACGTCCGAGTTGGCGGAGACCTCCACCGGCGCGTAGTCGCCCTCGCTGACCTCGTAGGCCTGGCCGTCGGCCAGGAAGATCACGTGCTCACCCAGGGCGAAGTAGGCGCCCCAATCGGGTCGCTCCCCCAGGAGCCGGTAGTAGTTGTCGCTGCCGTAGCCGATCTTGGTGACGTCCATCCCCTCCTGATAGCGGCTGTCGAACCAATCGTCGTCGCGCTGGACGAAGGTCTTGTCGCCTACCACCTTGGCCGCAGCCGACCCACTACCCGTCACCGCCTCCGCCTGGCTATACGACTCGATGGTCACGGCGTTGTCCACAGCATAAGCGCCGGTCTCCGGCGCCAACGCCGGAGCGAGTGCCTGCCCCAAGTCCGAAGCGGCCTTCTCTCGCCCCTCGTCCGAAAAGACCCGAATGTCCTCCTCCTCCACTAGGAAAGAAGTGTAGGGGGTCATCACCCCATAGCGCAGGCTCAAGTCCACGATCTCATCCACAAGCTCCTGCTCCGTCCCGTACAGGCGTATCTGGTTCAGCAGGTAGCCGATCTTGCGGGTAGCCCACAGGCGGGGCAGGAAGTCCATCTCCCTCGACTCGTCCGGAAAGACCTGGCCGCCGTAGGAGAAGCTCTGCTCCTCCCCGTTCACCACGCCGCTGAGCTCCAGAGTGACCGTCCCCTCGCCTCGATAGCGGCCCACGACGACAAGCTGCGAGCCGACGAACAGGTCGGGTAGCGGCTGAGGGTACACGTCGAGGACGTTGATGTCCCCGAAGTCCAGGCTGATGTCGGCGAGCACCGGCGTGCTTATCTTCTCGTAGAAGCCCGATACTGCCTGGGCGATGTCTTCGCCCGGCCGCACGTAGGCGCTGGTGCCCCGATTCTCCTGGGCGATGCTGTCCAGCAGCACCGTGTTCACGTCATCGCCCACGCCAAACGCGAACAGCCTCACCGTGGGGCCGGCGGCCTCCCGAACGTTGGCGATGATCGGCCCCTCCTCCTCGATGCCCACGGTGGGCAGGCCATCGGTAAGAAAGATGACGATCTCCGGCCGCTGCCCTGGCAGTCTATCCAAAGCCTCCAGGAGGGCATCGTTGATATTGGTGCCGCCCAGAGCCGACAGCCCTCGCACGAAGTCCTCGGCCTCCTCAGCCCGGCTGGCGCTCTGGAGCGTCGATGCGTAGAGGTCGACGCTGGTGCTGAAGGCCAGAATGTTGAAGCGGTCCTCGGGATTGAGGTGGTCGAGGATGAACTGCACGGCCTCCTGGGCCTGCTCCAGCTTCTCCCCGGACATGCTCCCCGAGACGTCCAACACGACCATCACGTCCTTGGCCACCACCTCCTGCTCGCCGAGGTCTCCCTTCGGCGCCACCAGCAGGAGGAAGAAGCCGTCCTCATCCCCCTGGCGATAGGTGATGAGGCTCGCCCCGATGTCCTCAGAGGACAGCGAGTAGAACAGCTCGAAGTCGGTGTCGGGGGTAACGTCGCTGTCCTCGTAGCTGGCGGTGACGTGCGTCTCGCTCTGGCGGCTGATGGCTATGTCGTGGCTAGGCGAGTAGAAGGCCTTGATGGGCGCTTGGGAGCGCACGTCCACGCTGATGGTGACCTCCTCCAGCGGGCGAGGCGAGAACTTCTCCGTGTTCAGCGGATAGACAAAGCGAACGAGGCCGCCCTCCTGGCTCAGCACCTGCGTGTAGGCGATCTGGATGCGCCGTTCGCTATGGGGCGATATGGGGAATACCTGCGCCTGGAACATATTGCGCCCCACGTACTCCAGCAGGGCCGGGTCCTCCCGCCGGCGCACGATGTCTTCGTAGATGGCGCGCGCCTTCTCCTTGTCCAGAATGCGCCCCTCCAGGCGCTCGCCGTCCACATACATCGCGAAGTCGGATATGGCGGCGTCTTCAGGCAGAGGGAAGATGTACGTGGCCTCCAACTCGAAATCGCCTTCGTTGAGGAAGGCCTGGTCGATCTCCACCTGCGCCACCTGGTTGTCGATCTCCACCTCCACCCGGTGGTACTTGATAGGCAGAAACGGAACCACAACGTGGTCAGGCGGGATCGGTTCTATGGGGTCAGGGATGACTATTCCGTCCGCCATGGCAGACTGAGCGAACAGGAGCAAAGCACCCAGACCCACCGCTGCAAAAACGACTGTTCGTCGCAAAATACCAACCATCCTAACACCTCCGGAGTCCGCGCCCTCCTCAGGCGCTTGGATTCTCTGCTGTTAGGACGTTGGCGGCGAGGGAAAAGTTCCCCCAGGCGCTAGGCCAGCCGCAGCATCAGCCGATAGGCCTGGAACAAGAACTCGATCAGGTTGGCCAGAAAGGTGAGAGGATTGGCGCTGACGGTGGGGTCCACGTGACGGAAGAGGTCCAGCTCGGCATAGTAGACATCGTTTTGGCCCCGCGCTGCCTCCGCCAGCCGCCGAGACTCCACGCAGGGAAGAAACTTATCGTGGCGGTCGTGGACGATGAACAGCTCGGTGTGCAGTCCCTCGATGCTGGCGCTGGGCGAAAGCCGCCGCAGAGTGGCAGCGTCCTCCGGCCAAAGCTGCGCCAGCAGCTCCTGCGCCCGGTCGGGGTCGCGATTGTCCAGCAGCTCGAAGAGAACGCGCGCCCGCGGAGAGAGCTCGTCCAGCTCCTGCCTGGCCGACCCGTCGTTCTCCAAGAAGATGCGGGTCAGGATGTCGCGGTCGCCCGCGTCATCGACGTAGTGGATCAGGCTGCGCCTCAGGACGTGCACCGTCTTCTCGTCCGGATGCCAGTCCTCCCGCTGGCCGTTGTCGGTAGTAGTCTCGCTGGTCACGGCGGCGATCACGTCGAACAGGTCGTAGTAGCCGCCGAACGAGGCGAAGAAGGCGACGTCGTCGCTGATGCGGGCGTCGCTGGCCGCCACCAGGGCCATGCCTGCCCCCACCGAGAAGCCCAGATAGCCGACCCGCTCCCCGTCCACGAACTCCTGCCCCCTCAGATAGCGGAATGCCTCCACCAGCGCCTCGATCTCCTCCGGCACCAGCTCGTCGCGCAGAAGGTGCTTCAGCTCGGGGATCATCACCACAACCCCGGAGCGCGCGGCACTCTTAGCCAGGCGTATCGCCCGTGGGTCGGTGCGGGCCCGCGGCGCGGCGCCGATGACCACCACCACCGCCCCGTGGCGACCGCCGTCGCTGGGCCGATACAGGTCGGCCACCACCTCCTGCGAGCCATAGCGGAAGGTCACCTCTTCCTTGATCGCCTCGGAGGTCGTCAGCTTCAGAGGGGTTACCGGCAGGTCGACGAAAAGGTCAGGCATCATGGAGGCCGTCGTCAGGGCCACCCGTGTGTACCTATTGGCCCACAGCCCAGCAAAAAGGGCTCCGAGCAGCACCAGGTAGATACCTATTATCAGGAAAGCTCGCCGATATCGCCTCATCGACTTTCAGCAAAGAACGCGCTTTGCTACCATTCTATTGTATGGGTTGCCATGAAAGATAGGATTGCTTCGCTACCACGAGGGCTCTACGTCATCATCGACCCGGAGGTGGCCGGCGACCGTCCGCAGGACGAGATAGCCCGCCAGGCCATCGAGGGCGGGGCTACGCTTGTCCAGTTGCGGGACAAGCGCGAGAAGGGCCTGCAACTGCCGCTGGCCCGAAGGCTGAAGGAGATTTGCGCCCAGGCCAGCGTCCCTCTGATCATCAACGACCACGTAGACCTGGCCCTGGCGGTGGAGGCGGACGGCGTGCACGTCGGTCAGAAGGACCTGCCGGTGAGCATCGTGCGGCGGCTGATGCCGGACGCGATCATCGGCTGCTCCGCCAATAACATCGAAGAAGCCCTGCGCGCCCAGGCCGACGGCGCCAGCTACGTCTCGGTAGGTCGCCTGTTTCCCACCGACTCCAAGGCGGACACCCGACCAGCCACCCTCGACACGCTCCGCGCCGTCAAGCAGGCCGTCCGCATCCCCGTGGCGGCCATCGGCGGCATCAGCGAAGACAACATCGACGCTGTCCTGGCGGCGGGCGCCGACCTGATCGCGGTCATCGGGGCGGTAGTGGCCGCCCCCGACGTGCGAGAGGCGGCCCGGCGGCTCGTCCAGAGGATCAACAAGCGCCAGCAGCGAAGCGCGCGGGGCTAAACGGCTCCAGCGAGATCTCGCTCTTCCCCTGCGTCAGCCACTGGGCCATCAATTGGCCCGTAATGGGCGCCAGGAGGACGCCCTTGCGGAAGTGACCGCTGGCTACGCCTAACCCTTCCCAGCCAGGGACAGGCCCGATGATGGGCAGGCCATCGGGGGAACCCGGCCGCAGACCAGCCCAGTCCGACGCCACCTCGGCGTAGGTCAGACTGGGTACCAGAGTCGCGGCCATCCTCCGCAGGCCGGCGAGGCCCTTCACAGTCGTGTTCTTGCGGAAGCCCACGTCCTCCACTGTCGAGCCGGCGAAGAGGAAGCCGTTGGCTTTGGGCGCTAGGTAGCTGCCATCCTGATCAAAGAGGATGTGCCTCAGCGGCGAGGAGAAGTTGGGGAAGGCCAGCATCTGCCCTCGCATCGGCTTCACCGGCAGGGTCACGCCCAATCGCTGCCCGAGCGCGGCCGTCCAAGAGCCAGCGGCGAGAATCACATGCCCGGCCGTCATCCTCCCATCGTTGGTTCGCACGCCGCTCACCCGCGAGCCGTTGGTCACGAATCCTCTCACCGTCACGCCCTGATGCAGCGTCGCGCCGCGAGCGACCGCCGCCTGAGCCAGCGCCTGCGTCAGACGATGGGCGTCCAACTGATGCAGGTGAGGCGAGTACACGCCGCCGCGAGCCGCCGCCAGTCGCGGCTCCAGGGGACGCAGCGCCTCGGCATCCACCCACTCCATCTCGCCCCCCAGCGGTTGGCGCTCCACAAGGGCACGCATGTCGGCCGCATCCTCGTCGCTGAATGCCACCCGCAGGATGCCCGAACGCAGGTACTCGACATCGATGCCCGTCTGCTCACGCAAGGTGTCGGCCAGCGAAGGATGAAGCGGCATGCTGTCCAGGCAGAGGTCGAGGAGAGGGCCCCGCTCCATAGTCAGCTCCAGCGGGGCCAGGATTCCCGCCGACGCCCCCGACGCCTCACCGCCGACCTCCCCCCGCTCGACGATGGTCACCTGGACGCCCGCATCGGTCAAATAGTAGGCGATGGCGCATCCAATAACACCACCGCCGACGATGATCACATCAGAATCCGCCATGAGAAAAGAGCTCCTTAGCCTCCCCCCACCATGCGCACGATCTCCAGGACGTCGCCGTCCTGAAGGACGACCTCCGGCCACTGCTGGCGCTGGAGGACAGTTCCGTTGTGAGCCACGGCCACGTAGCGGGGATTGAAGTCGAGGGTCTCCAGGAAAACGATAAGCCTGACCGGCCCCTCCAGCTTTCGCTTCTCGCCGTTAACAGTGAGCGTAATCACGGCCTCCTCCGCACAGGTACTGCCGCTGCCTCGACCATCGCCTCAGCCAGCCGCCGCGCCGCCGCTTCAGGAGAGGGCGAGCCCAGGACAGCCGAGATGACCGCGGCGCCTCTGGCCCCCGCCTGCATCACCTCGCCCACATTGCGAGCGGTTATGCCGCCCACGGCCACAATCGGGATGCTCACCCTAGCAGCAACGCTCTCCAGAAGCCCCAGCCCAGCGGGAGGGCCGGGATGGGAGCGGGTTGGGAAGATGGCCCCCACCTGCACGTAGTCCGCGCCCTCCTCCTCGGCTTTCACCGCCTCCTCCACGCTATGCACGGAGCGCCCGATGACGAGACCATCCCCCGCCAGGCGGCGGGTCGCCATCACAGACGGGCCCCTTTCCGGCAGATGGACGCCGTCGGCGCCGCAGAGCAGCGCCACATCCAGATGGCTGTTCACGATCAGAAGCGCCTTGTCCCGCGTTATCGCCCGCAGGTGATCGGCCAGAGGCACAAGCTCTGCCGCGGCAAGGTCCTTCTCCCGCAGTTGCACCACGTTGACGCCGCCGCCGATCGCTCGCGCCACCGCCTCCTCCAGCGATAGGCGCTCGCACAGGCGGCGGTCGGTGATAAGCGTCAGGCAGGGTATGGGCAGCTTCATCAGGAACCAGCGGCCGGTCGCGCCACGCCCTCGAGCGGGCTGCTGGCCGAGGCGTAGGCCTTCTTGGCGATGCGCCCCGCCAAGTAGGCCTTTCTGCCGGCCTCCACCCCCAGGCGGAAGGCCTCGGCCATCAGGGCAGGGTCTTTCGCCTCGGCGATAGCCGTATTGACCAGCACGGCGTCGGCCCCGACCTCCATGGCCAGGGAGACGTCGGATGGCACCCCCAGGCCAGCGTCCACCACCACCGGCACCTTCGCCTCCTCCACGATTATCTGGATCTCCTCCAGGGTGAAGATGCCCCGTCCCGAGCCGATGGGCGAGCCCAGTGGCATGACAGTCGAGCAACCCACCTCCTCCAGCCGACGCGCCAGGATGGGGTCGGCGTGGATGTAAGGCAGAACAGTAAAGCCCTCGCCGACCAGCACCTTAGCGGCCTCCAGCGTGCCCACCGCGTCGGGAAGGAGGTACTTGGGGTCGGGGATCACCTCCACCTTGATCCAGTCGGAGCCGGTGACCTCGCGCGCCAGGCGGGCCGTCAGCAGGGCCTCGTCCGCCGTGCGACAACCGGCGGTATTGGGCAGGATCGTGTACTTGCTCCAGTCGATGAGGTCCAGGAGGGTCTTCTCCTTAGGGTTGTCCAGATTCAGGCGGCGGATGGCCACCGTCACGATCTCCGTCCCCGAGGCCTCGAGGGCGGCCACCATCTCCTCGGTGCTGCGGTACTTTCCCGTGCCCGCTATCAGGCGGGAGCGAAACTTCTTGCCGGCGATCTCCAGATAGTCTTCCATGACCACGACGAAATCCTCCCTCACTTCACGACTGAATCTGCTCCGCTTTCAAGCGCTTTCTATGTAGCTCTTCTACGAGAATCCCCACTATTCGAGAGGTCTGCCACTCAACCTCCTGTGTCGAGAGTTCCCAACTGCCCCAGTGGCCGCCATGTGCTATCGAGAGCCAGTTGAACGCTGACATGACACGCTCAACGAGAGCGTCGAGCTCTGCCTTTGGTAGAGGATCAACTGGCGCGAGGTTTACATCCACATGCGCCAACTGCTGATCCCTCATCCGCTTCAGGCCCGTCAGTATTCTCTTGCTCTGCCTAAACTGGCTGAAGACTATATTCACCTCCGCTGAGGTATGACCTGATACGAGGCTCGCGTCTTGCCGTGCGGCTCTTAGAAGATTTGAAAGGCTAGCAGTTCTGGGGTCTGTGTCGAAGACCTTAGCGAACTGCATAAGCGCCATGTTAAGAAGGGCGAACCCGACCGGTGTAAGGAACCCCCGGAACCGATCGAAGACTTCGTTCTGCTCTTCGAGAGACCAGGAAACCTCACCCTCTTTGTAAAAGCGGAGATTCTCCCATGCGGTGTAACAGTACAACCCAAAAGTAATGACTTCCCGTAACTGGCCTAGTCGCTTCCTGAACTCAGCGCGCGTCATCACCTCGCCCCGCCGTCCACGAATCTCGTTCAGCTTCTCGTCCTCCGCACTAGCGCCGCCGAACCCTTACTTGGCGTGCTTCTTGGCCAGCTTCTCCTGCTCGGCCTGCACTTGCCTCGCCGTCTCCTCCCCCAGGTGGCGCGATATCTGCATGGCGCAGAACTTGGGCCCGCACATCGAGCAGAACTCGGCCTCCTTGTAAATATCGGGCGCCAGTGTCTCATCGTGCATGCTGCGGGCCGTTTCGGGGTCCAGCGAGAGGGCGAACTGCTTCTCCCAATCGAAGTCGTAGCGCGCCCGCGACATCTCGTCGTCCCGCGCCCGTGCCCCCGGGTGCTTGCGAGCAACGTCGGCGGCGTGGGCGGCGAGCTTGTAGGTGACAACCCCCTCCCTGACGTCGTCCAGGTCGGGCAGGCCCAGGTGCTCCTTGGCTGTCACGTAGCACAGGAAGCTCGCCCCAGCGTGGCCGGCCACGGTGGCCCCGATGGCCGAGGTGATGTGGTCATAGCCAGGCGCGATGTCTGTCACCAGCGGCCCCAGCACGTAGAAGGGCGCCTCGTCGCAGATCTCCTGCTGCACCTTGACGTTCATCTCGATCTCGTCCAGGGGGATATGGCCCGGCCCCTCCACCATCACCTGGCACTCCCTGGCGCGAGCACGATGCGTCAGTTCGCCCAGCGTGCGCAGCTCGGCGAACTGGCCCTCGTCGCTGGCGTCGGCCAGGCAGCCCGGCCGCAGGCCATCGCCCAGGCTGAAGGCCACATCGTAGCGGCGGAAGATGTCGCAGATGTCGTCGAAGCGTTCGTACAGCGGGTTCTGCTTGTGGTGATAGAGCATCCACCGGGCGAGGATGGAGCCGCCGCGGCTGACGATGCCAGTCACCCGCTTGCTCACCAGCGGCATGTGCTCCAGAAGGACGCCGGCGTGGACGGTCATGAAGTCTACGCCCTGCTGAGCCTGGAGCTCGATCATCCCCAGGAAGTCCTCCGCGGTGAGGTCCTCTACCCGATCGACCAGCGTCACCGCCTGGTAGATGGGCACAGTGCCGATGGGGACAGTGCTCTCGTTGATGATGGCCACCCGGATGGCATCGATGTCGCCGCCGCAGCTCAGGTCCATCGCCGTATCAGCACCGACACGTACCGCCAGGCGCAGCTTCCCCAGCTCCTGCTCGATGTTGGAGCTTACGGCGGAGTTGCCGATGTTGGCGTTGATCTTGATCGTTGCCGCCAGGCCGATGCCGATGGGGTCCAGCTTCATGGCCAGATGGCTCACGTTGGCCGGGATCACCATCCGCCCTCTGGCCACCTCCTGGCGCACCACCTCCGGCTCCAGCCCTTCCCTCTCGGCCACGCGCCGCATGGCATCGGTGATCACGCCCTGACGAGCATGATACAGTTGCGTCACCGGCTTGCCGTTGGAGGCCATGACTGGCTCCTTTCTAGAGACGCTCTCCCCCTCATAAAAATTCGCGCCGCTGGGTGTACCAGCAGCGCATTGTTTGGGACGTCTCTTCCGATTCCCTACGCTGGCATTACCCAGATCAGGTTCCGACGGTCGCCCCCGACATTTCGGGGCCTCTCAGCCCGGTTTACCCGAGCTCCCGCACGGCTCTATTCAGTTGGTGCTTTCAGACTAGCATGCAAGCGAGCCAAAGTCAACGAACCTCTACCAAGAAGCAGGTTTTGTAATAGTCTTGCCTTCAGCGTCGGTTAGGGCCGGCGGAAATTGGCAATTCTTGAGAACGGTTTTATTGATGGTTCGAACCCGATAGCTTGCCACCTTTTCTAACTCCCCACTTATCTTGCGGGGCCGGTGAGGGTTGATGACCCCGATTCGTTTGCCGAATCTACGCACGGTCTTGATTGGCAAGGCCAAATCAGAATCATTGGTGATCACCGCTGCCTCGTCAAAATCGTTGAAAAAGCAGTCGACCAAGAGGTACGTGGCCAAGTCAACGTCGGTTCTTTTCTCCTCTATCCTCAGAACCTTAACCATCTGCGGGGGGTGCTTGAGGTCTACATAGACCAGGGGATACTTGGGCTGCAGCACTGCACGTTTAGCGAACCATCCTTCCTTATGGACAGTAAGATTCGGGATTGTGCTTAAGGCCCGAATGTAGACGTCTTGCCGGCTGGAGGCTTGCGGTTCATGCGGGAAATCTAGGACGAGAGCAGTGAAGTATCTGATTCTGTGAATCGTTTGGCCTGGGAGCAGGGTCGCACATAATGCACCAAGATCGAGCCATTTGAACTCAGTTCCCTTGACAGCGCCGTTATACAGGTTGAACCCATCGATGTAGACATTCGTGCGCACGGCCCTAGTCCTGAGCATGAAAAGACCACCATCACTGGTGGCCTTTCCTCCCTGCCACCGAAACAGCAGGGGCAGTTATCAACACCATTATAGACTAATGGTTTATAATGTCAAGGTTTTTTATGCACCTACCGTATTTCGATGGGGGGAGGGGGTCTCTCACCCTCGAATTTTCAAATTGACCCACTACCCATCCTTCCACCACTCGTAGAAGTGATGCACAGGCCCCGGCCCCTTGCCCAACGTCAACGCATGCTCCAAGGCCGCCGTCACATACTCCTTGGCATGGGCCACCGCCTCCTCGATGCCGGCCCCCTGCGCCAGCCAGACCGCGATGGCCGAGGCGAAGGTGCATCCCACGCCTCGCCCGTGGCGGGTGGCCAGGCGCGGCGCCGAGAAGCGACGAAGTGCCCTGCCGTCGTACAGCAGGTCCACCGCCTCCGGCCCCGAGGCATGCCCACCGGTGATCACCACGTTCCTGGCCCCCAGCGCCGCTATCTCCTGCGCCGCCCGCTGTAGATCATCGTCCGTCTCCAGGCGGCGGCCCACCAGCGCCTCCGCCTCGGGGATGTTGGGCGTGACCACAGTGCACAGGAGGAGCAGCTCCTCCCGGAGAACGCTCAGAGCGTCCTCCCTCAGCAAGAGGTCGCCGCTCTTGGCGGCCAGCACCGGGTCGACCACCAGGTTCGGCAGGCGATGCTGCCGCACCCTCTCCGCCACCACGCGAACGATCCCCGCATTGGCCAGCATCCCCGTCTTCACGGCGTCGACGCCCATGTCCCGCACGACGGCATCGATCTGGGCGGCCACCAGCTCCGGCGGAAGCTCGTGGATCGCCTGCACCCCCATGCTATCCTGAGCGGTGACGGCGGTTATGGCGCAGGTTCCGTAGACGCCCAGGGCAGCAAAGGTCTTGAGATCGGCTTGGATGCCGGCGCCGCCGCTGGAATCGGAGCCGGCGATGGTCATGACCGTTCTTTTCATGGCTTCTCGCCGGCAACGTAGCAGACGGCTCCACGGCCGTCAAGAAAACGACGCTAGCGCCAACAAGGGAAGTTCACGCTATAATGAGAGGGCGGAAAAGGGGAAGGAGCGTGAATCGTGCGATCGCACATCAACGTTTTTACCAGGGGTAAGGAAGTACTGGAGGAGATCACCCAGAGGGTCAACGACGTCGTCCACCGCAGCGGCGTCGAGGAAGGCGTCTGCTATCTGTACCTGCCGCACACCACTGCCGGCATCATCATCAACGAGAACGCCGACCCCTCCGTGGGACGAGACATCCTGAGCCGCCTTGACACCCTGGTCCCCAGCAAGGGCAGCTACCACCACCTCGAAGGCAATGCCCCCGCCCACATCAAGTCTTGCCTGACGGGCCTCTCCCTGACGGTGCCCATCGATAACGGGCGCCTGGCCCTCGGCCGCTGGCAGGGCGTCTTCCTATGCGAATTCGATGGCCCACGCGACAGGACCATCGTCGTGCAGGTGCTCTCCAGCCAGGCCGCCGGCCCGGGCAAAGCCCCAAAGTGAGAGACAGGCAAACGCTGATGTGGCGGCTATTCTATCGACATCCCAGCGCCAACTGGCTGGCGACTGTTTCTAGACGGCGGCGTAGAGCCTAAGCCATGAACGACGTCTGCGCAGAGCTGCATCTCGGGCCTGAGGCAGTCAATTATATCCGAGACTGCCTGGCAAACGGGAAAACCTTGGCGAGGTATCTCCTGGAAAGGCCTGATCTGGAAAGTGGCACAGTAACGACGTTTCTTCCATCAGATGTTAGCGAGGAAGCAGCGACCCAATTCAAGTGGGGTGGAAAGCTCAAGAGGGACCCTGCAACTTTCGTATACCGCACGGAACCTGACGGGTCGACAACTAGGTGGGAGCCTAAGCCCAATACAGATCCGTGGCTGGTGTCAATTCTGCAGCGGTTTCTCCGAGGGAGAGCAGAAAGGGTCTGCGTATTCGAAAACGAGCTGGCTTCACCAGGCGACCCGTGGCTTTCGTTGCCCAGATGGGACATCCTCCAGACTGCGATATTCGAGAACGAGGTCTATCATCTCCTCTCTAATAGAGATGCGGAGAACGAGGAGAGAATACTAACCACAATCAAGGGAGCAAATGCATGGCTGTTTATTGGCGCCATGACATCCGTCTCCAAGGCCTCCGATCTGGCTCTTGAGGCAGATACGGTTGATGATGAGGTTCTGGAAATGTTTGCCCAGAGAGCCGAGAAGATCGTTGTTGGTGCATATGATGGCGAGAGTTATCTGATCTGGAGCAAACCTGCTTCATAACGCGAGTACCTTCGCCCAGGTGCGGTTTGGCTCCGGGGCCAGCAGCCAGTTCGGCTTGAGCGGCGAGCAGTTTGACAACAAGACCGACTTTACCTTAAGAGCAGGAGAAAGAGATGACCAGCGAAGAGCTACTGGAGCAAGCCGTAGAGGAGACGGCCCGCCTAGTGGTGGCCGCTATTCTATCGACATCCCAGCGCCAACTGGCTGGCGACTGTTTGCAGACCGCAGGGTGGAACCTAAGCCATGAATGAGATCTGCGCAGAGTTGCATCTTGGCCCTGAGGCAATCAGTTATATTCAGGAGCGCCTGGCAAACGGGAAAACCTTGGCGAGGTATCTCCTGCAAAGACCTGACCTGGAAAGTGGCACAGTAACGACCTTTCTTCCGTCAGATGTTGGTAAGGAAGCGGCGACCCAATTCAAGTGGGGTGGAAAGCTCAGAAGGGACCCTGCAACTTTCGTATACCACACGGAACCTGACGGCTCGACAACTAGGTGGGAGCCGGTGCCAGACACCGATCCCTGGTTGGCGTTGCTCCTCCAAGAGTTTCTTCGAGGGACACCAGAAGGGATTTGCATCTTCGAGAATTCATCCGCTTTACCACGGGATCCATGGCTTCAATCATCAGACCTGCAAACCCTGATATTTGGCGACGAGGTCTATCATTTCGTCTCCCACAGGGACGCCGAGAACGAGAAAAGGATACTAGAAACGATCAGGGGGGCTAGGTCGTGGCTGTTCTATGGGGTCGCGACCTCTTCCCCTAACCCCGGCGATGTGTCTTTGGAGGCAGGAACGATTGGTCGTGAGTTCCTGGAAGTGTGTGCCCAGAGAGCCGAAAAGATAGTAGTCGGAGCGTATGACGGGGAGAGCCACTTGATCTGGAGCAAGCCCGCTTCGTAAGGCGAGCACCTTCGCCCAGGTGCGGTTTGGCTCCGGGGCCAGCAGCCAGTTCGGCTTGAGCGGCGAGCAGTTTGACAACAAGACCGACTTTACCTTAAGAGCAGGAGAAAGAGATGACCAGCGAAGAGCTACTGGAGCAAGCCGTAGAGGAGACGGCCCGCCTGGTGGTGGCCGCCAACCATGTGGTGGCCCTGGTAGGAGCAGGCCACTCGGTGGAGAGTGGCATCCCTCCTTTTCGAGGACCAGGCGGCCTCTGGACCAAGTACGGCGAGCCCGACACGCTAGGCTACCAGAGCTTCATAAGCGACCCCAAGAAGTGGTGGGAGGAGAGGATTAGCGGCACCGGCCCCTTGCAGGAGCTCCTCAACGCCCTGGATCAGGCCAAGCCCAACCCCGGCCACTACGCCCTGGCTGAGCTGGAGCAACTGGGCCAGCTTCAGCACATCATCACCCAGAACATCGACAACCTCCACCAGGAGGCCGGCAGTACGGCCATCACCGAGATCCACGGCAGCCGCGTGAAGCTGCGCTGCATCGGCTGCAACACCCGCTGGCCAGTCGCCGAGTTCACCATCGAAGAACTGCCACCCAAGTGCCCCGAGTGCGGCGGCATGGTGAAGAGCGACACGGTAATGTTCGGCGAGCCCATACCCCGCGACGCCCTGGAGGAGTGCGTCCGCCAGTCCCGCATGTGCACCTGTATGCTCCTTGTAGGCACCTCAGGGACAGTGTATCCGGCGGCCGGCTTCCCTCAGGACGTGAAAACGGCTGGCGGCAAGCTCATCGAGATCAACCCCAACGAGACGGCCCTGACCCCCCTGTGCGATATCATCCTGCGGGCGCCGGCGGGCACCTCCCTGCCGATGCTGGTGGAGCGCGTCCGCCAACTTACGGCAGCCTAACGCACAACGTCATGACGGCGCATGCCTGATGGGTGATTCGAGCCGAGGACGGAGATCGAGGGACCTTCGGTCTACCCCGAAGCGGAGAGCTAGCCCTCTTCCTGAAGAATCTTCCTTAGCTTTTGCAGTGTGCGGCAGAGGATGACCCGCACATTGCTTTCGCTCAGGTTCATTATCCCGGCGATCTGCACGTTTGTCAGCTCGGCGTCGAACTTCAGAGAGATAATGTCCTGCTCCCTCCGTGGGAAGTGCCGGACATGGCCCATTATCTTGGCCACTTCCTCGCGCTCTAGATAACTATCCTCAGGGGCGTCTTCCCCCGGCAAGGAGTCTACCAGATCACTGTCGACTGGGCCGCCAAAGCGGTTGCGCTTGCGGCAGTAGGAGATCAGGAGATTTCTGGCGATGGTGAACAGCCAGGTGCCGAAGGCTTCTTCATGCCGAAGGGTCTCGGCCTTAACGTAAGCCCTCTCGAAGACCTCTGATGCTATGTCCTCGGCTGCTTGGACGTCCCGTATTCGCCCGTAGACGTAGGCGAACACTCGCGGGAAGTACTGACGGTAGCGCTCGGCGAAGTCCTGAAAGATGCGCTCACCGACGCTCACGTCCCCCGGCCGGCTGAGAGGCTCGTGTACGCCGACACTTCTCAAGTGCCGTTTCCCCCTATCTTGTCATCCGAAAATCCCGATTACGCTTCCTAGAAGCCTTTCTATAGAACTGTGCCACTAGACAATAGCCGTACTCTTTCTGCATAATGAGACCAGTGAGTTTAGCTCTTCTGGACGATTATTAGGTTACTAATATGACTTTTTTACCATCCCAATATAGAATTGGGAATCTATATTGACCTAACAAAGATAGCAGCCATTTCACCACTTGTCAATACCCATGGTAAAAAAACGGTGAGAAATCTTGGCCGAACGGCGGAAGCATGACCAAACCCATGTTTCTTAATCATGCCGCCTATTCAGTGAACGCGGATGTCCCCCTCGGGCAGCGCTTTACCCGTTCCCTGGCTACGGCCCGACTATTTGGGGCCCTGGGGATACCAGCGGCGGCCGTCCAGAGGCGCTCAAGAGCAGAGACGAAGCGGACGCTTCGTCTCTAAGGAAGGGTGAGTAGGCTATGCCCAAGAGATGGAACTTCCTCAGCAACCACGGCCTGGTGATCCTCCACATCGTCCAGAACTCTCACGCTACCCTGCGAGAGATCGCCCTGAGCACAGGACTAACTGAGCGTGCGGTCTACCAGATCGTGCGAGAGCTGGAGCAGGGTCGCTTTATCCGCAAGCGCAAGGTGGGCCGGCGAAACGCCTACACCCTCGATCGGCAGGCCATCCTGAACCACCCGGTCTACGACCAGGTTACGATAGCGGACGTTGGCAAGATCATCTCCGACGCGGCCCAAGCTCGCTAGCGTCCAACTGACCCTGCCGGACGAGCTATCCGCCCACCCTGCCGATCACGCCGAATCTCCCCCCTCCAAAGCCTCGCCGAAGACGATGCGCAGCTTGTTCCCCTCGAACTTGGCCCCCAGTGTGCTCAGGCCGTGCAGCACGCGCGGCAGGATGATGCTACGCTTGAAGCTGCCCACGTTGATCATGAGCTCGTCCCCCGTTCGCGTCAGCGAAAGCTCCTCCTTGCTGACGAACGGAAGGGCGATGGTCAGCACATACCGCCCGTCCTCGTTCGTCACCTCCTGAACAGGGCCGCGGAAGAAGAGCTGGGTGGGGTCCTTATCGTCGTAGAGGGCAGCCGCCACCCGCTCCAGCATCGCCAGGCCCACCACCTCCTGCTCCATCAGAGGCGCTGTGAAGAGAGGCAGAGGAGAGAAGCACTCCTGGATAAGGCGGAAATACTGCTCCTGAGCCATCTTCCAGCTCTGGAAGTAGCGATCCTCCACCTCCGCAGGAATGAGCCGATTGCAGATCACGGCATCGGTCGCGTAGCCGTACAGGTTGAGGTAGGTGAACGTGCGCTGGGCCTCCTTGATGACCATCTTCTCCGGATTGAGCACCAAGCGCACCGATGTCTCATCGAGACTGCTAAGAAGGGCACGCAGCTCCTCCAGGCGCCGGAAAAGGTCTTCGCCGGCCCCGTACACCTCATCCGTCGGCAAAGGGATATCGCTGAAGGGCCGCACCATCGGCCGGACCACCTTCACCATCCGCCGATGGATAGGCAGCATCTTCTCCACCCACCAGCCGGCGATGTCGGGGAAGCTCAGCAGCCTGAGGGTCTCGCCAGTGGGAGCGCAATCCACGATGATCACGTCGTAGCGGCCGCTAGCATAGTGATCGTTGATCCACAGGAGGTTGGAGAGTTCGTCCATGCCCGGCAGGGTGGCCACTTCGTCCGCCACCAGCTCGTCCAGGCCCCGCCAGGCGAGAAGCGCCCGTAGCCACTGCTGCACCGTGCCCCAGTACTTCTCCAGGTTGTAGTAAACGTCCGTCTCCTGGCCCCACAGGTTGGCGCCAATAGGCACAGGCTCAGACCCCAGGGGCAAGTCAAAGGAGTCGGCCAGGCTATGCGCAACGTCGGTGCTTAGGACGACGGTGCGATGGCCTAGCTGAGACGCACGCAGGGCAGTGGCAGCTGCCACGGTAGTCTTGCCTACCCCGCCCTTGCCAGTGAAAAGAATTATGCGCATCCTACCCTAATAACCTCCCAGAACAGGTAAACAGGCTGATGATAGCATATCCGAAGCCGCCGCCAAAAGCCTCGGTTTCGTTTCGGGCCCATCCGCGCTATACTGGCTCCAGAGCCTGCCAGGAGACAGGTTGAGGCAT
The DNA here is from genome assembly GCA_964512285.1 of uncultured Dehalococcoidia bacterium. Taxonomy (GTDB): domain Bacteria; phylum Chloroflexota; class Dehalococcoidia; order SM23-28-2; family SM23-28-2; genus SM23-28-2. Next base: position 78,525 of record CAZEJO010000003.1, on the reverse strand, counting down.
CGCGAGTTCTGCGAGGTTAGGACGTGGCTCAGATTCGTCCGATAGGTCTACCGTGGCTGGCCCCCAGGATCGGCATCGTGGAGCTCTTCGGCGTCATGGGGGCGACCATCCGCAGCCCAGACTACGGTCGCATGTTCGGCGCCCTGCGTGACGACACTCGTGTGAGGGCGATGGTGGTGGATATCGACTCCCCGGGCGGCTCGGCCGCCGCCGCCGAGCAGATCCACCGGGATATAGCCAAGGTGGCAGCCAAGAAACCCGTCATCGCCTTTATCCGCGGCTCGGGCCTCTCCGGCGGCTACCTGGCGAGCTGCGCCGCCACCAAGGTGGTGGCCATCCCCACGGCCATGGTGGGCTCCATCGGCGTCATCTCCATTCGGCCGGTCATCAGCGAACTGCTGCAGCGCCTAGGGGTCAAGGTGTTCGTGGCCAAGGCCGGCACCTTCAAGGACATGCTCCAGCCCTTCCGCGAGCCCACCGACGAGGAGCAGAAGAAGCTGCAGACCCTCATGGACGAGTACTACGACTGGTTCGTCGACGCCGTGGCCAGCAGTCGCCGCCTGCAGCCCAAGAAGGTGCGCAGCCTCGCTACCGGCGAGATGTTCACCGCTCGCAAGGCCAAGGACCTGGGCCTGGTGGATGAGCTGGGCGACCTGGACACAGCCATCGACATGGCCAGCGAGCTGGGCCGGGTACCACGACGGCTGGCCTACCTGCGGCCGCGGCGCGCCATCCTGGAGCGGCTTGTCGGCCGGATGGCCGGCGGCCTGATGCAGGAGGTGGCCGCCGAGGCGGAGCGGCGACTGCTCAGCCGCATCGAGTTTCGCGCCTAGGCCGAGCAGCAAAGCAGCATTGCCCATTTTGTCCGCTTGTGATATCCTTACAGCAGTGGTGATCGTTTAGTGTTGCACGGCATCAGTTCCCCAGTGTCCTGGACTCCGGTGACCAAGCCATCGCCAACTATTGAGCGAAAGGAGGTCATCGATGAGTTACGAGGATAGGACTCTCACCTGTCAAGACTGCGGTCAGTCTTTCACCTTCAGCGCTGACGACCAGGCCTATCACGCCGAAAAGGGCTACACCAACGAGCCCAAGCGTTGTCCGTCCTGCCGTCAAGCGCGCCGTGCCGAACGCGATTACGGCGGCGGCGGCTATGGTCGGGCCCCGCGAGAGATGTACCCCGCCGTCTGTGCCCAATGCGGCAAGCAGACCGAAGTACCCTTCCAACCCCGTGGCGATCGCCCAGTGTACTGTAGCGACTGCTTCCGGCAGCAACCCGCCAGTCAGTCGCGCCGTTACTAGGTCTGACAGCGAAAGAGGGGGGCTGTGCCCCCCTCTTTCCTTCCAGCGGAACCAGACGCGACTGGCTGGTGACCGCCTAAGGGTCGAAGAGAGAGGGATCATCCATGGCACATAAGCTTTACCCGGGCAGCCTTTCGCGCCGCTCGACCCACGGGCGCGGACGATGGTAGACAAAGAGAGCGCGGTAGTCATTCCCACGACCAGTCCGGCCTGCTCGCACGACGCCCACCACTGGTTGCTTGGAAACCCAAATGGCTCCACGACCGAAGGCGTTTGCAAGTGGTGCGGCGCCCGTCGCCAGTTCTCCAATGAATTCAGCTACTCAAGACGAGGTCAGACCCAAGCACCACGTGCTCAGGCCAGCAAATAGACCGCATCTCCCACAGAGCTTCCGAAGAACATCCGCCCGAGTGAGACTGCCATCTGACGCCTTGAGGCATAACGAGGCGTCAGCCAAGCATCAAGGATAGGGCCTGTCCTACCGCTGCGGTCGGCCGATGCCCACGCTCGGACGGCGAGGACGGAAGAGCCACAGCAGCAGGAACCCCGCCGAGAAGCCTCCTACGTGCGCCCACCAGGCCACGCCCTCACTGGCACCTACTGTATAGCCGATTGAGGCCACCCCGTTGAATAGCTGGATGAAGAACCAGAAGCCGATGAGCAAGAAAGCCGGCACGTAGGCCGTCCAAAAGAAGAACGGCATTATCAGGGTCGCTATGGTGGCCCGAGGATAGAGCAGCAGATAGGCCCCCAGCACGCCGGCGATAGCGCCGCTGGCTCCCACCATCGGCACCGGCGAGTTAGGGTCCACCCACACCTGAGTCGCCGCTGCGGCGATACCACAGACGAAGTAGAACACCAGGTAGCGAACGTGCCCCAACGCGTCCTCCACATTGTCACCAAACACCCACAGGAAGATCATGTTCCCCATAATGTGAAACCAACCGCCGTGGAGGAACATGGCGGTCACCGGCGTGAAGAGAACGCGCAGGGAGTAATCGCCGGGGTTGTCCAGATAGTCGGTGAGCTTCACCGGCACTAACGCCCAGTCGAAGAAGAACTTGTTGATGTTGCCAGCAAAGCCCACCTCATAGCAGAACACCAGGCAGTTGGCGATGATGATGGCGATGTTGACGTAGGGGAACGTGCGGGCGCGCACGCTATCGCCGATGGGTATCATGGCAGCGCCGCCTCAGAAGTCGATGCCCGGCTGGGCCTTGAGCCCCTTCTGATGGGGGTGCTTGACCTCCCGCATCTCCGTCACCAGGTCGGCGAAGTCGATCAGCTCCTGGGGAGCATCGCGGCCGGTGATGATCACGTGCAGGCCTTGCGGCCGCTGTCGCAGGGTATCGATCACCTCTTCGACAGCAATCCAGCCGTAGCTCATGGGATACGTCATCTCGTCCAGGACGACGATATCGTACTGGCCGGAGGCGATCTTCTCGCGCGCCAGCTCCCAGCACTCGCGGGCGGTGGCCTTGTCCTTCTCGATGTCCTCGGACAGCCACGTGAAGCCCTCGCCCAGGGGGATCATCTCGATCCCCAGCTTCTTGGCCGCCCGATTCTCGCCGTAGTTGCTCGTCCTGGCCTTCACGAACTGGAGAACGACCGTCTTCATGCCGCGGCCCCAGGCGCGCAACACAACCCCCAGAGCGGCCGTGGTCTTGCCCTTGCCATGGCCGGTAAGCACGATGACCAGTGCCTGGCGTTCCGCGTCCCTTGCCGACATCCCTCAGCTCCTGAACGTGCCGACGCTTCCCCTCGTCTCCAGGCCCACGCCAGAGTCCCCCGACATCGGCGTCACCACCGGCCGCCCGGTCAGGGGATGGCTGAAGACTGAGACCCGCGTTCCATAGACGGAGGCCAGAAGCTGCGGCGATAGCACCTCCTGCGGCTCGCCCTCGCCAACGATACGGCCTTCGTTAAGCATCACCAATCGGTCGCAGTACTGGCCGGCCAGGCTCAGGTCGTGAATAGCCGCCAGCCCGGCCTTGCCTTCCCCTCGACAGAGCTGCCTGACCAGATCGAGCACCGCCGCCTGATGGCCCATGTCCAGATGAGCGGTAGGCTCGTCCAGAAGCAGAAGAGGCGTCTCCTGAGCGAGAGCGCGCGCTACTACCACCCGCTGCCTCTCGCCTCCTGAGAGCTCGCCTATCCGCCTGCCGGCCAGCTGCCAGGTATCGGTCTGCTCCAGCGCTCGCCGCACCGCGGCCAGGTCGGCCCGTCCCTCCGATTGTAGCAGACCCAGGTGAGGAGTGCGGCCCATCAGAGCCACCTCCAGCACAGTGAAGGCATCAGGCAGGTAGGGGCTCTGGGGCACCACCGCCACCCGTCGCGCCAGCTCCCGCTGGGAGAGACGCCCCACCTCCTTCCCGTCGAGGCGGATATCGCCCCCCAGAGGCCGCACCAGCCGCGTGATCGCCCGAATGAGGGTTGACTTGCCGGAGCCGTTGGGCCCCACCACCCCCACCAGCTCACCCGCCCTCAGCGACAGGCCCACCTGCCGCAGGGCGACGAGCCTGCCGTAGGCTACCGTCAGGTCGCGTATCTCCAGCATGTCGCCCTCAGAATACCGCCCGCTGGCGCATTCGCAGCAGATAGAGGAAGAAGGGCGCGCCGCAGAAGGCGGTGATAATGCCCACCGGTATCTCGCTGGGCGAATTGACGGTACGCGCCAGCAGGTCGGCCAGGATGAGAAACGCCCCGCCCAGGACCATCGACATGGGCAAGAGCTGCCGATAGTCCGGCCCCCAGAGAAGGCGTACCGCGTGCGGCACGATCAGCCCCACAAAGCCGATAATCCCGCTCACGGAGACGGCGGCCGCCGCGGCCAGCGACGCCGCCCCCAGCAGCAGCAGCTTCACCCGCTCCACGTTCACCCCAAGCTGCTGCGCCTGCTCCTCGTCCAGTTGCAGCACGTTCAGGATGCGTCCGTAGAGCAGGATGATGACCGCCGCCGGCAGCACGTACGGCAGCAGCCACCACAGCCTGCCCCACTCGCTCAGGTTGAAGCCGCCCAAGAGCCACGTCAGGGTGGTGTGCAACTGCTGGCTGTGGCTGATCATGAGGAAGGACATCGCCGACGTGGCGATGGAGGATATGGCTACCCCAGCCAGGATCAGCGTGACGGTGGGGACTGTCCGCCCGACGCGCGCCAGGGCGTAGGCCAGAGCGACCGCCGTGAGGGCGCCGCCGAAGGCAGCCAGCGGCACCAGGCTCACGCCGCCGACCGTGTAGTCCAGCGGCGAGACGATGACCGCAGTCGCTCCCAGACCGGCCCCGGCCGCCACGCCGATCAGGTAGGGGTCGGCCAGGGGGTTGCGGAAGACGGCCTGGTAGGTGGCGCCCGACAAGGCCAGGGTCGCCCCCACCAGGCCCGCCATCACCACCCGCGGCAGGCGCACCTCCCACACGATGTCCTGCCAGCTTTGCGGCAGGCTATCGGCCAGGCTCACGCCCGGCAGCCGCGATAGGATGATGCGGGCGGTGGCATCGGCCGGGATGTCCGCCGGCCCGATGGCGGCGGCCAGCAGGGCTACCCCCAGCAGAGCGGCCAGGCCCAGGGCCAGCCGCGGCCAGAGCGCTCGCCCCAGCAGAGCGGCGAGAGCGACCTCCGGCGACGATTCGGCCTCAGCCGCAGAGCCAAAGAGCCTCACTCAAACCTCTCCGGATAGAGAAACCCCGCCAACGCCTCCAGAGCCTCCACGCATCGTGGCCCCGGTCGGCTCACGGTATCCGGGTCGATAACGAATATGCGGTCGTTGCGCACCGCCGAGATGTTCCCCCAACCGGGACGGCCCTTCACTGTGTCCGGCGACTCGCCGTAGGCGCCATCGGCCAGGATGATCACCTCCGGATCGCTCTCGATGATCACTTCCTGGCTGAGCTGCGGGAAAGGCTGATCAGCCCCCGCGGCGATGTTCTGGGCCTTGAGAATCTTGTATAGGCCGCCGACGAAGCTGTCGGGCGCTGCCGTGTACAGCGTCGCGTCCACCTCGTGGAAGATGCGCGGCCCCTGCTCCACGTCCGCCAGGCTCTCCTCGATGGCATCAACGCGGTCTTGCATCTCCGCCACCAGGTCTTCGGCTTCCTGAACGTGGTCCGTCATCTGGCCCAGCAGCCGTATCTGGTCGAACACGGCCTCCACCGATTCAGGCGTTTCCTCGACAGAGCCCAGCACCGCCGTAGTGATGCCCAGCCGCTCCAGGGAAGAAGCAAGCTCTCCCGGGTCGTAGAACAGCAGCACCAGGTCCGGCCCGACCGCAGCGATGGCCTCCAGATTGGGCTCGAAGGCGTCTAGCTGCTCGCGTGTGGTGGCCTCCTCTGGATAGTTGGAGTACATGTCGACGGCGATAACCTGATCGCCCGCGCCGATAGCGAAGAGGATCTCCGTGGCCGCCGGCGACAGAGAAGCGATGCGCTGCGGCTGCGCCTCGATCGTGACCTCGCGCCCCACCGTATCGACGATGCTTAGCGGGTACGGAACCTGGACGGCCGCCAGGACGGTGGGCGATGCCCCCGGCGTCGGCTCCCCACCACCGTCCTCGCAGGCGACAGCCGCCGCCAGGACGCCGACCAGGGCCAGCAACAGCAGGCCACGCTGAATAAGACTGATCACATCTCCCCCTTTCTGAGGGACGCAGAAAGTCCCCCGCCTCGAGATTGGCGAAGGACTTTTCGAATAGACCTTCGGGCAGAAGAAGCAAAAAACCCTTGCCTTGAGACTGGCAAGGGTTCGCGTGCTCTTCCACCGCATGTGCCCATGCCTCTCCCTCGAAGACTGGTACATCTGACAAGGGCAGGCGACCTGACTTTCCCCCGACTTGTCGGGGGATTACAGTTGCGGGACAGCGCCGGTCTCTCACCGGCTTCGCTTTTAACCCCGACCTGCCTGTCGGCAGGCCATGCGGGGCACCCTTGCCAACGACTATTCGATTACTAAGGTGCAGGAACCACCTGGACTATAGCGAACGCCCCCGCGCCTGTCAAGGAACGCGTCCTTTGGTACTGCCAGACTCTTCCAGGGAGTTTGTTAGGAATTATGTTCTAGACCCTCTTGACAAGCAGCCTATGCCTAAGTAATATAATAGGTAATTCAGGCAACTGAAGGTGGATGACCCGTAAGGGTCAGCGTGAATTAGGGGGCGAAAGCCTCCTTTTTCATATTTAGTCCAAGAACTTTCGTCCGTACTCATTGTATTTCGGTTTGAGCACTTCATTCATTTTGCTCGTGAACGGGCCTGGTGTGCGCGGCAATATCCGGCCATTTCGCGTAAGAACGTCGATTTTTGACGGGTAGGCCACGAGGTCGGCTATCTGAAGACCCGCAATATTCTGCTCCTTCTTCTTGACCTTAAGTTCCTTGGTAGTGAGAACGTTCTGGAATTCCTGCCCCGGAAGATAGCGCGTCCCGTTTTTCCAGATGTCGTGGTACACTTGCTTAAGCTTCGTATCTTCGGTCCCGCCCCGACTTTCGGCTAGTACGTCACCTCTCCCGCCGACCACCTTGAGCCAGCCGATGTACCGCTCCAGCAGCAGCGTAAGGCAGTAGTGGTATGGATGGTAAGCGGCGGCGCCATAACGATCGTAGTGCGCTTTCTTATCAATAACCACTGTAAAAATACGGGTGAGGTGTGTCCCCAAGAAATCAAGGATACCAGTTTCCCATGCTGCATTGATTTTGGGATCATTGAGGCGCCCGAATATCCCCTTCCGATCAATTATTCGACTACGCACTAGGACGCAGGGGTCATCTGGACTATGCGGAAAAACGGCCTGTTTGAGGCCCTCCAGTGCCGGGTGGAATTGCTCCCTGTAATAGGACATCTCGACGATCACGCCGGTAAGTCCCAGATATCGGCGATCCGGATCGCCTAGGTCGTTCGTGGTGTGATCGCCCGATTCGTCTAGATAGAACCGATACCGCTTCATCGCTGTGATCATACACTGGGTATGTAAGGTCTACAATCCTCAAGAAGCCGAATAGCCATTTGACACTGCCGCCAAATCGAATAGGATACCTGGAGAGGAGTATTCGATAGAAGACAAGGTGGCAGAAAGATGGAACTAGGACTGACCGGAAAGGTAGCGATAGTGGGCGGCTCCAGCCGCGGCATCGGCAAGGCCATCGCCCTCGCCCTGGCTCAGGAGGGCTGCGATGTCGCCATCTGCGCCCGCGGCGAGGATGACCTGAAGACAACCGCCGAGGAGATCCGCTCCCAGACGGGGGCCCGCGTCCTGCCCCTGGTCTGCGACATGTCCAGCTACGACGACATCCAGCGTCTGGTCCGCGAGACCGCCGAAACCTTCGGGCGCATCGACATCGTGGTCAACAACGCCGGCGGCCCTCCCCCGGGCACCTTCGACGACTTCGCCGAGGAGGAGTGGCAGCAGGCCGTCGATCAGAATTTCCTCAGCGCCGTGCGCACCACCCGCGAGGCCCTACCCCACCTACGGCGGCAAGGCGGGCGGGTCATCAACATCACCTCCGTGGCCGTAAAGCAGCCCATCGACACCCTCATCCTCTCTAACGCCGTCCGCCTGGGGGTAGTGGGCATGGCCAAGACCCTGTCACGGCAGGTAGCCAAGGATGGCATCACTGTCAACAACGTCTGCCCGGGGAACATCGCCACCCAGCGGCTCCTCTCCCTGTTCGAAGCACGAGCCCAACGGGAAGGCCGCCCCTTCCAGGAGGTGCTCGAGGAGGAGAAGAGCAGGACACCGACCGGCTCCCTCGGCGACCCCGCTGACGTCGCTGCCCTCGTCGTCTTCCTCGCCTCGAACCAGGCCCGCTACATCAGCGGCGCCACCATCCAGGTGGATGGCGCCAGCACCACCGCCGTCTTCTAGTGGCCGGCCGCTAGGGCCTGCTCCCCCAAACGGGACTCGACTGGTCGAGCCAGGCATCGGCCATCAGGAACGAGTTCCCGAAGAACGGAATGGGCCGGAAGTTGCGGTAGTAGGGCCAGGCCACCCATAGCCAGGTAGCGGCGACAAAGTCCAGCCGAGTCAGAACGTTGTCCAGCAGGTAGTGCTGGATCTCGTAGCCCAGCCGCTGTCGCTCCGCGGGGTCGAACTCCTCCCTCTGAGCCTCCAACATCGCGTCCAGGGTAGGATCCGACAGGCCAGACTCATTCTTGGGCCCATCGGTGTGGAAGTACGGATAGAGCCAGTCGTCCAGGTCGATCCAGCCGTTGTCATAGGCGAAGACAAAGGGAACCTCGCCCCGAGCCGACGCTGCCGAGATCTGAGGGTAGGTCCACACATCGTAGTCGACATTGCCCCCCAGAACCTTCTCTAGCTGTCGCTCATACTGGGGAGCGAACTGCTGGATGTAGGCCGGCTGGTCCGCGAAGATGACCTTCAGGTCGGGGCTCCCCGCCGCCTCGTACAGCCGACGCGCCTCCTGCTCGTCCTGCTCCCGCTCCTGCTTGCTCAGCCGATAGCCGGGCTTCTTGAGCAGCTCCTCCTGCGGCAGGGCCCACTGCGTCAGGACCCACCCCACCGGCCCCTGCATCTTGCCGTAGCCCTGCCAGAAAGCCTGTAGCATCTGCTGGCGGTCGCTGGCCAGGTGGATAGCCCGCCGCAGCCTAATGTCGTTGTAGGGCGGCTGGTCTATCCTGAAGGCGGCCTTGACCCAGGCCGCAAAGCCCTTGTCGACGCTGATCAGGTTCGGCTCGTCCTCCCGCAGCTTGCTCACCCACTCGGGGTTGTTCACCTGAAAGGCCACGTCCAGCTTCTTGGTGCGAAACGCCGCCTCAACGGAGGCATCGTCGAACAGGAAAAAGGACTTGTAGCCATCGACGTGCGGCCTGCCCAGCTCCGGCTCGCCCCAGCCGAACCAGTCGGGGTTCCTCACGAAAGATGCCTCCCTCAGAGGCTTCAGCTCGTTCCACATGAACGGGCCGGTGCCCAGCATCGCCGCCTGCCGGTTCATCTCGTCGTTGTCGTCCACCAGCTCTTTGGCCACGATGAAGGCGCTGCTATCAGCCAGGTAGTGCAGGAAGGGAGCCGTCGGCCGCTTGGTGCGGATCGTGAGGGTGTGCGAGTCTACCACCTCTATGCTATCAATGGTCTGATACTGATGGGCGCGGAGGTAGAGTGCCCGCCGCGGGCTATCCTCGTTCATCTGCCGCTCGAAGCTGTACTTCACGTCCTCCGCCGTGAGCTCGCGGCCGCCCACCGCTTTCTCTTCGTCGCTGGCCGACCGGCCGAGGACAGCGCTGGGCTGGTGAAAGCGCACCCCCGGCCTCAAGCGGATGATGTACGTAAGCTCGTCGGGCGTCTCCGGCATCGCCTCGGCCAGGTCGGGAACGATGACCCCCCGTTCGATGTCTTCGTACCTCAGAACCTTACTGAAAACAGCAGAATGAGAACTGACGATAGGCCCGAACTCCGTCTGGTGGGGGTCCAGCGTGTCGAACACGAAGGCCTCGTAGCCCGGCAAGTGGAGCGTGCCTCCCGTATAGGCCGCCGGCTCATACGCGTAGGGCGTGGGAGTGGCGGCAACGGTTGGACTGGCCAGAGCCGTCGGCGTGGCCGTCTTCTCCTCCTCCCCACAGCCCACCACGGCCGCCGCCGCAAGACCGGCGCCGCCCAGCGCAGCCGCTTGCAGCATCCGCCGTCGCGACAGTCGTCGGCGCCAGAAGCGCTGCCAGTAATGCGACCCATCCATAGTCACACCTCCCTTGCCTTGACCAGGAGCCTCCTAGCTAAGGCGAATCCGAGGGTCGAGGATGTCGCGCAGGGCATCCCCCGCCAGGTTGAAGCCCATCACCGTCAGGGTTATCGCCGCACCGCCGGCCAGCATCGTCGATGGCTGACTGGTCATGTACCGCCGCCCTTCGTCCAGCATCATGCCCCAGGATGGCGGCTCGATAGGCGCCAGGCCCAGGAATGCCAG
>CAZEJO010000003.1:52037-68221 GCA_964512285.1 uncultured Dehalococcoidia bacterium | reverse complement strand
CAGCAGGATGAACATGGCCGGAAAGGCCTGGATCGAGTCCATGATCCGCTGCACGATCATGTCGAACCAGCCGCGGTAGTAGGCGGAGACAATGCCGATGGTTGTGCCGAAGATGATGGCGAACAGCAGGGCGCCCAGCCCCACTCCCAATGAGCGCCGCGCGCCCCAGACCACTCGCGAGTAGTTGTCGCGGCCGAACTGGTCAGTGCCAAACCAGTGCTCCCAGCTCGGGCCCGAGCGGCTGTCCAACCTCTCCTCCGGCTCCATTGAGCCCGGCACGTAGTTGGGGTTGGCGACCCGAAATGCCTCCTCGGCGTCATAGCGGCAGAGCCAGGGCGCGCCGGCGGCCGCCGCTGCCATCACCAAGACGACCGCCAGCCCAAAAGCGCCCAGAGGCTTGCGCCGTATGAAGCGACCGACTAGCAAGAGCCAGCCCAGCCGTTGCGGCTGAGCAAGCTCCTCCGCCGCAGCGAGGCCCTCCACCTCGGCCTTTTCTTGTCCCGCCAGCACGGGACCCCTCCTTCCAGCAGGCGACTAGCCGTAGCGAATCCGGGGGTCCAGCCAGGCGTAGGCCATGTCCACCAGCAGGTTCACAAACACCAGACCTGCGGCCATCACAAGCACTACTCCTTGAACCACCGGGTAGTCGTACTGCTGAATGGCATTGACGACGTAGAAGCCAATGCCCGGCACCTGAAAGAGGGTCTCCAGGACCACGTTGGAGCTGACCACGGTGGCGAGGAGGAGGGAGATGACGGTAAGAACAGGAATAAGAGCATTCTTGAGGGCGTGTCTTAAAACCACCGCTCGCTCCTGCAGCCCCTTTGACCAAGCCGTACGTACGTAGTCCTGACGGAGCACCTCTAGCATCTGCGATCGCAAGAACCGCATAATAATAGCACCAATGGCCAGACCCCCCGCTACGGCTGGGAGAACCATGGCCTGCATGTTCAGAAGAGGATCCTCAAAAAAGCCTTTGTAGTTGGTGATGGGCGGACTCCAGTGAGCCCAACGGGCCAAAGAGTAAAGGAGCAGCACGCCCACAAAGAAAGAGGGCACGGCCAGCCAGAAGATGGCGAACATGCGGAGAATGTAGTCCAACCAGGTGTCCTGACGAACGGCCGAGATGATGCCTATCGGCACGGCCACCACTATTGCCACCGCGATCTGAAGAATTGCCAGCTCGATGGAGGGCGCCAATCGCTCCTTCAGCTCCAGCATGACCGGTTGCTTGCTGACGAAGGAATCGCCCAGATCGCCTCGGAAGAGGCCGCTCACGAACTCCCAGTACTGCTCAGGCATAGGCTTGTCCAGACCCAGATCGTGCCGGACGATCTCTACCGCCTCTTCCGTCGAGCGACCCGGGATCTGGGCCCCCGCCTGACGTACGGCGAAGTCGCCCGGCGTCACCCGCAGGCCAAGGAAGACCATAGTGATGACCATGAAGATTACCAGGACATTGAGAAGAGCGCGACGAGCGATGTACTGCTGCACAGATGGCGTGTCCCCTAGCGGCCGCGACTGCCTGTTGCTACCATGTTATCAGCGGAGTGAAAGTATCATCTGCTCTTCGCTCGGTCAAGAGGCAGCCCCCAGGCGGGCAAAGGCCAGCAACAGGCAGTTGCCGACAACCGCCTTGACAAATTCTCACTATTGCTATAGTATGTGATTGAAGTCACGATCGCCCGCGCCGAAGTCGCCAAAGGCGACACGGGGGACCAAATTCTGGGGTGAATCTCTCGCTGAGGCGAGGGTAGGGTTAGCCTTTCAACCCGAATCCGTCAACTAACCTCGGAGGCGCACGAAAGGCCTTGCCGGCGGTTACTGGTAAAAGGCCTTTTTTGTGCCGCTCGAGGCCCTGCTTGGCCAGGCAGGAACGAGCCTCTGGGCGGACACTGCCAAGGGAAGGGGGTTCCAAGTAGCGATGCAAGCTACTCCGCCCAGAGTTTGTCCCCGCTGTCGTGGCTCCATGATCATGGAACAGGACTGGTACGGTTCGTACAGTTCCTGCCTCTGCTGTGGCTACGTCTATGAAGTCGGTGCCATGGCCGCCGAGGAGCTTCAGGCCGAGGAGGGGGCACCTCACCGCCAGCGTCGACGGCAGCCGTCTCACGGCAAGCTGCGACTGTAAACCCGAACCTGCCCATCGGGCAGGTACGCCGCACTGACAAGGAGGGCAGCCACGCTTTGGCTGCCCTCCTTTTTATCCCCGCTTGAGGCCCTCCCTGGCAGGGGGATTCAGGGCCAGGTGGGCTTGACTTCAACCAGGGCCGGAGCTATGCTTAGCGCAACCCTAAGTATTTTGCAGAGGTAAGCGCCAGTGGCTAGCCAGTACCATAACCAAAAAGAGCGCATCCTCTCCCTGGCCGAGGACGTCTTTAAGGCGGGCCGCAACCAGGTGCCCCGCGATTGGCACCGCCTCGACCTGACCATGCCCCAACTCAAGGTGCTCCTCTCCCTCTTTGTCGATGGGCCCCTTCCCTGCAGCAGCCTGGCCGAGGCTATGGGCATCTCTCTGCCCACCATGAACGGCGTGCTTGAGCGCCTGAAGGAGCGCGGCCTCATCGTCCGCCGCCCTGACCACCACGACCGCCGCCGCATCCTCAACAGCCTGACCGCCCGCGGCCACCAGCTCATCGATGGACTGTGGACATCGCACCAGAACTGGCTGTCCGAACTCCTCGACCGCATGGACAGCACCGACCTGGAGACCATCGAGCAGGCTCTGACCATCATCACGGCGGCCCTCAGCCGCCAGGAGGAGCACGCATGGACTGGATAACCGGCATCACCCGTTTGGCCCTGGGCAGGCCAACCGTCGTCTTCCTGGTCACCCTTCTGGTGATCGTGGCAGGCGTCTTCGCCATATTCCGCCTCAAGACCGAGCTCTTCCCCGACATCGACTTCCCGATGGTCACCGTAGCCACCACCTACCCCGGCGCCAGCCCCGACGCCATCCTTGACGACGTGACCATACCCGTAGAGAACGCCGTCGCCGGCATCGGCGAACTCAAGAAGCTCCACTCCATCTCCACCGAGAACCTGTCGGTAGTCACCGCCGAGTTTGACTACGGCACCGACATGGACAAGATGGAGCAAGAGATCGCAGCCGAGGTCAACAACCTTGCCTTGCCCAGCGGCGCGAGCCAGCCCTCGGTGGACCGCTTTGACCTGGCCGACCTCCCCGTCATCTTCTTCAGCCTCAAGGGCGAACGGGATGTTTCGGAGCTGGAGACCATAGCCCGCAGGGATATCCTTCCTGTACTGCAGCGACTAGAGGGCGTGGCCCAGGTCGCCATCGAGGGCGCAGCCGCCCAACGGCTCGAGGTCATCCTTGACCCCGAGCAGCTCTCCCGCTACGGGCTCACCACCGAGCAGGTGGTCACGGCACTCCAGGAGAATAACGTCTCCAGCCCCAGCGGCATCATCTTCGATAGTGATGGGCGGGTGCTGCCTGTGCGCACCACCTCTAGCTACACGTCCCTGGAGGACATCAGCGCCCTGGCAGTCGCGAGCTCTGAGGTTGCCTCGCCCGTCCTGCTAAGCGACGTCGGCCAGGTGCAGATGACCCCTGACCCCTTCGCCAGCATCAGCCGCACCAATGGCGAGCCCAGCATCTCCATTACGGCGGTCAAAGAAGCCGATGCCAACACCGTGGAGGTGGCCAACAAGGTCCAGGACCAGGTCAACCAGATCCCTCTGCCCACGGGAGTAGAGATTGTCACCATCTACGACCAGTCAGACTTCATTGAGGAGTCCATCGCCGCCCTGCTGCGAGAGGGAGCCCTGGGCTTCTTCTTCGCCGTCATCGTTATCTATCTCTTCCTCACCGGCCTGCGCACCACCCTGGTGACCGCCGTCTCCATTCCCCTCAGCATCATCATCGCTCTCATCGTTCTGGCCTGGCAGGGCATCACCCTGAACCTCATCACCATGGCCGGCCTCACGGTAGCCATCGGCCGCGTGGTCGACGATAGCATCGTCGTCCTGGAGAACATCCACCGTCATGCCCGCCAGGGCGAGAAGCTATCGGAGGCGGCTTACACCGCCACCCGCGAGGTGGGTACGGCCGTCTTCGCCTCCACCCTCACGACAGTAGCCGTCTTCCTGCCGCTGGCCCTGGCCGGCGGGCTGGTGGGCGAGATCTTCCTCTCTTTCGCCCTCACCATCACCATTGCCCTCCTCGCTTCCCTGGTGGTTGCTCTGACGGTGGTACCCGTGCTGGCCCGCTACCTCCTGCCAGTGGCAGGAGCGCAGGGCGGCCGTCCAGGCTGGCTTGGACGGCTGCTCGCCTTCGGCGCTGGCCAGCCCCGCCGATCGTCTGGCGAGGACGAACAGAAAGAGACCTGGCTGCAACGCATCTACACCCCCGTCCTCCGCTGGGCCCTGGGACACCGCCTGGCCACTCTGGCAGCGGGCATCGTACTGTTCATCGGCAGCTTTGCCCTTCTGCCCTTCATCGGCATAAGCTTCCTGCCAGGCGGGGGAGGCAATACCATCCAGGCCGGCGTCGAACTTCCCGCCGGCACCAGCCTGGCCACCACCGAGGCCAAGGCCCAGGAGATCGAGGAGCTTCTGGCCCAGGCAGAGGGACTGGACACCTATGACATGATCATTGGGCAACCCGAGCCTGGCGGGGCCATAGCCTCCCTCCAACTGACCTTTGGACGCGTCCCCACCAGCGGCACCATCGGCATGTGGCTCGCCTACTCCGACGGCGTCGACATGGATGCCGCGGCAGACTGGCTGCGAGACGCCTTGAACGCCCTCCCCGGCGAGAAAGAGGTCAGCGTGCAGCAGACGTCTGGTGTCGGCCAGACCGACCAGGTGGAGACCACCATCTCTGCGGATAGCCTGGAGGACGTGCAGGACGCCAACGACCAGCTTCTCGAGAACCTGAAGGGCGTCAAAGACCTGACGAATGTCAGCAGTGACCTAGTGTCTGCCCGGCCGGAAATAGAAGTGCAGGTAGACTCGCAGAAGGCCTCAGCCTACGACCTCAGCGCCGAGGATGTGTCGCTGCGGGTGAGGGATGCCCTCTACGGCCAAAACGCCACTCAGGCGCAGATAGACGGTCGGACGACCGCCATCTACGTGCGCGTGGTCTACGATGAAGACAGCGACGGCGCGGCGCTGGATCTGCTACCTCTGCTGCCCCTGGCCCCCGGCGGGACGCCCACGCTGGGCGACGTAGCCACGGTGGACGAGGCCGAGAGCCGGGTGCAGGTGAGCCGCGTCGATCAGAGGCGAGCCGCCACCATCTACGGCATCATCACCAGCGACGACATTCGCGCCGTCTCCGGCAAGGTAGACGACGCCATCGGGCAGGTTGAAAAAGCCCCCGGCGTGGAGATCGAAAAGGGCGGCATCTTCGAGGAGCAAGAGGAGGCCTTCAGCTCCCTGTACATGGTCCTGATCGTTGCCGTCCTCATTGTCTACATCGTCATGGTGGCCAGCCTGGGCTCGGTGGTGAATCCCCTGATCATCATGGCCAGCCTCCCCTTCGCCACCATCGGCTCCTTCTTCGCCCTGTTCATCACCCAGCGCGAGATCGGCCTGCCAGCCATGATCGGCTTCCTCATGCTCATCGGCATCGTCGTGACCAACGCCATCGTCCTCATCACCTTCGTGGAGCAGCAGCGCGCCCGCGGTCTCCCCACCCGCGAGGCCCTCATCCACAGCGGACGCGCCCGCGCTCGCCCCATCCTGATGACCGCCGTTGCCACCATCTTCGCCCTCATCCCTCTCTCCCTGGGCCTCAATGAGGGCGCCCTCATCGCCGCCGAGCTGGGCACAGTCGTCATCGGCGGGCTGTTCACCTCCACCATCCTCACCCTGGTCGTGATTCCGGTAGTCTACAGCCTGGTGGACGACGCGCGCAGCCGCTTGCGCGGGCAGCCAGCGGACGGCTAGAAGGCCGCAACTTTCCAGACGTCGATCCTAATGGCTGCGGTCGATACATTGTAGCCTCTCTCTTGAGACCGCTCATGGTGAGCTTGTCGAACCACGAGCCCCCGCTCATCCTTCGACAGGCTCAGGATGAGCGGCCAGAGGCCGTCTGACCCTCCATCTCTCACCTAGACTGAAACACTGCACCCTGAAGCAAGGAGCGCTCGCCCAGAGCCCCACCGCGCGATCAGCAGCAGCGATCCCACGGCCTCGCCCTTGGCTCTTCACGTACTTCACAGAAGCTGCGCACTTTCTTCGCGCCGAGGGAATGCCAGTCGCTATACCTGATAGCCGATACTTCGTTGTTAGGCAATAGAAGTCCTGACAGCGCTGTCGCCGTTGCGGCTACAGCAACCTCGACGGCGGAAGGAGGGTGATGGGCCAATGCAGATAAAGACTCGCGCGCCCACCGAGGAAGGCCGTGTTTCGCCGCGGAGAACCGAGACAACCGTCATCTTCGTCGGCCACGCTCGCCTGCCCCAGAGCCTGGCACCGCGCGACTCCTCTTCCGTGGTCTCGGTAGAACTGGAGGCGGAAATAGTTAGCGGGACCATCCAGGGCACCTCTGTCAAAGGCGTTCTGCCCCTGGGAACCAGACTTCTCGATGAAGTGCTGGCCGGTCGAAGGATAGGCGATGGACCTCAGGAGGCGGTGGAGGAGATCAGGCAGCGCTACGTTTGCCCTTCCCAGAAGGCTCTGTGCACGGCTGTGGCCAACGCCTACGAGGCATATAATCGTTATCGGCAACAAGGGCTCCCACCCTCTTAGGTTCTCGCTCCATCAACCAAATTCTCACCGATAGTCTACCAGCCCCTCCTTGCCATTTTCAGAGGGAACACGCTATGCTATTAATGACGGTTGTCTCAAGCGAGGTTGGCGTTACCATGGAGTACTTGGGCGCGCAGCATGAGGTTAAGGATGACCTGGCTGCCCTGTTGGAAGGGGCAGAGGACCGCTATTCTAGCTTACAGCTCCACTTCCTGCGGCGACTGAATCACCTGCTGTGCCTGCGCCAGCAACAGAAGGCCCAGCTCAAGCCCTCAGGCCTGCGCGTACTCGATCGCGCTATCTTTGCTACCTACCGCGACTGCACGGCCGAAGGCATCTCCGCCGAAGCCGAAAAAGTGGTGCAGTCCGTGGGCAGCCGCACCTCGACGGGCACCAGCGAGAACTAGCCAGAAACCCTCAGCCGAAGCTTCGGAGCACCCCGGCCGACGGGGTGTTCTTCTTTCTATGAGGCCCGCACTGGCCCTTGTCTAGTCGCCCGCCCCACCGGGCACCCCGCCGTTTCCCCTCTCCCGTCTCCTCAACTGCTGCCGAGCCAGCGCCAGCACGCATTCCTCTAGGGCAATGTCAAGATATAGAGGCAAATGCTCGATCAGTACCAGCGTCTCCTCTTCAGTCAGCTCAATGCCCTTTTCTACAAGAATCCCCCGCGCTTGCTCGTCGGTCGCGCGCCAGATCTCCTTTGCCACCTGTCATCTCCCTCCCTTCCTCGTGACTTGTACGGTAGCGGAAAACCTGCGGGTTCCCAGCGGGCGAATCCACGCCAACAAGCCCCATCCTCAACGCGCCGCCTTCTGCGGGCGTGACGAGGCTTGGGCAGGCTCAGCCTGCTGAGCTGACCAGGAGGGAACCAGTGGGATTGCGAAGCGGGGGTCTATTCGGGGGAAGGCCCTTCAATAGGCCCGTAATCAAGCCACTGAGCGCTGTCAGTCGGAAGGCCCCGACAACCGTTCCGGTATTAGGACGCTTATCGGGGGGGAGTTGCTACACCGCCGTCTCTACATGATTGCGCAGCACGCCGATGCCGCCGATGTCCACCTCCACCACATCGCCTCTCTTCAGCGGCGAGGTTGTCCCCGGCGTGCCGGTGAAAACGAGGTCGCCTGGCTCCAGGGTCATCATCTGGCTCGCGAAGCTCACCAAGTGGGCCACATCCTGGATCAGGAGAGAGGTATTGGTGCGCTGAACGACCTCTCCATTCACACGCGTTTGCAGCTCCAGGTTGGTGGGATCGAGGTTGGTGACAATCCACGGCCCGAGGGGAGCGAAGGTGTCGCAGCCCTTTGCCCGCCACCACTGGAGGTCGCCCTGCTGCCAATCGCGCGCACTGACATCGTTGCCGCAGGTATAGCCCAACACGTGAGCCAGGGCCTCATCGGGCCTCAGCCCTCTGGCCCGCCGCCCAATGACCGCCACCAGCTCGCCTTCGTAGTCCACCCGTTCGGCAGTGGGCGGCAGAACGATCGCCTCCTCAGGCCCGACAACTGCCGAGGGCGGCTTGAGGAACAGCTCGGGGTTCGCCGGCGCTGAGGTCTGGTCGAACTGGTGCAGATGGCTCCGGTAGTTGAGGGCCACCGCCAGGATCTTGGACGGTCTCACGGGGGCCAACAGCCTCACCCGTGACAGGGACACAGTCTCCTCGCCCGACCGCCAGCGCCCGAAGGGGCTGCCGACGATCGGCCTCAGCAGCTCGCCCTCCACCAGCGCGTACCCCCGGCGACGTCCGTGGCGAAATCGCGCGAATCGCAAAGAAGAAGGCCTCACAGCACGTTTGCCTCGAAACGAAATTGTACTAGGGTCACTGGGGATTGACAACTCGTCTCCTTGCCAGTATACTTGTTCGGCAGAACACTAGTTCGGCGACATAAAGGAGGGGCGTATGGCCAAAGACCTCTCGCCCAAACAGCAGAGCATCCTCCGCTTCATCCGTCAGTTCATCGAGGAACACGACTATCCCCCGAGCATTCGCCAGATCCAGGACGGCTGCAACATCAGCTCCACCTCGGTGGTGGACTACAATCTGAAGAAGCTCGAGGGCGACGGCTACATCCGCCGCGACCGCGAGGTCTCGCGCGCCATCGAGCTCCTGGAGCGCGGCGGCCGCCGCCCGCGCGCGCTGGCCGTGCCCATCATCGGCCAGATCGCCGCCGGCCAGCCCATACCGGTGCCCACCGCCGACACCTGGAACAACATAGACTACTCCGAGTCCATCGAGGTCACCCGCGACATGGTGGGCAACCGCCGCAATGTCTATGGCCTGCGGGTGAAGGGCACCTCCATGATCGATGCCCTGGTAAACGACGGCGATATCGTCCTCATGGAAGCCGCCACCACCGCCGACAACGGCGACATGGTGGCCGCGTGGCTCAAGCGGGAGCAGGAAGCCACCCTCAAGCGCTTCTACCACGAGAGCGGCCGCATCCGCCTCCAGCCCGCCAACCAGAGCATGGCCCCCATCTACACCGACCCCGCCAACGTGGAGGTGCAAGGAAAGGTCCTCGGAGCCATCCGGTCCCCGCTGTAGAACACCCTCGGAGCGCTGCCGCCTCGCTCACCAGCAGGCGTCCGCACTAGCGGAAGCGGCGCCCATCCGCCGCCCTCATATCCGCGCCAGGTCGTGCATCAGCAGCTCCAGCGCCAACTCCTCGTCGTAATGCCCCCGCTTCACCCCAACGTCGGCCTCCAGCAGCCGCCGATAGGCTACCTTCAGCCGCGACAGTGAGTAGCGCTGGGCCTGGTCCAGAATCCGCTGCAGAACGAACTCGGAGGTCACCCCCAAGCGCTGGCCGATCTCCCGCGTGGCCAGACCGGCCGTCATCAGCTCCCTCGCCTGAATGATCAGCCGATACTGGCGGATCACCATGGCCAGAAGGTAGCCCCCTTCCGCCCCCGCTGTCTTCAGTTGCCGCAAGAGGCGCAGAGCCATCGCTCCGCGCTTCTCGACGACCGCGTCCACCATGGCGAAGATGTTGATCTGCCGTGCCTCGCTCACCAGGTCTCTCACGTCCGCCCCCTCGACCCGTCGGCCCTGAGCGTAGGCCGCCAGCTTCTCCAGCTCGCTCGCTAGCAGCCACAGGTTGTTCCCCACCAAGTCGGCCAGCAGGCGAGCCGCCGCCGGCGAGATGTCGATGCCCTTGCTCTGCGCCCGCTCCAGGATCCACTGAAGAACGGCCCGCAGCGCTCGGAACTCCCGCACCTGCCCTGCCGACCTGAGGGCTTCCAACAGCGGATTCTTGCCCGAGAGCTCCCCATCCACCAGAACCAGTGTAGTCGTCTCCGGCATACGCTGGACGTGATCGGCCAGACCCTGCCAGCGCTCCAGCGCCTCCGTGCTCCCGCTCCTGGCAGCGCGCGCGCCCCGGCGCGGCCGCTCCGGACGGTCGAACCGCTTGAGCAGACCCTCCACCACCACCAGCCGATGTTCGCTGAGGAAGGGCATCGTATCGCAGATCACCATGACCTGCTCCGGGCTGACCTCACGCCCGTCGAGCACGTCCGTATTGGAGGAAAGCATACCGTCGGAGTCCAGCTCGCCCTTGATGCGAGTCAGTTCCTCCCGCAGAGAGAAGTCGTCGCGACCGTACAGCACGTAAAGCATGACCGCTGCGAGCATATACCAAGCGAGGGTCAGCCCTCAACACCACCTGCTGTGCGTACTTACGACCCACCCCCCGTTGCGTGCTCGCTCCTGCGCCAGCCAAGTTCATTCCCAAACGGACGGCAAAAATCTGTAACCGATTTTTCACCCAAGCGTCCTACATAGTGTGGCCGAAAGCAGACAGGGCTTCTCGCTAAGCGCGCAGCCGCCTCGCGACGGCCAAATGGCCCCCGGCGCTGCCTCCCAGATAGCGAAGGCGGCCAGGCGATAGCTTAGCCATTCTGGAGTAGATAGATGCAACAGCGCGTCGAGGCGCTCAACCAGCTAGCTAGAATCGCTATCACGGCTCCCGCCGCCGAGGACACCCTTGCCCAGGCGGCCAACATCATCCGCCAGGCCACCGGCGCGGCCCAGGCGATGGTGGTCTATGCCGAGGACAAGAACTTCCTCACCTGCAGCCATGATGACGGTCGCTCCTGCACCGAGCTGACGCTGGCTGCCCTCACGAGAGTCCAGCGTCACGCCGCCCAGGCGAGCGGGCCCGTGGCCTTCAACCTCGTAGGCGACCGGGTGGAGGACTTCACCAGCGCTCTCAGCGACGATGACCGCCAGTTCCTGGCCTTCACCCTGCCAACCACTGAGAGCGCGTCCGAGATGTGCATCCTGCGGGGAACCTGGGAGCAAAAGGCCCGCCCTGACATCCTACGCTTCATGGAATCGGCGACGCCCGCCCTCACCCTCATTCTGGAACGGCTCCTCAACGCCGATCGCAGCCGGCGCATGGGAGAGCAACTACACACCCTGGCCAACGCAGCCCAGATGCTCACCCGATCAGAGGATGTAGAGACAGCCCTAAGAGACCTGGCCACCGCCATCTCCACGTCCACGAATTTCGAGTATATAGTGAACATCGACCTGTACGACGCCAATACCAGCCGCTTCTTCCTGCGCGTCCTGAGCGAACAACGCTATACCGGCGGGACACTGGGGCAGACCTGGGGGGCTAGCTTGAACCCGAACCAGATAGACCCCTGGAACCTGGAAGTGATGACGAATCTGAAACCCTCGTTCAGACCCGACATGCAAAACGATCCAGTCTATCCAGAACACGTGAGGAAGTTCTATGCTCAGAGCCTCCTGAGGTCTGCGGCGGACTTTCCTCTACTGTTTCAGGACGAGTTTCTGGGGACGATGGCCTTCGTCTCTTTCAAGCCTCGCACCTTCCCTCCCGAGGAGGTCAGCTTACTCCAGGGCTTTGTCTCCCAAGTGGCCACCGCCCTCAAGGCGCTACAGATGCATAAGGAAGTCCAGCGCTATGCCCAGGAACTCAAGAGATCCGCCGATGAATACATCGCTACCACTAACCTGACGGGCGACGTCATTTGCAGGATGGACAAGAATGGCAACTGGACCTTCCTCAACGACGCCGCCTGCCAATTCTATGGAAAGCCCAGAGAGGAACTCCTCGGCGCCGACTCCAGCGCCTACCTCCATCCCGACGAAATAGAGTCCACCGCCCAGGCCATCCGACAGATGAGAGCAAACAAGAAACCAGTTGGCGGCTTTGTGAACCGCCAGCTCACACCGATGGGAACCAGAGTGGTGGAATGGAACGGCTATCCCCTCTTCGATGACGAGGGCCAGTACACCGGAATCCAGATCACCGGCCGTGACATCACCGAGCGCAGGCAGCTGGAGGAAGAGCGAGAGAGACTAAACGCCGAGCTGGAAGTGCGAGCCATCACCGACGGCCTCACCGGCCTCTACAACCACGCCCACTTCTACCAGCGCCTGGCCGAGGAGATAGAGCGCTCGCAGCGCTACGGGCAGAGCTTCGCCGTAGCGATCATGGACGTCGACTCCTTCAAGCACTACAACGACTCCCGCGGCCACCAGGCTGGTGACATGGCTCTCCAGCTCATTGCTGACTGCATCCGGGCGGGTCTGCGCCGCTCGGACATCGCCTTCCGCTACGGCGGCGATGAGTTTGCGGCGATAATACTGAATGCCGACCAGTCAAGAGCACACAGAGTCATCAACCGCATAAAAGAAATCCTCGCCTCAAAGCTGAAGGAAATGGACAGCCTCGCGGCAGCATGGATAGGCATCAGCGCCGGCGTGGCCTGCTTCCCCGAGGACGCAACCACCTCAGACGAGCTCGTAAGAATAGCAGACACTGTCATGTACGATGCTAAGCGGGCAGCAGGCGCTCGTAGCGTGACGAAAAAGGACCAGCCTGCCGAGTCGCCGTCCGATCCGCTCGCGATCGTCCACGAGACGCCGTCAGGAATGCTCTCTACCGCGGCCAACTCGCTGGCCACCGTTCTCCAAGATCTCGGCGCGTCTGAGATCGTCGCGGACCTGGACCTCCGCGCTATCGCCGCTGTCGGGACAGCGGCTGAGATCAAGGACCGATACATCCGTGGCCACCAGGAACGCACCAGCCTCTGGGCCGCCGCCCTCGCCGAGCAGATGGGGCTCTCACCCGAACAGGTTAGAGGCATCAGGATTGCCAGCCTCCTGCACGACATCGGCAAGGTCAGCATCAGCGAAAGCATCCTCAACAAGCCCGGCAAACTCACCGAAGAAGAGTTCGACAAGGTCAAGCAGCACGCCCCACTTGGCGCCAGCATGATGGTCTCCGAGGCCGAATCCCTGCAACAACTGGCGGCAATAGTCCGCCATCACCATGAGCGCTTCGACGGCAAAGGCTACCCCAGCGGCCTGGCTCAGGAAGAGATCCCTCTGGAGGCGCGCATCCTGAGCGTCGTGGATGTGTTTGACGCCATGACCCACGAGCGTTCCTACCGCAAGGCCCTCAGCAAGGCAGAGGCCATAGCTGAGTTAGAGCGTGGTGCTGGTACTCAGTTTGATCCCGAGGTGGTGAAGGTATTTCTAGCGTTGGTGAAAAAGCCAAACCAGGAAACGATAGCCCCCCCACGAACTGAGAGCAAGCACAGGCATCTCGCGGCCACAAAAACAGGCCAACGCAGCAAAGCTTGACACAACCAGCCGGTTGCTGACGCCCTACGCTCTCTTGCGCGCTCGCCCCTGCGCCACCCACGTTCATCCCCCAACGAACGGCAGAATCTGTAACCGATTTTTCACCCAAGCGTCCTAATAGTGGAGCCAAAAGCAGACTGGGCTTCTCGCTGAGCACGTGCAGTCGCCTCACGGCGGGCTTGCTGGGCACTCCCCCAGTGCATCCCGCCAGGGCCAAACGGCCCCCGGCGCTGCCTCCCCGATAGCGAACTGGTCGAGGCCAGACCCTATCTCGAAGGAGGATCGGCGCCAGGAATGCTTAGTCTCAGATCAGCGCAAGGCCGAGCCACCCTCGCCGGTGTAGTACTCGTCATACTCCTGGCTAGCGTCGCCACGCTGGCCGTTTGGCGCGTCCGCGACGACCAGCAGCGCCACCACACGCTGGAGCACACATCCCACGTCGCCACCGCCCTGGAGCACGCCCAGGCCCAGTTCTGGCAGGCGCAGGCTACCCTTTCCGCCCTGATACTGTTAGGCGACCCATCCCTTGCCGATTCCTATCACGGCACTGTAGCGTCACTCGAACAGAACCTGAGCCAGGCTCGAGCCTCGGCCCTGGCCGAAGGCGAGGCCGACAAGGTCCTCGCCCTGGACGCCCTGACTGAGCGGATAAGTCACTTCACAGAGCAAGTGAACACCGGCCTTCCCGTTGTGCTCGAAGCCAGCACCGAGACGAGAGTCATGCTGGCGACTGGCACCATGTCGGGAATGGTATCTGAGTCCGACGCCATCATCACCGATCTGGAGGAACTGGTCGAAGCACACGAAAGTGACGCGACAGCCGCCACAGCCGCAGCAGACCGCGCGGCAGACACCACCCTCTGGCTCCTCATCGGCTTCAGCGCCACCGCCTTCCTGGTCGCCACTGGCACGGTAGCAATGTTCATCGTGTCGGTGGTGCGCCCGCTGGCCTCGCTGCGGGCAAGCGCCAGGGCCATCACCGCTGACGACCCGGAGGCGAGGGCCAAGGTCCACGGCCCAGAGGAAGTGGCCTCCCTCGCCCGCGACTTCAACGAGATGACCGATGCCCTGGCAGCCAAGACACAGGAATACATCGATACTACCAACCTGACCGGCGACATCATCGTGAAGCTCGACAAAGATGGCCGGTGGATCTTCCTTAACGATGCGGCCTGCCAATTCTTCAGAAAGCCAAGAGAAGAGCTGCTGGGCGCCGAATTTGCAGACTACCTCCACCCCGAGGACGCAGAGCCGACTGCCCAGACGATCCAGGACATGATAGAGAGCAAGGAGCTAGTCAGAGGGTTTGTCAACCGCCAACTCACACCGCTGGGAACCAGGCTAGTCGAATGGAACGCCTCTCCCCTCTTCGATGAGGAGGGCCAGTACGCGGGTCTTCAAGTTACCGGCCGTGACATCACCGAGCGCAAGCAGATGGAAGAGGAACTGCGGGAGAGCGAAGAACGATTCCGGTCTCTGGGCGCCTCGGCACCCATCGGGGTCTTTCTGATGGATCTCCGAGGCGACTGCGTTTACGCCAACCCGCGCCTGCAGACCATCTCGGGGCTGACACTCGAAGAAAGCCTGGGATACGGCTGGACCAAAGTGATCCACCCCGACGACCAGGCGGCAGTACTGGAAGCGTCAGAGAAAGCGACACATGACGGCCGCGACTTCTCGCACGAATTGCGCATAGTCACGCCCGAAGGCAAGTTGCGGTGGATACATGTGCACACCAGCCCCATGTCCTCTGCGCAGGGCAAGCAAATGGGCCGCGTCGGTACCATAGAGGACATCACCGACAGCAAGCAGGCGGAGGCGGCTCTGCGGGAGAGCGAGAGTAAGTACAGAACGCTGCTTGAAAACCTCCCACAAAAAATATTCTCCAAAGATACGAATTCCGTTTATGTGTCCTGCAATGAGAACTACGCTCGGGATCTGAATATCAAACCCAATGAGATTACCGGAAAAACGGATTATGACTTTTTCCCCAAGGAACTGGCTGAAAAATACAGAGCGGACGACAAGAAGATTATACAGTCCGGCAAAACAGAAGATATGGAAGAGGCGTATCTGCAAGATGGCCAAGAAGTATTCGTGCACACGGTCAAAACACCTATCAGAGACGGAGACGACAACGTTGTGGGCATACTCGGCATCTTCTGGGACATCACCGAATGCAAGAGGATGGAGGAGGAGCGCGAGAGACTGCATGCCGAGCTACAGGTGAGGGCCATCACCGACAGCCTCACCGGCCTCTACAACCACGCCCACTTCTTCCAGCGCCTCGCTGAGGAGATAAACCGCTCGAAGCGCTACGGCCGCGGCTTCGCCGTAGTCATGATGGACGTCGACAAGTTCAAGCAGTTCAACGATACCCGCGGCCATCAGGCCGGTGACGAGACCCTGCGCCTCGTTGCTGAATGCATCCGGGCGGGTCTGCGGCGCTCAGACATCGCCTTCCGCTACGGCGGCGATGAGTTTGCCGCGATCCTACTGAATGCCGACTCATCGAGAGCGCAGACCATCGCCAAACGCGTGAACAGGTGCCTCACCAGACGGCTCCAGGAGGCCGATGACCCCGCCGCAGCCTGGCTAGGCCTCAGCGTCGGCGTAGCCTGCTTCCCCGACGACGCAACAACCGCGGACGACCTCGTGAAGGTAGCAGACGCCGCCCTGTACGACGCCAAGCGGGTGACACACGCTCGCAGCGCGATCGAGCAGGCACAGGCCACCGGATCGCCCGCGACCGCCAAAGCAGCGGTGCACAGCAAAGGATAATGGCGAGCCGACAAGAAGCGATGAATAATTCGCGAACGACCTACTCTGCTCAACAGAACCGCCGCAG
>CAZEJO010000003.1:24119-51937 GCA_964512285.1 uncultured Dehalococcoidia bacterium | reverse complement strand
CTTCTATGACAGGTTGCACGGCGAGCTGGAGTTGGCTCGCAACTTCCGACGCCATCTAGCCTTGCTCGTGTTGAACATCGATGGGTTCAAGGTGATAAACGATCGCTACGGCCACGAGGCCGGCAATGTAGTCCTTGCCCACGTGGGCAAGCGGCTACCGGAGAGCCTGCGCGGCTCCGACGTGGCCGCCCGCATCGGCGGCGATGAGTTTGCCGTCATCATGCCCGCGACCAACAAGGACGGTGCCTTCAATGTAGCCGAACGCCTGCAACAAGCTCTGCAAGGTCCCTTGGTCGTCAATGAGGACGGCGTACAGGTGAACCTACGTTTGTCTCTGGGCGTCTCGGGCTACCCCTGGAGTGGCGACAGCGCCGATGCAATAGTACAGCGAGCCGACACCCAGATGCACGCGGCCAAGGCGCTGCACAAACACGCGCCAGCCTGACAACCACAACGAAACCCCTGGGTAACTCCGGATTCGAAATAGTGGCGGGAGTGCATGGGAGTCGAACCCACCCAGGACGGTCCTACCGCCCCGCATCGGTTTTGAAGACCGAGAGGCCCACCGGGACCCATCCACTCCCGCGTCTGATCGCCGCTAGCCAGGCCCTGGTCTACGACGACAGGGCCTGATCGATGACCTTCTTCAGGTCGCTCTTGGGGCGAAAGCCGATGACCTGGCCCACCGGCTGGCCACCCTTGAACACGAGAAGGGTGGGGATGGCGCGAATGCCGTACTGGCTGGCCGTGTTGAAGTTGTCGTCAGTGTTCATCCTAAGGAACTTCACTTTGTCGCCGTATTCCTCCGCCAATTCCTCAACAACCGGCTCCACCATCAGACAGGGGCCGCACCAGGGCGCCCAAAAGTCCACCAGCACCGGTATTTCCGCCTTCAGCACTTCGCTCTCGAACTGGCCGTCATTAACCGCTCCGGGTTTTGCCATCAGTTACTCCTTTCCCAACCTCCTCGATCTGTACCGAATTTCGTCTGTCTAACCGGACCGAGCGCCCCTTCCGGGCGCTTCAGCCACAGGTTGCTCCGTCTCTGACGACGGCCGCATCGCCTCTAGCATCCCGGACACGACCGCCTCGCGCGCCACCCTCAGGGCGCTCCTTATTGCCACGGCATCGCTGCGACCGTGTCCCACAAACACCAGCCCCTTGACCCCCAGGAGAGGCCCTGCACCGTACTCCCGCGGGTCGGTCCGCTTCTGCACGCCGCGAAAAGCCCCCCTCAGGATCAGGCCCGGCAGCATATAGTACCACTTGCTCCTGATAGCCCCCTCGAGCTGACCCTTGATGAACGCACCCATGCCCTCCATTGTCTTGACCACCACGTTGCCCGTGAATCCGTCCGTGACGATGACATCGGCCACGCCGCTGGCGACATCCCTTCCTTCCACATTACCGATGAAGTTCAGGTGATCCGCCTTCTTCAGGAGAGCATAGACCTCCTGGGTCAACAAACTGCCCTTCGTCTCCTCCTCGCCGATGCTCAGGAGAGCCACCCGCGGCCTCTCCACCTTCCACACCCGCTCCATATAGATGCTGCCCATCTCGGCGAACTGCACCAGGTACCTCGGCTTGCAGTCGGCGTTGGCCCCCACGTCCAGGAGGAGGGTCAACCGACCCGACAGCGGCAGCAGCGCCACCAGCGACGGCCGCTGGATGCCTCGCAGGCGGCCCAGGTACATGATGGAGCCCGCCAGCACCGCTCCCGTATTGCCCGCCGAGACGAAGGCGTCCGCCTCTCCCTGCTTGACCAGCCTCAGCCCCACCACAATCGATGAGTCCTTCTTGTGCCGAGCGGCCTGAGCGGGGTGCTCGTCCATGGCGATGACCTCGCTGGCCGCCACCACCCGAATGCCCTCCGGCCGAGGCCCTGCCTTCGCCAGCTCCTCCTCCACCAGCGCCGACGGCCCCACCAGCGCCACCTGTATGCCCAGCTCACGGGCGGCCAGCACCGCCCCCTTCACGATCTCCTCAGGAGCGTGGTCGCCACCCATAGCGTCGAGCGCGATCAGCGGCTCACTCCCCGCCACGGAACTCTTCCTCGATCCGGCGGCGAAGCTCCGCGTCCAGCAGCACATCCGCCGCCGTCATAGCCATCGCCTTGGCAGCATCCAGAAGGCCGCGATGACCGGCCTCCGATGCCGCAATGTCCCGGAACGCGGGCGTGTGGATCGCCACATCCGGCGGAGCGATGGCCACCGTGGGATGAATGGCCGGCACCAGAACGCTGACGTTGCCCATGTCCGTGCTGCCCATCGAGCGGTGGCTGTCGTCCTCCTGCACCTGGCGACCGAGGGCCTCCATGTTTCGTCGATACGCCTTGGCAAGAGCGCGATTGCTGCGCATGGCCCGATAGCGGGACTCCTCTCCCCACCTGTACTCCAGACGAGCGCCGGTGGCCTCCGCACCCGCCCGAAAGCATGCCAAAACCTTCTCCCTCAGCTCCTCCAGGTAGTCATCGTCCTCAGCCCTGAGCAGGAAGGCGCCCGCCGCGTGCTCTGGCACCACGTTCACTGCCTGACCGCCGTCGGTTATGATGCCGTGGATGCGAGCGGATTCGCTAATGTGCTGCCGGAGGGCATTGACGCTACTATAGCCAATGACCAGAGCGTCCAGAGCATTGATGCCCGCCTCGGGCCGAGCGGCCGCGTGGGCCGCCTTCCCAACGTAGTGCACGTCCAGCTCGATGCAGGCCAGCGCATAGGTCACCGCCACGTTGCGACTGCCCGGATGCACCAGCATGGCCACGTCCAGATCGTCGAAGCCGCCTCTATTGGCCATGAAAGCCTTGCCTCCGGCCGCTTCCTCGGCGGGGGTCCCGATGACCAGCGCCGTGCCTTCCGCCTCCGAAACGATAGCCTTCGTGGCGATGGCCGCCCCCAGCGAAGCGGTGGCGATGATGTTATGGCCGCAGCCGTGGCCGATGCCAGCCAGCGCATCGTACTCAGCGATGAAGGCCACTCGCGGCCGCCCACTGCCGTAGGTGGCTCGAAAGGCCGTGTCTATTTGGCAGATGCCTCGCTCCACCGCAAAGCCCTCAGCCTCCAGGTAATCGCTGAGCCAGCCGGCCGCCTTCACCTCCCGAAAGGCCGTCTCGGGATTCGCATGGATGCGTAGGCTGAGCTCTATCAGCTCGTCACGACGGGCCTCCACCTCGTCTATGGCCCTCTTCTTCACGTCGTCAAGGCTACTCATATCTGGGATTGCCCTCTAGAAAATGGCCTCGGGGAAGACACTGCTCCATTGTAGTTGTCGCCAGCGAAGGCGGTCAAGGACAGCCTCTCCTGGCCCACCTGCCCGCAAGTAGGTCACTACTGCCCTTCGCCCTCACTCTGGGCTATACTAGGTTTCTGCGGCCTTCCAGTTAGAGGATAGGCCGGCAATCGCGAATCAATGGCTCGGTGCCCATGCGCGCAAAGACGCTAGCAGCCCTTCTCCTCTTGGCCCTTGTCACCATCCTTGCGGCCTGCCAGGGAGAAGAAGAAGTAACACCATCGCCTACCCCGTCGCTGGAGGCCCAGCTCCGCCAGCAGCTCGAGGAGCTATCCGGCGACACACTCCTCACCCTCGCCTTCCCCGGCGTCGCCCTCACGCCGCCGCCCCTCGAAGATCCGCTCGCCCTCTACGTCGTTAAGGACGAACCCTCCTGGCGCATCCAGGTGCTGGGGCGCCTCATCGGCCACCTCACCCGCAGTGATCAGCCCCAACTGGCGGCCCTCCTCTACCTGGATGGCCCAGGCACGGACGGCGAAGCGCCGCCTCAGTCGCAGGTCTTAGAGCTGCCCGAGGGGCTGTTCATGGCCCTCATCGAGCTGGACAGCCGCGACCAGCCCGCCCTGGCCGGCCTCAGCCTTCTCGATTCCTCAGCCGCCGAGCTCTTAGAGGCAGCGCCGGCCTTGGAGCAGGGCCTCCTCCCCTTCCGCCAAAACTCGGACAACCTGGCGCCCAACGGCCTGATGTCGCCCCTCCTGGCCGTGGACACCGACAACGATGGCCTGGAGGAACTGGTCTTCCTGGACACGGGCATGAGCGATGGCATTGGCGCCGCCTTCTATCTCACCTTTCGCTGGACCGGCTCCGACCTGAACTGGCAGCGAGTAGCGCCGCCCCTGGAGGGTAGGGCCGATCTGCCCACCCAGGTGGTCCTGGACTATATGGCGGCTGTAGCAGCCGCCACCGCCACCGCCGAGCCCTGGCAGGATTTCCAGCGCTTTCTCGTTTGGGAGTGGCTAGCCAGCAGCGACGAGTCAATCTCTGAAGAGCTGCTGCACGAAGTCGCCGACGACGACAGCGAGGCCGCACTCGCAGCGGCTCGCCGAAAGCTGGAAGCCACTCGCGCGCTGTTCAGCGATGCCTTCAACCTCCAGTCGCCCGACCGCCAGAAGCTCCAGCCCTGGGCGGATTTCATAAACGGCTTTCGCAATGCCACCGGCGCCGAGGTGGAGAAGATGCTGCCGCCCAGCCAAGAAGACGAGCAGATGTCCGTACAAGTGGTCATCATCGCCTTCAGCCGCGAGGGGCCGGACATGGTCCAGCGGCGGTTTCGAGTCACCTATGAGCTCATCCGGACCGAAGAGGGCTGGCGTCTGGACGATGTCGATGCCAAGGAGGAGCGTCTGTCAGAATAGCTTGACATCGCTTAACCCCCTGGGCTAACATCAATTAGAAAATCGAATAGGGCCCGCAGACGCTCTTATCCAGAGTGGTGGAGGGAACGGCCCAAGGAAACCCGGCAACCGATCCGTCCCAGAGCGGTTTGCTCAAGGCCGGATACGGTGCCAAGTCCGACCCTTCGATCTAGGCGAAGGGAAAGATGAGAGCGGGTGGATAGAAAGGACTTCTCACACCACGAGAAGTTTTTTTCTTATGCCCCGCCGACGGTGAGGTCATACTTGCAAGACATAAAGGCTATCGAGTGGGCGAACGGCAGGGTCCGACTCCTGGACCAGACTCGACTCCCCCATCAGGAGGTGTACCTGGAGCTGGACGACCACCACCAGATGGCGGCGGCCATCCGCGAGATGCGCGTGCGAGGCGCCCCCCTCATCGGCATCGCTGCCGCCTACGGCATGGCCCTGGGCGCCCAGCATATCGAGGCCTCGAACATAGATGACTTCCTGGCCCGACTGCGGTCCATCGCCGAGGCCCTGGTGGCTACCCGCCCTACCGCCGTCAATCTCCCCTGGGCCCTCGAGCGCATGACCCTGGCCGCGGAGGCAGCTGCCGACCCTCAGGCGGCCCAAGAGGCGCTGGTAGCGGAGGCCCTGCGCATCCACGAAGAGAACGCGGACGCCGACCGCCGCCTCGGCCAACACGGCGCTCAGCTCATCCCCACCGGCTCCGCCGTCCTCACCCACTGCAACACTGGCTCCCTGGCCACCGGCGGCAGCGGCACCGCCTTGGGCGTCATCCGCGCAGCCTGGGAGCAGGGCAAGCTCTCGCGCGCGTACCACAGCGAGACGCGCCCCCTCCTTCAGGGAGCACGCCTCACCGCCTGGGAGCTAGCCCGCGACGGCATCCCCGCCACCCTCATCGCCGATGGCGCCGCCGGCTACCTTATGCGCCGCGACGCCATCGCCTGCGTCATCGTGGGAGCCGACCGTATCGCCGCCAACGGCGACGTCGCCAACAAGATCGGCACATACACCCTCGCCGTCCTGGCCAACGAGCACGCCATCCCCTTCTACGTAGCGGCGCCCATCAGCACCATCGACCTGACCACCGCCAGCGGCGACCAGATACCCATCGAGGAACGCTCGGCAGAAGAAGTGACCACCTTCGCCGGCGTAACCGTAGCCCCCGCGGGCACCGAGGCCCTGAACCCCGCTTTCGACGTCACGCCCCATCGCTACGTCTCGGCCATCATCACCGAGCGAGGCGTCGTCCGCGACCCGTACGCCAAGTCCCTGCCGCAGCTCTTCCAGCAGGAGGGGGTTCGCCATGCCTGAGGCCCGCGTGGCGATCATCGGCGGCAGCGGCTTCTACCAGATGGACGGCCTGACCGATGTCGAGGAGGCCCGCATAGAGAAGACCCCCTTCGGCCAGCCCAGCGATGCCATCGTCATCGGCACCCTCGACGGCGTGCGAGTGGCCTTCCTGCCCCGCCACGGCCGCGGCCACCGCATCCTCCCGTCCGAGGTGCCGGCGCGCGCTAACATCTATGCCCTCAAGACCCTGGGGGTCGAGTTCATCATCGCCGTGTGCGCTGTCGGCAGCCTGCGTCAGCAGATCGAGCCGCGCCACCTGGCCGTGCCCGACCAACTCATCGACCGCACCAAGGGCCGTCCCAACACCTTCTTTGGCCAGGGTCTGACGGCCCACATCGCCTTCGCCGAGCCCTTCTGCCCCGTCCTGCGAGCCAACCTCTGCCAATCGGCCAGCCGGACCGACGCCACTGTTCACGACGGCGGCACCCTGGTGGTCATGGAGGGCCCCGCCTTCTCGACCAAGGCCGAGTCCAACCTCTACCGCTCCTGGGGAGCCGACCTCATCGTCATGACCGCCCTGCCCGAGGCCAAGCTGGCCCGCGAGGCCGAGATCTGCTATGCCACCCTGGCCTGCGTCACCGACTACGATTGCTGGTACGAGGCCCACGAATCGGTGACGGCTGAGATGATCGTGTCGAACCTCGCCAAGACGGTCGAAGTCGCCCAGCGGACGGTGCGCCTGGCCCTGGCCGGGCTGCCCGCCCGCCGCGATTGCCTCTGCGCCAACGCCCTCCGAGATGCACTCATCACCCCCCTTGACATCGTGCCCGAGGAAACCAAGAGCAACCTGACGCCCATCATCGGCAAGTATATGAGCGGCAAGCCCACGGGAAGTTGACGATGCTGACCGATAAGCTGAGGAAAAGCATCTTCGGGACCGGGACGACGGCCAAACAGCGGGCGGAGTACGTCGTAGAGCGCCTCGCTGACCCAGAGGCTGTTCGGCCCCTGCTGGAAGAACAGCGAACCTACGCCGCCTACGCCCTGGCCCACCTGGACCCGCGCCTGTTCCGCCGCAGCGAGTGGTGGCATGCCCACGGCCCTCAAGGCCAAGCGTTGGTCGTCCACTCACGCAGCGGCCTGGGCCCCGCCCTGGTCGCCCTGGGCGATCCCCAGGCCCTGGATGCCCTCTGCCGTCTCCATCCGGGCCCCCGCCTCACCTTTGCCACCTTCCATCTAGACCATCTGGCCGTCGCCCAGCGCCATTTCGTCCTATCGCGGCCGGGGCCTTCCCTGCGCATGTCCGTGTCGGCCGCGAGCTTTCGGCCGGCCGCAGGACCTGCGCAGCGTCTCCACAGGGCGGACATCGGGGCGGTCAACGCCCTCCAGCACAGCGAGGGTCTCGGCTCCTATCCGGCCGCCGTGCTGGCCAACGGGCTGTACTATGGCGTCTATGCCGACCAGAAGCTGGTCTCCATGGCCGGCACCCACGTGGTGGCCCCCTCTCAGGGACTGGCCCTGGTGGGCAACATCATGACCCATCCTAGCTACCGAGGGCAGGGCTATGGCAGCATCGCCACCAGCGCCGTCACCGCCGAGCTGCTCAAGACCTGCCCCGATGTCTTGCTGACGGTCGATGCCAGAAACGAGATTGCCATCCGCCTCTATGAACGGCTGGGCTACCGGGAGAAGTGCCGCCTCATCGAGTCAGGGGCGAGGCGAAAGGACATGATCGGCCTCGTCGCCCTGGTGCGGCGTGCCCTGGCCCGCCGCAGGGCCCGGCACGAGGGTAGAGAACTGGTGGTGCGCTGATGACTCGCCACAAGCGTACCTACCGAACTATCGATGAACGGGTGGCGGAGGAGATCAGACGTTTGCATAAGCGCTACCCGAAGCTGGGCCACCACGCTTTGGCTAAAGCCCTCCGCGAGAGCGGTGTCCACGTCGAGCCGGGAGACCTGAAGCGCTTCCTGAAGGAGGAGGGCCTCCAGGTTGAGCGAAGCGGGAGCCCCCGGCGCTGGCGAGGGCTCCCTTCCTGGCTGGGCGGCCCGCCGGCGCCTCCGGAGTGAATAAGAAATATCGCGAGAGCAGCTGAGCTGGATGAAGGAGGCCAATAAGTGCAAGCGAAGTCGTCTCTAGGTTTCGAAGTGAAGGACCTGAGCCTGGCCGCCGAGGGCTTGCTGCGCATCGAGTGGGCCGCGCGGGAGATGCCGGTCATCGACCTCATTCGCCGGCGCTTCCGGAAGGAGAAGCCCCTGGCAGGCGTGCGTGTCTCCGGCTGTCTGCACATCACCACCGAGACCGCCAACCTGGCCCTCGCCCTGGTGGACGGCGGCGCCCAGGTCGCCCTCTGCGCCAGCAATCCCCTCTCCACCCAGGACGATGTGGCAGCGGCCCTGGTCAGCGAGTACAACATCCCCGTGTTCGCCATCCGCGGCGCGGACACCGAGATGTACTACCGTCACATCCAGGCCGCCCTGGCTCAGCGGCCTCAGATAACCCTGGACGACGGCGCCGACCTGGTGAGCACCCTCCACAAGGAGCGCCGAGAGCTCCTGCCCGACGTCCTGGGTGGCACCGAGGAGACCACCACCGGCGTCATCCGCCTGCAAGCCATGGCCAACGACGGTGCCCTCGCTTACGCCATCATCGCCGTCAACGACGCCGACACCAAGCACTTGTTCGACAACCGCTACGGCACCGGCCAGAGCACCATCGACGGCATCACTCGCGCCACCAACGTCCTCTGGGCGGGCAAGACCGTGGTAGTGGGCGGCTACGGCTGGTGCGGCCGCGGCGTCGCCATGCGCGCCCACGGCCTCGGCGCCCAGGTCGTGGTGACCGAGGTGAAGCCGGTGCGCGCCCTGGAGGCCGCCATGGACGGCTTCCGCGTGATGCCCATGGCGGAGGCCGCCAAGATCGGCGACATCCTCGTTACCGTCACCGGCGACGTAAACGTCATCAGCAAGGAACACTTCCAAGTGATGAAGGACGGAGCCATCCTGGCCAACTCCGGCCACTTCAACGTGGAGCTGAACATCACCGCCCTCGAGGAGATGGCCCAGGGCAAACGCCAGGTCCGGCCCCACATAGTGCAGTATCGCCTTAAGGACGGCCGCCGCATCTTCCTGCTGGCGGAGGGCCGCCTCATCAACCTGGCCGCCGCCGAGGGCCATCCCGCCAGCGTCATGGACATGAGCTTCGCCAACCAGGCCCTCTGCACGGAGCATATCGCCCGCCGTCCAGAGCGCCTGTCCCCGGCCGTCCATCGCGTGCCCACCGACATCGACCAGGAGGTGGCCCGCCTCAAGCTTCGCTCCATGAACATCGACATCGACGAACTGACTGCCGAGCAGCACAAATACCTGAAGAGTTGGGAAGTCGGCACAGAATAGGACCCAAAGGAGGACAAAGCCCATGCCCACACGCATGACCCTTATGAGCTCCCCATCCATGCTGGTGACCTCGGAGTCGGTGACCGAGGGCCACCCAGACAAGATGTGCGACCAGATCGCCGACGCCGTCCTGGACGACATCCTGCGCCACGACCCGTCCGCCCGCGTGGCCTGCGAGGTGGCGACCACTACCGGCCTGGTGGTTATCATCGGCGAGATCTCCACCACCCACCACGTGGACTACACCAAGATCGCCCGCCAGACCATCCGCGAGATCGGCTACACCAAGCCCGAGTACGGCTTCGACACCGAGAGCTGCGGCGTGGTGGTATCGGTCAAGGAGCAATCGCCCGACATCGCGGCGGCAGTGAGCACGCCCCTCGAGGTACGCGAGGGATGGGAGAAGGCCGAGGAGCTTGAGCTGGGAGCCGGCGATCAAGGCATCATGCTCGGCTTCGCCTGCAACGAGACGCCGGAGCTTATGCCCCTGTCCATCTCCCTGGCCCACAAGCTCTGCCGCCGCCTGGCCCAGGTGCGCAAAGAAGGAATAATCCCCTATCTCCGCCCCGACGGCAAGTCGCAGGTGACGGTCGAGTACTCCTTCGGCGTCCCCAAGCGGGTGAAGACGGTGGTGGTCTCCAGCCAGCACGATGACGGCGTCGAGCTTGCCCATCTCCAGGCCGATATCATGGAGCACGTGGTGCACCACGTCATCCCTGCCGGACTTCTCAACAGCGAGACCACCTATCGCATCAACCCCAGCGGCAGGTTCGTCATCGGCGGCCCCAAGGGCGATTCCGGCCTCTCCGGCCGCAAGAACATCGTCGACGCCTACGGCTCCAGCGGTCGCCACGGCGGCGGCTCCTACTCGGGCAAGGACCCCACCAAGGTCGACCGCTCCTGCTCCTATGCCGCCCGCTACGTGACCAAGAACATCGTCGCCGCTGGCCTGGCCGACCGTGCCGAGATCGAGCTCGCCTACGCCATTGGCGTCGCTCACCCCGTCTCCGTCTCCCTGGAGACCTTCGGCACCCGGAAGGTCGACCACGAGCTCATCGATCGCCTAATCAAGAAGCACTTCGACCTGCGGCCGGCAGCGATAGTGCGCCACCTCGACCTGCGACGGCCCATCTACAGGGCTACCGCCACCTATGGCCACTTCGGCCGCGAGGACATCGACGCCCCCTGGGAGAGGACGGATAAGGCCGAGCTCTTGCGGCGAGAGGCTGGCCTGCCCCAGGCCGAGGAAGCCCGCCGCTAGGTCCATGTACGCCTTGGTTCTGGCCGGCGGCAAGGGCGAACGCCTGCGGCCCCTCTCCGAAGATCGGCCCAAGCCGATGGTCCTCCTGGCTGGCAAGCCCATCCTTGAGTACCACCTGACCTGGCTGCGCGACAACGGTGTCACCCATGCCCTCCTCCTCTGCGGCTACCGGGCGGATGTGATTCAGAGCTACTTTGGCGACGGACGCCGCTGGGGTCTGACCATCGACTACTCGCTGGAGGACGAGCCCCTGGGACGAGGCGGCGCCTTCAAGCTCGCCTTCGGCCGCGTGCCCCCCTCGGAAGAGCTGCTCATCGGCACCAACGGCGACATCCTTTGCAACCAGCCCCTGGCCCCCATCCTGCGCACCCATCGCGCCTCGGGAGCTGTGGCCACCGTCATGCTCACCCGCCTCGTCAGCCCCTACGGCATCGTCCGCGTGGCCCGCGACGGGCGCATTCTGCGCTTTCAGGAGAAGCCGCGCCTGCCCCACTGGCTCAACGCCGGCCTCTACGTTCTCTCCCGCCCCTTCTTCGACCTCCTACCGGACAAGGGCGACCACGAGGATACCGCCTTCCCCCTGTTGGCCGAGAGGGACCAGTTGTGGGCCTACCGCGCCCGTGGCTACTGGCGCTCCATCGATACGATCAAGGACCTGACAGAGGCGACCCGCGATCTGCCCCTATTCGCTTCGGAAGAGGCGGGGCCAATTGGCTAGGAAAGGGCTTTCAGTCATGACAACCGAGATCAAGTTCGGCACCGACGGCTGGCGGGCCATCATCGCCGAGGATTTCACCTTCCCCAACGTCCGCGCCTGCGCCCAGAGCGTCGCCCTCTACCTGAAGGAGACGGGCCTGGCCGAGCGAGGGCTGGTGATCGGCTACGATACCCGCTTCGCCTCCGAGGACTTCGCCGCCGCCGTCGCCGAGGTGGCGGCCGCCAACGGCATCCACGCCTACCTCTGCGACTCGCCCGTGCCCACGCCGGTAGTCAGCCACACCCTCCTCGAGAGGAAGGCCGGCGGCGGAGTGGTCATCACCGCCAGCCACAACCCCGCCCGCTGGTCCGGCTTCAAGTACAAGCCCGAGTACGCCAGCAGCGCCTCGCCCGAGACCATCGCCCGCATCGAGGAGCCACTGCCCTCCATCCTGGCCTCCGATGTGCCTCGTTTGCCCCTGGCGGAAGCCCAGGAGCAGGGCCTGGTGGAGCTCATCAGCCCCCGTCAGCCCTACCTGGAGCATCTGGCCGAGCTGGTCGACCTGGAGGCCCTGCGAGCCGCCGGCCTACGAGTCGTCGTCGACTCCATGTACGGTGCTGGCATCGGCTGGTTGCCCCAGCTCCTGATCGGCGGCGCTACCCAGGTGCAGGAGCTGCACGGCGAGCGCAATCCCCTGTTTCCCAGCCTTCAGCCAGAGCCTATCGCCCGCCACCTGGAAGCGCTCATCGATACCGTCAAGTCGACCGGCGCCGACGTCGGCCTGGCCACCGACGGTGATGCCGACCGCGTGGGCATCGTCGACGAGAAGGGGGAGTTCGTCAATCAGCACCAGGTGTTCGCCCTCCTCGCCTACTACCTGCTGGAGGTACGCGGCCAGCGCGGGCCCATGGTCAAATCGGTCACCAGCACCCGCATGATCCAGCGCCTGGGCGAGCTGTACGACGTCCCCGTGCACGAGACCCCCGTCGGCTTCAAGTTCCTGGGCCCCAAGATGATCGCCGAGGATGCCCTCATAGCCGGCGAGGAGAGCGGCGGCTTCGCTTTCCGCCATCACCCACCCGACCGCGACGGCATCCTCTCCTCCCTCTACTTCCTCGACCTCATGGCCCGCCGTGACCGCCGCCCCTCTGAGCTGATCGCCGAGCTATACGACAAGGTAGGGCCCCACTACTACGACCGCATCGACATCCGCCTGGAGCCAGAGCAGAAGACCGAACTGATCGAACGCCTGTCCCGCGCCCGCCCCGAGCGGCTGGCTGGCCTGAGGGTTGTTGAAACTGACACCACCGACGGCTTCCGCTTTTGCCTGGAGGGCGGGGAGTGGCTGCTCATTCGCTTCTCGGGCACCGAGCCTCTGCTGCGCATCTATACCGAGGTGCAAGACCAAGGCCTGGTGCAGAAGCTTCTAGCGGCCGGAAAGGAGCTGGTTGGGCTGCCCTGAGCCATGTGACGCAGCCAAAATGGGGATGGTAATGAGATGGAAAGGACTCGCCGCTTCGCTGGCGTTGCTGGTCACTCTCGTGGCTCCCGTGGCATGCATGAGCACGTCCCCAGGGGCGAATTCAGGACGTACCGGAGAAGCCCTCGAGACGCTCGACGGGAAGCCTGTGCCGCCTGCCGAACTCGAAGCCCTTATCGAGACGACGATGGAGAAGGCGAACGTCGCGGGCCTGTCAACAGCGATCATCAACGACGGCCAGATCGCCTACACCCACGCGTTCGGCTCTCGGGACAAGACTGCAGGCATCCCGTTCAACACGGAAACGGTCACCGGCGCGGCCTCCCTCAGCAAGACCGTCTTTGCGTACCTGGTCATGCTGTTGGCGGAGGAAGGGGTCATCGACCTCGACAAGCCACTGCAGGCATACGTGCCCAAGCCGCTACCGGAGTATCCCGCCTACGCCGACCTGGCCGGCGATGATCGCTACAAGCAGATCACGGCGCGGATGGTGCTCAGCCATAGCACAGGCTTTCCGAACTGGCGTTGGCTCGAGCCCGACAGCCGTCTGAAATTCCTGTTCGCGCCCGGCACCCGGCATTTCTACTCGGGCGAAGGCATTGCTCTGCTGCAAATGGTCGTCGAGGAGGTCACCGGCCGTGACCTGGAAACGCTGGCCCGGCAAAGGGTCTTTGAGCCGCTGGGCATGACCCGCACCAGCTATGCCTGGCAGGAAACCTTCGAAACCAATGCGGCGCGACCCCACGATGAGTTCGGCCGGCCCAAGCGCCTGCCGCGTCGCACCAAGCCGGATGCGGCCGGCTCTATGGTCACTACAGCCGAAGACTACGCCCGCCTGCTGACGGCGATCTTGAATGCGACCGGCCAGCGCAAAGCCACGGTGGACGAGATGTTGCGGTCGCAGATCACCATCTCGTACGAGCAGATGTTTGGTCCCGGCGCCTCGCGGGAGACGAACACATACCAGGAGCTCCAGCTTGCCTGGGGGCTGGGCTGGGGTCGCTTCGACACGGATCAGGGCCGCGCCTTCTTCCACACCGGCCACGACATCGGCTACCAGAACTACACCGTGACCTACGCCGACCGGGGTATCGGGATCGTGCTGCTGAGCAATAGCGACAACTTCGAGAGCGTGGCGCGGGAGATCGTTCAGGCAGCCATCGGCGATCGCCATTCGCCGTTCGACTGGCTGGGATACGAGCCCTTCGACCCCGCCAAGGTGAAGACTCCGCCACCTGAACCGGTGGCAATTGAGGTCGATCAGGCCATCTTGCAGGCCTACGTTGGGGTCTACGAGCTGCCGGAAGACACGGTCCTCTACGTCAAGGTCGAAGATGGAAGACTGTACTTCTCCGGCGACGGGCAGCACTGGGATCAGGTGTATGCCGAATCGCAAACCCGCTTCTTCGCCCAGGGTGACGACACACGAGTGGTATTCGTCAAGGATGCAGCTGGCCAGGTGACTGGCCTCAACCTCGAGATGCCCGGATTGGTGTTGCCGGCAAGAAAGGTGAGGTAAGAGATGTCTGCAAGGTACGTTCTCGCCGCGGGTCAGGGGGTCAGAGCGATGAGCTCTGGGATCGGCTCCTCCATCTGGGCGCAGAACTCCCGCAATCTAGGTGTTTTGAGGTAACTGGAAACCTGCCGAAGGAGCTGTAGCCATGACCATGCTAGACGACCTCGAGGCCTACAAGAGGATCGACCCCCAGGGGATGCTGGACCGCATCCGCGACCTGCCCCACCAGTGTCGCGCTGCCTGGCAAGAGATCCAGACCCTGAGGCTGCCGGAGGACTACTGCGACATCGACAAGGTGGTCATCCTTGGCATGGGCGGCTCGGCCATCGCTGGCGATTTCCTGCGCTCCCTGGTAGCCCTGGAGAGCCCCATCCCCATCTTCAGCCATCGCGACTACGAGCTGCCCCTCCTGGTGGACGGAAGGACGCTCCTGATAGCGTCCAGCTACAGCGGCAACACCGAGGAGGTGCTGTCCTGCTTCGAGCGTGGCTTGGGCACGGGGGCCAAGAAGGTGGTTGTCACCGGCGGCGGCAAGCTCCTGTCCACCGCTCGTGCCAACGGCGTCCCTGCCTTCGTCTTTCACTACGAGTCAGAGCCGCGGGCCGCCCTGGGCTATGGCATCATGCCCCTCCTCGCCATCGCTCAGAAGGTGGACATAGTAGCCGCCAAAGACGAGGACGTGGACGAGGCCATCGCCGCTATGATAGACGTGGCGACCCACATCGACGAGACGGTGCCCCTTGACCGCAACCCCGCCAAGCAGCTCGCCCAGCGGCTACACCAGCGGCTGCCCGTAGTCTACGGCGCCGGCATCCTGGCCCAGGTGGCCCGCCGCTGGAAGGGCCAGCTCAACGAGACCAGCAAGA
This sequence comes from uncultured Dehalococcoidia bacterium, assembly GCA_964512285.1. Taxonomy (GTDB): domain Bacteria; phylum Chloroflexota; class Dehalococcoidia; order SM23-28-2; family SM23-28-2; genus SM23-28-2. The sequence goes on along the minus strand of CAZEJO010000003.1, from coordinate 36,783 downwards.
TGTGGTGCTTCTACGAGGAGCTGCCCGAGGCCAATCACAACGCCCTCGTCGGCTATGGCCTGCCCAAGGAGGTAGCGGCCAAGGCCCTGGTGGTCTTTCTGCGCGCGCCCTCCATCCATCCGCGCATTCTCCTGCGCTACGACCTCACCCAAATGGCCCTGGAGGAAGCAGACGTGGAGAGCGTGACGGTCGACGCCGAAGGGAAGAGTCCTCTGGCCCAGATGATGAGCGCCGTCCTGTTCGGCGACTGGGTGAGCCTCTACCTGGCGGTTCTGAACGGCGTGGAGCCTGCCCCCACTCCACCCATCGCCACGCTGAAGGAGCGGCTGGCCAGCTGTTAGCGCTTCGTGTACTGAGGCGCCTTGCGGGCCCGCTTGAGCCCGTACTTCTTGCGCTCCTTAACCCGTGGGTCGCGGGTCAGGAGCCCAGCTCTGCGGAGAGTCAGCTTGTACTGCTCGTCGGCGACCACCAGCGCCCGCGAGATGCCGTGGGCGATGGCGCTGGCCCAACCAGTGTTGCCGCCGCCGTTTATCTTCACCTGCACGTTGAACTTGTCCAGCGTCTCTGTGAGAACCAACGGCTGGCGGACGATGGTTTGATAGACCAGCCGGTTGAACACCTCTTCGAAGGGCCTACCGTTGATGACGATCGTGCCTGTGCCCGGATACAAACGTACCCTGGCCACCGCCTTTTTGCGCCGACCCGTTCCGTAGTAGTAGTGCTGCCCCTCGATGACCTGCTCTTCGACCACTTTTCCTTCGTCCTCCTAGCCGGAAGCTGCCTCGCCGGCCGCCTCTTGCGCCTTCTGACTGCCTTTCACCTGGGCCTCGTGGGGATGCTCCGGCCCGGCGTAAATCTTAAGATTGCGCAGCAGCTTTCGCCCCAGGCGATTGTGGGGCAGCATACCCCGCACCGCCATCTCGATAACCCGCGTGGGCCTGCTAGCCATCAACTCGCCCAGCGTGACGCTCTTCAGCCCGCCCGGATAGCCGGAGTGACGATAGTAGAGCTTATCGCTTAGCTTCTTGCCGGTCACCCGCACGCGCGCGGCGTTCACCACGATGACGTAGTCGCCCATCTCCAGATGAGGCGAAAAGGTGGGCTTGTGCTTGCCTCGCAGAACGCGCGCTATGCGCGTTGCCAGACGCCCCAGGGTCTGGTCGGCCGCGTCTACCACCAGCCAGTCGCGGGTGATATCGCCGCCCTTCAGATTAAAGGTCCGTGTTCTCTTCGTGGCCACTTTCACTCAAACCCTCGTACTCTACAGCCATCAGACAGAGCCCCCGCGGCGGCGCCGCCTGGATTGCCCCTCGCTGAGCCGACGCCAGCAGGCCGCGGAAGTCCTCCACCGTCTGCTTGCCCAGGCCCACCCGCACCAGTGCCCCTGCCGTCCGCCGCACCTGCTGCAGCAGGAACGAGTTGGCTTCGATGTCGAACGTCACCCAGGAACGCCGACGCCGCACCTCGGCCCTGTACACCGTTCGCACAGTCCTGCCGGGGGCGGACGGTGCAGCGAAGGCCGCGAGATCGTGCTCGCCCACAAGGTGCTGTGCCGCCGCCTGCATCGCCTCTACGTCCAGAGGCTGGGCAATGTGCCAGCAGTAGCCCCTGAGAAGGGCTGGCCGCTGCCGCCCGTTGTAGATGAGGTAGCGATACCACCGCCTCTTGGCCTGCCGGCGCACTTGAAAGCTCAGCGGCACCTCACGGGCCGAACGCACGACGATGTCCTCAGGAAGATGCGAATTCAGGGCCCGCACGAACACCTCCACCTCGTAGGGCGCCCGCGTCCGAAAGGAAGCTACCTGCCCCTCGGCGTGGACACCGGCGTCGGTGCGACCGGCCAGCGCCACCCTCGTTCGTTCGCCTGTTAGTTTGCTCAGCGCTTTCTCCAACTCCCCCTGGATGGTGGGAACATTCTTTTGATACTGGGACCCGGCATAGGCCGCTCCGTCATACTCCACCACCAGGGCAATTCTCCGAAAGGATCTTTCCTCCTCGCCCTGCTCGACCACCACGATGACAACCCGCCACCCGCCGGCTGGCCGACAGGCTCCCTACTTCTCCTTCTCCTTCTCCTTCTCTTCCTCCTCCACCAGCTCTAGCTGGGCCATCCTGGCGGCATCGCCCTGACGCGGCCCCAGCTTGATGATGCGCGTGTAGCCGCCGGGCCGACTGGCATAGCGAGGCCCGAGATCATCGAATATCTTCTTCACCACATCCTTGTCGCTGACGATGCGCAGAGCCTGTCGCCGGGCGTGAAGGGTTCCGTCCCTGCCCAGCGTGATCACCTTCTCAGCGATGATCCGCACCTCCTTGGCCTTAGCCTCGGTGGTCACGATCTTCTCATGGCGCAAAAGATCGGTCACCTGGTTGCGAAACATGGCCAAGCGATGGCTTGGGGAGCGACTCAGCCTGCGTCCAGCGATACGATGCGCCATGTCGACCTAGCCCTCGCCCTCCTCGCCGACCTCACCCTTCAGCTTTTGCAGCATGCGCTGCCACTCGGCCATCTCTTCGCCTTCTTCCTCTTCAGGTGCTGGCGCTGGCTCTTCCGCCTTGGCCTTGGCCTTAGCCTTAGCCTTAGGCTTAGGCTTAACCTTGGCCTCAGCCTCCTCCCCATCAGCCGGTGCGGCCACCGCCTCCTCAGCAGGCGCTGGCGCTGCCACCTCGGCCGCTTCCGGCAGCGCCGTCTCTTCGACGACCACCGCAGGCTCTTCGGGGCCAGCGGCCGGCTCTGCCGTCACAGCCGCTGCTTCCTTGCCGCGCCCGATCACTGCCGGTAGCCCTTCCTCCTCGATCACCGAGGGAACCTCAACCGGCACTTCCTCCTCCACCGTCTCCTCGGGCAGGAAGTCCAGCTCCCGCAGGCGCGTCCTGAGCTCATCGTAGGACTTACGGCCGAAGTTGCGTAGGGCGAGAAGCTCGTCCTCGCTCTTCTCCAGCACCTGACCCAAGGTCATCAGCCCGCTGCGCTTGAGGCAGTTGTAGGCCCGCACCGACAGGCTAAGGTCCTCAATGGCCGTGTTGTAGCGGTCGGGCGTGAGCACGGTGCCCGCACCCAGACCGCGCTCCACCACCGGCGGCGCCGGCTTACCCAACTGACTGAACGGGGAGAACTGCTCCAAAAGGATATCGGCGCTCTGGCTCATAGCCTCCACGCCAGTTATGGTACCGTCCGTCCACGCCTCCAGCACCAGGCGGTCATAATTGCTGATCTGGCCCACGCGGGTGCGCTCCACCCTATAGTTCACCTTGCGCACGGGCGTGAAAATGGCATCCACCGGTATTACCCCGATGGGCAGTTCATCGCTCCCCCCCGCCGGGACGTAGCCATGGCCCTGCTCCACATTGAACTCCACCCTCAGCTCCCCCTCCACCGAATCCAGCGTGGCCAGGTGCAACTCAGGGTTGAGGATCTCATAGTCCGGTGGAACTTGGATCTCCGCGGCGGTTATTTCCCCTTCACGACCGCTTACCTCCAGCAACAGCGTGCCCGGCCGATCGGACAGAGCTCGCAGGCGAAGCTCCTTCACGTTCAGAAGGAACTCGATGGTGTCCTCCTTCATGTGAGGAATGGTAGAGAACTCGTGCTGTATGCCATCGATCCGCACGGAGGTAATAGCAGCGCCCGGCAGAGAGCTGAGAAGAACCCTCCTCAAGGAATTGCCTACGGTAGTGCCGAAGCCTGGCTCTAGAGGCTCGGCGACGATGCACACATAGTTGTCGTCGCTCTCCACAATCTCAATCTGGGCAACGACCAACTGGGTCACTGAGACCCACCTCCTCACTCCGGCAACAAGTGGTTACTAACGCGAGTAGTACTCAACAACAGTAGCCGGGTCAAATTTGGCGCCGATGTCTTCCATGGTGGGCGGCGATAGCACCCGCCCCGTCATTTGCCCGCCATCCAGGCTCAGCCAGGAGGGAAGGGACCGATCAGCCACCTGCTCCTTGAGCACCTGGAAGATTCTGCTCTTAGCCCCCCTCGCCGTCCAACCGATGACATCGTTCACTTTGATGACGTGAGAGGGGATATCGGCCTTGCGGCCGTTTACGCTGATATGGCCATGCAGCACCAACTGGCGAGCCTGGTTGCGCGAATCGGCGAAGCCCAGACGATACACAACATTGTCCAGGCGCATCTCCATAATGCGCAGCAGATCCTCACCAGTGATGCCCTTGCTCCGCACTGCCTCCCTGTAGTAGCGGCGGAACTGGCGCTCCAACAGGCCGTAGGTGGAGCGCGCCTTCTGCTTCTCCCGCAGCTGAAGGCCGCGGTCGGATACCCTACGCCGTCGCATAGATCGCCGCCCAGGTGCGTAGGGACGACGCTCAAAGGGACAGCGAGGAGTGTAGCACTTCTCCCCTTTCAGATAGAGCTTTTCGGCCAAGCGCCGACATATCCGACAAACAGGTCCTCTGTAACGTGCCACTAGCTCTCCTTCATCACCTGAGAGAGAAACGTCCCCACCCTACACTCGCCGCCGCTTAGGTGCACGACAACCGTTGTGGGGAATGGGGGTCACGTCCCGGATGCTCATCACCTGGATGCCCGCCCCCTGGAGAGAGCGAATGGCCGCCTCGCGTCCGCTACCCGGGCCCCTGACATAGACCTCCACCTGGCGCAGCCCGTGCTCCATCCCCCGCTTCGCCGCTCTATCAGCCGCTATCTGGGCAGCGTAGGGCGTGCTCTTGCGGGAACCCTTGAAGCCGGCCGTGCCCGCACTGGCCCAGGCGATCACGTTGCCGTTGGGGTCAGTCAGTGTAATGATCGTATTGTTGAACGTGGACTGAATGTAGGCACGGCCCACAGGAACGTTCTTGCGCTCCCGCCGTCTTGGCCGGCTTCGGCCTTTCCTTTCAGCCATATCTCTCCTTGCTGCTTACCTCTAGCTGGCCGTCCTACTTCTTGGTCATCGCCCGCCGCCTGCCAGCCACCGTCTTGCGCGGGCCTCGCTTGCAGCGAGCGTTAGTCCGGGTGCGCTGGCCACGCGCCGGCAGGCCACGGCGATGGCGCACCCCCCGATAGCAGTTGATCTCGATGAGGCGCTGCACGTTCTGCCGCACTCCCTTGCGCAGCTCGCCCTCCACCGTATAATTCCGGTCGATAAACTCACGGATGCGGCTGATCTCATCGTCCGTCAGGTCCCGCACCTTGGTGGCGGGTTCCACTCGTGCGTTGTCGCAAATGTTGTGGGACAGAGTGGGCCCTATGCCGTAGATGTAGCGCAGCGACACGTCCACCCGCTTGTCCCTGGGAATGTCCACGCCAGCGATACGTGCCATAATGCCTCCTCTACCCTTGGCGCTGCTTGTGCCGCGGGTTTTCGCAGATCACCCTCACCACACCCTTGCGACGCACGATCTTGCACTTATCGCACCGTCGCTTGACCGAAGCCTGTACCTTCATCGTCAGTCCTACTACCGCCGAAAAGCCTAGCGGAGCCGATAGGTAATCCTACCACGAGTGAGGTCGTATGGCGACAACTCTACCAGCACTCGGTCCCCAGGCAGGATACGGATGAAGTGCACCCGTATCTTGCCAGAGGCGTGGGCAAGAACCAGGTGCCCGTTAGGCAGCTCTACCCGAAACACAGCATTGGGCAGCGCTTGTTTCACTACCCCTTCGACCTCTATAGCCTCTTTCTTACCCATAAACGGCCCGCGGACCAATCACCCCCAGATAGTTTACCAGCATCCTTAACGAAGCGTCAGCACCTCCGCCTCGCCTTCCGTGATCACTATCGTGTGCTCGAAGTGGGCGGCGAGGCTGCCATCGGCTGTTCGCACCGTCCAGCCGTCGGAGTCCTTCTTGGTTTGCCAATTGCCAGCGGTGACCATCGGCTCCAACGCCAGCGTCATGCCCTTTTGGAGCAGCGGCCCCCGGTCGGGCGGGCCAAAGTTGGGTACCTGCGGCTCCTCGTGCATATTCCGACCGACGCCATGCCCCACGTACTCCCGCACCACAGAGAAGCCATTCCCTTCGGCGTGAGCCTGAATAGCCGCCGAAATCTGCCCCAGACGGGCGCCAGCCTTCGCTGCCTTGATACCCTGCCAGAGCGCCTCCTCCGTTACCCGCACAAGGCGCTCCGCCTCAGGGCTTATCCTCCCCACGCCCGCAGTGATCGCGGCATCGCCCACGAAACCCTTGTACGTGGCTCCCAGGTCAATGCTCACAATGTCGCCCTCCTGAAGGACGCGCCTATCGGGTATGCCATGCACCACCTCATCGTTCACAGAAACACAAACCCGTGCCGGATAGCCCTGATAGCCCAGAAAGGTGGGTATCACCTTTCTCTTGGCGAACTCCCGCCGCACAATGTCGTCCAGCTTCTTGAGCATCAGCCCCGGCCGAATCTCCTGCCGCAGGATAGCCAAAACCTCAGCATCAGCCCGGCCCGCCTCGCGCATCACGGCTATCTCCTCGGGCCCCTTCAACTCGATAGGCATGGATTCTCGCGGCCTCCTCCCTAGGAACCCTCCACGGCCGCCAGCAGGTTCTCAGCAACCTCCCCCACTGACTTATTGCCATCTATCTCCAACAGTTTACCCCTCTCCCGATAGTAGTCGATGAGGGGCACCGTCTGCTCGGCATAGACCTCCAGACGCCTTCGCGCCGTCTCAGGCTTATCATCCTCTCGCTGGTACAATTCGCCGCCGCACTGGTCGCACCGACCGGCCTCCCGCGGCGGCTGGAAGCGCTCGTGATAGACGCTCCCGCACTGCCGACAGCTCCAGCGGCCGGAGAGACGGCTCAACAGCTCGTCCTCCGGCGCCTGAATATAGACTACCTTGTCGATGACCTTGCCCTCCCGGGCCAGGGCCTCATCCAGAGCGGCCGCCTGCTCCAGCGTGCGGGGGAAGCCATCCAAGATGCAGCCACCGGCACAATCGCCCTGCGACAGGCGCTCCAGCAGCATCGCGATAGTCAAATGATCAGGCACCAACTGACCCTGATCATAATAGACCTTGGCCTGCTTCCCCAGATCCGTCTCCTGCCTGATAGCCTCCCTGAACAGTTCCCCTGTCGTAATGTGCACCAAACCCGTCTTTTCGGCCAGAACTACTGCCTGGGTTCCTTTGCCCACGCCTGGGGCACCAAAAAGGATAATATACAAGAGCCCTCGTCCACCTCCTAGCGGATGAAGCCCTCGTACTGACGCATCAGCAACTGAGCCTCCAGTTGGCGCATCGTATCCAGCACCACACCCACCACGATGATCAGGCCGGCGCTGGTGATGCCCAGGGATAATCCTCCTCCCCGGCCTAAACTAAGGGATTGCTCCCCCGTGATGGCCGAGGCAACGTAGGGTATCACAGCAACAAAGCCAAGGAAGAGAGCGCCAGCCCAGGTGATACGGATGAGCACCCGCGTAATGTACTCCGCCGTGGGGCGCCCCGGCCGGATCCCGGGAATAAAGCCCCCCTGCCGCTGCAGGTTCTCCGCCAGGTTCTGCTGCTGGAAGATAACCATCGTATAGAAGAAAGCAAAGATCACTACCAATAAGAACAGAAAGATCCAGTACCCCCAGTTTGAGGGATCGAAGACCCCCTTCACCTTGTCCGCCACGTTCGCTACCCAGGCAATGTCCGATGTCTCGAACATGCTGGCAGCATACGCCGGGAAGATGACGATGGAGAAAGCGAAGATGAGAGGGATCATCCCTGCCGAGTTCACCCGCAGCGGGATGTGCGTCTGACCTGACTGCCGATACATCCGCCCGCCTCGGAACAGGCTGCGCGAGTACTGAACCGGGATGCGCCTCTGGGCCTCCTGGAAGAAGACGATGACCGCGAGGATGAAGATGATGAACAGAACCAGCATCACAACACCCGTCATCGCCGTCGAGGTGTAGACCTCGGTCCAGATCATCCGCGGTATGTTGGCGACGATGCCGGCGAAGATGAGCACCGATACGCCATTGCCGATCCCCTTCTCACTGATCAGCTCGCCCAGCCAGACCAGGAACATGGTGCCGGCCGTCATAGTGGTGATCATGGAAAGAGTGGGCAGCAAAGCACCGCCCGTGAGGCCGATCTTCGTCTCTCCCCCGAAACCGCCCAGGTTGTTGATAAGGAACAACTGTCCGTAACCCTGGACAATGCACATCGGTATTGTCAGCCAGTGCGTGTAGATCTGGATCTGGCGGCGGCCCTGCTCTCCCTCCTTCGTCAAAGCCTGAAGTTGGGGCACTATGGGGACGAGTAGCTGCATGACGATGGAGGCCGTCACGTAGGGGTAGACCCCCAGGGCAGCCACACTCATGTTCCGCAGGGCGCCCCCGCTGAAGATGTTGAGGAAGCCAAGGACGGCATTCCCCTCGAAGATGTCCGACAAGGCATTCCTGTCGATGCCTGGGAGCGGCAGATTGGCCACAAACCGGAACACCACCAGCAGCGCCAGAGTGAATACGATCTTCTGCCGGACGTCCGCCTGCTGGAAAGCGTCCATGACGGCCTGGAGAAGCCTCGGCCTAGCGACCGTGGGCGCTCGCGCCATGCGCTACCTCCTCGATGCTTCCTCCAGCCGCCTCGATCTTCTCCTTGGCCACCGCCGAGAACTTGTGGGCCCGCACTATCAGAGCCTTGGTTATCTCGCCGTCGCCCAGGATCTTCACCGGCTGCCTCAGAGTCTTGATAATTCCTACCTCGCGCAGGAGTTCGGGTGTCACATCCGTGCCCTCCTCAAAGCGCTCCAGTTGCTTCACGTTCACGGACGCATACTCCACCCGGAAGATGTTGGTGAAACCCCGCCGCCGGGGCAGACGCTTGATCAGAGGCGTCTGGCCGCCCTCGAAACCTAGACGAGGACCGCCGCCCGAACGCACCTTCTGGCCCTTCGAGCCGCGCCCCGAATAGGTACCGTGACCGCTCCCGTCGCCGCGGCCGACCCGCTTTCGCTTATGACGAGCGCCTTTAGGCGGCCTTAACTCGTGGGCTTGCATCCCTACTCGTCCACCTCCTCCACCTCTACCAAATGGCGTATCCTGAGTATCATACCACGCACAACTCGCGAATCACTATGCTCCACCATCTGCCCTAAGCGCCGCAGACCCAGGGCGCGGATAGTCCGCCGCTGGTTTGGCGCGTAGCCGATGGCGCTCTTCCTCCAGGTGATCTTCAGCTTAGCCATCGCTCCCTACGTCTCAACGGTAGCCAGAGCATGACGCTTGGCCACCGTCGACTTGACGTCCCTCATCTGGGAAAGCCCGAGCATGGTGGCTTTCACCACGTTCACCGCATTGTCGCTGCCCAACGACTTGGCCACCACATCCCGGATGCCCGCCATCTGCAACACCGCTCGCACGCCCCCGCCAGCGATGAGGCCAGTGCCCGGCGGCGCTGGCTTCATGAGCACCTTGGCTGCACCAAAGTTCACCCACATCTCGTGGGGGATGGTCGTTCCCTTCATGGGAACCTTGATCAGATTCTTGCGGGCTATGGTCGTAGCCTTACGGATGGCTTCGGGCACCTCCCTGGCCTTGCCTATAGCCGCGCCTACACGCCCCTCGCCGTCACCTACCACCACGACGGCGGTGAAGTGGAAGCGGCGGCCACCCTTGACCACCTTGGCCACTCGATTGATGAACACTACCTTCTCGGCCAGCTCCAGCTCCAGCGGCTCGATCTTCTGGTCAGTGCCTATGTATTTCCTGGGATTGGACATATCTCCCCGCCTCTAGAATACGAGCCCGCCCTTGCGAGCGGCGTCAGCCAGCGCCTTGACCCGACCGTGAAACTTGTAGCCGCCGCGGTCGAACACCGCCGTCCCGATGCCTTTCTCTTGAGCACGCTCGGCCAATCGCTGGCCCACCAGGCTGGCCACCTCTGCCTTGCGCTTGCCGTTAGCCTGCTTGCGGATGTCCGCCTCCAGGTCGCAGGCGGCTACCAGCGTGTGGCCGCTCTCATCATCGATCACCTGGGCATAAATGTGACTGAGGCTGCGAAAGACGCACAGCCGTGGCCTCTGGAGGGTGCCAACGACCTTCTGACGCACCCGCCGATGGCGACGCACTCTCGCTGCTCGCGCTGTCTTCTTACCCTTCATGATTAGTGCTTAATGACCTTGCCCGCCTTGCCTGCCTTGTGGCGGACCCTCTCGCCCTGATAGCGGATGCCCTTGCCCTTGTAGGGATCGGGCGGCCGCACACCACGAATATCGGCTGCCATCTGGCCCACCAGCTCCCTGCTTATGCCCTCCACCATCACTCGACTCGTGCCCACCACCGTCAGCGTGATCTCAGGCGGCGACGTTATCTCCACCGGCTGCGAATAGCCAACCTGCAGCACCAGCTTCTGCCCCTGCATCTGGGCTCGATAGCCCACACCGTGCAGCTCCAGCATCTTGCTGAAGCCCTCGCTCACGCCAGTGACCATGTTGGCCAGCAGACTGCGAGTGAGGCCGTGCAGCGAGCGATGCTCGGGCCGGTCGCTGGGCCGGCTGACCAGCAACTGGCCATCGTCCAGACGGATGTCGATGTCAGGGTGAAACTGGCGGCTGAGCTCCCCCTTGGGGCCGCTTACAGTCACCCGGTCACCCTCGATGTTCACCTTCACCGCCGAGGGAATGACTATCGGCTGTCGGCCTATCCGAGACATTACCCCTTATCCCTTACCACACGTAGCAGAGGACCTCGCCACCCACCTGCCGGCGCCAGGCCTCCTGTCCGGTCATTACCCCCTGGGGGGTGGTGAGGATGGCGATGCCCAAGCCGCCGTACACGCGCGGGATCTCCCGCTTCTGCACATACACCCTCAGGCCGGGCTTGCTTACCCGCCGCAGACCGCTGATACTGGGCTCCTTGCCGCTGTAAGCCAGGTTGATGCGCACGGTTCTCTTGACGCCCTCAGGCACTACCTCAAAGTCCTTGATAAACCCCTCTTCCTTCAGCACCTTCGCGATAGCGATCTTCATCTTGGAGGCCGGCACCTGAACAGAACCGTGCCTGGCCACCAGCGCATTGCGAATGCGCGTCAGCAAATCGGCAATGGGGTCAGTTATCATACCTATCACTCCCTACCAACTGGATTTCTTGACCCCGGGCAATTTGCCCTCTAGCGCCAGCTCGCGGAAGCAGATACGGCAGAGGGCAAACCGCCGCATGTAGGCCCGCGGCCGCCCGCACAGCCTGCAGCGATTAATCCGCCGCACCTTGTATTTCGGTTCCTTATAGAAGGTCTTAACGTACAGGGCCTTGCGGGTCAACGCTCCCTCCTTGCCCTGCCTGCCACCAAGCAGGCTCAGCTACGAGCGAAGGGCATGCCCAACAGCTCCAGCAGCCGCTTGCCCTCCTCATCGCTCCTAGCGGTGGTTACCACCGTTATCTGAAAGCCGCGAATGCGGTCAATCTTATCGTACTCCACCTCGGGGAATATCAACTGCTCCTTGATGCCCAGACTGTAGTTGCCTCGCCCATCGAACGAGTAGGGCGAAACCCCCTGAAAGTCACGAATGCGGGGCAGGGCAGCGTTCACCATACGGTCGAACAACTCGTACATGCGGTCCCCCCGCACCGTCACCGTAAGCCCAACGGACATCCCCTTGCGGATCTTAAAAGCCGCGATTGACTTCTTAGCATGGGTAATCACCGGCCTCTGCCCTGTGATCGTGGCCACGTCCTCAGTCGCCGAGTCCAGCGCCTTCGGGTTCTGGAGTGCCTCCCCCATGCCCACGTTCACCATGATCTTCTCCAAGCGCGGCGCCTGCATTACGTTCTTGTATCCGAACTCCTTCACAAGAGCCGGCACCACTTCCTCTCTATATCGCTCTTTAAGCCGGGGGGCCATCGCTATCACTCCTAGTCCAGAGGCTGATGGCAGTGGTGGCAGAAGCGCACCTTGCCGCCGCCATCACGCGAGCGGAACCTCACCCGCGTTGGCTTGCTGCAACTCTTGCAGATGACCATCACGTTGGACACGTGGATGGGCGCCTCCCTTTCGATGATCCCTCCAGGGCGATCGGCACGTGGTCGCATGTGACGCTTCACTATGTTCACACCGGCGACAATCACCCGCCTCTGGTGCGGTACCACCTGGCGAACGACGCCCGTCTTACCCCTTTCCTTGCCCTTGATGACCAGCACTGTGTCCTCGCGCCTGATCTTGGCCATGACTACACCACTTCCGGTGCCAAGGACACGATCTTCATGAAGTTCTTCTCCCGCAGCTCGCGAGCCACCGGCCCGAAGATGCGCGTGCCCCTCGGATTCAAGTTGTCGGCCAGGATGACAGCCGCGTTGTCATCGAAGCGAATATGGCTGCCATCGGGCCGGCCGTACCCCTTGGCCACCCGCACCACCACCGCTCTAACCACCTCGCCCTTCTTCACTGGGGAACCGGGGACAGCCTGCTTGATCGTACCCACGAAAACGTCGCCCACGCGGGCATACCGACGGCGTGAGCCACCCAGCACCCGAATGCACATGATCTGACGGGCGCCGGTGTTGTCGGCCACCTTGAGGCGCGTAGACGACTGGATCATGATTCCTGCGTTTCTTCCTTCTCAGGCTGCTCTTTCTCTTCAGCCTTCGTTTGCCCTTCCTCCGCCGGCGGTTGCTCTTCTTCTGCAACCTTCGGCGTCTCTTCCTCCGCGGCCTTCGGTGCCTCTTCCTCTGCTGGCGCTGGCACCTCCTCTTCGGCCACTGCCTCCTCCGCCGCCGGTGCC
>CAZEJO010000003.1:3156-24019 GCA_964512285.1 uncultured Dehalococcoidia bacterium | reverse complement strand
GCTGCTCTTCCTCCGCGGCCTTCGGTGCCTCTTCCTCCGCCGACGGCTGCTCTTCCTCTGCTGGCGCTGGCACCTCCTCTTCGGCCACTGCCTCCTCCGCCGCCGGTGCCGCCTCTCCCTCTGGCTGCGGGGCTTCAGCAGCTATTGCCTCGTCCAGTTCCCTCACTTCCTCAGCCACCTCTTCCTCGATGATTACCTTCTCCTCCTCGGGCAGAGCGGCGGCCGTCAGGATCTCGGCCACTCGCCAGCGCTTGTCCCGCGATAGGGGCCGCGTCTCCACGATGAGGACCTTATCGCCCACCCGACAGGCGTTCTCCTCATCGTGCGCCTTGTAGCGCGTCACCCGCCGCATGATCTTCTTGTACAAACGATGTCGCTTGAGAGACCCAACTGCCACCACCACCGTCTTCGACATCTTGTCTCTGACTACCACCCCCACACGGGTCTTCTGGCGACCGTGGCCGACTTTCGCCATCCTACTCCTTCTCGGCAGCCACCTGCGCGACCAACTGCCGCTCCTTTTGGATCGTCTTCAGCCGAGCAATCCGCCGCTTGATCTGTCTGAGCTGCCGGTAGTTGGACTCCTGACGGGTCATCCACCGCAGGCGCAGCGAGAAGAGACGGCGGTGCGCCTCCTCCATCTCCTTGGCCAAGTCGCCATCGGAGAGGTGACGAATCTCATCAGCCTTTCGGTTGACCCTTGTCACCGCTACCCCCTAGACCGTCGCCTCGCGAGCCACCACCCGCGTGGGAATAGGCAGCTTGTGCGACGCCAGCCGCATGGCCTCCCGTGCTATATCCTCCTGCACGCCAGCGATCTCGAACAGAATCCTCCCCGGCTTGACCACCGCCACCCAGTGGTCGGGGGCAGCCTTGCCGCTACCCATGCGCGTCTCCGCTGCCTTCTTGGTAACGGACTTGTCGGGGAAGACGCAGATCCACACCTTGCCGCCACGGCGCATGTGGTGGGTGATGGCACGACGGGCGGCCTCGATCTGGCGCGAGGTCATCCAGGTGCATCCCAGTGCCTGAAGCCCGAACTCGCCGAACGTCAGCTTGTTGCCGGCAGTGGCTTTGCCTCTGCGCCGGCCTCGATGAACCTTCCGATGCTTCACTCGCTTAGGCTGTAGCATGGCCGCTCACTCCCCAGCGCTGGGCGGGGGAGATTCCTTCTCCTCTACTCGTTCCCTAGCCTCGGGCACAATATCGCCCTTATAAATCCAAACCTTGACGCCGATGCGACCGAGCGTCGTGTGGGCCTCCGCAGTGCCGTAGTCGATGTCCGCTTTGAGGGTGTGCAAAGGCACTCGCCCCACCATCTCCATGTCCGTGCGCGACATCTCGCTGCCGCCCAGACGCCCCGAAACCTTGATCTTGATACCCTCGACCCCCCGCTGCATAGTTCGGGCCACCGTTTGCTTCATCGCCCGCCGATGCGACACCCGCCGCCCCAACTGATCTGCCACCGCCCTGGCCACCAGGGTAGCGTCCATCTCCGGCATGCGGATCTCGACGATGTTCACCCGCATGCGCCGTCCTGTCAGGCTCTCAAGCTTCTTGCGCACCTCGTCCACCCGCTGGCCGCCGCGGCCGATCACGATGCCCGGCCGCGCTGTGTGAATCGTCACCGTCACCTGGTTGGCGTTGCGGTCGATCTCCACATTGGACACGCCAGCGTCGGCCAGCATTCGGCTGAGCACCTGCCGGATAGTCAGGTCCTCGTGCAGGAGCTCGGTGTAGGCCTTATCGGCGAACCACCTGCTCTTCCAGCCGTAAAGATAGCCGAGGCGAAAGCCGTGAGGGTGAACCTTCTGACCCATGCTAGCCTCCAACTTCCTCTACTACAATCGTAACGTGGCTGCGCCGCTTCAAGACGGGAGTAGCCCGCCCGCGAGAGCGCGCCCGCCATCGCTTCACCACCGGCGCATCGCCAGCATAGGCAGCGATAACTCGCAGGTAACGTGGGTCTATCTGGTAGTTGTTCTCGGCATTCGCTACCGCCGACCGCACCACCTTGGCCACCACCCTCGCATGAGGTGACGGCATGTGGCGCAGACGGGCAAGAATCTCGGTCGTGCTTCTGCCTGGCAACTGCTCGAGCACCAGCCGTATCTTCTTAGGCGATACGCCCACGTTCTTGGCTACGGCTCTCACCTGCATACTACGTCCCTACCGTCGCTGCACCTTGGTGAACTTCTCCGACCGACCACCGTGACCGCGGAAGGTGCGCGTCAGGGCGAACTCTCCCAAGCGATGGCCGACCATGTTCTCAGTGATAAAGATAGGCACATGGCGCCGACCGTCGTACACGGCGATGGTCAGCCCGACCATCCGAGGCATGATAGTGGACGCCCGCGACCAGGTGCGAATGACCGTCTTCTGGCCTGACAGCTGCACCGCCTCGACCTTCTTCGCCAGCTTGGCTTCTATGAATGGCCCCTTCTTGGTCGATCTGGTCAACGCTTACCCCCTACCTGCCACCGCGACGTCGCACAATGTATTGATCGCTGCCCTTGCGCCGGCGGGTGCGATAACCCAGGGCCGGCTTGCCCCAGGGCGTCTTCGGCCCGGGCATACCGATGGGCGACTTACCCTCGCCGCCGCCGTGAGGGTGATCCCGCGGGTTCATGGCCGAACCGCGCACCTTGGGCCGTCTCCCCATGAGGCGAGAACGCCCTGCCCGGCCCAGCTTGATCTGGCTGTGCTCAACGTTGCCCACCTGCCCGATGGTCGCCAGGCAGTCGGCCAGGATCTTGCGTATCTCCCCCGAGGGCAGCCGCACGAGCACGTATCGCTCCTCCTTGGCCATCACCTGGGCAGAACCGCCGGCGCTGCGCACCAGTTGACCGCCCCGCTTCAACGCCAGCTCCACGTTGTGCACCGCTGTGCCCAGCGGTATCCTCCTCAGGGGCAGAGCATTGCCCGGCCGTATTTCCGCCTCTGGGCCGCACATCACCGTATCCCCCACCTTCAGACCCACCGGCCACAGGATGTAGCGCTTGTCGCCGTCCGCGTAGTGGATGAGAGCGATGCGCGCCGAACGGTTGGGATCGTACTCAATAGCCGCCACCTTGCCCGGCACGCCAAAGTTGTCCCGCTTGAAGTCGATGAGGCGCAACATCCGCTTGGCGCCGCCACCGCGATGGCGCACCGTGACCCGCCCCTGACGATTACGACCCCCCTTCTTCTTCACAGGCACCGTCAGAGACTTCTCCGGCTTCTTCTTGGTTATCTCCTCGAAGGTATAGCCGGTCGCTCCCCGTCGGCCGGGAGAGGTGGGCTTGTACTGCTTAATCCCCATCTCTACACGCCCTCGAACAGCTCGATCTTGTCCCCTGGTGCCAGGGTGACGATAGCCTTCTTCCAGGTGGGGCTGACGACTTGCTTTCTGCCCCAGCGGCGCTGCTTGCCCCTCACGTTCATCACGTTGACCGCCGTCACCCTCACCTCGAAGGCCTTCTCCACCGCCTGCTTGATCTGGGTCTTGTTAGCTCCTCTCGCCACCCGAAAAGCATACTTGTCCTCGGTCAGCAGGTAGCTGCCCTTCTCAGTCATCAAGGGCTGCTCAATTATGTCGTAGGGGTGAAGGGCCTTGGGCATCCTAGCTCGCCTCCTGCCCGCCGGCAGTCACGCCTATCCTTGGCCGCCGCTGCCCGACACGATCGCCGCCCCAAAGGGCCTCGCAGCGACGCACCGCCGCCACCGTCATCACCAGATCGCGATGCGTGATCATGTCCATTACATTCAAGTAGTCGGCAGGCAGAACCTTCGTCTTCGGTACGTTACGGGCGCTCATGTGCACGCCGCGGTCCGGCTCGCCGGTGACGATAAGAGCTGAGCGCTCGATGCCGATGCTTGTCAGCACGCCCACCATGTCCTTGGTGCGCGGCTTCTCCAGCGCCAGCTCCTTGACCACCACCAGGCGGCCGTCGGCCACCTTGCCCGATAGCACCGAGCGGATGGCCAGCCGCTTCATGCGCTTGGGCAACGCCTGGCGATAGCTGCGAGGCTTGGGCCCGAACGCGACACCGCCACCCCGACGGTGGGGCGCACGATTCGGCCCCTGGCGCGCCCGGCCACTCCCTTTCTGTATGCGAACCTTGGCCGTGCTGCCCCGCTTCTCGCTCCGCGTCTTGGTGCTGGCGCTACCGGCCCGCTGATTGGCCTGCTGAGCCACAAAGGCCTGATGCACCACCGCCAGGTTAGGCTTCATGGCGAATACCTGATCATCCACCGTGATCGGCTTCAACTTGTTTCCCTGGGCGCTGAATACGGGAAGCTTCACGACTCCTTGCCCTCCGTATCCTCGCCCTCTGTGTCCTCAGTCGGCGATTCCTCAGCCGCAGGCTCTTCAGCCGCTGGCTCTTCGACCTGCGGTTCCTCTGTCGGCGCCTCCTCAGCCGCAGGCTCCTCGGCGGGAGTCTCTTCGGCCTTCGGCTCTTCGGCCGGCGGCTCTTCAGCGGGTGCCTCCTCTGCCGGTGGCTCCTCAACCGGAGTCTCTTCGGCCTTCGGCTCTTCGGCCGGCGGCTCTTCAGCCTGCGGCTCCTCAGCCGGCAGCTCTTCGGTCGGCGGTTCCTCGGCCTCCCTCTCGATGACCCTGCGCTTCACGGCCTGCTTGCGCGCCACCCGAATCCTCA
This sequence comes from uncultured Dehalococcoidia bacterium, assembly GCA_964512285.1. Classification (GTDB taxonomy): domain Bacteria; phylum Chloroflexota; class Dehalococcoidia; order SM23-28-2; family SM23-28-2; genus SM23-28-2. Next base: position 19,382 of record CAZEJO010000003.1, on the reverse strand, counting down.
AAAGGCCGTCCTTGGCCCCGGGCACGGAGCCCTTGAGCATGATCACACCCCGGGCCGGATTGGAGTCGACCACCTCTAGATTGCGCACTGTCACCTTCACAGCACCCATGTGGCCGGCCATCTTCATGCCCTTCATCACCCGCGCCGGGCTGGCGCTGGCTCCAATGGAGCCGGGGGAGCGATAGCGGTCCGACTGGCCGTGAGTCTTGGGCCCGCCATGGAAGCCGTGGCGCTTCACCACGCCAGCGAAACCACGGCCCTTCGAGATGCCGCTCACGTCCACCAGATCGCCGGGCTCGAAGACCTCTGCGCCCACCCGCTGGCCCACCTCCCACTGGCTGATCTCGTCCACCCGGAACTCCCGCAGGTAGCGGAACGAGCCCAAGCCCTTGAAGTGCCCCTTCATCGGCTCATTGACTCGCCTTCGCACCCCGAAGCCCAACTGGACGGCCTCATAGCCGTCGCGGTCCTTCGTCTTCACCTGAAGCACAGTGCAGGGACCGGTCTCGATGACCGTCACTGGCACCACCGTACCGTCGCGGTCGAAGATTTGCAGCGTGCCCAGCTTGCGGCCCAAAAGTCCTTCGATCATGATTACAGCTTGATCTCGATGTCCACACCCGCAGGCACTTGCAGGCGCATCAGCGCGTCCACCGTCTTGGATGTCGGTTCCACAATATCGATAAGCCTCTTATGAGTCCGAATCTCGAACTGCTCCCGCGAGTCCTTGTCGACGTGCGGCGAGCGAATAACGCAGAACTTCTTGATCTCGGTCGGCAGCGGCACGGGGCCAGCCACCACCGCCCCCGTCCTCTCCGCCGCCTCGCAGATGAGTGCAGCGGACTGGTCAAGGATTCGATGGTCGTAGGCCTTCAGCCGAATGCGTATCTTCTGTCTGGGCATGCCCTACCTTCTCACGTATCCTCTCGCCCGTCCCAGCAGCGCCTCCGCCACCGAGCTCGGCACCTCTTGGTAATGGTCAAACTCCATAGTGTAGGTAGCCCGACCTTGCGTCAAGGAGCGCAAGCCGGTGGCATAGCCAAATGTCTCCGCCAGCGGCACCAGCGCGCGAATCAGCCGCATATGGCCCCGCTGGTCGACCATGCTCACGTGGCCACGGCGGCCGTTGACGTCGGCCAGTACGTCGCCGAAGAACTGCTCCGGCGTCGCCACCTCTATCTCCATGATCGGCTCAAGCAAGATGGGCTTGGCCTGAGACAGCGCCTGGCGTACCGCCATCGAGCCGGCCATCCGGAAGGCCAGCTCTGACGAGTCCACCGGATGATAGCTACCATCCACCAGCGTCACTTCCACATCGACCACCGGATAGTTTGCCAGGACGCCCGTCTCCAGCGCTTCCTTCACTCCCTGCTCGACCGGCGTGATGAACTCTCGCGGAATGGCTGCGCCCACGATCTTGTTCACGAACTGGAAGCCAACCCCCCGCTCGCGGGGAGCCACCTCCAGCTCCACTACGCCGTACTGCCCGTGGCCGCCCGTCTGGCGGACGAACCGGCCCTCGGTCTTTGCTGGACGGGTGATCGTTTCCCTGTAAGCCACCTCCGGCTTGCCCACGTTCGCTTTCACCCGGTACTCCTTCATCATGCGGTCGACGATGATCTCCAGATGGAGCTCGCCCATGCCAGATATAATCGTCTGGCCTGTATCAGAGTCATAGCGGGTGCGGAAGGTAGGGTCCTCTTCCGACAGACGCCCCAGGGTCTCGCTCATGCGATCCTGGTCATCTTTGGTTCTCGGCTCGATGGCTATAGAGATGACCGGCTCAGGGAACTTGATGGCCTCCAGTATGATGGGATGGCTCTTGTCGCAGAGGGTGTCACCGGTGAAGGTCTTCTTGAGGCCGACCGCCGCCACGATGGCGCCAGCATAGGTCTCCTGAATGTCCTCTCGCCGCTCGGCGTGCATGCGCAGCAGGCGGCTGATGCGCTCCCGTCCATCATGGGTGCTGTTGTAGACCGAAGAGCCCTGGCTAACCTTGCCGGAATAAACCCTAAAATAGGCCAAGCGCCCCACATAGGGGTCGGCCACGATCTTGAAAGCCAGCGCAGAGAATGGCTCCTCGTCGCCAGCGTGGCGCTCGATCGTCTCCCCTGTCTTGGGATGAATGCCCTTCATGGGTGGCACGTCCACCGGCGACGGCAGGTAGTCTATCACCGCGTCCAGCAGAGGCCGGATGCCCCTGTTGCGCATGGCGCTGCCGCACAGAACGGGGGTGACCACATTGGCCAGAGTGGCACGGCGGATGGCCTTGTCCAGCTCAGCCGCTGGTATGTGACGCCCTTCCACGTAGCTGATGAGAAGCTGGTCGTCCAGTTCGGCCACCGTCTCGATGAGCTCCTCCCGCCGTACGCTCGCCTCTCCCAGGGAGCTGATGATAAGCTCGCCTGCTCCTGGAACGACAGTGTCCGCCTTCGACAGAGCAGTCACGAACTCCTCAGGCCAGCCGTTACGATCTTCGCCGTACCTCTCAGGCAGCGGAACCTCGGCGGGCATCTCGTCCTTGTCACCGGGGAAGATCCAGGCCACCTCTTTTGCCAGGTCGATGACCCCCAGATGCTTCTCCTCCACGCCCAGCGGGATCTGGATGGGCAGTGGCCGTGCTACCAGCCTGTCGTGGATCATGTCCACCGTGCGCCAGAAGTCGGCACCCACCCGGTCCATCTTGTTGACGAAGGAGATACGCGGGATGTGATAGCGATCGGCCTGGCGCCATACCGTCTCCGACTGAGACTGGACGCCGGCCACAGCATCGAACAGAACGATGCCGCCGTCCAAGACCCGCAGGCTGCGCTCCACCTCCACCGTGAAGTCCACGTGGCCGGGCGTATCCACGATGTTGATCATGTAGCCTGCCCAGTCGCAGGTGGTAGCCGCCGCCGTAATAGTAATCCCCCGCTCCCGTTCCTGGGTCATCCAATCCATCACGGCCGTCCCCTCATCCACCTCGCCGATCTTGTAGGTGCGGCCGCTGTAGAAGAGGACACGCTCGGTAACGGTCGTCTTGCCCGCATCTATGTGGGCAATGATTCCTATGTTGCGAACCTTCTCGATGGGCACAGGTCTAGTCATGGCTTCATCTCAAGATCATCAGAAGAGGGAAAACGTTAAGCGTTCATGGGTGCGACTGCTACACAGAGGTTACCATCGGTAGTGGGCAAAGGCCCTATTGGCTTCGGCCATACGGTGGGTGTCGTCGCGGCGCTTGACGGTCACACCCTGGCCGCTGGCGGCATCCATCAGCTCAGCGGCTAGCCTCTCAGCCATGGGCCTCCCCGTTCGAGCACGCGTCGCTATCAAGAGCCAGCGTATGGCCAATGCCATCTGCCGCTCTGGTCGCACCTCCAGCGGAATCTGATAGGTGGCACCGCCTACACGCCGGGGCCGCACCTCCAGGATAGGCCTAGCATTGCGTATCGCCTGTTCGAATACCTCCACAGGGTTCCGGTGGGCCCGCTGCTCGATGATGTCCAGAGTATCGTACATGATCCGCTCGGCGGTACTTTTCCTACCGTCCCTCATCAGCTTGTTTGTGAACATCTGTAGCCAGACGCTATTGTGCTTGGCATCAGGCGACACCCGCCTACGGATGACCTTCCCTCGCCTCGGCATCGTTCCCCCTGCCCTACCTTAGCTCCTCGGTGCGGCGCGTGCCGTACTTGCTGCGACTACGCTTCCGCCCCACTACCCCTTGGGAGTCGAGGGCACCTCGGATGATATGATAGCGCACCCCCGGCAAGTCCTTCACTCGCCCTCCCCGGATCAGCACCATCGAGTGCTCCTGAAGGCTGTGCCCCTCGCCAGGGATGTAAGCGGTAACCTCCATCTGGTTAGTCAGACGCACCCGCGCCACCTTGCGCAAGGCGGAGTTAGGCTTCTTGGGGGTCACCGTCCGCACCTGGACGCACACACCCCGCTTCTGAGGAGCCCCTTGCGCCCGAACCATCCTATTCCTCAAAGCATTGTAGGAAAAACGCAGCGCCGGCGCCTTGGTCTTCTTGACCAACTTCTTGCGTCCCTTCCGCACCAACTGATTTATTGTCGGCAAATCCTCTCCCCTTCAGACACAGCGAAAAAGGCCGAAAGCCTTATTTCTGAGCCAGTACGGCGGTGGGGCTTCAATCCCCTGTTACCCGCCGACCGTTGTCATTTTGGGGTCTTTCGACCTGCTACGTATAGCGTATATACGTAATAGACGCCAGACGCCAAAGCTAGACTATATCAAAGTTCACACGCTGTCAAGAGCGCTCACCCAAAGGTTGACGCCGAACGTGTGACCTCAGTAGAGCAGAGCAGCCATGGCCGTAGCGGCCAGACCAGCCAGAAACATATAGATGGTAAACTGCTCCCTGCCATGTCTCATTCGCCCCGCACTAGGGCCAGAAACTCAGAGCGAGCGTATTTCCCCTTGCGAAAGGGCCCCTGCACTGCCAACGTCACCACCCGCGTGCCCGGCTTGTGCACACCTCGCATGCTCAGGCAGAGATGCTCCGCCTCCAGCACAACACCCACACCGTCGGCATCCAGCGCCTCCAGAATGCAATCAGCCAGTTGCCGGGTCAGACGCTCCTGAACCTGCGGCCGCCTGGCCAGAATGTCCAGCGCCCGAGCGATCTTGCTGATGCCCACCAAGCGACCATTGGGGATGTAGCCCACGTGGGCTACTCCGTGGAAGGGGAGAAAATGGTGCTCGCAGAGGGAGTAGAAGGGCACGTCCCTGAGGATTACCGGCTCATCCTTCTCCCCCTGGAAACCGCTCCGCAGCACCTCCATGGGATCCCGATCGATGCCGGAGAAGAGATCGGCGTACATCTTGGCGATGCGCCGAGGCGTCTCAGCGAGACCCTCCCGCTCGGGGTCCTCCCCGATGGCCTCGATGATCTGCCGCATCGCCGCAGCGATCCTGTCGCGATCTACCACGTCCTCCACCCTTAAGGAAAGTCAGCCCCGATGCAATCGGGGCAGTCGCAAACTGGCAGCTTGCTGATATTCTACAGGCGGACCCATCCCAGGATCAATCAGCACAAAGATGGCGCACGCACCTACGCCACGCCGATGGCCTTCTCTACAGCGGCCAGATCGGCGGGCACCTCGCGGATCTCGGTCGGTATAGACATAGCCGTATCGGGGTCCTTAAGGCCGCTGCCGGTGATGATGCAAACGATGGTGCTTTTGCTGAGGTCCAGCCCCTGGCGGCTCATCTTGAACAGACCCGCCACCGACGCCGCCGAGGCCGGCTCGCCGAAGACGCCCTCCTCCTGAGCCAACAGACGGTAAGCCGTCAGGATCTCCTCATCGCTCACCGCCTCGATCACACCGCCCGAGGCATCGCGAGCGGCCTCAGCCCCCTTCCAACTGGCCGGATTGCCGATGCGTATAGCCGTAGCCACCGTCATCGGCTCCTTCACCGGCCTTCCCAGAACGATGGGAGCCGCCCCCTCTGCCTGGAAACCCATCATCCGCGGCCTCTTAGCAACCTTCCCCCTCTGATGATATTCCACGAAACCCCGCCAGTAGGCAGTGATGTTGCCAGCATTGCCCACCGGAATGAACAGGTAGTCGGGAGCATCCCCCAGGTGATCAATGATCTCGAAGGCAGCCGTCTTCTGGCCTTCCAGGCGATAGGGATTGAGCGAGTTGACCAGGGCGATAGGATGCTTTTCGACGATGGCCAGAGCCAGCGACAGCGCCTGGTCGAAGTTGCCGTTCACAGCAACCACCTCTGCACCGTAAGCCACCGCCTGGGCCAGCTTCCCCTGGGCGATATTCCCCTTCGGCACGAGCACGTAGGCCTTCAGGCCGCAGTGGGCGGCATACGCTGCGGCGGCGGCGCTGGTATTGCCGGTGGAAGCACAGAGCACCGCCTTCCGCCCCTCCTCTATCGCCTTCGCCACCGCCACCACCATGCCGCGGTCCTTGAACGAGCCGGTAGGATTGCAGCTCTCCAGCTTGAAGTAAAGCGGGCCACAGCCCAGTCGCGCCTCCAGCCGCTGGGAGCGCACCAGAGGCGTCTCCCCCTCCCCCATGCAAACGAGGGGCGTGGCATCCGTTAGCGGTAGATACTCCCGATAGCGGTTCAGTACGCCAGACCGATCACTCGCCGCCCAGCTTGAGGTCACGCTGCTTCATCTCCTTCAGTTCCTGCTCCATCGCAGCCAACTGCCGCCGTTTCTGACGCTCCTGGAACTGGCTCAGCTTGCGCAGGTAGGCCGCCACCTGCTGGCGTTGTTCACGGATCTGCTGCTGAAAGGCCGCCAGACGCTCCGCCTGAGTCTGAGCCTTGCTCTCCAGCAGCTCCAGCGCACGAGCATGGTCTTCGGCGTACTGCCGCCGCTCTCCCATCGCCTGCTCCACCACCTTCAGCCGCTCGTCCAACCGCTGGCTCTCCATGCGCCAGTGCTCCTGCATGTCCGCTAGCTCCTGGTGGACCACCCGATCCTCGCCGAGGATGGTCACCTGCTCCCCCAGACGGCGCACCTGCTCCACCAAGAGCTGCGCGCGCTCCGAGAGGATGGAGTCCTGCTTAATCAAGGCGTCGATCTCTCCGTGCAGACGCCTCATCTCCTCTTCCAGACGCTTGACAACATCATCGTGCCGAGCCGTCTTCCCCGCCAACCCTTCGAGACCCTTATCCGCAACCTCCAACCGCTTTTCCAGGAGAGAGCTATCATCCCGAAAGCGGCGCGCGCTCTCCTCTACGGCCAGCATGCGACCCTCGTAGGATTGGGCCAGCCTCTCCGTGGCATCCAGGCGCCGCAGGGAGGCGCTATGCGCCTCCCTCTCCCGCTCAGCGGCCGCCTGCTGCTGCCTCATCACCTCTTCGATGCGACTCTGATTGGCCAGTTGCCGCTCCTGCAGGCGCCCCAGTTGCTCCTTGGCCTGGCGCATCTCGTCCTGAAGGTGGGGGAACGCTGCAAGATGCGAGCCCAGAGAGGAGAGGACGTCTTCCCCCTTCTGCACACTCTCCGCCAGGTTCCAGACCTGGTTCCGCGTCTGCTCCACCTGCTGCTCCAGCTTGTGGAGCTGACTCTTGGCCTGCCGCACCTCCTCCCCCAGCCACGGAACAGCGTCAGCCGAGAGAGCACCCGCCTCCGTGCGAGGAGGATCGGCCTTTGGCCGCCTCTTGTCCGCGCCCATCGATGTCCCCCCCTGCCTGCCGCTACGCTGGTCAGCTCTCCACCCGCAGAAGGTTGCCGATGCGGTTCACCACCGCCAGCTTGCCTGCCTCCTCGAGGGTCTTCTGCACCGATTCCTCACGCGCAACGTGCGTCATGATGACCAGCTCCGCCGTCTGAGCCACCTCGTCGCTCTCCTTCTGGATAACCGAGGCGATGCTCACGCCGTGGTCGCCGAAGCAGCGAGCGATCTGACCCAGCACGCCCGGCTGGTCTGGCACCTCCATGCGCAGATAGTAGCGGGTGGTCAGCTCGGCCATCGGCTTCATGGGCAGCGGCCGACCCGCTCGCCAGGGCAAACGGTCTCCCCTCCGGCCGGCCCGCGCCGCTGCCACGCTGCGAGCGGCGTCCATGACATCGGCCATGATGGCGCTGGCCGTAGGAGAGGGTCCCGCCCCCGGCCCCTGAAAGAGCACCCGCCCCACCAGATCGCCCTCCACCTGAACGGCGTTGAGCACTCCGTCCACGTTGGCCAGAAGCTCATCCTTCGGCACAAACGACGGGTGCACCCTGGCATCCACGCCGGCCTCCTCCATTCTGGTCACAGCCAGAAGCTTGATGCCGTACCCTAGCTCCTGCGCGTAGCGGAAGTCGCGGGCGTCGAGGCTGGTGATGCCTTCGCGGTAGACATCATCTGGCTGCACATGAGTGTGGAAGGCCAGACTGGCCAGGATGGCCACCTTGTAGACGGCATCGAACCCCTCCACGTCGTTGGTGGGATCAGCCTCGGCGTAGCCCAGGTCCTGGGCCTGCTTCAGCGCCTCCTCGAAGCTCAGTCCCTCTCTGCTCATGCGACTGAGAATGTAGTTTGTCGTACCGTTGATAATAGCTCGAATCGAAGTGATCTGATTAGCTGAAAGGTCGCGCCTGAGGGGCCCAATCACGGGCGTGCCGCTGCCAACGCTGGCCTCGAAGAGGATATCCACCTCACGCTCCTGGGCCAGGGTCATCAGCTCGAGGCCATGCTTAGCCATGACCTCCTTGTTGGCGGTCACCACGTAGCGACCCGCGCTCAGGGCCTCCTTGATGAAATCATAGGCCGGCCGCTCGCCGCCCAGCAGCTCGATGACGATATCGACCGCTTCGTCGTCCAGAACCGCGCGCGGGTCGTCGGTGACCAGGCCGCGATCCACGGGCACCTCGTCAGCCTTGTGCAGATCGCGCTCCAGAATGTGGCGCAGATTTAGCTTAAACCCCAGTTGCTCGGCGTAGGCCGACCCTTTCTTCAGCAGAGTGCGCGCCACACTGCTGCCTATCACCCCTATGCCTAGCAAAGCGATCTGGATCTCGTCCTGCTTGGCCATCGCTTCCTTCCCTACAATCCAAAAGCCCTCTTGGCTACCCACAGGAACTTATCTGCGTCGGTAGATACGAACTCCGTGCTGGGCAACAGGGTGCGCTGCTCATCAAGCCAATACGTGAAGTAGCTGTTACTGATGCTGGTCCGCTGGTCATCCGTCACCTCACGATCGGCCTCCTTCTCCTCCACCTCAAAGATGAAGTAGCCGCCCGGCCCGGGGATGGGCTGGCTGACAATGCCCACCTCCAGATCGAACACCTTGACGGCGTAGGACAGGTCCAGTTCGTCTCGAGCCAGCCACTGACGCTCGCGCCCTTCCTCCTCGCTGGCGCTGTCCACCCAGCCCCGCTCGCCGCCCTCCTCCTTGGTCGCCTCATCCAGGGAAAGCTCACGAGCCAGTTCGCCGAAGTCCTCACCGGCGTCCAATCGTTCCAGCACCGAGCGGGCCTCCTCCTCCGTCCCCACCAGGATCTGGCGCACCCTCACCTGCTCGAGGGTATCGGGCACAGACAGCGAGAAGACCTCCTGTGCCCTAATGGCTAAGATCTCCGCCTCTACCATCCGGCGATACTCCTCCTCCGAGAGATCGTACGTCTTCAACTCCTGCTCTAGCGCGGCGGCGAACGCCTCAGGATTGCTCTCCGTTAGGCCCAGCCGATCCCCGATCTCCATCTCCATATCCTGCGGCGTCACAGACAGGCCCAGGTCAGTCGGCGCTCTCTGCCGCAGCAGTTCCTCGCTCGCCAGAGTATTGGCCAGCAGGCTGACGACCAGAGAGGCTTGCTCAGGCTGCTGCTGAAGGCCGTACTCAGTGACCATGAGTTCCAGGCGGCGAGCGAAGTAGTCGAGATCGAAGGTGGTTTCGCCTACCTCAAGCGCCTTGGAGTTAGGACGCTCGACGTTCTCCTCGTACCAATCTTGAAACTGAAAATAGCCGAAACCTGCCGCGATGCCTACCAGTAGCAGCACAAAGGCAGCAACAACCGCCACCTGGAGCCGAAACTCGCGGCTCCACGGCCGCCGCTCTGGGCGCGGCGGGATCGGTAGAGGTCTCTGTCGTCTCTTCTTGACCAAGGGTAAAACCCCCTCAAGGATAACGCACGGAGAGGCGAGCGAAAACCCTCTCCCACCGTTCCAGCTTGGACAGCACCAGCTACTGGCGCGGTGAGAAAGATCCCGCTGCTCGAATGTGCTCTGCCGTGTAGGGCAGAAGAGCCAGATGCCTGGCCCGCTTCAGGGCCTGCGATAGCGCCCTCTGATGCTTAGCGCAGGTCCCCAGCTTCCTCTTGGGCTCGATGCGCGCACGATCGGACAGGAAGCGCCGCAGCTTACCAACGTCTTTGTAGTCGATAGCCTTGACGTGCTCCACACAAAACATGCACACCTTCCGCCGTCGGCCGTACCGCCCACGAGGCCTGCCTCTAGACGTCTCGCCTGCGCCCTCTTCTCGGGGGTATCTTCCTGATTCTCTTGCCATCTGTCAGTCCCATCTACTCAAAGGGTAGCGCCTCGGCTTCCACCGTCTCCGGCTCCCCTTCCTCAGGCAAAGGGGCACCCGCCGCCCGATCGAGGAAGATCACCCTGTCCGCGATGACCTCAGTGCGAAAGCGCCGCTGGCCATCAGGGGTGTCCCAAGAGCGGGTTTGCAGCCGCCCCTCCACGTAGACCCGCCGTCCCTTCTGGAGGTACTGGCTGCACTGCTCCGCCAGCTTCTGCCAGGCCACCACAGTGAACCACTCAGTCTCTTCCCGCCGCTCTCCATCGGGCGTCGTGTAGCTACGGTTGGCAGCCACAGAGAAGTTTGTGACAGCCCTCCCGTTGGCAGTGTAGCGCATCTCCGGATCCTTGCCCACATTGCCGATAATCATTACTTTATTCAAACCCGCCATCGCGCCAGCTCCTTTCGCTCAACCCCGCGACGCCCGCGTACTTCAGGGGGTAGCGCTTTCGCCTTCCTCCTTCCGCACGACCAGATGGCGTATCACTTCCTCTGTCAGCTCCATGCTCGCTTCCAGATCGGCCACCTGAGTAGGGTCAAGCTTGAACTGGGTCAGTACGTAGTCACCTTCGGTGTACCGCTTGATGGGATAGGCCAGCTTCCTTCGGCCCCAGCGATTCACGTCGGCCACCTCACCGCCGCGGCTGGTGATCAACTGGCCCACCTTCTCGATGGTACCAGGCACTTCCTCCTCGGGAACATCAGGGCTAATGATTATCACCAGCTCGTAGTCGCGCAAGGGCTCACTCCCCTCCTCCTTGCTAGCAGGCGAAACCCAACATCCGCCCGCCGCGCTCCATAGAACGCAGCGCATTATAGCATGCGGCTGCTTCCTTCACAAGCGAAGCGGCTTCCGGAGGCCAGTTCGTCGTTGGTGGCTTGATTCTCGACCCCCGCCTGAAGGCGGGGGCATCGGATTCCCTTCCCCATGCCCCAGCCTTGAGGCTGGGGTTGTGTGTGAACCCAGGAGCCCAGAACGCACCAGCTGGGCAAGGCCTGCCCAGCCTCAGTCGGGCACACCCGGCAAGGGGAAGCTGCCGGCGAGTTCCGCCACCTCCCGACGCACGGCCACCGCCACCTTCTCATCCTCCATGTTGTCCAGGATGCTCCCGATGAGCGCGGCGATGCGGCGCATCTCGTCTGGCCCGAAGCCTCGGCTGGTAACCGCCGGCGTGCCGATGCGGACGCCGCTGCACACCGTCGGCGGCCGCTCGTCGTAGGGGATAGTATTCTTGTTCACAGTGATGCCCACAGCTTCCAGGGCTAACTGGGCATCGCGACCGGTGATCCCCTTCACCCCCACATCCACCAGCAGCAGGTGGTTATCGGTGCCCCCAGAGACGATACGCAGACCGTGGCCCTGAAGCTCCTCAGCCAGCACCTTGGCATTCTCCACGATCCGCCGCTGATAGTCGCCGAACTCCGGACGCAACGCCTCGCCGAAGCAGACGGCCTTCGCAGCGATACTGTGCATGTGAGGCCCACCCTGAGTGCCCGGGAAGACAGCCCGATCGATCTTCTTGGCCAGATCCTCCTCGCAAAGAATAAAGGCGCCCCGCGGGCCGCGCAGCGTCTTGTGAGTGGTGGACGTGATCACCTGGGCATGTGGCACCGGCGACGGATGCACGCCCGCAGCCACCAGACCCGAGATGTGAGCTATGTCCGCCATGAGATAAGCCCCCACATCATCGGCGATCTCCCGGCAGCGGGCGAAGTCAATAATGCGAGGGTAGGCCGTCGCCCCTACCACGATCACCTTCGGCTTGTGCTCACGCGCGAGGGCGGCCATCCCATCGTAGTCCAGAAGCTCCGTCTCCCGGTCGACGCCGTAGTGGACGAAGCGGTACAGCTTCCCTGAGAAGTTGACCCCGAGGCCGTGGGTAAGGTGGCCGCCCTGGGCAAGGTCCATGCCCATGGCTGTGTCGCCCACCTCCAGGAGGGCGGCGTACGCGGCCCTGTTGGCCTCGGCGCCGCTGTGCGGCTGTACGTTGGCGTGATCGGCGCCGAACAGCTGCTTCAGCCGGTTGAGGGCCAGATCCTCCAGCTCGTCCATGTGCTTGCAGCCGCCGTAGTAGCGCTTCCTCGGATAGCCCTCCGCGTACTTCGTGCCGAGGACGGTGCCCAGCGCCTCCAGAACGGCGGCGCTCGCATAGTTCTCCGAGGCGATAAGCTCAAGGCCCAGGCGGTTCCTCTCCTCCTCGCGCTGGATGATCTCCGCCACCTCAGGGTCTTGCTGTTTAAGAACGCCCATCTCTTCCCCCTCGTCCGTTCAGTCTGCTAATCGAAAAAGGCAGGTCAACCCGTAAAGGTCGTCGCTCCTGCCTCTCCGTCGCCCTCGTTGCCCGTTTGAAGAGAGCCTGCTCCTCTCGATTTCGGCCCCAGTTTAGTCCAGCGTCTGCCCGACGTCAACGTCGACCCTCGCCTCTGACTACAGCCGCCGGTCGTGCTCCTGCCAGGCGTGCTCGACCAGCGCCATCAGGCCGCCGGAGACCAGCGAATGGCCGCCTAGCAGCACCGGTATGGGCGCCCGCCGGGCCGCCTCCGTGAACTGCCGCAGGAACGGCTCCTCGATCGTCTCATGTCGCCCAACGTCCGAGAGGAAGCGGTCAGCGCGGCTCGCCTCGATCCCCCGGTGGGCCAGGAGCACGCGCGTGTCCAGGAAGGCGGCGTCGGCCAGCTCTGCCAGCGCGGCGAAGAAGCGCTCCACCCCCACCTCGCCCAGGTAGAAGCCCAGCAGCGAGCGCACCTGCCCTCTCTGAAGGCGTCCATCAGCCTGCATGCCCCGCTCCTCGGCGAAGAATCGCACCCGACAAGCCGTCTCCCGCTCCAGATACTGCCACACCTGGCTGCCCACCCGACCGGCCACCAGAACCTGAGCCGTGGATTCGGTGAAACAGGCCAGCACCCTTCGATAGGGATCTACGTCCAGTTGCCAGCAGTCCAGCAGGCGCTGCAAGCGGAGGCCCGCTCCTCCCACCAGCGTCAGTATGGCCAGGTCGGACGGCGAGTCGATGTCGAACTGGCTGGAAACGCTGCGGGGCAGCGCCCGCGCCGACAAGCCCGCCTGCTCGGCCAGCAGCCGCGCCAGGGGGTTATCGCTCTCGGGCAGCCTGACCTTCTTCAAGGCTTCCCCCGGCGAGAAGGCCACCAGGTCCGCCGAGTACAAGTTGTTGGTGATGACCAAGCCATCGCCTCGACTCAGCTCCTGGGCGATGCCCACGAACTCCTGAGCCGACAGGAGAGGCAGACCGCCGCCGCTGAAATAGACGGCCCTCTCGACGCCGTACTTATCGATGACCCGCGCCAGACGGCGGCCGAAGTGGAAGGCGCCAGCGTCCACGTCCAAGACGACACCGGAAGGCAGGTCTGCCAGCCCTTCTTGCGAGTCGGCGACAAGGATCGCAGATGCGAAGGCGCCTGTGGATAGCGCTCGCTCCAGACTATCGAGGGCGGCAGCGCGGCGAGCGGCGGCCACCATCTCCTCCAGGTGACTGCCACTCAGCCCGCCCAGAAAGGCTACAAGGGTGGGAGCCTCAGACAAATCATCAGAGGGCAAAGCCCTACCTACAGCGCCTCGGGGATGATCATGCCGTAGTCCCCCTCGCGCCGCCGATAGAGAAGGGCGTGGGTGTTAGCATCGGCATCGAAGAAGAGGAAGAAGTCGTGGTTCAGAAGCTCCATTTGCTGGATGGCCTCCTCCTCGCTCATCGGCTTTACGGGAAAGCGCTTAATGCGCACTACCCGCCCCAAAACGATCTCTGTCTCCTCCTCCTCTTCCTCCTCCTCCCGTTCCTCCTCCTCCTCACCTTCCACAGGCTCAGCGGCCTTCCCGGCCAACGCTGCCTGTCTGGCCTTCACGTGCTTATCGCTGTGATACACCTTCTCCTTATAGCGCCGCGCCTGCCGCGACAGCACGTCGGCGGCGGCGTCGATGGTGGGCAGCAGGCGAGAGCCTCTCTCCTCCACCCGCAGGTAGGTCCCATCACAGTTCACCGTCAGCTGTACCACGTACCGCCGAGCGTTCTCGCCCCCCTCCTGCTTCAACTCAACCACCACCTCATCCACCGGAGGCAGATAGCGGCTCAACCGGCTCAGCTTGCGGTTGGCGTACTCTCGCAAGCTATCGGTTACAGTGACGTGACGCGAACGAAAGGTGAGCTCCATATCGGTTCAATCCCTCCTTGGAGTTCCTAAGCTCAAGCCTGCGATTCCATTGTAGACCGACCTCGCTTCCCCCTTCAAGGAGGTCAGTCCTCTCGCGCGAAGGTAAGCGCCCAGACGGACGCCGCACCGCCCTCGCGCAAAGCGCGGGCGCACGCGCTCAGAGTGGCGCCGGTGGTCATGACATCGTCGATGAGTAAGACGCGCTTGCCCTCCACCCAGTAACGGTCAGCTTTGAAAGCATCAGCCACGTTCCGCTTGCGCGCTTCCGCATCCACACTCCGAGCCTGGGGCGGCGTATTCCGGCGGCGCGCTAGCCCTCGCTCCGCCAGCGACAGGCCGCACAGACGCGAGAGCTCTCGCGCCAGCAGCGCCGACTGATTGTAGCCCCGCAATCGCTGCCTTCTCCCGTACAGCGGCACCGCCACCAGCAGGTCCGCCTCGATGCTCTCCTCCTCCTCTAGATAGCGAGCCATAAGCTGAGCCATCGGCTGGGCCAGCGCCGAGACGTAGTTGTACTTGAGAGCGCGCACCGCCTCACGAGCCGCACCCTCGTAGAGATAGAGCGTGCGCGCCCCCTGGAAGGCGGGCCTCTCTTGTCGGCAGCGACTGCAGGGGGTCGCCCCACGCTGCGGCTGCCAGCAGATCGGGCAGCGCGGCGGCCGAGCGCGCGGCAGTTCCGCCTGGCAGGCCTGGCAGAGGAAAGAGCCGTACGCCCCGCAGCCGACACAGCGCGAAGGAAAGAGGACATCCAGCACCGCCTGGCCGACGCGGGTCAGAGGAGAAAGACCTGCCATCGATTGCCTCCCTGTCGCGGGTCCCTAGTATTATACAGCCTTCGCCTTGCCCCGCCCGAGACGCCTGCATTAGACTGGAAGCAGGCAAGTCATGAAGGCCACAGTGAAATTCTTCGCCGCTTTTCACGAAATGACGGGCAGGCGCGAGCTGAATCTCGAGCTCAGGGAGGGGCTGACCGTCGGCGAGCTCTACCACGACCTCCGCGCTCGCTTCCCCCGCCTCGCCGACTACAGCGGCAGCCTGATGTACAGCGTGAACGCCGAGTACGTCCCCGCCGACCACGCCCTGCATGACGGCGATGAGATTGCCTTCATCCCCCCCGTCAGCGGAGGCGCTCATGCTCATTAGCATCACCGCCGACCCCCTCGACCCTCAGCCCTTCATCGAGCACGTCCGCCGCGACGAGAGCGGTGCGGTGGCCCTCTTCCTGGGCGTTGTGCGTAACCAAAACCTGGGACGGCGCGTCCTCCATCTGGAGTACGATGCCTATCCCCAGATGGTCGAGAAGAAGCTGCGGCAGATAGCTGAGGAGATCACGTCGCGCTGGCCCATCAGCGATATCGCCATCGCCCACCGAACCGGCCGCCTGGAGGTAGGGGAGACCAGCCTCGTTGTGGCCGTCTCGTCCCCTCACCGCCGCGAGGCCTTCGAGGCCTGTCATCATGCCGTGAACTGCATCAAGGAGGTCGCCCCCATCTGGAAGAAGGAAGTCTGGGAGGGAGGCGAGGCCTGGATCGAGGGGGAAGGGCAACCGACCCTGCAGCCTGAATGACTAGCCCTCATTTCAGCCTCAGCCCGCCCCGCTTCTGCCCAAACTGCGGCGGTCACCTCAGCGAGCGCCTCCTGGAGACGGAAGACCGCCCCCGCCTGGTCTGCGACCAGTGCCAACGCATCGTCTACCTCAACCCTAAAGTCGTCGCCGGCGTCATCATCGAGCGCAGCGGCCGCCTGCTTCTTCTGCGCCGCGCCATCGAGCCCCGCCGCGGCACCTGGACCTTCCCCGCCGGCTACATGGAGATCGACGAGACGGCCGAGGAGGCAGCCGTACGAGAGACAGAGGAGGAGGTCGGTCTGAAGGTGAATCTCGGCCCCCTGGTGGGCGTCTACTCGCGGCCAGCCCCCGAGAGCCCGGGCATCATCGTCGTCATCTTTCGCAGCTGCCAGCCCAGAGGACAAGTGCGGCCGGGTCGAGAGGCGCTCGAGACCCGCTGGTTTGCCCCAGACGACATCCCCTGGGACGACCTCTCCTTCCCAACCACCCACTCAGCCCTGCGCG
>CAZEJO010000003.1:0-3056 GCA_964512285.1 uncultured Dehalococcoidia bacterium | reverse complement strand
TAGCTGGAACAGCTTCTCCTGCGCCCAGGCGGTGGCGCTGTGACCGCCCAGGTCGTCCAGGATCACCAGGGGAGCGTTGCGCACCTGCTCGAACAGCTCATCGTACGAGACCTCGCTGCCGGGCTTGTAGGCGGCCCGAAGATGGTCCAGCAGGTCGGGCACCACCACAAAGAAGGCCGGCCGCCCCTGCTCGATGGAGGCGTTGCCGATAGCCGCCGCCAGGTGCGTCTTGCCGCAGCCGCTGGGCCCGCAGAGCACCAGCCAGCCGCTCGGATCCTCGGCGAACTGATGAGCCGCCGCCACCGCCTTCGCGAACCTTTCCTGACTGCCCGGCTCAGTGCTGCGGCCGCGGCTCATCAGGTTGGCAAAGGTCAGGCGGACGAGAGGCCCCAGGTTGCTGTAGCGCTGCAGTCGCGCCAGCCGCTCCTCTTCCTTCTCCTCCAGCACGCAGCGGCAGGGGAAGGCACGACCGAAGTCCGGATCATCGAGGGGGACATCCTTGCGCACGAAGCCCGCCCCCCGACAGAGCGGGCAAACGCCCTCCTCGACCCGCTCGACGGCCTCAGTGACGGATGAGATGCCGGTATCGCCCGGAGAGGGGGCGCTTGCGCCCAGACTTTTCAAGATCTCGTCCAGCCTTCTCATAGTCCGGACCCTCTGCCTCCCATCGCCTCAGAATCGCAGCGATGTAGCTCCAGCTACGCTTGTTCTGCTCCACCGCTATCCGAAAAACCGGCTCGAACCAGTCGGCGGGGTACTGCCCCTCGGCGTCCTTCAAGTACTCGGCGACCATCGGCGTCAGAGGGCCGATGTTCTGCTCGTACAGCTCGAAGATGTTGGGCTTGAGTTCAGGCGGCTCAGTCGGCGAAGGTAGGAGCCGCCCCAGGTCCTGCTCGCCCGCCTCGATAGCCGCTGCCTCGCGCCGGCCGGCCGACGTGTTGAGGAAGTACAGCTCTTGCGTCTGCCCCTCGTGGCCGCCCGTCGCAGGCTCAGGCTCCACATCCAGCCGCAGAAGCGTTCCCCGCTCCACCGCTGCATCGAGGCCCCGTCGCAGGGCGCCCTCCCCCATCGAATCGAGGGCGGCAGCCAATACGTGATCCGCAGCCAGCTCAGCGTAGGTCAGAAAGCGGGGCTGCCCCTTCTTGCGGCCATGAGCAAAGAAGATGTAAAGGCTAACCACTAACTCAGCCGGGTCGCTGATGCGAGGCAGCACAGCAGTGAAGAAAAGATTGGGAATGGTGGTCGCCAACGCCCCGGCAGGAAAGCCCTCGAACCGACCCTGCTCTAGCTCCATTCGCCCTCACCCTCCGGCGGGAGGACAAGAAGGTCCTCAAAGCGAGCCGTCTTCTCCCGAAAGCGCAAATTGATTGTACCCGTGGGCCCGTTGCGGTGCTTGGCCACGATGATCTGGGCCATGCCTTGCGGATAGGTCTCGCCCGGGCGGTCGGGATGCACGCGCTCCCATTCGTCCCTACGCACGTACGCATCCTCGCGATAAATGAAAATCACCACGTCGGCGTCCTGCTCTATGCTCCCCGACTCCCGCAGGTCGCTCAGCATAGGGATGTGCGTGGCCCGCGCCTCCACCGCCCGCGATAGCTGCGACACGGCCAACACCGGCACGCCTAGCTCCCGCGCCAGCTCCTTCAGTGAGCGAGAGATGTAGCTGATCTCCTGCACTCGGTTCTCCGCCGGCACCCCGCCGTGCATGAGTTGCAGGTAGTCGACGATTATCAGGTCCAACCGGCCCTCTCTGGACAGGCGCCAGACCTTGCCCCGCATCTCAGGCATGCGCACCACGGCGCTGTCGTCTACGTAGATGTTGGCGTTGGCCAGCACGCCGATAGCCTGCATGATCCGCCGCTCCTCGGCCTCGTTGTGCGTGCCCAGACGCAGGCGGGTGGAGTCGACGCCCGACTCCATAGCCAGCAGACGCTGAGCCACCTGCTCACCGGCCGTCTCCAGGCTGAAGACGGCCACGGTCGCCTGCTGGCCCACAGCAGCATTGCGGGCGATGTTCAGAGCCAGCGACGTCTTCCCCAGGCTCGGGCGAGCGGCCAGGATCACCAGGTCGGCCCGCTTGAGCCCGCCCAGGAGCGTGTCCATGTCCATGAAGCCGGTGCGGATGTGACCATCGGACACACCGCCCGCTTCCTCCATCCCCGATCCCTCTACGTGGCGTTCCAGAAGCTCCTTGATGTGGACGAAGTCGCTGGTCAGCTTCTCCCCCCGCACAGCCACCAGCAGGCCCTCGGCCCGCGCCAGCAGCGCCGCCTGGTCGGCGCCGCCCTGGTAGGCCATCTGCTGTATCCTCTGGCTTGCATCGATCAGACGGCGATAGACGGCGTCTCTCTGCACGATCTGGGCGTAGTACTCTACGCCGAGGGGAGTCGGCAGGTCCGCCACTAGCTGGCTCAGGTAGGCCACGCCGCCCATCTCCTCCAGCCGCCCTCGCCGGGCTAGCTCGTGGGCCAGAGTGATCTGGTTTATGGCCTCGTTGCGCCCCCAGAGGGCCAGGCAGGCGTCGTAGGCCCAGGCGTTCTTCTCCCGGAAGAAGTCCGCTGGTTGCAGTACCGGCGCTACCTTGAAGATGGCCTCGTCGTCTACCAGGAGCGAGGCGACAACCGCCTCCTCAGCCTCGACGTCGTGCGGAGGAAGCCTCTCGGCTACTACAGTAGCCACGGCCTACTCCTGCTCGCGAGACCTTCTGCGCGCGACGATCTCCTCAGCCGAGCGACCAAGGAGCAACCTTCCCATGCTCCTGTGTCCTACCTGGAGGTAGTACTTCCGCCAGGTCTGACGGATATCGTCCGCGGTCTTGGCGTCGTCCAACTCTTGCTCTGCCTTCTTGAGAAGGGCTTCCGTCTCCTCGACGGGCATCGTCATGACTCTCCTCCTCTACTCCTGCAACGACTCTTCAGCCGCTTCCTGCGTCTGTTCCACTTCCGCCTCTTGCGAAGGCTCCTCCCCCTGCTCTACCTCCGCCTCCTGGACAGGCTTCTCTTCCTGCTCTTCCTCCTCGACAGGCTCTCCCTGCTCCACCTCCGCCTCCTCAG
>CAZEJO010000002.1:16243-107230 GCA_964512285.1 uncultured Dehalococcoidia bacterium | reverse complement strand
TGGAGGACAACCCGCAGGACGTGGAGATCGTCCGGCGGATGCTCCGCAAGTACGACCGTGCCAACTTTAAGATCGCCTTGGCAGGCTCAGCAGAGGAAGGCGAAGAGGCACTGAAGGACAAGCCGTTTGACCTCATACTTCTCGATTACGGACTTCCGGATGAGGACGGCCTCGGTTTTCTCCAGCGCCTCCAGAGCAGCGCCGATGTCCCTCCCATGATCATGCTCACCGGTCGCGGGGACGAACGCGTCGCCGTCGAAGCCATGCAGTGGGGCGCCTATGATTACTTCCCCAAAAGCGTCATTACCTCGGAGGTTCTGGGCCGCGCCATCCACCAGGCCCTGGAGAAGTACCGCCTTGCCGACCAGTTGAACGGCGCCGAGCAGGTCATCTTTACCCTCGCCGCCGCCGTGGAGGCCAAGGACCCGGCTACCGAGGGCCACCTCCAACGGATGGCTTACTACGCGCTCCGGCTGGGCCAGGCCCTGCGCCTGGACGAGCATCAGCTAATGCTCCTGAGGTACGGCGCCATTCTCCATGACATTGGAAAGATTGGCGTGAGCGAGGCCATTCTGTCTAAGCCTGGCCCGTTGACTGAGGCCGAGTGGGTGGAGATGCGTGGGCACCCGATCATCGGCGAGGCGATTTGCGCTCCTCTCAGGCACGTGCACGAGGTCGGGCCGATAATCCGCCATCACCACGAGCGCTGGGATGGAGAAGGCTACCCCGATGGGCTTGCAGGGGAGGATACACCCTTCCTGGCCCACGTTGTCAGCGTGATCGACGCCTTCGACGCGATGTTGTCTGACCGGCCATATCGCAAGGCCCTGTCGCTTGATGAGACCATCCGTCGACTATCGGACGGTGCCGGAACGCAGTGGGACCCCATCCTCATGCAGGGATTCCTCGGCCTCGTCCAGCACGAGGGCCTCGGCGCAAGGGAGAGCTAGGCGAAAGCAGCCAGATGCGGTACGTTCTCAAGCTGTACGTGGCCGGTCACACCCCCAATTCGGTGCGCGCCATCAGCAATGTCAAGAAGCTGCTGGAGAGGGAGCTTAGCGGTTCGTACAGCCTGGAGATCACCGACGTACTCAAGAACCCCCGGCAAGCGCTGGACTACGAGATTCTTGCTACGCCAACGCTGATCAGGCTGCTGCCGCCACCGCCCAAACGGGTCATCGGTGACCTGAGCGATCCAGACAAGGTTCTCTCTGGGCTCGATCTCGCCACTATATACGAGGACGGGGCGCAACCCAACCTTCTGAGTTCAGCCGCGCTTGGGAAGCGTAGTGGCCAACTGAAAGTCCGCCTGTTGCTCATAGATGCCGACCAAGCCAGTATCGAGGCGGCTTGCACGGTCTTGGGAGGTCCTGGGTCGCCCTTCGCCGTGGATGTGGCCCTCGATGGGAGGATCGCAGTAGAGAAGTTGGGTTCAAAGCGATATGATTGCCTATTGGTGGACCCGGACATCTTCAGTCGCGTTGGCCACAGTCTGGCCGAGGCGCAAACGATGGCCGGCCCTGGGGCCGCGCTGGTCGTACTCTGCCGTCCGCACCGGTACCGGTCGCCCCCAGTCGTGCCGGATTTGACGGGCGTGACTTTCCTGAACGAGCAGACATTGCGAGGCCCCGGCCTGGCTGAAAAGGTCAGTGAGTGTCTGGCGGTAGCTCACGCCACGAGGGCCGGCCAAGTCGATGCGCTCCTCGCGCCGACGGCTCGGGCCACATTACCCCTGCTCTCCCCTCGTGCTGATAGCATCTATCGCTCGCTCGTGGACACGCTGCAAGATGGCATCCTCACGGTGGACCCAGAGGGCGACATCCTCTTTACGAACCAGCGCACTGGCAAAATACTTGATTGCGACCCGGACAATCTGTTGGGCCTGAACATTCTGGCACTGATCCAGCCCGAAGATCGGCCATGGATCAGAGCCATGATAGACGAAGCACTTAGAGGCATGACCCACCGGTGCCAGCTCCGTCTCGCATGCCTCGGACAGTGCCCTGTGTATGTCTTGGTGGGCTTGGGGCCAATCAGCGATATGGATGGGGGGCCTAATGGCGTCTGTCTCACCCTCACCGATATCAGCGAGGAGAAGAGGATCCGAGATGAGTTCCAGAGGCTCGCAACTACAGACCCGCTCACCGGCCTATACGATAGACGGTATCTCGCCGAATCGCTGGAAAGAGAGTGTCGCCGGGCGAGCCGGTGCGGGCGTCCACTGTCCTGCCTAATGATAGACATAGACGGATTCAAACTCTGCAACGACTTGTACGGACACCTGACTGGAGATGAAGCGCTCAGGCAAATCGCTGCGCTGATCAAGGACTCCGTGCGAGACACCGACATTGTCAGCCGGTACGGTGGAGAGGAGTTCTGCGTCCTGTTGCCGGAAACCGGCTACGAGGGAGCGATGCGGCTGGCTGAACGCATTCGATCGGCGATTGGCGATCAGCCTCTGTCCGTAGGAAAGCGACCGGTGTCTATCACGGTGAGCATAGGCGTCTGGGCCACGAGGGACAAGGAAGATCTAGAACCCGATGCTGTTCTGGGGTATGTCGATGCGGCGCTCATGCAAGCGAAGGCTGCGGGCAAGAATCGAGTCTGCGGCCATTCGTCGCGCTCGGTCGGCGATCACCTGCTCCGTCGGCAGGTGATTTCCCCGCCTGGCAGCCGCCGCGTTGTACGGCAGGAGCCGGTGGCTCCGCCATAAGGCTTGGTGCCTCACAGGCAACCGGTTACAATCCCCTTGTCAACAAGCAGCGGTTACGCGACGAGAGGATTCATCGCGAAACAGCCCCTCTAGCATGCTCTCTCCGTATCTGGGGGTGCCTCCAAGTCGGGCCTCCACTCGCTGCCTTTTAATCCGGGAGTCGTGGGTTCGAATCCCACCCGGCCCTCCAGGGGCCCAAACTCTTGCTAGCACTGGCGAGAACGTCGGACACGGCGCTGTCACATTTCTTCTGTCCATTGAGCCGCCACAGCTTCCCTGCGGCAAGGTAGACGTGTATGTCTGTATCGGGAACTGGGATGCTCTGCTAAGCTAGAAGCACCATCCTCCCTACCACCGGCTGGGTGTGTGAGCGCACCTCACGCCTTGTCGCCGGTTCTTGGGTCGGGGTACCTCCTTATGGCGCTACCAGAGGCGGCTTGGTGTCTGCCAGGAGTCCTTCGATCTCGGCGAAGATCTGCTTGTCAGTGAAGTGACGACCGGTGATAGCCCCTGCCGGGCAGGCAGCAACGCACACCCCGCAGCCCTTGCACAAGACATCGTTGATCTCGGCTACCTTCTTGTCCTCCAAGAAGGAGATGGCGTTGTAGGGGCACAGGGAGACGCAGGTCTTGCAGCCGGAGCAGAGCTCTTCGTCCACAACAGAGGTTGCCGCCTCAACCTCGATTGTGCCTCTGGCGATCATGGACAGAACCGCCGCGGCTGCTGCCGAGGCCTGAGCCACCGTGTCGGGGATGTCCTTGGGACCCTGAGCGCAGCCAGCGATGAAGATGCCGTCGGTCATGGTGGCTACCGGGGCCAGTTTGGGGTGCTTTTCCAGGAAGAAACCATCGGCGCTCCGGCTAACGGAGAATAGCCTGGCGACCTCCTCGGCATCTGCCCGCGGCTGTAGAGCTGTGCTCAGGATAACCATGTCGACAGGGATGCGGCGCTGGCAGTCGGCCAGGGTGTCTTCGCACTGGACGATCAGCTTTCCATTCTCGGAGAACACCTCGGGGGGGCGACTGCGAACAAGGATGACCCCTTCTTCCAGGACCCGGTTGTAGAACTCTTCGTAGCCCTTACCAGCGGTTCTGAGGTCGGTGTAGAACTCGTAGACCTTTGCTCCCGTCTTGTCTCTTACCAGGTGAGCGAACTTCATAGAGTACATGCAACAGACCCTGGAGCAGTACTCGTGATAGTTCTTATCGCGACTGCCAACACAGTGGATGATGGCGACACTTCCCGGCTCCGGGCCGCCGTTCAATGCGATGCGGCCGCCCGTAGGCCCGGCGGCATTGCACAGGCGCTCGAACTCAAGGCCGGTAATGATGTTGTCCAGGCGCTTGTAGCCGTACTGATAGATGGCCGAAGGGTCAAAGGCATCGTAGCCTGTGGCTACGATTATGGCCCCGACTTCTACCTCGACAAGCTGCTCGGTCTGTTCGAAATCGATGGCCTTGGCTTCGCAGAACTTCTCGCAGGCCCGGCAGGTGCCCTTCTGGAAGTAGGCGCAGTGCTCCGTGTCGATCACAGGGACGTTTGGCACCGCCTGGGGGAAGGGAGTGTAGATGGCCTTGCGCTTCCCCAAGCCTATGTCGAATTCGCTGTCGGCCGTCCAGGGGCACTTCTCCTGGCAGACACCGCAGCCGGTGCACTTGCTCTCGTCCACGTAGCGAGGCTTCCTTCTGATCTTCACCTTGAAGTTCCCCACATAACCCGACACCTCCGCCACCTCGCTGTAGGTCATGAGCTCGATGTTGGGATGGGAACCAGCCTGAGCCATCTTGGGAGTGAGGATGCAGGCCGAGCAGTCCAGGGTGGGGAAGGTCTTGTCCAGCTGGATCATGTGCCCACCGATGGAAGGGTCTCGCTCCACCAAGTAGACCTTGTACCCAGCCTCGGCGATGTCCAGGGCGGCCTGAATGCCAGCGATGCCTCCGCCAACCACTAGAGCACGGGGGATGACGGGCGCGGTCTTGATCTCCAGCGATTCCTGGTGGGCAACGCGCCTGACGGCGGAGCTTACCAGGGCCTTGGCCTTCTTGGTAGCTTGCTCCTTGTCATGGACCACCCACGAGCAATGCTCGCGAATGTTGGCCTGCTGGAAGAGATAACGGTTGAGCCCTGCCTCCTCACAGACTCGGCGGAAGGTAGGCTCGTGCATCTGGGGCGAGCAGGCAGCCACCACAACCCGGTCGAGCTGGAGGTTCTCTATGTCCTCCTTGATCATGTTCTGCCCCGGGTCGGAGCACATGAACTTGTAGTCTCGGGCCACAACCACCGAGTCGAGCCCTTCGGCAAACTCGGCCACCGCTTCAACATCCACAGTGGCAGCGATGTTTGCCCCGCAATGGCAGATGTAGACACCGATCCTTGGTTTCATCACACGCCCTCCTGCAGATGACCCGCCAACACCTTGTCTGGGGATACTATGCCCTTGTCGAAACCCAGCTCCTTGGGCTTGATTCCAAGCGCTGTACCCAACAACTGGCTAAGGAACAGGATAGGAAGGCTGAATTTGGTTCCGAATTTGCTGTTGACCATCCCCTGATAAGCATCTAGGTTGAGCTGGCACAAGGGGCAGACAGTGACGATAGCCTCCGCGCCGTTACTGTCGGCGCTCTCCAGTATCCGCTGAATCAAGCCCAGAGCCAGGTCGGGGTTGGATATGATCAAAGAGCCCCCACAGCAGCGACCCTTGTCCGGAAAAGGTACGACCTCCGCCCCCAGGCTTTCCAGCAGTCCGTCCAGGGACTGAGGATTCTCCGGGTTGTCATAAGCCACTCTGGGGCGAACCAGTAGACACCCGTAATAGATAGCCACCTTTAGCCCGTGAAGGGGACTCACCACCTTGGATGCGATGGCCTCCACGCCCACGTCGTTGAGCAGGACGTCTACCAGATGTCGCACCTTGACCTTTCCGTGATACTCAAGGCCGGCTGCTGCCAAAACCTTGTCCACCTTCGGCTTCAAGAAGGGGTAGAGCTTGAGGTGAGAATTCACCCTTTCGAAGGTGCGGAAGCAGGCGGTGCAGGGTGTCACCAGATCGAGCCCCGTCTTCTCAGCCAGAGCCAGATCTCGGCAGGGGACCGCGATGGACTCAAGCCTGTCGATGGAGCTATAGGCTGAGGTGCCACAGCAGTTCCAATCCTCGAGCTCGATCAGCTCTATGCCCAGAGAAGCGCTGATCGCCCTCACTGACTGGTCGTAGGCTACCGCCGTAGACTTCAAGGAGCAGCCTGGAAAGTAAGAATACTGTTTCATTCCGCACCTCCTATCTTTTGGGCTTCCTCGATCATGGCCCTGAGTTGATCGGTCCCTTCTATCTTTTCGGCCCTCAAAGGCAAGCGCCCGTGCAGGAGCAGCTTCAGCCCTACAGGGGCCATCTTGAGGGCGGCTAGAGGATTGGTTCTCAGGAAGAACCTGCCCATCAGCCCCAGCTCGTGCACACGGCCCTGCCCCTTCGCAGCGTTGACCAATGTCCTCTGCATGGTGGGGGCAGATACTCTGCCGGCTAGCCCCTCACGGATGGCCATGCTTTGCAGGACATGCATCAACTCAGGCATCTCGATACCCCTGGGGCAGCGTACGGTGCAGAGGTGACAGGTAGCGCAACACCACATAGAGTTGCTGCTCAGAACCTCCTCTCGCTTGCCGGCGCGCGCCAGGGCGATGATCTTGCGGGGCGAATGGTTCATCCACAGCACGCTGGGACACGAGCCGGAACACACACCACACTGGTGACACGAACGGATGGATTCCCCACCGGGCTCGGAAGCGATCTCCTGCACGAACTCATAGCCGTCCACGCCGTAGCCGTTGCCCGTTGCCTGATGGCCGTTACCTGTTATCTGTTGCACGTTGTTGCTCCTCACCTTACTCTTCGTCCGTCCGTTCCCGCTCTCGCGCTGAAGGATGGCGGGCACCTCCTCTCCCGGTGACACGAACCGCCCCGGCGTGCGCAGCACCTGTTCTCCATTCTTCAAGTCGAGGACGGCGCGTGCGTACTCCCAGACGCGCCGCACGACCAGGTCCGGGTCGGTGATGCGGCGGTATCCGTACTCCGCCGTGTCGATGTATGCCTCCACGTCCTTCGGCGGCAACGGCCCCCGCCGCCGGAAGAAGCCCCTGTCCAGGGCCAGAGTTACCTCGCTAGCCTGCGTGTAGAACCGGAGCACGCAGCGGGCCATCCTGGCCCCGGCCACCGCCACGCAGCCGAAGCGAGGCGGCGAGCACTTCTCCTTTTCTTCAAGCAACGGGCACGGCCTCGCCCCATGCTTCTGCGCGTCTTCGAAGCTCCGAACCTCTGGGTTAGTCAGGCAAGCGGTGCATGGATTGCCGTAGTAGATGAAACACTTGTCTTTCATCGACCCACTCCCCTAACGAACCAGAGCCGGCGTGGCAGCGGCGGGCTGCTTCTGGTAGTGAGCCCTGATGATCTCCCGCTGCCGCATTAGCCTCTTCATCCAGGCCTCCTCCGTTCCAGCAGGACCGGCATGGAGCTCTGGCTCTGGCACGGGCGGATGCGGAAGGCCGGCACGATAAGCTTTCATGATCTCCCGCTGGCGCATGAGCCTGGCTGTCTGAGCCTCCTCCGACTCCAGGACCGTGAGAACCGGCCCGTCAACCCTGAGGACGTGCACTCGCTCCACCCAGCTCTTTGCTATGATCTTGTGGACTACGAAGATGAGCTTCATCGGCGCCTCCACCCTGACAACACAGTCATACAAGCCCGAGACTGGCTCAACGGACTTGATCTCAGGCAGCGTCCGTAGGTCCTCGAGTGCCTTGAGATACCCGTTGTTCCGGACAGCCTCCGACGTTCTAATTAGCAAGTAAGCTGTCGTTGCCATCTCTCTTACCTCCTGCTGGTGTGCCTACTTCGGGCCAATCTCCTCGACCCAGCTTCAGCCTATACTCGTGCCAACCATCTGCCATCCGAGCGAAGGCCTAATCTCCCCTCGGAGAAAGCACCTGGAGCCCTTCTCGGCAAATGCCTATGGAGAAGCCACGTTCCCTGCGTTCCTTCGGTAGAGGCATAGGCAGGATGGCCTACGCCGTCCTGCTAATTGAAGCGACCCTTGGAGGGTCTGATAGTCAGTGGCTGAGGCGCTGGAGGAGGACGCCAGAGGGGAAGCGATAGTCAGTGGCTGGGGCGCCGGAGAGGCGCCCCAGCCATGAGATCAGGGGTTCTGCTTGCTGAAGACCGTGTTGTAGTGCGGAAAGGCACCCGCGGTCTTAAGTCTTGACCGGCCCCAGGGGCAGCAGGTAGCGACCCCAGGTCTCGTTGATCACCTGCGCCGCTGAGGCGTAGAGCGCGGAGAGGGCACAGAAGATGCCTTCCCAGCCGGCGATCTTCATCACCGTCTCGTTGTGTTCGCCCCAGGCTAGTAGGAAGAACAGGATGGTCAGGGTGACAAACACCACCTGGAGGGCGCGCGAGATCTTCAGCGTGCCGATGGTCATATAGGCGGTGAAAATACCCCAGGCGCATAGGAAGACGCTCAGGCCGCTCTTGGGCACCGGCGCTATCACCTCCGTGTCCTTCAGGATGACCATAATCGCAAATGCCATCCAGAAGGCGCCGAAGGAGGAGAAGGCGGTGAAGCCGAAGGTGTTGTTCTTCTTCATCTCCCACATGCCAGCCAGAAGCTGGGCCAGTCCTCCATAGAAGAGGCCCACCGGCAGGACCATGCCGATGCTGTCCTTGGGGATCAGGTCAGCGTTGACGAAGTTGAGGATGAAGGTGGTTAGGCCGAAGGCGGCCAAGCCGAGGGGGGCGGGGTTGGCCAGTTTTTCCTTCAGCTCGATGCTGGCGCTGCTCTTGAGTTGGTCTACCTCCCGCCGCATCTCCTCCAGTTGCTTGCGGAGGTCTTCCGCGGATAGACTCATTGTGGCTTTCTCCTCTCCAGTAGCGGGTACGTTGCCTTTATCATAGACGTGTTCGCCTGCTTATGAAAAGGGTGTGGCGAAGATCGAAGGCAAGACACGACGAGTAGCCGTGTCCTGCCTTCGCGTAACTCACCG
Source organism: uncultured Dehalococcoidia bacterium (assembly GCA_964512285.1). Lineage (GTDB taxonomy): Bacteria > Chloroflexota > Dehalococcoidia > SM23-28-2 > SM23-28-2 > SM23-28-2. Next base: position 98,490 of record CAZEJO010000002.1, on the reverse strand, counting down.
CCGCTGGCCCTCTAGGCGGCCCGTAGCTTCTCTAGGACCGAGGCGTCCTCCAGAGTCGTCGTGTCCCCACGGGTCGAGCTGCCGCTGGCGATCTCCCGCAGAAGACGCCGCATGATTTTACCGCTGCGGGTCTTGGGCAAGAAATCGGTGAAGCGGATCTCGTCTGGCCGGGCGATGGGGCCGATCTGACGCCCCACGTGCTGCCGCAGTTCGTCAGCCAGTTTGTCGCTGGGCGAGCGCCCGTCGCTCTTGGTGAGGGTCACGAAGGCGAAGATGCCCTCGCCCTTCAGCGGGTGGGGGAAACCCACCACCGCTGCCTCGGCCACCGCCGGGTGGCTCACCAGCGCCGATTCCACCTCTGCGGTGCCCAGCCGGTGACCGCTGACGTTGATGACGTCGTCCACGCGGCCGAGGATCCAGAAGTAGCCGTCCTCGTCGCGACGGGCACCGTCGCCGCTGAAGTACATGCCGGGGATCTGGCTCCAGTAGGCCTCCTTGTACTTCTCCGGGTCCTTATAGAGGGTACTGAGCATGCCTGGCCAGGGCCGCCGAATCGCTAGGAAGCCGGTTTCGCCTCTCGGTACCGGGTTGCCCTTGCCGTCCACTACCTCCGCGTCTACCCCGGGGAAGGGTAGGGTGCAGGACCCGGGTTTGAGAGGCGTGGCGCCTGGGAAGGGGCTCATCATGGCGGCCCCGCTCTCCGTCTGCCACCAGGTGTCGACGATAGGGCAGCGGTCGTCGCCAATGGTGCGGCGGTACCAGAGCCAGACTTCAGGGTTGATGGGTTCACCCACAGTGCCCAGCAGGCGCAGGCTGCTCAGGTCATGCTTGGCCGGCTCCTCGTCGCCCCAGGCCATGAAGGCGCGGATGGCGGTGGGGGCGGTGTAGAAGATGTTGATGCGATGCCGCTCGATCATATCCCAGAAGCGGTCGCGGGCCGGCCAGTCGGGGGCGCCCTCGTACATGAAGATGGTGGCGCCGTTGGAAAGCGGCCCGTAGACGATGTAGGTGTGGCCGGTGACCCAGCCGATGTCAGCACTGCACCAGTAGATGTCCTGATCCTTGAGATCGAAGAGCCACTTGGTGGTGATGTGGGCCATGGTCAGATAGCCCCCGATAGAGTGGACGACGCCCTTGGGCTTGCCGGTGGTGCCACTGGTGTACAGGATGAACAGCGGGTCAGTGGCCTCCACAGCCGCCGCGCTGTGCTCCGGCGATGCTTCCTCTCGCAGCTCGTGCCACCAGTGATCGCGGCCGCGCTGGAAGGGCACCGGTTCACCGGTCCGACGCACGACGACGGTTGCCTCCACCGAGGGTGCTTCGCTCAGCGCCTCATCGGCGTTGAGCTTCAGAGGCACGACCTTGCCCCGGCGGTAGCTTCCGTCGGCTGTTACAAGCACCTTGGCCCCGGCGTCATTCACCCTGTCGCGCAGAGCCTCAGGGCTGAAACCGCCGAAGATGACGCTGTGGATGGCTCCAATGGAGGCGCAGGCCAGCATGGCAATCGGCAGCTCCGGGATCATCGGCAGGTAGATGGCCACTCGATCACCCTGGCGCACACCCAGCCCACGTAGGGCGTTGGCAAAGCGGCACACCTCCTCGTGCAGCTCACGATAGGTTAGGGTGCGCACGTCGCCGGGCTCACCTTCCCAGACGTAGGCGATCTTGTCCCCTCGCCCGGCCTGCAGATGGCGGTCGAGGCAATTGTGCGCAACGCTTAGGCGTCCGCCCGCGAACCAGCGAGCGAAGGGAGGATCCCATTCAAGGACTCTCTCCCAGCGTCCGGCCCATTCCAGTTCGCTGGCGGCGATCTCGGCCCAAAAACCTTCGGGGTCTTCCATGGACTGGCTGTACAGCTTCTGGTATTGCTCCATGGAGTCGATGTGCGCTTGACGGCTGAAGGCCGGGTCCGGCTTGTACAGACTTTCCGAAGGGGCTGTGCTTGACACTCTAGTCCTCCTTTCTATGTCCGGCGGAACGAGCCGGACATATTCGAATGATCAGGTCATGCGGCTTGCTTAAGGCACCCAGACAGCGCTGGGGCGGCGCGGATATCGAGCCTTATGGGTCTCTGTGCGACTGGGTGTTGGTCCTCCACGTTCAACGGAGGAGTGTGTATGCTGACGACGAGCGCTCGCCCGTCCACAGACCGAACGTTGTGGACGGTCTGCTTCTCGATGTGTGTCGTCCCATAGGGGCGGAGACGAAAAGTGCGATCGTCTAGCGTGACCTCGACCACTCCCTCGAGGATGGCGTAGAGCTGCTTGCTATGGTCGTGATAGTGGGGAGCGACATAGTCTCTCTCCCCAAGACTGAAGAGGAGCATGCTGAACTCTGGTGTCTCTACGTGCGCCAGTACTTGATAATCTCCCATGTCCTGCATGGCTGTCCCCCTTCTTCGCCTCGGTAATGCCGATTTGCTCTTTTCTCGATCTTGCTCCACCGTCCTCCTAGCTAGGAGGGAACAACCTAATTTGCCCTGCCTACACTGCATCGTAGTCCCCCATCGTGACGAACCAGTTCCGTAGGTCATAGGCCAGGCGGCTGGGGCTGGCCTCCTCATCGTGGCAGCGAACAACGAGGCGGTAGGGCTGAGGCTGCAGGAATTTTGGACATACCCAGAAGCCCTTTGACCGGAGAAGTCGAAATTCATCGGTGTGGCGCAGGGCCAGGCTGGCGACGAGGTCCAAATCGTGGTCTCTTGAATACGAGTACGCTCGGTCGATCAGGAGGCGGCCCACCAGGCGGCCCTCTGCGCTGGTCTCCACCATCAGATCCACGATCAGGCCTGCCGAGAATGGGCCCAGCGGCGCAATGCGAAGGACGGCAAATCCTCGGATCTTCCCGTCCGATCTGCCGACGAAGGTCATGTACTGTCTTGTCGGCGCGTCGCTGAACCGCCAATTGAGGTAGGCGGGATCCCTGACCACCATGACGGGGAATCGGTGCTGGATTCTGTCCCAGAAGACGGCAAAGGAGTCGTCGAAGGAGCCAACCTCCGATATCTCCAGATCGGGTGGAACCTCTTGTCGCGGAGCGGGTGCAGGAGTGCGCCAGATCTTCCTGGCAACGGAGGCCGTCTTTCCTAGAACGAGGCTGTGTGTTGCCTTCGAAGCCAGGCGCTCTGGGTTCAGCGGCCTGATGAGGAGGGGAACCGAGCCGATATCCCTGAACCCAGCCTTGTTCACAAACTTCGAATAGGATAGTTGGTCAGGGAAGCCATAGGAATAGGCGATACCCGCCTCCGCTGAGAAGGCACAGGCATCCCTCATTAGACCGACGAAGATGTCACCGTTTTCGTAGCCGGGATCCACCACTGGGTTCAAGGAAAGCCCAGCGGTGCGTGCCTTGCCGGAAAGCCTTACACTGACAGGTATCGTTACTGCCTGGCCAACAAGTCGGCCCGTTTCCACTCCTCGCGCCAGGGTGGCGATACCTGCGCCCGCCGGGCTTCGCTGGCACTGCCAGTCATGATAGGCTGGGGACGCGAGCTCGCTGTCGCCCCAGATCTTGGCCAGAAGCCCTAGGCAATCCTCAGCATCGTCCGGCGAGTATCTGCTTGAGACCCAACTCTCTTCCTTCGTCATGGTCAACTCCCCGACCTTTCGACCCCTACGCTCTCTTGATCGCCTTGGCTGCTGCCAGCGGCACTCGACTGCTGGCCATCAGTGGCGGCGTCAACTTCCAAGGCAGGCGCAGGCTCCACCGGAACCGTCACTAAGTCCTCTAACAACTGCACCAGGTCGAGCACCTCCACAGGCTTCTCCAGTTCCAGTCCACCTATTCCATCCTGGAGCATCTGGAGGCAATAGGGGCAGGCTGTAACGACTATGTCCGCCCCTGTTGCGATCGCATCTTGGCTGCGCAATCGGTTCACTCTCTGATCGGGTTCTTCCTCGATCCACATGCGGCCTCCGCCGGCGCCGCAGCATAGGCTCTCAGAGCGAGAGCGGGACATTTCCACTACTTTGATACCCGGGATGGCTGCGAGGATCTTCCTCGGGGCCTCGTACATGTTATGGTATCGGCCGAGATAGCAGGGGTCCTGATAGGCCACCGTCTTGTTGAGTTCCCTGTTGAATTTCAGCTTGCCCTCATTGATCAGCTCAAGGAGCAGCTCCGTGTGGTGAACCACCTCAAACTTTCCCCCGAACTGCGGGTATTCATACTTCAGGGTGTGGTAGCAATGCGGGCAGGCGGTAACGATCTTCTCCACGTTGTAGCGCTTTAGAGTCTCGATGTTTTGCTTCGCTAGGCACTGGAACAGGTACTCGTCACCGAGACGGCGTGCGAAGTGGCCGCAGCACGATTCCTCATAGCCAAGGAAGCCGATGTCTACCCCTGCCGCATCCAGGATCTTTGTCATGGCGATGGGTATGTTCATAGTCTGCTCGACGACGGCTTCGGTGCATCCTACCCAGAATAGGAGCTTGACATGACCATTGTCGGAAAGAGTTTTCACAGGCAAGCCGGAAGCCCAATCCGTTCGTGAGGCTGATGCCCCCTTCCAGGGACAGCCCCTGTCTTGAGTTGATCTGAGACTCGCCATGACAGTGCCGGAGATCTTGCCTTGTTCCAGCACCAGGTTCCGACGCATGGCAATGATCTTGCCGATGGGATCTAGGAAGACAGGGCACGCCTCCTCGCAGGCACCGCATGTGGTGCATGCCCATAACTCATCTTCGGTTACCACGTCACCAATTAGGGCGGGACAACCATCGTCTGCTTCAGGCTGTCCGTTGCTCTTGCCTCGGAGTAGGGCGGGTCCCTGCTCGACCAAGTGAGTCTTCAGCTTCTGCATTAGTTTCTTGGGCGAAAGCGGCTTGCCACTGAGATAGGCGGGGCAGACCTCCTGACACCGGCCACACCGCGTACAAGCGTCGAGGTCGAGCAGATCCTTCCAGGTCAGGTCTTGGAGCTTTGCTGCTCCAAGGGTCTCAACGGTCTCCTCGCTAATCTCGATAGGTTTGAGGACGCCCTTGCCGTCCGTAGACCGTAGGAACATGTTCAGCGGGGCGACAAAGATGTGGGCCAGTCTCGAGAAGCTGAGGAAGACGTAGCCGATGGTCCCAAGGGATATCAGCATGTGGCCCCACCACAGCCCCTTGTGCAAGCTCAAGTTCACGTCCTCTCCAAGGCCGCTGAACGCTTTGGCGAAGACGAATCCTACAGGCGACCACACTGCCCAGTCAGAGTGGGTGTCCAGTTCGGTTGTGGCGATTCGCAGCCCCTCCACGGCGTAACCGGTGATGATGATTACGGCGAGCAGCGTCAGGGTAAGGGCATCGTCTAGCAGGTTATCCAGTTTCGCTGGCTTGATGACATACCTGCGGTAGGCGGCCATGCCGAGTCCGGCAAGGACTAGCAGCCCGCCCACGTCTAGCATTAGAGAGACCCCTAAGTAGACATTCCCTTTTAGGAAGTGGACGAAGTGATCGCTGGTGAAGTCCAGGAGCGGTCCGATCAGAAGGAGAGCAAACCCGCCGAAGATGAGCAGGTGCATTATCCCTGCATAGCGAGCGCGTACAATGCGTTTGTGCCATAGGCCATCGGCCATCGTCTTGACGAAGACCGTCCATATCCTGTTCGGTAGGTTGCTTAGCCTGTCGTCCTTGCTGCCGAGCCGCCAGAGCCGAACACGTCGGTACACTGCGTAGGCGGCAATAGCTACTACTATGAACGCAAGCAGATAGACGATCTCGCCGAATTGAATGTTCCAGAAAATCTCCCTGGAAGCCATCACCTTCTCCTCTGCACCCTACAGTCCATTCACCGAGTCCTCGGCATCTTCTGTGAAGGGCTAGGCTCCTTAGGCTGCGGCCTTCGCTGCACCTGCAGACGCATCGTCTTTGGCCAGGGCCGAGTCAGTTACTACAGGCGATGAGTCGAGCAAGGCATATACAGGATCGGCCTTCAGGCGGTACCAGCATCTCATGTACTGAGCCAGAGGCTCCCACGACCAGGTGGCAGGCACACAAGTGATGCCGCGCTTCTCGAGCAGGGCGAGTAAGAAGTCCAGGTCCTTCTTCTTGCCCGTCAGGCGATCCGTCCTATCTACTATCAGGATCTCGAAGTCTGACCTGGAGAGCAGCTCAGGTAGGCCCGGTCTGCTCAGGTCGCCTCCTGACCAGCCAATGTCTTCATAGGTCTGGACGAGGTGCCAGCCATGGGCATCGGCGCAGCCAGCTATCCTTGCTTTTTGCTCCTCGGGGCTGGTCCGCTTCCTGTCCATCTCCCCGAAGCCTTGTCTCACGTAACCCACCGCTCTCATCCTCCGTGGCGGATGAACAGGTGTCATGCTGCCGCCTCCTTCCGTCTCCACTTTAGTCCGGAGCGCTGTTTCGAAGCTTCTTACCCTCATCTCCATCGCCTCCATCGAATGAGCTTTAGGCGGCTTTGGCGATGTCCTGCCCTTCCTCCGCTGGAGGAGTGTCAGCCTGCGACGCCGCGCGGCGCTCCCGGTAGTGAGCCTTGATGATCTCGCGCTGCCGCTTCAGTCTGGTCATCCAGGCCTTCTCCCAGCCAGGAGGACCAGCATGACCAGCATGGAGCTCTGGCTCTGGTCCGGTCGGACGCGGAAGGCCAGCAAGGTAAGCCTTGATGATCTCGCGCTGCCGCATCAGTCTCGCCGTCCGAGCTTCCTCGGACTCCAGGGCTGTTGCGACTGGCTGGTCAACCCTGAGGACGTGCACACGCTCGATCCAGCTCTTCGCCATGATCTTGTGGACCAGAAAGATGAGCCTTATCGGTGCCTCTACCCTCGCCACACAGTCATACAGGCCCGATACTGGCTCCACGTACTCGACCTCAGGGAGTGCCCATAAGTCTTCGAGCGCCTTGAGATACCCGTTGTTCCGGATAGCTTCCGACGCTCTAATCAGCAAGTAAGCCGTCGTTGCCATCTTCCTAACCTCCTGTCTGCTGGACCTTCTCCGGGCCAATCTCCTCGATCCAATTTCAGCCTATACTTGTGCCAACCACCTGCCATCCGAGCGAAGGCCTAATCTCCTCTCGGAGAAAGCACCTGTCTCTCTTCTGAGCAAATGCCTATGAGAAGCGGGGTCACCTACGTCTCTTTGGCAGGGATGTAGGCGATTCTGCCTACGCTGTCCTGCCAATTGAAGCGATCTCTAGAGAGGGTTATGATGGTCAGTGGCTGAGGTGCTGGAGGAAGGCGCCATGGAGAAGATCAGCGTTCTGCTTGCTGAGGATAGTATTGTGGTGCGGGAAGGCACCCGCGAACTCATTCGGCGCGAACGGGACATGGATGCGATTGGCGAGTCTGTGCTCTATGGGCTCAAGACGGGATGGCTCGACTTGCACGACGAGCTTGAAGAACCCTCCGCCTAGGCCCCATCCGCAGAAGAGGCCGAGATGAGACGGCAGTCCACAGACCAGGTGGCACAGGGTATCCGCAGCTTCGAACTCTTGCTTGCGGTAGCCATGTTCTTAGTGGCTATCCCCATGCATTACCCGGATGAGTTGCTCCCCTTCCTGCACATAGAGGACCCGGGTTCTGTGCTGGGCCTGGAGCGGCACGCAATCGAGCGCGTCTTCATGCTGCTACCCATCACCTACGTCGGCTTCCTGTTCGGGATGAGGGCGGGGCTAGCTGCCTCGGCATTGGCTCTCGCCATCATGCTGCCAAGGGCCCTCGCTATCTCCGACTATCGCTCCGATGCCCTGGTGGAGGTGGGTGGCGTTATCGCTGCGGGTGCCGTGATCAACGTTGGCTTTGAGCGACTCCGGGCCGAAAGAGGGCGCCGCGAAGAGGTGCTTTCGAGACTGCAAGCGGCCCAGCAGCAGCTTCAGGCGCAGCTAGAAGTCATCCAGATGAGTGAGAGGCAGCTCGCCGCCGTCAATGCCATCTCTAGCATAGTGAGCCAGTCTCTGGAGCTGCCAGATATCCTGAATCTGGCCGCCGACAAGGTGATGGAAGTGGCGAACCTAGAGACCATCTTGGTATTCCTGATCGATGAGGCGACCGATGAGCTTGTCCTGGAAACCTATCGAGGCATATCTGAGATATCCGCTGCCAGCGTGAAGAGGATGAAGGTGGGCGAGGGTTTCAATGGACTAGTGGCTCAGACCGGCGAGCCACTAGTGGTAGAAGATGCCTCTCAAGACCCTAGACTGACGAGGGCGGCAGTGAGTCAGGAGGGGATTCAAGCTCAGCTTATCGTCCCTCTCAAGTCCAAAGGGAGGGTGTTGGGCACTCTCTGCGTGGCCGCACGTCATCCCAGACGCTTTCCTGCTGAGGAGATAGATCTCCTTTGTGCTGGCGGAAACGTTGTCGCCATCGCCGTGGAGAATGCCCGCCTCTATCAGGAAGAGCGGTTGATGGCCGAACAGCTGCGAATATCGGAGAAGAACTATCGCGACCTGTTTGAAAGCGCCGAGGATGCCATCTGGGTTCAGAATCTAGATGGCGAGATCATCATGGCCAATGAGGCCTGTGTCAAGCTGACCGGCTATTCGCGAGAAGAACTCGTTGGCATGAACGTCGAGGATTTTCTCTCCGGGGAGGCTCTTCAGCGGACAAGGGAGGTTCGGCGCAAGCTGCTCATAGGCGGGATGGTAAACAGGCGTTATGAAGGCGAAATCAGAAGAAAGGACGGCTCGCAGGCCAGTCTCAGTCTGAGCGCAAGCCTGATTACTGGCGATGGTCAGTCCAGAGCCTATCAGCTTATCGCCCGCGATATCACCGAGGAAAAGCGGATGCAGGCGAACCTGCGCTTTTTCCTTCACCAGGTCACCAAAGCCCAAGAAGAAGAGCGCAAGCGCATCGCCCGTGAGCTTCATGACGAGACAGCTCAAGAACTGGTGGCCCTGTCCCGTCAGCTGGACGGTTTGACTTCCGTACCGAGGAAACTGTCAAAGCAAGACCTCAAGCTTCTGGAGGAGATACAGGCACGGGTCGACAAGATACTGGAAGGTGTGCGTCGCTTCAGCCAGGACCTGCGTCCGTCCGTACTAGATGATCTGGGCCTGTTGCCTGCCCTAGAGTGGCTCATCTCTGACCTGGAAAAGCATTTCGACATAACTATCGGCATGGCGGTGATGGGCGCGGAGCGCCGCTTCTCCCCCGAGGTGGAGCTGGTCCTTTTCCGCGTCGCTCAGGAAGCGCTAAGGAACGTTTGGAAACACTCCGAGGCCTCGCGGGCTTGGGTTACGCTGGAATTCGATCACGGCAAGACCACCCTCAGCGTCAGAGACAATGGCAAGGGCTTCAAGGCTCCTCGAAACACGGCAGACCTGACCAACGTTGGCAAGCTTGGCCTGGCCGGGATGGAAGAGCGAGTTCGCCTTGTCGGTGGCAAGCTGACACTAGAGTCGGAATTGGACAAAGGCACAACGGTAACTGTCGAGGTGCCAGCTTAGGCGGAAGGGGATCACTCAAGCCAGTTTAGGCAGACCAGCCATGACCGGGGAGCTTCTTAGATCTCCTTGTCCAGGCTGAACCAGCCTCGTCTCAACGCGTGCAGCACAGCCTCCGTTCGCGAACCCACCCCCAGCTTGTTGAAAATATTACCCAGGTGAGCCTGAACCGTCCGCACGCTAACCACAAGTTCTCTGGCAATGTCCTTGTTGCTGATGCCTTTGCTCGCCAGGCGGAGGACCTCCATCTCCCGTTCACTGAGGATGTATCCACTCCCTCCCTTTTCACCTGGCCTACCTTCACCGCTCCGGAGCCGCTCTAGGACCTTTTGGGTTACCACGGGATGAAGGACTGACTCGCCCGCGCGCACTGCGCGCACGGCATCAATGAGCTCGCTGCGGCGCACATTCTTCAGCAAGTACCCTGCCGCCCCCGCCTCAAGAAGGGCAAAGATGTACTGCTCATTATCGTAGGCGGTCAGTATCAATACGGCGGTGGCCGGGTAGAGTTCCTTGATCCGCTTGGTTGCCTCGATGCCGTTGACCTTGGGCATGGCGATATCCATTATCACCACGTCTGGGCGAAGCTCGGCGGCCAGTTCTATGGCTTCTTCCCCGTCCCCGGCCTCGCCCACCACTTCCATATCCTGCTCTTGCTGTATCAGTTCGCGCGTGCCCTCACGCACCACTACATGGTCCTCGGCCAGCAGAACGCGAATCTTCTCCATCGAGTCCTCCCTTGTCTCCAACTACTAGTCTACTACGTCATCTGACGGTTAAACAGGGGGATCGGCTGGGCAGATCCGTTCCCATTGTCTTGAGGAATCGCTGCGTGGCACTCTAGGTGATGAGGCCTAGCGCCACGCTTTGCAGGTTTGGCCCTGTCAGGGCAAGTCGCAAGACCACTCACCGCTGTCCTCGCTCTCCTCCTCGCAGTACGTCGCCTCGAGGCTTTCGAGTTCACAGACACGGACTAGTACTTTCCGTGCTCGCTTCGCTCAGCCTATCAATAACAGAGAAGACATAGTGTGCGGCCCCGTGAGGCAGGAGCCTCGACCAGCGTCAAGGGCGAATGCGTTTGCTGATCTCGCGTTCGTAGTCTGGGAAGTACCGCGAAATGACCGTGATCTCGAACTCGCGGAGGATGGATTCCCTAGGCTCGCGTTCTAGGAGGAACTCAAACGATCTCCGCACAAGTTCCTCTGGAGTGCACACCTCGCCGGTTAGCTGCTGGTAGGTGTTGCGGCTCATAGTGACGCGGTGGCTAGTTTGGCCGCCGCCCCCTGACACAGTCACCTGGAAGGCCCAGCCTTCACCCTCAGGCGTCGTTCGCACATCTATCTGCGCCACTTGGCACCTTTCAGTGTCAGAAGCTTTATGAGATCTTTGGGCATCACCCTGGCTGGCACTGTTACCCGCACCCATCGCCACCACGAAGCACACCATGGCGTTGGCCAGCGACCCGATCCCCACGGGATCAGCATCGGGTCAGGCTTCAACCGCCGCCAACTGGGCCAGGTTCGACTGGCAAGCCCGGCGATGCCCCGCCGCCTACGGCGAAGGATGAGACGGCCCGTTGCGCGTTGTCCTTGTGACACTGGGGGCAACGCGTCTTCGGCTGTCCGGAACCAATGCTCCGCACCAGCTTCTCGAAGCGGTAGCCGCATGAGGAGCAGACGTACTCGTAGATCGGCATCTCAGAGAGATACTACCATGTCCGGCGGGGTAACCGCATGCAGGGCGTCGGCAAGGCCTACCAGCCACCGCCTCCTGGCGTGCCACGTGCCTGCGGCGAGGGCGAGCCGCCCTCATTATGGGCCTGGCAGCCGCGGGTGCTTAGATTGTTCGACGCGAAACCGAGGAAGCCGGCGAAAGGCACCTGACATCCCTTCGAGGGCTGTATGGGGTCGCTCGATTGCCGATGGAGCAGGGTCAGGACCTGCCGCCCGTTTCGGTGAGAGCTCATTTGCACCCTGCTTTTGCCCCGTTTTCACCCCGATCTTCGAATCTGGGGGCTTAGCAATTAGCGCTGCCCAATCAGATGACCTTCTTCCTTCGAAGCAGGTTGTCGCGGGTTCGATCCCCGTCTCCCGCTCCATCTCTGACTAACAGTCACAACGCATGCAAGGCGAAGGCCGCCGAATGGGCGGCCTCTTGCTTCTCAGACAGGCTGTCGGGGTTCGCTCAGCGGTCGAGCATACAATTGCTGGGGGCAAGGGATGTGGTCTATGAGCTACTGGAATCAGCACTTGACGACTGTGCCGTAGGGTTATCCCCTCAAGATCTGAGCGGAGTCAGAGCTACGTGGTAGGGCGGGTGGCTAAATGGCTAGGGGAGCCAGCCTAGGCTGTCTCGGCGCGGGCTTCCTCTTCCTCCGACGGCTCCACCGCCTGGCCGTCAGCGCTAAGTAGGATAGGCTTCCGGTGACCCAGTATGGCTTCAGCATTGACCACACACTTCTTGATGTTGGGGTGGGAGGGGATCTCGTACGTCACGTCCAACAGGGTGTCCTCCACCACCGTGCGCAGGCCGCGGGCGCCCATCTTGTGCCGCATGGCCTCCTCAGCCGCCGCCTCCAGCGCATCCTCGGTGAATACTAGCTCTACCCCGTCCAGAGCGAAGAAGCGCTGGAACTGCTTCACCAGGGCGTTCTTGGGCTCGGTAAGGATAGCCATCATGGCCTGCTTGTCCAGCGATTGCAGAGGCGCAATCACCGGCAGGCGTCCCACGAACTCGGGGATAAGGCCGTACTCCAAGAGGTCATCAGGCGCCACATGAGTGAGGATCTCATCGCGGGTCTTAGTCGAGTCCTCTTGAGCGAGGCCCGCCCGGAAGCCCAGGGAGCGTCTGCTTGCGCCCACGCGCCTATCGATGATTGCATCCAGTTCTAGGAAGGCGCCACCGCATATGAAGAGGATGTTGGCCGTGTTGATCTGGATGAAGTCCTGTTGAGGATGCTTCCGACCACCCTGAGGCGGCACATTGGCCACATACCCCTCGATGATCTTCAGCAGCGCCTGCTGGACTCCCTCTCCTGACACGTCGCGGGTGATGGAGGGGTTGTAGCCGCTCTTGCGGGCGATCTTGTCGATCTCGTCGATGTAGACGATTCCCCGCTCGGCGCGCGTGATATCGTAGTCTGCCGCCCGGATAAGGGGCAGGAGAATGTTCTCCACGTCCTCGCCCACATAGCCCGCCTCGGTCAAGGTAGTGGCATCGGCGATGGTGAAGGGGGCATCGAGAATCTTGGCCAGGGTGCGGGCGAGAAGGGTCTTGCCGCAGCCGGTGGGGCCCAGAAGCAGGATATTGCTTTTCTCCAGTTCGATGTCCTCGAGTCGTTCGCTGTTGGAGATGCGCTTGTAGTGTCTATAGACGGCCACCGACAGCACCTTCTTGGCCTGCTCCTGGCCCACCACGTACTCACCGAGCTGATCATAGATGATCTTAGGGGGCGGCACCCGTTGCAGGGCCACCCTAGCGCTGGGTCGCTGAATCATCTTCTCCTGTAGAATCTGTTGGCAAAGCTGGACGCACTCGTCGCATATGTAGACAGAGCCGGGGCCATCAATAAGGTGGCGTACCTGCTCCTCGCTCTTGCCACAAAAGGAGCAGAGATGATGTCGCGTCGGACCTAGGCGAGAACCTTGCATGGCTTTCAATCGGCTCCTTGCGTAATCAGCTGTCTTGCCTTCTGCGTAGCACGCCCCCGGCCATTCGAATGAGCTTTAGGCGGCCTTGGCGAGGTCCTGCCGTTCCCTCACTGGAAGAGGGACAGCCTCCGTCGCCGCGCGGCGCTTCTCGTAGTGAGCCTTGATGATCTGCCGCTGCCTCTTCAGCCTGGCAAACCAAGCTTCCTCCCAGCCAGGAGGGCCAGCATGGCCAAAATGAAGCTGTGGCTCCGGACCCGGCGGACGCGGAAGGCCGGCACGGTAAGCCTTGATGATCTCCCGCTGCCGCTTCAGCCTGGCGATCCAAGCTGTCTCTGACTCCGGGGCTGCTTGAACCGACTCCTCGGAGATGGAAACGAACCCCTTGGAAGCGATCGTTGTCATCTCGCTAACCTCCTCTCTCGTAGAACTTTCTTCGGGCTAACCTCCTCGATCCAGCTTCAAGGTACAGCTCTGCCCGTCATCTGCCATCTGAGGCATGGCCTAATTTCGCCCTCGATAAAGCACGTAGGTCTGCCCAGGGCAAACGCCTATGACAAACTGGAGTGCCCAGCGTTTTCCGAAGGGGGCATCCGCTATTCTCCCTAGGCGATTCCTGCGATTGAAGCGATCACCAAAGGGGACTATCATAGGCAACGGGGGACGTTCTGGAGGTGCGCGCAGCGAGGCCGTACTTCGTGGACTAGGAGGAGGCTGGTTCAGCCTGCAGGACGAGTTTGAGGAACCCCTCAGCTGGGCCCCATCCCCAGAGGAGGCGGACATGAAGCGGCAGGCCACAGGCCGGATATCAGAAGCCATGGGGAGCGTGGAACTCTGGGTTGCGGTGGTCATGTTCCTAGTGGCTATCCCCATGCACTACCCGGATGAGTTGCTCCCCTTCCTGCACATAGAGGACCCGGGCTCTGTGCTGGGTCTAGAGCGGCACGCAATCGAGCGCGTCTTCATGCTGCTACCCATCACCTATGTCGGCTTCCTGTTCGGGATGAGGGCGGGGCTAGCTGCCTCGGCATTGGCTCTCGCCATCATGCTGCCAAGGGCCCTCGCTATCTCCGACTATCGCTCCGATGCCCTGGTGGAGGTGGGTGGCGTTATCGCTGCGGGTGCCGTGATCAACGTTGGCTTTGAGCGACTCCGGGCCGAAAGAGGGCGCCGCGAAGAGGTGCTTTCGAGACTGCAAGCGGCCCAGCAGCAGCTTCAGGCGCAGCTAGAAGTCATCCAGATGAGTGAGAGGCAGCTCGCCGCCGTCAATGGCATCTCCAATATCGTCAGCCAGTCCCTGGAGCTGCGGGACATCCTGAACCTGGCCGCCGGCAAGGTAATGGAAGTGGCGAACGTGGATGCCGTTTTGATATCCCTGGTTGATGAAGGGGGCCACGAGCTCGTGCTCGAAACTTATCAGGGAATATCTGAAATAACCGCTGCCAGCCTGAAGAGAATGAAGGTTGGCGAGGGCTTCAATGGACTAGTGGCCCAGACCGGCGAGCCACTGGTGGTAGAAGATGCTTCCCATGATCCCAGGCTTACGAAGCCGATGATTGCCCAGGAAAAGATTGTAGCGGAGTTTATCGCCCCTTTGGAGTCGAAGGGGAAGGTCTTGGGGACGCTTTGCGTGGCCACACGTCACGCCAGAGGGTTTGCCCGCGAGGAAACAGATCTGCTTTGCGCCAGCGGCAGAGTCATCGGCATCGCAGTTGAGAATGCTCGTCTCTATGAGAAGGAGCGAGGAATCGCGGCTTGGCTTCAACGGTCGGAAGAGAACTATCGCGGCCTGCTTGAGAACGCTACAGAGGCGATCCTATTTCATGACTTAGAGGGCGAGATCATCGCTGTCAACAGGGCCTGTGTCGAACTTACCGGCTATTCCCGAGAAAAGCTCATCGGTATGAATGTCAAGGACTTCCTTTCCAAAGAGGACCTCAAGCGGGCCAGAGAGGCGAGACGCAAGCTACTGCGGGGCGAAGCTTTGGGCGGGTCTTATGAGCAGGGGTTGAAAAAAGAGGACGGGTCGGAGGTTCATCTCAGGCTGAGCGCAATCCTGATCACCAGGGATGGTCACCCCAAGGCCTTTCAAGTTATCGCTCGAGATGTCAGCGAAGGAAGACCCACGGAGGGGAACTCCTGACCATTCCCACTCCCATCGCTGTGCCCCACATGGCTGACCCTCGGGCGTAAACACCTCGGTCATCCGCTGTACCCTAGGGCCCCTTTTCTGCACCCGGCCAGTGCCATCGTCTGGGTCCTCCTGGGGGTGACGTGAGCATAGGCGTCACCTCCGGTGTTCGAGGTTCTGTCTGCAGCCGTTTGTTTGCCTGCTGGGCTGCACAGTAGGTTTGCTGAGCGAATCGTCAAGCGGCACGTTCAGCGGGCCCGTCCGAGGATGTTCGTCCATGGCTCCAGTGGCGCCCGATGATCTCGCGCTGCTTGGCCAGCCTGGCTGCGCGTTCCTGTTCGGTCTCCGCGGTTGTCAGGACCTGCTTGGCCACTCTCAGCAGGTGGACCCTGGCCACCCAACCCATCTTCATGACTTTGTGGGTCACGAAGATGGTGGTCATGGGAGTGTCCACCTGGGCCACGCAGTCGTACAGGCCCTCGACTGGTTGGACAGATTCGACCTCGGGCAACGCCAGCAGCTCCTCCATCTGGCTCCTGAGGCCGTTCTGTCGGGCTTCCTCTTTGGCCTTGACCAGCAGATATGCAGTAGTCATTTCGCACCTCCTGAGTCCATGGTAGACGCCAGCGCGGCCCCTTTCATCGGGAGAAAAGCCTAGCTCCAATCAGCAAATGCCCTACGAGGAAAGCATGAGAACAGAATCAGCATCCATCAGCCAAAACACTGGCCGATTGCCATCTTGCGCGAGCAGTGAGCGCTCCAAGCCTGAGCTCGCCCATCTCCGGAGGGCTTGTCTCCAGAGCAGCGGCCAGCGCGGAAGCTGGCCGGAGCACCGGCAATTCGCGGCTTCCTCTATGGTGAAGATGGTCGCCAGCGCCAGCAACTCGGGCAAAAAGCAGCCCCGCCCTCGAGTGGCTCAGAAACAACCACGATCAGTCCTTCAGCAGTGGCGTACGCCATTCTGCCTACGCCGTTCTGCTAATTGAAGGAATTCCTAGGGAGGGTTATGATGATCAGTGGCTAAGGTGCTGGAGGAGCGCCCCATGGATGAGATCAGGGTTCTGCTTGCTGACGATCACGTCGTAGTGCGAGAGGGCACCCGCGAACTCATTCAGCGCGAACGGGACATGGAGGTGATTGGCGAGGCTGACGATGGCGAGGAGGCCGCCAAGCTAGCCGTGGAGCTGCGACCGGACGTAGTACTGATGGACATCGCCATGCCCAAGCTTAACGGGATCGAAGCCACCAGACAGATCAAAGCTCACTGTCCAGCCATCGCTGTTCTCGTACTCAGCGCCTATGACAGCGACCAGTATATCTTCGCTCTCTTGGAGGCAGGGGCGGCGGGCTACTTGCTGAAGAACGTGCGTGCTCGCGAACTGATCGGGGCCATCCGAGCTGTGCACGCCGGCGAGTCTGTGCTTCATCCGGCGATCGCCCGCAGGGTCATAGATCGCTTCAGGACGCTCCAGGGCAAGCCTGGCGAGGAGCAGCCGGACGAGTCTCTTACGGAGCGTGAGATGGAAGTGCTGCGTCTGGTCGCCAAGGGAATGGCCAACAAGGATATTGCCAACGGGCTCTGCCTCAGCGTGCGCACGGTTCAAGCCCACCTCGGGAGCATCTTCCACAAACTGGGCGTTGGTTCGCGTACGGAGGCTATACTTTACGGGCTAAGAAGAGGCTGGTTCAGACTGGAGGATACGCCGTGATGAATCCTCGCTTTTCTCCTCTGGGTGTGCGAGGGTTGTAGATGGCTATGCAGCTATTGGGACCGGCGCTAGGAATTGTCCGTAGTCTACATTCTTGGCTTTTGCGGGCCATGCTCTTGCTCTCTGCCACAGGTGCAGGCCTCATCTTCAGGATAAGAGGTGCGTCAGTATGACAGGGCTCTCTCCACAGGGCAGGGAGTTGGCCGCTTTGGAGCGTGATCATCTCCAGCAGTTGCTTGATACTCTGGAGAAGAGAGGCTATCGGGTCAGGGGGCCAACAGTTCGCGACCGTGCTATCGTGTACGACGATCTAACCTCCGTTGCGGATCTGCCTGTCGGATGGACAGACGAGCAGGACGGTGGTACCTACCGTCTCAAGAGACGCAACGATGAGGCACTCTTTGGCTACACCGTCGGACCCGACTCCTGGAAGAAGTTTCTCCACCCGCCGATCGTGCGCCTGTGGCGAGCCAAGCCCGGCGGTAACGGGTTCCAGATCATGGAAGAGGATGAGGAAGTACCTAAGTCTGCGTTTATCGGCGTCCGGCCGTGTGAGATCCACGCCATCGCCATTCAGGACAAAATCTTCTTGAGCGGAGAATACAGGGACCCCTTCTACCAAGCACGGCGCCAAGGTCTCTTCATAGTTGCGGTTAACTGTGGTCATGCTGGCGGCACCTGTTTTTGCGCTTCCATGAATACCGGGCCGGAGGCGAAGTTCGGGTTTGATCTTGCACTGACGGAAGTGCTGGAGGCAGGCCGCCACTACTTCGTAGCGGAGGTTGGCACGGAGCTGGGCGCAGAGGTTCTCCGTGAGGTTCCCCATGAAGCGGCAAGTGAAGAGCAAAAGACGGCAGCCGAACGTATCGTGGCGAAAACCGCCAGCGAAATGGGCCGGAAGATGTACACGCGGGACATCGAGAACTTGCTGTACCGCAGCTATGAAAGCCCACACTGGGACGAAGTCGCCAAGCGCTGCCTAACATGCGGCAACTGCACGATGGTCTGTCCGACCTGTTTCTGCACCACTGTGGAAGATGTCACCGATCTGACTGGCGAGCACGCCGAACGCTGGCGCAAGTGGGACTCCTGCTTCACTATGGACTTCTCGTACATCCACGGCGGCAGCGTCCGTTCCTCAGCGATGGCCCGTTATCGCCAGTGGCTGACGCACAAATTGGCTACGTGGATCGACCAATTTGGCACATCGGGTTGTGTGGGTTGCGGGCGTTGCATCACCTGGTGCCCGGTTGGAATCGACATAACAGAGGAAGTGAACGCGATCCGGCTGAGCGTAGGTAAGAGCTAACAAAAAAGGGGAAGGACCGATGACTATAGAGAATGCTGAACGTATCCTGGGGGAGCACCCGTTCTTCAAGGATCTGGAAAGGTCCCACCTTCAACTGCTCACCGGGTGTGCATCGAATGTACGGTTCAAAGCAGGGGAGGTTATCTTCCGAGAGGGCGAGCCCGCTAACCTGTTCTATCTCATTCGGCACGGCACGGTGGCAGTGGAGACGTTCGCTCCCAATCGCGGCGCTGTCATCATTCAGACCCTTGGAGAAGGCGATATTCTGGGCTGGTCGTGGCTCATTGAGCCGTACCGCTGGCGTTTCGAAGCCCGAGCGGTTGAATTGACACGGGCTGTTGCTCTCGATGGGACATGCCTTCGCGGCAAATGCGAAGAAGATCACGAACTCGGCTACGAACTCATGAAGCGTATTGCCCACGTCATCGAGAAACGGCTTCAGGCAACGCGATTGCAGCTTCTGGATGTCTATGATGGCGTTCGCTCTTGAAAAGCAGGCGATAATGGCTGGCCTCTCCGATCCGATGCTGCCAAGCCCCTTTTGCCTTCAAAGGGTGCGGAAGGAAACATACGATACGTTCACCCTTGAACTTGAGCCGGCAAACGGCGCTGGCGAGTTCTCATTTGCCGCCGGGCAGTTCAACATGCTCTATGCGTTCGGAGTAGGCGAGGTGCCGATCTCCATCAGTGGCGACCCCAGCAAACCTCAGACGCTCGTGCACACGGTGCGCGCGGTCGGGACAGTGACGCAGGCGCTATGCAAGCTGAAGCGTGGGGAGGTACTGGGGGTGCGCGGTCCGTTTGGCAATCACTGGCCCGTTGAGGAAGCCGTCGGAAGCGACGTGGTGATCGTGACCGGCGGAATCGGGCTGGCGCCGCTGCGCCCAGCGCTGTACCATCTTCTCTCCAACCGGGAGAAATACGGCAGAATCGTCCTCGTCTACGGTGCGCGAACGCTCCAGGACATGCTCTACAAACGTGAACTTGAGCAGTGGCGCAGCCAATTAGACCTTGAAGTGGATGTCACGGTGGATACCGCCCCAGCCAGTTACCGCGGCAATGTGGGGGTTGTGACAACGCTCATACCCAGAGTCCAGTTTGACCCCTTCCAGACAGTGGCCCTGGTCTGTGGCCCCGAGGTGATGATGCGCTTCACGGTGCGCGAGCTAGAGCACCGGGGTGTGGAGCCGGAAAACATCTTCATCTCCATGGAGCGCAACATGAGATGCGGCGTTGGTTTCTGCGGGCACTGTCAGTTTGGCTCCGTTTTCGTCTGTAGAGACGGTCCTGTGTTCCGCTACGCTGAGATTCAGCCATTTTTCGCAAAGCGGGAGGTCTAGCATTGCCTCCGAGTCGCAAACCGAAACTTGCCGTCTGGAAATTCGCCTCCTGCAGCGGCTGTCAGTTGACCCTTCTCAACTGTGAAGACGAACTGCTCGCTGTGGCAGGCCAGGTCGACATCGCCCACTTTGTTGAGGCGTCGAGGGCCGTGGTAAGGGGCCCCTATGACCTTTCGTTGGTTGAGGGTTCCATTACGACGCCCCACGACGTTGAGCTGATTCAACAGATACGCCGGCGGTCGAAGTGTCTGGTTACCATCGGGGCCTGTGCCACCGCTGGTGGCATTCAAGCGCTGCGTAACTTCAAGGACGTGCAGGAGTTCGTCTCCATTGTATACGCCGCGCCGGAATACATTGAGACGCTGGCCACATCAACGCCCATCGCCGACCACGTCCAGGTTGATTTTGAGCTACGCGGCTGTCCCATCAACAAGGAGCAACTCCTTGAGGTCGTCAGTGCTTTCCTCAATGGACGCAAACCAAACTTACCGCTGTATAGCGTCTGCATCGAGTGCAAGAGACGCGGAACTGTCTGCGTGATGGTTGCGCACGGCACGCCTTGCCTTGGACCCGTAACCCAGGCCGGCTGTGGCGCTATCTGTCCGGCGTATTATCGCGGCTGTTACGGGTGCTTCGGGCCGATGGAGACGCCGAATACGGATTCGTTGAGCAGGCGGTGGAGCTACCTAGGGGTGGAGGAACAGGACCTAGTGCGCGCGTTCCGTACATTCAATGCCTGGGCTGAAGCATTTCGTGAGGAGAGCGTAGCTCATGAAAAGTAGGACGATAAAGGTGAACTACCTCGCCCGCGTCGAAGGCGAGGGCGCGCTGCATGTGAAGATCAGCAACAACACGGTGACGGACGTCAAGTTCAAGATTTGGGAACCACCACGTCTCTTCGAGGCCTTCCTGCGCGGCCGCAAGTACAACGAAGCACCCGACATCACAGCCCGCATCTGCGGCATATGCCCTATCGCCTATCAGATGAGCTCGGCCCATGCGATGGAGAGCGCCTTTGGGGTGACTGTGGATCCCCAGATCCGTGCCCTCCGCCGGCTGATCTACTGCGGTGAATGGATCGAGAGCCATGCCCTGCATGTGTTTTTGCTCCATGCCCCCGACTTCCTCGGCTACGACGATGGCATCCAGATGGCGAAGGATCATGCCGAGGTCGTCCAGAAGGGGCTGCAGTTGAAGAAGGTGGGCAATGAGCTTATGGCACTCCTTGGCGGCAGAGAGGTTCACCCGATCAACATACGCGTGGGTGGATTGTACAGAGCGCCGACCAAGCGCGAGCTTGCCCCTTTCATAGAGAAACTCAAGTGGGGGCGCGATGCCGCTCTTGAGACTGTTCGCTGGACGGCAACGCTACCCTTTCCGGACTTTGAGCAGGACTACGAGTTCGTCGCCCTGCGCCACCCAGACGAATACGCCATCACCGAAGGCCGACTTGTTTCCAACAAGGGGTTGGACATCGCCCTTAGCGAATACGATGACCACTTCGTCGAAGAGCACGTGCCGTATACCAATGCGTTGCACTCTGTGCTCAAGGAACGCGGCAGCTACCTTGTCGGTCCCCTGGCGCGCTACAACCTGAACTTCGACAAGCTTTCTCCACTGGCGCAACAGGCCGCCCGCGATGCCGGGCTTGGGCCCGTCTGTCGCAATCAGTTCAAGAGCATCATTGTGCGCAGTGTGGAGACTCTTTACGCCTATGACGAGGCACTGCGCATCATTGATGAATACGAGATGCCGGAGAAACCAGCTGTGGAGGTTCAGCCGCGCGCTGCCACGTGCTACGGCTGCACCGAGGCGCCGCGCGGCAGTTTGTACCATCGCTACCGTGTTGATGATCAGGGAGTGATCCTCGACGCGAAGATCGTTGCGCCGACCTCCCAGAATCAGAAGAGCGTCGAAAGCGACCTCTGGCAGTTCGTCCCGAAGCACATGGATCTGCCGTCTGACCAGCTCACGTGGCAGTGCGAGCAGGTGATACGCAACTACGACCCGTGCATCTCTTGCTCCGCGCACTTCTTGAAGCTCCATATTGAACGGGACTGAAGGAATCGCCATGCCGCCTGGCAGATCGGGCACGCTCGTCATCGGCCTCGGCAATCGGTACCGGCACGATGATGCGGTGGGACTCATCGTTGCTCGATGCCTGAGAGAACGGGCGCCTGAGCATGTGCGGGTTCTGGAGGAGAGCAGCGAGGGCACGGCATTGATGGAGTCGTGGAAGGATGCTGATGCAGTTATCCTGATCGATGCGGTTCATTCCGGCGCAGAACCGGGAATCCTTCACCGGCTCGATGCCCACAGGCAGCCCATCCCGACAGAGTTTTCCCATTGCTCCACTCACGCCTTTAGCACTGCTGAGGCCATCGAACTTGCGCGGGCGCTCGGCCGGCTTCCGCCGCGGCTTGTTGTCTACGGCGTTGAAGGGAAGACCTTCGAGGCTGGCCTAGGGCTCTCCCCGGAGGTTGAGAAGGCAGCGCGTGAAGTGGTGGAGCGTGTGCTTGAAGACCTTCGGTGCGACCCTAACGACTCAGTATCTTAAGGCCGATCCAGATACCTCAGCATGGCAAGTCCGCAGATGCAGACGAGGTCTTGTCGTCTGACGGTGGCCTAATAAGAAAGACCGGGCTGGAGACTCCTAGCAGAACCTTGTCGGCAACATTCCCATAGGCCCAGCGGCTGATCCCAGAGCGCCCGTGGGTTGACATCACGATCAGGCTAACGGGATTCTTGTTGGCATAATCCGTAATCTCATCAGCGGGCTTGCCCTTCAGCACCACTGACCGAGTTTCAAGTCCCGCACCTTTAAGCCGCCTCTGTACTCCAGCCAGGTATTCCTCACAGACGATCGTGGGCCTGGCCATTTCGCGCGCTTCATGTTCCTTCCACGTCAAGCCTGCTGTAGGAGGGTAATCTGACGGGACGATTGGCGGTTCGCAAACTCGGAGCAGAACCACATTCACCGGCTTGGAACCTTGTTGCTTCGCCAGCGCTTCAACATGGGGAATCACCGATTCAGCCAACTCTGAGCCATCTAGTGGGACTAGCATCGTTCTAGCTGACCATTTGTCATGAATAATCTCTTCGCGAAGGCACACTCGAACAAGGCAAACAGGGATCTTCGACACACGGAGAACCTTGTCAGCGACGCTCCCAAGGGCCCAGCGTTTGATGCCAGAGCGGCCATGGGTTGCCATGAGGATCAAGTCGATATTGTGTTTCAGAGCGCAACTAAGGATTTCCTCAGCAGCATGGCCCACCGCGAGTTCACCTTCCGCCGACACTCCTCCGCCTTTTGGTTGAATGCCAGCTTTCTTCTGAAGCTCTTCCGATTCACGCCTCAAGATTCCAGCCGCCCGCTCCACATAGGCTCGATGCAAGGGGATCAAGTCGCGTTCGTGCGGGCTAGCAACGTGCAGCAAGACCAAATCCAACCCCAGTCCTGCAGCAAGCTCTTTTGCGTAAGAGAAAACTACTTCGGCAAGCTCGGAGCCGTCCAACGGAACGAGCACCCTCTTATACACTCTCACACCCTCCACTGCAGATTTGGCAGCAGACCAGCTGCAATTCCTCACGTCGGGCTGTCGATGCCGTAAGAAAGATAGTAGCCCTCGTGAGACTCAGACTAGTCAGATTCCCGAATTGCGTCAAGTATCTTGCCACGTTGGACAGCCGCAACCGGGCGATGATAGTAAGCCTGCTCTCCTCCTTGCCAACCCTTGTGCCTGCGGTTAGCATAGGGCTATCCTGATTGTCCAGCATGTCGAGAACAAGGGGATGGAGAAAAGGGCCTGACGCGGTCGTGCGGAAGCTAGGCGAATCCTGGCTGATCTTCCTGGCCTTAGCAGCGCTGCTGCTGGTACTGGCGGTGGCCTGCGAGGACGGTGAAGACGAACCAGCCGCAACGCCAAGCGCGACACTGGTCGCCACCACCAGCCCCACTGCGACGCCCGCGGCAAGGCCGTCGCCCCCCGCAGTGACACCCACAGCCGCAGCCGAGACTCCCACTGCCGCGGCTACGCCTACCCCTACGCTCGCACCAACGCTCACGCCAGCGGCGACGCCAACGCCAACGCTCGCGCCTGAAGTCGACTTCCGCCGCGTCATCTTCCTGCACCACTCCACTGGCGCCAGCCTCATTGAGGAGGGAGACGTACGCCAGCGCCTCACCGGTCTGGGCTACGAGTTCTACGATCACGGCTACAACGATGATGGACTGGTTCTCGCCGACGGCACCTGGACCGGTCGCAACTTCGATGTTCCCGATGACAATACCGATCCTGATGGGTTCGCTGATATCTTTGCCCAGCCGTTGCACGATCCGTCGGATAACACTTTCAGCCACCTGATGGAGTACGACGTCATCGCTTTCAAGTCCTGCTTTCCGGTAAGCGATATCCAGAGCGACGATCAGTTGGCTGAGTACAAGTCCTACTACCTCTCTATCCGCGACCGGATGGATCAGTATCCTAACAAGATCTTCATTGTCGTCAGCCCACCGCCGCAGGTAGCCGAATACACCGAACCCGAGGCCGCAGCAAGGGCGCGCGCTTTCAGCAACTGGCTGGCCTCGGATGAATACCTGAGCGGCCACCCGAACGTGTTCACCTTCAACTTCTTCGACCTGCTGGCCGACCCATCCACTAATGTGCTCCGGACCGACTATCAAACCGATGAGTACGATGCCCACCCCAACGAACTGGCCAACCGGACCATCGGCCCCCTCTTCGCGGATTTCATCGACCAGGCGATCAGGACCTACAGCGCTTGATGATAAGACATTCAGACCGAGGTACTAGGAGCTCACACTGGTGGGGCATGCTAGAATTGGGGTGCTGACAGGGCTTGGAACTGCCCGATTGTGGGCAGGCGGTCGAGGGAGGACAACATGGCAGCGGTAATCGCTATCGGAGTCATCGTCGGCATCGTCGTGCTCGCTGTGCTCGTGCTGGTAGGCATGTACAACGGGCTCGTGCGAGCGCGGGTCCGCACACGCGAGGCCTGGTCGGGCATCGATGTCCAGTTGAAGCGGCGTGCCGACCTGATCCCCAACCTGGTCGAAACGGTCAAGGGCTATGCTGCCCACGAGCGCGAGACCTTCGAAAACGTGACTCGTGCCCGGGCGATGTTGCAGCAGGCGGGAACGGCAGCGGAGGCGGCGCAGGCCAACAACTTCCTTACCCAGACGTTGCGTTCCTTGTTCGCTGTGGCGGAGAACTACCCCGAGCTCAAGGCGAACCAGAACTTCCTGGACCTGCAGAACGAGCTGTCGGACATCGAGGAGAAGATCGCCTACGCCCGCCAGTTCTACAACCGCAACGTGTCGACCTACAACACCAGCATCCAGACGGTTCCCAACGTAGTAGTAGCCAACATGTTCGGCTTCAAGCGATTCGAGTTCTTCGAGGCACCGGAGGAAGCGCGGGAGGTTCCTAAGGTCAGCTTCGCACGGCCGCCAGCGCCTGCCGAGCCGCCGCCGGCCAGCCCACCGGCGCCACCTGAACCGCCAGCCTCGTCGAGCGAAGAATAGCGAGTTCCCACGTTGGCTGAGACCGAACAGCCCCTCCTCATCTACGACCGCATCGACCGCAACCGCAGGGACACATTCCTGATGCTGTTCGTCTTCGTGGCACTGCTGGCAGGCGTATCCATCGCCATCGGAATCGTCTTGGGGCTGCCGTATCCCTTCGCCCCTCTGCTCATCATCCCCTTTCTGATCATCGCCTTGATAATGTACTACCGCTCGCCGCAGGTGGCGCTGGCCATCTCCCAGGCACGTGAGGTGACGAAGGACGATGAGCCCGAGCTGTACCGCACGGTGGAGAATCTGTGCATCGGCGCTGGTCTGCCAATGCCCAAGGTGTACGTTATCGAGGACGGCTCCCCCAACGCCTTCGCCACCGGCCGCGACCCCGACCATGCGGCCATCGCCGTCACCCGTGGCCTCCTCCAGAAGCTTGACAAACTCGAACTCGAGGGGGTCATTGCCCATGAGCTCTCCCACATCGGCAACTACGATATCCGGATGATGACCATCGTCGTGGTTTTGGTGGGCCTGACGGCGCTGATGGCGGACTTTGCCCTGCGCCTTACCCTGTTCGGTGCCGGACGCCGATCCAGCAATCGAGGGCGTGGTGGCGGCGCCGGGGTGGTAATCATCTACGCCATCGCCCTGGTGGCCATCATCCTCACCCCCATCGCGGCTCAGCTCATTCGCTTCGCCATCTCGCGCCAGCGGGAGTTCCTGGCCGACGCCTCGGCGGCGCTACTCACTCGCTATCCGGACGGTCTGGCCCGTGCCTTGGAGAAGATATCCGCCGATCCGGATCAGTTGGAGGTGGCCAACAAGGCGACTGCCCACCTCTACATCAACAATCCTCTCCGCGAGCACAAGAGCTTCCTGAACAACCTCTTCTCCACCCACCCGCCTATCGAGGAGCGGATCCGGCTGTTGCGGGCCATGGCCTGAGCCGGCATCGCTGCTACCTCGACTGACGAACTTCTAGGCTAGTGTTCGCACATGATGGTTAACCTTTGGGTCTAAAGGTTGTTTTTATTAATAGGTGGCATTTTGATTGACATCTGTTATAATGGGAAAACGTAGACTGAGCGGTCTGCGCGATAGGAGTTGTATCGAAATAGCATGCGGGGATATGAGCTGCTTGTGTCCACCAGCTACGCTCTTATCCCCGAGCGACGCGGAGCGCTGTTGGAATTGCCTGATTGGCTATATGCAGAGTCCCCAGAGGGGAGGAAGCTGAGGTATGGCGGTTACGGATAAGGTACAGGAGCTGCTTGAAAAGGCGGAACAGCCGGGAAAGGATGCCATGAGGCTCCACCCCTTCTATAAGGGGAAGATGCAGACCCTCCCTAGGTGTTGTGTTCGCGATTTTAATGACTTTGCCATCTGGTATACACCAGGCGTAGCCGAACCCTGCTTGGACATTCGTGATCATCCCGACAGAGTCTTTGACCATACCAATAAGTCTAACCTTGTAGCGGTGGTTTCCGACGGAACAAGGGTGTTGGGCCTTGGTGACATTGGCCCTGAAGCAGCACTACCAGTGATGGAGGGCAAGGCTCTGCTCTACAGGTACCTGGGCGGTGTGGACGCCTTTCCTATCTGCCTGGATACGAAGGACCCCGACAAGATCATCGAGACGGTTCTCCTGCTCCAGCCCAGCTTCGGTGGAATCAACCTGGAGGACATCGCTCAGCCGAAGTGCTTCAGAATCCTTGAGACGCTTCGCAGCACGGCCCGTATCCCGATTTGGCACGATGATCAGCAAGGAACAGCTACAGTTGTCTTGGCTGGCCTTATCAATGCCCTGAAAGTGGTCAACAAGAAGATGAGCGAAGCAAGGGTAGCGATGGCCGGGGCAGGAGCTTCGGGTGTTCGAGCCGCTTGGCTAATCATTGCTGCGGGCATTCGCCCGGAAAACATCATAATCTGCGACAGCAAAGGCACACTGCATCGAGAGCGAACAGACCTGCAAGTCAAGTACCCGGAGAAGTGGGAACTGGCCAAGGTGACCAACGTCGACAATCTCAAGGGTGGTGTACCTGATGCAATGGCAGGCGCAGATGTCCTGATCGCCCTTTCACAGTCCGGACCGGGCGTCATCAAGCAGGAATGGATAGCCAAAATGGCTCCTGAGCCGATTGTATTTGCCTGCGCGAACCCGGTTCCGGAGATATTTCCCTGGGAAGCCAAAGAAGCTGGGGCGAAGATTATCGCTACCGGCCGCAGCGATTTCCCCAATCAGATTAACAACTCGCTGGGATTTCCCGGCATATTCAGGGGGGCGCTGGATGTTAGGGCTACAAACATAACCGATGAGATGTGTATCGCCGCTGCCAGTGAGCTTGCTAGATGTGCTGAGGACAAGGGGATCCATGAGGAACATATTGTTCCTACGATGGACGAATGGGAAGTCTTCCCCCGTGAAGCAGCAGCGGTTGGCTTGAAGGCCATAGAACAGGGACTTGCAAGGATAAAGCTTACTGAACAAGAACTCCGCGAAAGTGCGTTTGCAAGGATCAAGATGGCCCGTGAGCAGACCCAAATGTTGATGCGAGAAGGCTTCATTGAAGTGCCCGAGGACTGACCTTTCAGCTCACTAGCTGCCGTCAGTCATGCTCAGGCGCACCGCAAGTTGCCCCGCTGCGGCTGTTCGAGATGCGGTGAGGGGCTTAGTTCTTCAAGTGCCCTAGCGCAGCGTTGCATAGTTGCCGGCCACTATGTAACTAGACGACGCTGATCAGCTTCTCGGGCGCGGTTATTTGCCTCATTCCTCGCAGCCGCTGTCGGAGGCGCTGTGGCAGCGTGGCAGTGGGCGGTGAGCTGTCCTACTGTGCTGCCCGGTGACCTCGGGCTGGATGGTCACGTGCCGGATACCGTGCCGCTCGTGGAGCATCTGACAGAGCTCCTCCAGCACCTGCTGGATATCGCAGCTATCGTTGAGCTCGGCGTGGCAGGTCAGAGCGACGAAGCCGGAGGTCACCGTCCAGACGTGCAGGTCATGCACGCCCACCACTCCGGCCACCTCTTTCAGGGCACCCTCGATCTCATTGGCGTTCATGTGCGGCGGAACCGCCTCCAGCAGCACCCCCAGTGACTCTTTGAGCAGCCGCCACGAGCTGACCAGGACGAGGGCGCCAATGAAGACGCTAGCGATGGCATCGGCCCGATACCAGCCCGTGGTCAGCATGATGACCCCGGCGCAGATGGCGCCTGCCGATCCCAGGGCGTCGGCCAGCACGTGCAAGAAGGCGCCCCTGACGTTGAGGCTGTCTTTGCTATGGCGGTAGAGAAGGGAGCCGCTGGCGACGTTGGCGCCCAGACCAGCCATCGCTACCAGCAACATCGGCAGGCTCCTCACCTCCGGCGGTTCTTGGAGGCGATGGCCGGCCTGCCAGAAGATGTAGATGGCTATGGCGACAAGCATGACCCCATTGGCCAGGGCGGCCAGCACCTCCACTCGGTGGAAGCCATACGTTCGGGTAGCGGTGGCCGGCCGCATGGCTATCCAGATGGCGAAGATGCCCAGCCCCAGCGCGGCCACATCGGAAAGCATATGGCCGGCGTCGGACAGAAGGGCCAGGCTGTTGGTTAGCACACCGCCCACTACCTCCGCCACCAGAAAGGACAGGGTTATGGCGAAGGCGAGGAGGAGGGCTCGCTGGCTGGCGGGACGTGAAGCCTGATGCTGCCAGGTCATCGTTGTTCCTTGACGTGTCTGAGAGAGTCCTCGAATAGCTGACGGATGTGTTCGTCATCCAGAGAGTAGTAGACGATGCGACCCTCTCTGCGAAACCTCACCAGCCTCAGCAGGCGCAGCAGGCCCAGTTGATGGGAAACGGCCGACTCGCTCATGCCCAGAACCGAGGCCAGATCGTGGGTGCACAGCTCTTCGAGCGAGAGAGCGTGGACGATCCTGACCCTGCTGGGGTCGCCCAGGACCTTGAAGGTCTCGGCCAGGCGGGAAGCGATGGCCGGGTCGATCAGGGCTGCTTTGACCCGGGCGGCAGCCTTAGCATCCAGATAGCCGGCTCCTGAGGCATCAGACGAGGTTCTAGCCTGGGACATAATTACTGCATTATTGCACAACTGCTCAAATAAACATACCACGCGAGCCCGACGGTGTCAAGGATGACGCGGGGCGTAGAAGGGAGGGTGAGTGCGATGATGCCGCCGCACAGGGGACAGGGAAGCCAGCGAGCCGGCTACCAGCCCGGCGGGGCGTCCGGTGTCCAGGCCATGGCCAGCAGTGAATCGCCTCGATCCCGGTTGACCTGCCTGAACACCTCCCACTCTATCGGCTCCACCTGGAACTCGATGATCGGGTAGCCGATGGGCTCGCCCGATCCGATGCAGACGAACGTCTCCGGGTCGAATGCGTGACTGCCGAAGGCATCGGCGATGGCTTGACCAACCTCCTGCTGCCAGGGTGTCGGTCGCACTCCCGGCTTGGGGACCACCGTCGGGATACGGGTAAGCCCTCGCATGCCGGCGGGGTGAGCCATGCGTCCGCAAGTCAGCCGGCGTGAATGCGCTGGCATGTCGACGGCCAAGAAGATGCGGTACTCTAGGCCGGCGAAGAGGCCTCGCCGCCGGAATTGGGGTGCGATGCAGCAGATGCCGGCGAGGTTGACCACCTGTCCGGGTAGGCGCGGCAGGTCCATGCTCCGGGAGTCGCCGAGAGCGAAGCCGACCGTTGTGCCCTCGTGCTTGGCCAGGGCGAGGTGTCGCAGCGTTCCGAGCGACTTCTCCAGATAGGCGCGGTTGGCCTGGCGATAGTTCATCTCGAAGAGGGAGGAGATGGCTTCGAGGTCTTTCGCCGATGCTTTGTCCGCCTCGATGACCCTGAAGTCGAATGAGGAGACATCGTGCGGGTGCTTTTCGACCTCGTCATCCCACGTCATCGTTTGGCCTTCTGTTTATGGACTGCAACGCTTGCTGCACGAAGGGCGCGCGAGAAGTGCCGCTGCGCCCGATGGCTGCTTTCAGTATTATACCAGCCCAAGCAGTTGCGGATTAGGGCTGTTGGGGTGCCGCCAGGCTCTCTCCTTGCCAACCCTGGCGCCTGCAGACCCTCGAAATCCACGCTGGCTTTGCCCCGGGTTCTCGAATCTGAGGCGGTTAACGATTAGCCCTGGTCCGGGGGGCGGTCCAGGTCGGCGGCGATCCTGCGGACGATGGTGGGGAGGGCTTTCGCGAGCTTAGGCGTCAGGGTCTCGCCGAAGGTCTGGGTATCGGCAGCAGCGATAGCATAGATGAGGATCTGCTCAGGGACGGGCAGGCCCATCAGCCGGGCCAGGCGCAGGGCCTGCCCCAGGCCGATGCCATGACTGGATGTTGAGGAGACGTCTTCCAGCTCGTCGGTGTCGAGGCGCCAGACCTCGCCCACTCTCGTCTCGTCTGGCACCACATCGATGACCACCGCCCGGTCGTAGCCAGAGAGAAGCTGAACGGTCTGCATTCCCGCTACCGCCGCCTCCACCAGATCGACATCCTCTTCACCTATCAGTTCATATAGCTGGCGGGCAGCCTGAAGGCCGACGGCGTCGTCGCAGAGAATAGGATTGCCAAGACCCAGGATGAGGGTCCGCAATCACTAGTCCCTTCTGAGGCGCTGGACGAGGTTCCCTTGGCTGTCGTAGATGCTGACGACTAGGGGCATCTGGCCGGGCAAGGAGTGGGTGGCGCAGGCCAAGCAGGGGTCGTAGGCCCGGAATGCCATCTCGATGGTGTTGAGGAGACCATCGGTGACCACTGTGCCCTTTTTGATCAGGCCCTTAGCCGCCTTGTTGATGGACATAGCGATGGCACCGTTGTTGTGACCCGTTCCTACGATCAGGTTGACCTTCTTCGCCAAGGCATTCTCGTCTGCCCAGTAGTGGTGAATGAGGACTCCCCGCGGTGCCTCCACCACTCCCACGCCTTCGCCTGGAGTCTCCGTGGGAATGGTGCGGATGTCGGTGCTGGTTATCTCCGGATCAGTGGCCAGCTCCATCAGGCGCTCGGCGGCGTACACCAGCTCGATAACGCGCGCCCAGTGGGTGGCCAGCGTAGCGTGAACGGGCTTGCCGCCCAGGGTGGAGTAGAACCGCTCGTACTCCGCTTGAGCGAGGGGAGTAGCCATACCGTCGGCGGCGTTGAGGCGGGCCAGGGGAGCCACCCGGTAGATGCCGCTATTCGGCCCGTCCGTCAGGCCGTTCCAGCCGACCTTCTTGAGGAAGGGGAACTTGAGATACGACCACGGCTCCACGTGCTCGCCAATGTAGTCCAGGTACTGAGACGGGTGGAACTTGGCCACTTCCTTGCCCTGCTGGTTGACCACCCGCAGATGGCCGTCGTAGAAGTTCACGTGGTTGTTTTCGTCCACCAGGCCCATGTAGTAGGTCTGATGGGCGAAGGTGTCACTCAGAATCATGTCCACGTAGGCCTTGTTGGCCAGCACTACGTCGTCCACGATCTTGATGGTCAGCTTGCCGAACTCTATCGCAGCCTTGGCGATCTCCTCGACCTTGGCCCGCTCTTCTTCGGTGAGGCCCTTGCTTATGCCGCCGGGCACGCCGCAGGTAGGGTGGATGTACTTGCCGCCGAGCATGGCCACCACTTCGTGGGTAGCAGCCAGAGCCTTCAGCACCTGGCCGCCGATCTCCATGCCCACCTTGCCGATGACGCCGACGATGTTGCGTTCGGCGGCGGGGGCGTCCGGCCCCACCACAAAGTCGGGGCCGCCTAAGGCGTAGAAATGGGTGGCGTGGTCGGCCACGTAGAAGGCGCTATACAGAAGCTCTCGCAGCTTCTTGGCCGCAGAGGGGGGATCCACCTTGAAGACTGCATCGAGGGCCTTGGTGGAGCACATGTGGTGGGCCTCGGGGCACACTCCGCAGATGCGGGCGGTAATGACGGGGAGGGTTTCCACCGGCCGCCCCTCGCAGAACTTCTCGAATCCCCGCAGCTCCGGCACCTGGAAGTAGGCGTTTTGCACGTCCCCCTCATCGTTGAGGAAGATCTCGATGCGGCCGTGCCCCTCCAGCCGGGTGATGGGGTCAATGCTTATTCGCCGCGTCTCCACCTTAGCCTCTGTCATCTCTTCTTTGCTCCTCGCTCCCTGTCACTCCACGTTACGGCCTCAGAAAGCCCTGGACGCTACCGCGAGGCCTCGGCCGTCGCTGCCTCGCGCTCCAGCTTCCGGCGGCGCAGAAGCGATGAGGGCAAGCCGAACATGTAGAAGGCGGCGATGGAGTCGGGAATGCCGTCCAGTATTCGTTCGATCTCTTCCGGATCCTTGGAATCGATATTAGATGTCACTGCGCTCAGAAGCTTGGCTCCCTGATCCACCGCTCCCGGCGCTGGCCCGTAGCAGCCGATGCAGGGCATGTTCACCTGGGGACAGGGCGCGCTACAGCCGCCACGGGTGGCGGGCCCGGCACAGAGGATGCCCTGGTCCAGAAGGCACTTCTCGGGGTCGGGGATGATCTGGTAGGTGCGGTGTATGGCTTTGATCGACTTTTCCTCCCTGGTGCGAGGGCAGTCAGCGCACACCGTCTTGCCTGATGCCCCGATCACCGAGCCGGCTGGAGGCAGTTCCGCCCCCTCTGTCACCACCTGTACCAGCAGTTGGATCACTGCTTCCGTCTGCTCCTTCGTTGGTGGGCAGCCGGGGATGTAGTAATCGACCGGCACTACCTGGTTGAGGGCGCGGACAGTGTCGTAGAACTCGGGCAGTGTAAGCTCTCCCTCGGGCACCTGGAAGCTTAGCTGAGGATAGGTGCCTTCCTCGTTAACGGTAGAGGGCGTCTCGCGGTAGCTGCTCTCGAAAACCCCCTGGCGGTTGGTGACGTTGCCCAGGCCGGGGATGCCGCCCAGGTGGGAGCAGGCCCCGTAGGCGACCAGAATCTGGGACTTCTCCCGTAGCATGTGGGCCATGTGCTCCTGCTCGGAGTTCCTGATGGCGCCATTGAAGAGAGTTATCAGAATGCTCTTCTCCGGCAGCGCCTCTACGTCCTTGTACTTGAAGTCCATAATGCACGGCCAGAGAACGATCTCGAAGGTGTTGGCCACGTCTAGAATCTTCTCGTACAGCCGCACCACAGCTATCTCACAGCCACCACAGCTAGCTGCCCAATACAGAGCCATCTTAGGTTTTGCCATGCTAGGCCTCCCTGATGCCCTCGAGCTCTCGGCCTTCGTCTCAGCCTTATCGTCGGCCTTCCGCCGAGCCCAAGGCCACAGACTCAGCATCTTGGGCCTCCCTAACGTTCTCCCACCACTGGAGTGGGCCCAAGGCTCTCACCTGCTCGGTCATCTCCTTCACTACCTTGGCCCACTTGGCTCCTTCACTGGCGGAGACCCACTCCAGGCGGAAGCGCTCGGGCTCGATTCCGAACTGTTCCAGCATCCTGCGCACCATAGTGATGCGGCGGATGGCCTTGTAGTTGCCCTCCAGATAGTGGCAGTCGCCCGGGTGGCAGCCACCAACCAGCACGCCGTCGGCTCCTTCGGCGAAGGCCTTCAGGATAAAGGTAGGGTCAATACGGCCGGTGCACATCACCCGCACCGGGCGCACGTTAGGGGGGTACTCCATGCGCGCCGTGCCGGCTAGGTCCGCTCCTTGGTAGGCGCACCAGTTACACAGGAACCCTACGATCGTCGGCTCGTAGTTGCCCGATACCATGGCTAACTGCGCCTCCTTAAACTGCCACCAAGGGTAGCTTGATGTCCGCTAGCAGACCCTCGATCTCGGCGAAGATCTGCTTGTCGGTGAAGTGGCGGCCGGTAATGGCGGCGGAAGGACAGGCGGCAACGCAAACGCCGCACCCCTTGCAGAGAATGTCGTTGATCTCGGCCACCTTCTTCTCCTCATCGAAGGCGATGGCATTGTAGGGGCAGAGGTTCAGACAGATCTTGCAGCCAGAGCAGATCTCCTCATTCACTACGGCAGTGGCGGCCTCGACCTCCACTGTTCCTCTGTCGATTAGTGACAGGGCCTCTGCTGCCCCCGCCGAGGCCTGAGCCACGGTGTCCGGGATGTCCTTGGGCCCCTGGGCACAGCCGACCACGAACACACCAGCACTGGCGGTGGCCACCGGCTCCAGTTTGGGGTGCTTCTCCAAGAAGAACCCATCGGCGCCTCGGCTGATGAGGAAACGCCTGGCCACTTCCTCGACATCGGCCCGCGGCACCATGGCCGGACAGAGAATGACCATGTCCACCGGGATGCGCACCATCCTGCCCAGGAGGGTGTCCTCACTGACCAGCACCAGCTTGCCCTTCTCTTCATCGTTTATCGCCTGGTCGGTGACCTGGGCAACCTTGCCCCGCACGAAGTTGACGCCCTCGTCGGACAGGCGCTGATAGAACTCCTCGAAGCCCTTTCCGTAGCAGCGCATATCGATGTAGAGCTGATATACGTCTGCCTCGGTCTTCTCCTTTATCAGGTGGGAGTATTTGAGGGCATACATGCAGCAGACGCGCGAGCAGTACTCATAGTAGTTCTTGTCGCGGCTGCCCACGCAGTGGATGATGGCCACGCTCTGGGGAGTGCTGCCATCCTTCAGCACCAGCTCACCGCCGGTAGGGCCGGTGGCGCTGCACATCCTCTCGAACTCCAGGCTAGTGATAACGTTGTCCAGGCGCTTGTAGCCGTATTGAGTTATAGGAGAGGGGTCGAAAAGGTCGTAGCCGGTGGCCACGATTATCGCCCCCACCTCTAGCTCGACGATCTCCTCCTTCTGATCGAAGGCGATGGCTCCCGTGGGACAGAGCTTCTCGCAGGCCCTACAGGTCCCCTTCTTGAAGTAGACGCAGGTCTCCGTGTCGATGACCGGCACGTTGGGTACCGCCTGGGGGAAGGGTGTGTAGATCGCCTTGCGCTTGCCCAGCCCCATATCGAACTCGCTGTCCGTCTTCCAGGGGCACTTCTCCATACAAAGGCCGCAGCCGTTGCAGAGCTCTGAGTCCACGTAGCGAGGCTTCTTCCTGACCTTGACCTTGAAGTTGCCGATGTAACCGGAGACCTCCTCCACCTCGCTGTAGGTCATAAGCTCGATGTTGG
Organism: uncultured Dehalococcoidia bacterium; assembly: GCA_964512285.1. Lineage (GTDB taxonomy): Bacteria > Chloroflexota > Dehalococcoidia > SM23-28-2 > SM23-28-2 > SM23-28-2. The sequence goes on along the minus strand of CAZEJO010000002.1, from coordinate 63,392 downwards.
GATGGGATCCGACGGAAGCCATCTTGGGCGTGAGAATGCAGGATGAGCAGTCCAGAGTGGGGAAGGTCTTGTCTAGCTGGATCATGCGGCCGCCGACGGAGGGCTCTCGCTCCACCAGGTAGACTTTGTGATCGGATTCAGCGATGTTCAGGGCCGCCTGGATGCCGGCAATGCCGGCACCCACTATCAACACAGTGGGAGTTACCGGCACTTCCTTTCTCTCCAGAGGCTCCAGCACGCTAGCCCTCTCGACGGCGGCGTGGATCAGGGCTTTGGCCTTCTCAGTGGCGCCGTCCTTGTGGACCCAGGAATCATGCTCGCGGATGTTGGCCATCTGAAAGAGGTAGGGGTTCATCCCCGCCTCAGCCACGGCCTTGCGAAAGGTAATCTCGTGCATGCGGGGGGAACAGGAAGCCACCACCACCCGATTGAGATGCAGCTTCTCTATGTTCTCCTTGATTAGGAGCTGTCCGGGCTCGGAGCACATGAACTTATAGTCCAGGGCTGACGCAACCCCGGGCAGGCCGCTGGCGAACTCCCTCACCTCGTCAACATCTACGGTGTCCGCAATGTTGCTCCCGCAGTGGCAGACAAATACGCCGATCCTTGGTTCTTCCATGGCTACATAGCCTCCGCAACCAACTCGGTGATATCCCTTAACTCCAGCCGATCCAGCACGTCCTGCGTCAGGCAGCCTTCAAACATAAGCATGCAGTAGGGGCAGGCCAGAGCCAGCACCTCAGCACCCACGTCCAGAGCCTGCTCCGCGCGCACCTCGGCCAGCCTCTCGCCCGGCTTGGTCTCCATCCATACCTGGCCGCCGCCACCACCGCAGCAGATGCTATTCTCGTGATGATTGGCCATCTCCACCAGCTCCAGGCCGGGAATGCTGCTCAGGATCTCGCGTGGCTCGTCAAAGACGCCGCTGTGGCGTCCCAGGTAGCAGGGGTCGTGATAGGCGACCTTCTTCTTTATCTCTTTGCTGAATTTTATCTTGCCCTCTCGGATGAGTCCGGCCAGGAACTGGGTGGAATGCATGACCTGGACGCCGTTCTGCGCCATGGGGTATTCGTTCTTGAAGGTGTAGTAGCAGTGGGGCGAGGAAACGACTATGTTCTTGACGCCGTTTTCGGCGAAGGCGGCCGTGTTCTCTTGGACCAGCCGTTGGAACAGCTCCTCGTCGCCCGCCTTGCGCGCGCTCTCGCCGCAGCAGGTCTCCTTGGAGCCCAGGATACCGAAATCTATCCCTGCCTTCTGAAGAATGGTCGCCGTAGCCTTGCCTATGCGACTGACGCTCGAGTCATAGGCGGTGGTACAGCAGGGGAAGTACAGAAGCTGAGTGCCGTTGCTGAACGGCTTGACATTCAGGGCTTGAGCCCAGTCAGCTCGCTTCTCCGGGGGTTCACCCCAGGGATTGCCGGTGCCAGCGAGGTTCTTCATGGTGACGCGTAAGGAGTCGGGAACCGGCCCGACGCCCATGCCAACGATGGTGCGGCGCATGGCCCTCATCACGTCGATGATCTCGACGCCGCGGGGGCATTGCTGGACGCAGTTGCCACAGGTGACGCACGTCCACATGTCCTCGCTCTCGAAGTCGACAAGCCCCAGTTGCACCTCGTGGATTAGCTTGCGGACTGGGAAGCTCTTCAAGGCATTCCAGGGGCAGGCACCGGTACACAGGCCGCACTGATAGCACAGCCTGAGTGCCTCACCCCCCATCTCCTTGACGATGTCCACCGCCTCTTTGTAGGGGTTAGCAATTTGTCTTACCATTTATCGCCGTCCATTTCCGCTCTAGCCGACAGGAGCCGGCTGAGCCTTCAGCTAAGGTTCCCCTGGGAAATCCTACACGAAAGAGGTAACATAGCGGGTTACACCAGGTAACAGAAAGGTTACATTCTGTCAATCGAGGGGCACGGCGTCATGGGGAGGAAGGAGGAGGGAAGGGAACCGTGGCTGGTCTGACGAAACGGTAGCCTAGGCCTCGTTCGGTGAAGATGTAGCGGGGGTTGTAGGCATCGTCGTCCAATTTTTCGCGCAAGCGAGCGATATGCACCTTGAGCATGAGCATATCATCCTCGCTTTCCCATCCCCACACCTTGGCTAGGAGCATCTTCTGAGTGACGACGTGGCCGGCGTTGGCTACAAGCTGAGAGAGAATGCGGCTCTCGGTGGGTGTCAGCTTCACTGGCTGGCCACGGAGGATAACCTCGCGGTTGTCCAAGTCCAGGGTAAGCTCCTCATCGACGATGATGCGGGAGGTGGTTAGCATGGGCGCTATCTGGGAGCGGCGCAGCACGGCTCGGGTGCGTGCCACCAGTTCCAGTGGGCTGAAGGGCTTGACGATGTAATCGTCGGCCCCCAGATCGAGGCCCTTGAGGCGATCCAGTTCCTCGCCCCTGACGGTGAGCATGAGGATAGGCACGTCGGAGATCGCCCGCAGGCGGCGGCAGATCTCGAAGCCGCTCATCCCTGGGAGGCCTACGTCCAAGACAACCACGTCCGGCTGTCCTGTTTGAAAGACCTTCAGAGCCGACTCGCCATCGGCGGCCGCTATCACCTCGCTCCCCGGCCACTGAAGCCTGAAGGTAAGCTCGATGACCTCTACCACATCGGGCTCGTCATCGACGACTAGAATCCGCAAGACTGTCCCCCTTGGGAAGGGTGAAAAAGAAGGTGCTGCCGTGGCCGCCCTGGCTCTTCACCCAGATTTTCCCTCCGTGTAGCTCCACCACTGTCTTGGCGATGGCTAAGCCCAAGCCAGCGCCCGTCTTTTCGCCTGGCGCGCGGGAGTTCGAATAGAAGCGCTCGAAGATCTGATTCTGCTCAGCCTGGGGGATGCCGGGACCATCGTCGGTGACACTCACCAAATACTCTCGGTCCTTGTCCTGGAGGGTCGTCCTGATGTGACCGTGGCGAGGGGTGAATTTGCTGGAGTTGGAGAGCAGGTTCATCAGCGCTTGCTCCAGTCGCCCCCGGTCGGCCAGCACCGGGCAGGAAGAAGAGGGGATTTCCACCTCCAGCGCCTGTTCCTTCCCCCCGGCGAGGGGTTCGATGGCTGCCGCGCTCTCCGTTACGATCGTCTTCAGGTCCCAGGGCTTGAGTGAGAGTACGGCCTCGCCCCTTTGCAGACGGGCTAGGTCCAGCAGTTCCTGCACTAGACCCTGAAGGCGCTGGGTGTTGCGGGCAATGCTGCTTATCAGGCTGTCCGCTGCCTCGCTCTCCTTGGTCGGCGAAGCCTTAAGCAGGTCGGCGGCAGCTCTGATGGAGGTGATGGGGGTGAGAAGCTGGTGGGAGATGCTGGCCAGAAACTCATCTTTGAAGCGGTTTGCTTCGGTTACGGCCTGACCGCGGCAGACCTCCGACCAGAGACGGGCGTTCTCGAGAGCAATGGCGATCTGGTTGGCTACTCCCTGGAGAAAGTGAAGGTCGGTGGCAGAGAATGCTTTCTGGCGGCGAGAAGAGGCTTCCTGACGGCGAAGGCTCACTAGGATCAGGGCTCCCAGGACAGAGTCCTTAGCAATCAGGGGAGCGCACATGGCGCTGCGGGGCTGGCTTATGCCGGAGCGGGCCCCTTCGAAGTGAGCTTCGTTCTCCTTGCGCAGGTTGGCCATGTTAAGCGCTATCTGCTCTGGAGTGGCGCACAGCAGGCTTCGTCTGTGCTTGAAGACCTTGCCCACGATGGCCTCTCCCGGCCTCAGTCGCACTCGGGAGAGAGGCTCTGTCTCGTAGCCAATGGAGGCCCTGGCTACCAGGCAGTCCTCATCAGGGTTGTAGAGGAAGAGAGCGCCGGCATCGGCCGCCTCATAGAGAGCGGTGCTGCGGGCAAGAACGGTCTCCATTACCCTGTCCAGGTCGGTAGCCTGGGCGAAGGCCATGGACATGTCCAGCAGGGCGGCTAGCTCTTCCGTGTCCTGCCTGGCCGTATCGGCCCGGTTCCCCCTCTCGCGCGTTGTCATCGCCGCTCCTCAACAGATACGCGGCAGCATCTCGCCCACCAGCATGTGGACGATGCGCGTGCCGCCGATAGTTGTCTTCATCAGAACCTTGCCCTGCGGCTCGGCGACTACCTCCCCGATGATCGCTGCCTCTTCACCATACTTTGTCTTTCGCATAACGCTCAGGATTCTTTCAGCGTCTTTAGGCTCGACGATAGTGACCAGCTTGCCTTCGTTGGCCACGTACAGGGGGTCGAAGCCCAGCATCTCGCAGGCACCCCATACGCCATCCTTGACTGGGATCGTTGGTTCATCGATCTGGATGCCAACCCCGGACTGCTGGGCTATCTCGTTGAGGGAGGTTGCCAGGCCGCCACGAGTGGGGTCGCGCAGAACGCGGACGTTGGTGCTGACCGCCAGCATGGCTGCCACCAGACCGTTCAGGGGGGCGACGTCGCTGTCCACCGGCGCCTCGAACTCCAGTCCCTCCCGCTGAGAGATCACGGCGATGCCGTGGTCGCCGATACTGCCCGAGAGGATGATCGCGTCGCCCACGCGGGCCCTGCTGCCGCCGATCTCTACCCCAGGCGGCACCAGGCCCAGGCCGGCGGTGTTGACGAAGAGGCCGTCGGCGGCGCCTCCCTCCACCACCTTCGTATCGCCGGTCACGATCTGCACGCCCGCCTCAGCCGCCGCCTGGCGCATCGACTTCACCACTGCTCTCATGTTGGCCAGGGACAGCCCCTCCTCGATGACGAAGCTGGCCGAAAGGTACAGGGGCTTCGCTCCCACCATGGCCAGGTCGTTGACTGTGCCGCAGACCGCCAGGCGGCCGATGTCGCCCCCTTTGAAGAAGAGGGGCTTCACCACGTAGGAGTCGGTGGTGAAAGCTAGGCGGGGGCCGGTGCCATCCGGGCTCAAGGCGAACACGGCCGAGTCGTTGAGCTGGTCGAGGATGGGGTTGGCCCAGGGCGGAACGAACTCCTTGGCCACCAGCTCGTGGCTGAGGCGGCCGCCGCTGCCATGAGCCAGGAGGATCTTGCTGGTTCCTGCCACGTTTCTCTTTGCCATAGCCTTCCTTAGCGCGACCCGTATTGATACCAGCCGGCGCAGGTGCCCTCGCTGGAGACCATGCAGGGGCCTACCGGCCTCTCGGGGGTGCAGGTTTCGGCGAACAGGGGGCACTCCGGCGGCGTCTTGACTCCCCGCAGGATATCGCCGCAGAGGCAGCCCTTGTGCTCCTTGGTGGGCGGAGGGTTGATGGCGAAGGCCTGCTCGGCGTCGAAGCGCTTGTACTCCGCTCGCAGCTTCAGCCCGCTGTTGGGGATGCAGCCCAGCCCGCGCCAGTCGGCGTCGCTGGTCTCGAACGCCCGCGATACTAGCTCGCGCGCCAGGGGATTACCCTCCGGCCGCACCCCTCGGCGATACTGGATCTCCACCTCTGCTCTGCCCTCGGCGATCTGGCGCAGCAGCATCTCGATGCCCTGGAGGACGTCCAACGGCTCGAAGCCGGTGATCACGCAGGGAACGCCGTACTGTTGGGGGATGAACTCGTAGGGCTGCGAGCCGATGACCACGCTCACGTGGCCGGGGCAGATGAAGCCGTCGATGCGCACCTCCCGCGCCTCCAGTAGAGCGAGCATGGCGGGCGGGATGAGCTTGTGCACGGAGATCAGGTAGAAGTTCTTGAGCCCCAGCGCTTCGGCCTCCAGGAGCGCGGCGGCGATGGTGGGGACGGTGGTCTCGAACCCCACGGCGAAGAATATGACGGGCTGGCGGGGGTTGTCGCGGGCCATGCAGACGGCATCGCGAGGAGAATAGACGACCCGCACGTCGCTGCCATCGGCCTTGACCTGCTGGAGGCTCTGGTAGCTCCCCGGCACCTTCATCATGTCGCCGAAGGTGGCCAGGGTTACCTTCGACTGCTCGGCCAGGGCGATGGCCTTGTCGATATCGGCGTTGGTGGTGACGCAGACTGGGCAGCCGGGCCCCGAGAGCATGCTCAGCGGCGGCGGCAGGAGCTGGCGAATGCCGTGGCGGAAGATGGTCACGGTATGAGTGCCACATACCTCCATCAGGTTCACCGAGCGGTTGGTTATGCGCTCGATCGTCGCCGCCAGCCCGCGGGCGGCGGCAGGATCGTGGAACTCGCGCACGTAGCGCACCACTATGCTTCTGCCCTCCCGTCCTCGGCCAGCTCGGTCAACAGACGGATGGTCTCCTCGGCCTCCGCCTCGTCCACTTTCTGGAGGGCGTAGCCAGCGTGGAGGAGAACGTAGTCGCCCACCTGGGCATCGGGCAGGAGCATGAAGCTCGCTTCACGCACGACTCCCCCTAGCTCCACCAGGCCTAGACCTTCGTCGATCTGGACAACCCGCGCCGGTATGGCCAGGCACATGGCTAGCGCTTCTTCCTCCGTGACAGACGGGCGTTGGCGATCACCGCCTGGCCGAGGGCGATGCCGCCGTCGTTGGTGGGCACCTGGTGGTGGATGAGGGCCTCGAAGCCCCGGCTCTCCAGTCCGTCCAGGGTGCGGCCAAGAAGGTACATATTCTGGAATACGCCGCCGCTAAGGGCCACTCGGTTGATGCCCGTCCTTTCTCTGGCAACCCGGCTCACGCCGACAATGACGTCGGCGATGGTGTTGTGGAACTTGGCCGAGATCACAGCTCGATCCACCCCTCGCCTCAGGTCCGAAACCACTCCCTGCAGCACAGGCGCCGGATCAATAATTATAGGATAGCTTGAAGGTGGGCTCCAGTCGTAGACTTCATCCACGCCTTCGGCGGTCAGCATCTCCAGCTCGATGGCCGCCTGCCCTTCGTAGTTGACCACGCCGCGCACGCCCAGCAGGGCCGATACGGCGTCGAACAGGCGGCCGCAGCTAGAGGTGAGAGGGCAGTTCACTTTCGCCGCCATCATGCGGCGTATCAGGGCCAGCTCCGGCGGTTCGATTTGCTTCCACAGCTCCAGCGGCAGGTCCAGGGCCTCCTCACCGAAGGCGCTCAGAAGATGGCTTACTGCCATACGGTAGGGCCGTTTGGTGGCTGCATCGCCGCCGGGCAGGGGCACATACTTGAGGTGACCTAGGCGGCGAAAGCGGCGGCAGTCGGCCAGGAGGAACTCGCCGCCCCAGATGTGGCCGTCCGTGCCGTAGCCGGTGCCGTCGAGGGCCACGCCGATGACCTCTCCGTCCACGCCGTTCTCGGCCATGCAGCTCACAACGTGGGCGTGGTGGTGCTGCACGGGCACCAGCCGTAAGCCCTGGGTCTCCGCGAGCTCCAGGGCGTAGCGGGTGGCCAGATAATCGGGGTGAAGGTCATAGGCCACCGCCCGCGGGTTCACCCGAAAGAGCCGCTGGAAGTGCTCGATGGCCGCTTGATAGCCGGCGAAGGTCTCGTAGTTCTCCATGTCGCCGATGTGCTGGCTGAGGAAGGCATAGGTGCCCTTGGTGAGGCAGAAGGTGTTCTTGAGATCAGCTCCGCAGGCCAGGATCTCCTTCAGCTCCAGGTTCAGGCGGACGGGGAAGGGCGCGTAGCCGCGGGAGCGGCGGAGCATCGCCTCTCTGCCTCGAAAGAGGCGGGTGACTGAGTCGTCGCAGCGGACGTAGATATCGCGGTCGTGGAGAAGGAAGTAGTCGGCCAGGGGGCTCAGGCGCTCCAGCGCCTCCTGGTTGCCAATGGCGATAGGCTCCTCGCTCATGTTGCCGCTGGTCATCACCAGGGCCAGAGGCGCGGGTGTCGCGCCATCGCTCAGCAGGAGGTAGTGCAGGGGCGTGTAGGGCAGCATGACCCCCAGGTTATTGTTGGCGGGGGCTGCCTCAGCGGCGATGGGCGAGCCCGGCTTGCGTCGCAGGAGCACGATGGGCCGCGCCGGCGACTCGAGGAGCTGAGCCTCGCCTTCACTGACCTCGCAGTAGCGGCGGACGGTGTCCACGTCCAGGGACATGACGGCGAAGGGCTTGTCCACGCGCTGCTTGCGCTCGCGCAGGGTTGCCACCGCGCCCGCATTCGTGGCATCGCAGGCCAGGTGGAAGCCCCCCAGCCCTTTCGCCGCCACAATCGCCCCCTCCGTCAGCAGGCGACGGACGCTCTCGATGGGCTCTTCTCGCGGCGGCGCTTCAGCGGGGCGAGTGCCATTCGTCGCCAGCTCCAGCCGGGGGCCGCACAGGGCGCAGGCGTTGGGCTGAGCGTGGAAGCGCCTGTCAGCGGGGTTGTGGTACTCCTCATCGCAGCGAGGACACATGGTGAAGGCGCTCATTGTCGTCTTGGGTCGGTCGTAGGGGATGTCGCTGATGATGGTGAAGCGGGGGCCGCAGTTGGTGCAGTTTATGAAGGGATAGGCCCAACGGCGGTCGTGGGAGTTCCGGAGCTCATTGAGGCAGTCGGCGCAGATGCAAATGTCGGGGGAGATCAGGACGAACTCATCGCCCTCGCGGCTGGCCTCGACGATGAAGGACGAGTAGCCAACAGGCGGAAGGAGGTTGGTCTCTACTCTTTCGATGACGGCCTGGGGAGGGGGATCGGCCTTGAGCCCGGCGATAAAGCCAGCTATTCGTTGCTGCGGCCCCTCCACCTCGATGACCACGCCCTGAGTGGAGTTGAGGACCCAGCCGCTAAGCTGGTGCTCTTGGGCGAGGCGATAGACGAAGGGACGGAAGCCAACCCCCTGAACGATCCCTCGCACCACCACCTGCGCCCTGATAGCCACGGCAACCTACTGTTCTACCTCTATGCTCTCAACCCGGATGTTAGGACCAGCCACGGATTCGATGTCCAAGCGGGCCCCCTCGGCTATTGTCCCCTTCGCCTCCATCGCGATGAGTTCTCGCATCTGGTCAACCCCGTAAAGGTCACCAATCTCGAGGACAATGGCTACTATTCTCTTGGCGCCCTCCGCTTCGGCTGTCGCCAGGGCAGTCTTGACGACATCCTGGGCTGCCGCTAGCTCGTGCATGAAGGCCTCCTCGCTAGTTAATTTTACTATGGCGTAATCTTTTACCGCAAACGTTGGCCCTCCGATTCTACAAGCTGTTCCCTAGCTTGTCGATACGGGGAAGAGGAACCAGCCTACGCTATTCTTGACCGTATCTGGGCAAACGTGATACACTCCATGTGCTGGCATTGCGACGATGCCAGTGTTTCTGCTGTCCTGTCGTGGTGGGCGTAGCGTAGCGGTCAACGCGCCAGGTTGTGGCCCTGGAGATCGAGGGTTCAAATCCCTCCGTCCACCCCAGTTTCTTGCCTGCTCTCCATTGACCTGCTAACCTGAAGGTGCCGTTGCATGCGGTGCTTTTCGTGGGAGTCTGGTGGTGACGAGATGAGTCGGGCAGGTATCGTTATTGCCCTTGTCCTTCTTGCGGCCCTTGCGCTGGCTGGTGCCTGTGGTGGCGGCGAGGAAGGAGGGCCTGGCGGCATCGAGCTGCCGGAGGGCTTCCCGCGGGACTTCCCTATCTACGAGGAAGCCATTACCCGTGCGGAGACCTTCACCCCCGAGGAGGGCGGCTTCCTGGTGAGTATTGACACGGAGCACAGCCGTGACCAGGTGCAGGCTTTCTATGAGAGGGTGCTGGATGAGGATCCCTGGCAGGTGGACAATGTGGACGTGGTGGATGTCTCCGATGGGGAGGACGAGGTCGTTGTCATCGATTTCTCCCGTGTGGGTGACGGTGGGGAATGGGGGACGGTAGCTATCGGCATCATTCGGGGGAACGGGCAATACGCCACGATCGGTATTTCCCTCAACCTTCCTCAGTAGCTAGGTGAGATGGGAGAGCAGAAGGGTCGCCAGGCCCAGCAGGAAGAAGAAGCCCAGCACGTCGGTGAAGCCGGTCAGGAAGACCCCCGAGGCGACAGCGGGATCGAGGCGGAGCCAGCGTAGGCCCAGCGGTATTATCGCTCCCCAGAAGCCAGCCACGATCAGGTTCAGCAGTATAGCCAGCCCGACAACCAGACCCAGCCAGGCGTTGCTCCACCATGCCCAGGCTATCAGGCCAACGAATAGCCCCAGGACGATTCCTTTCAGCACGCCCACGGACACCTCTTTGATCAGGACGCGCTTGGCATCTTTGAGCTCTACTTCTCCCAGGGCGATCTCTCGTACCACCAGGGTGATGGTCTGAATACCAGCATTGCCGCCCTGACCAGCCACGATGGGCATAAACACGGCCAGGGCCGCTATCTCTTCGATGGTGTCTACAAAGCGACTGACGACGCCAGCGGCTATGAAGGCGAGGACAAGGTTCAGTAGCAACCAGGGCAGGCGTCTGCGAGCCGACACGGTGACGGGGTCGTAAACGCTCTCTTCGGCGGGCAGGCCGATAATGCTGTACATGTCCTCGGTGGCCTCTTCAGAGACGACGTTCAGGGCGTCGTCCATGGTGGTGATGCCCAGCAGGTGGCGCTCTTCGTCTACCACCGGTAGGGCGCGCAGACGATAGCGCTGAACCACACGAGCTACCTCCTCTTGGTCTGTCTCCGGCCCGACGGCGATCACATCTCGGCTCATGACTTTGTGGATGAGGGTTGCGGCGGGGGCCACCACCAGCTCGCGCAGGCTTAGCACGCCCTCCAGGCGATTGGCGGCATCCAGGACGTACAGGTAGTAAGCTTCCTCCACGTTGGGCTTACGCAGGCGCAGGTACTTGATGGCGTCCTGGGTAGTCATCTCGCCGTGGAGGGACACGAAGCCGCGGGTCATGATGCCGCCGGCGCTCTCGTCGGCATGCTCCAGGAGGGGAGCCACCTCTGAGGCCGTGCTCATGGTGGAGAGCACCCGCGCGCCCTCCGCTGGGGGCAGCGTACGGAGAATGTCGGCGGCGACGTCGTTGTCGATCCTGTCCAGGACGCGGGCGAGAGACGCCCGTGGCATCTTCTCCACCACTATCGCGCGCTGGTCGTCGTCCAGGTACTCCAGCAGGTGAGCGAGGCCCTCCGCAGAGAGAAGGGCCAGAAAGGCCTCCCGTAGCTCCGGCTCCAGGTGCCAGAAGAGCTCGGCCTGGTCGGCTGGGTGGATGGAGGATACCAGGTCGACGGCCTCCTCCAGGGCCTCGCCCCGTAGGAGATCCTCTACCGTCTTGATCATGACCTCGGCGTCTTGCTCCACGTTGGCTCCCTCAGGCGGTTGTGAGCTAGCGTGCTTGTCGACAGATAAGCGCGGTTGAGGCCGTACGAGGCCTATGATAAACTTTCTAGGGCTTGTTGAACACTCCGTAGCTTGGGTTGGCTCAGTCAATGGGTCGAAGGTGCCCCCGTAGCTCAATTGGATAGAGCGCCTGGCTTCGGACCAGGCGGTTGTGGGTTCGAGTCCTGCCGGGGGCGCTAGCTTTCAGATACGGATCTGCCGCCGCAAGGCGGCTTTATTGCTTAAGGATTGGGGCTGGCAGCTCCACCCCGATCTCAGGAGTGCTTTCTCACTTAGACCAGGACGCGCCATAGGCGCTAGAGTTCGCTGAAGGGCGGAGGGGTCGGCTGGCCCGGCATTCGTTGTCGATGGCTGAATCGGGCAGCCGATAGCGCGTCTTGAAAGCGAGGTCGCCTTCGCGGGCTCCGTGGTTTTGAAAGAGGCTGCCGTCGGAATAGGGGTTCCCGGACTGAGCGAAGACGGTGACGCCGTTTCCCGGGGCTGCTTCAACGGCCTCCAAGTAGAAGTAGAACTCCTTCCCTTTGGTCTGGGCAATCGCAGGGAAGCGAAAGGCGTAATAGGCATTGGGCTCCAGGTCGGCCGCCGCCACCTCCATCCGCACCAGGTCTTCGCCTACCGGAGACGCCTTAAGGTGGAAGACGATGGTGGCCGCGTTGCCCAGCCCCACATTGCCGAACACCACCTCCACCGCCGAGAGGTTGTCGTGCCTTGAGCGGAACGTCTGGCCCACGACGTTCCCGCCCCCAATCTGCCCGGGGGAAAAGCCCAAGTCTAGCTTGGTCTGGTGTACGTCAACCTCCTCCACCGGCAACGGGATCGCAGCCGCCGGCTGCCTTTCGTACACATGCATAGGGAAGGGATACGTGGCGACCCGGACAGCTGCCACCTCTCGGTAGGAGTGCTTGAACCACGACTCGGTCTTGATCTGCCCGTTCCAGATGGAAAGCGCGGGGTTGTAAAGGATGTAGTCCGGTTCGTAGCACAGGTACGGCCAGAGATAATCGGCCTTGGCCAAGTGGTCTACCTGCGAGGGGGTCACTACTGCCAGGATGTCGATAGTCCGGCGGTCGGAGTAGAAGGAGATCTGGCCGATCTCCGCATAGGCCAGCGAGGCGTTCGGAGGGGTGTTATCCTGCAGCCATTTGCCGGTGGCAGTGTAGAGATCGTTGATGCCTTTCTGCCGGTCCTTGAAGCTGGTCAGATGATGGTGGCCCGTCCAGACCAAGGCCACGACGGTGCCCGCCACCAGGATGGCTCCAGCGATGGACACCAGCAGAAGCAGAGAGGATTCCCGTTCTTGAGGCTGTGCGACGCGCAGCACCAACAATCTGCCCCCCCTCTCACGGGCGTAGGGGATGACAATCTTCAAGGCCATGGGGATCACTCCTACGGCCAAGCCGGCGACGATGCTGAGGCCGAGGCCCGGCGCGGCGGCGTACCACCAGTAGAAGTGGATCCCCAGCTGGGTATAAAAGAGAGCCTGGGCCAGGGGCCAGGCCAGCACCAGGAGCCAGCGACGGTCCCCAGTGGCCAGCACCAGGAGACCCAGCCCCACCAGGGGCGCCGCCAGAAGGTACCTTTCGTCGCCATCTAGCATGATGTTAGGGACCCAATCCCTGGCCCCTTCCAGGAAGGATGCGAAGCCGGCTCCCGCTTTCACCTGGGCCTGCTTGGCGGCGAAGGAGCTGGTGAGAGGAGAGCCGAAATAGACTCCTGAGAAGACCAGCCAGGGCGCCACCGACAAAAGGCCAGCAGACACAAAAGGTAAGGCGGCGCGGCGTCTGGTATAGAGGAGGTGGGCCAGGATGATGACGCCGGGGATAACCGCCTCCGTTCTGCACAGAGCCGCCATCGCCAGCAGAAAGGCCGGCAGGTACGTCCTACCGGTCAGGTATGTGTAGAAGGCGCCCAGGACCAGGGCCAGGAAAAACGGGGTCTCGCTGCCAAAAGAATGGAGTATCAGTGGATTGAAAAGGGAGAGGACAGCGACGGCGAACCCTACGGTCCGCCCCGATAGATGACTGCCCAGCAGATACAGAGTGGCGGCCATAGCAAAGAGGGAAGCCCCATTGATGAGGCTGGCGACGCCCGGAATGCTGACGTCGGGCACCACAATATTGCCCAGGGCCAACAAGAGGACGAACAAGGGCGCAGGGGTGCTGAGGATCTCCTCGCCGTTGAAGACGAACCCATGGCCCTCGACCAAGTTGCGTGCGTAGGTGAAGGCCAGGTAGACGTCGTCGTAGGTGAAGGCGTACAGCCGATAGGTGATATAGGCAGAGAGGGCGGCCAGCAAACCCAAGACTAACGCATCCAGGCCGACCAGCGGGTGCTGCGGAGATAGCCGCACAGCGAAGTTGGATAACGCCCGGCGCCATGCAGCCTGTCGCACCTCGTCTACGCTGGAGAGTGTGCCGTGCATAACAACGCTTATTAGGGCATCCGGCGCCCGCCATGTCAATCGATTCTGCGTCTGGGGAAGAGGTGCCTTAAGTGTGTAAGCGGATTGGGATTGTGGTGAGTCACCGGGCAAGAGTTTACTCCCTGAGAGCAGCGGCGACCAGGGGTGGCAACCAGGGCCGGCCGGTGTCGCGCCCGTTGCAGCGAGCGACGATGAGGGCAAGCGTGGGCTGGACGCTGGCGGCCACAGAGAAGAGTAGAGCTACCGCCAGCCAGGGGCCCGCTTTGGCCGTCATGACTCTGCCGGGGGTCCTCAGCGTGGCCAACGGCACTCCTTCTCTGTCTGGCGGGCCGACACTAAGGTCTGGCTGCCTACCGCTGCCGCCGCAAGGCGGCTTTTTTGCTTAAGGATTGGGGCTGGCAACTCCACCCCGATCTCAGGAATGCCTTCTCACTTAGACCAGGACGCGCCATAGGCGCTAGAGTTCGCTGAAGGGCGGAGGGGTCGGCCGGACACGGCGACAGCACACGGTGTAGCGAGCTGGCGCGAGGCCAGCGACATCCTGTTGATGAGTGAGGCGCTTCTCAATGCGGAATCCCAGATGCTCCACGAAGGCATCGACGCAGCGTGTGTTTGGTCCCCACCAGTTTGTCGGCTCGTCGTTAAGCTCATTGCCGGGGTAGAAGAGCATCATCGGCCTTGAGTAATCATCCTTCAAAGTGACGTGAGTCTCGAGGAGAAAGACGTCACGGCATACGCTAGCCGCTCGGTACAGGCCATACAACGGGAACTTCAAGTGGTACAGGACTCCGTACATTAGGACGAAATCGAACGTGCCGGAATCTGTGGGTTCGAGGTCGTAGACGGAGCGTACCCGATAGGTGACGCGGGACTCGAGAGCTCGGGCGGCGAAATTGAAGGCCTCCCTCGCGTCAGGGAAGCCGGGAGGATCCCGATCTATAGCCACCACAGGGGAGGCGCCTCTCCTCTCCGCTTCAAAGGCGAAGAACCCGTTCATGGTGCCGATGTCCAGCAAAGATTTGCCGCGCAGCTCCTTGGCAGAGGGAAACAGATACTTCTTTTCCCAGCCGGATGTATCCGCTGACCAACCTGCTATCCCCGGAGTTGTGTAGCCCGGCGCGAGCTTGATGCAGTGGTACCAGTGCAGTTTTGAGGCCTCGGCCTTGATGTCGATGTCCAAGGGGGAATCTGGATGCACGGAAGGACGCTGAGTAGCTCTCCGGACGCGGCGTAACAAGGATGTCAGCTTCATTGTCTTCTCCCAGGTCCTGCTATTCTTCCTGCGTCTCGCCGGAGCCGTGGGCGCCGATGGCCCCCTCTAGCCGCTCCAGGTGGCTCCACGCTGTAGGGGCGCACCATGCTGCGCTCGTCGTTCCCCCAAGTATAGCGCAAAAGGAGATAGGTTGCCCTCTCTGCAACCAGACGCCATCGAGTGGCTCGTGGAGGGGACGGTGGTAGGTTTTCGCCTTGCGATTTCGCCTTGAAGTTGCTAACATTCTGCTAGCCAATTTGGTTAGCAACCCTACTTCGGACCAGGCGATTGTGGGTTCGAGTTCTACTGGGGACGCTAGCTTTTTCTATCTCAGGGTGCTATGGCGGAGATGGTAGGGCTAAGTTCGAGGCCGGACAGGTCGCGCCTGTACGGGGTCGTCATCTGCGGGACGACTCTGGCTATCGCAGCCACCTTGCTGGAGGGAGTGCGAAGGCGCAGCTACTGGGCGCTGGCTGCCCCTCTTCTGGTGGGTAGCCTGGGGGTTCTCTCGGTGGCCTTCTGGATCGGCTGGAGCCTTGCTACGATGCGGTTACAGGCTTTGACGCCGCAGCCGGACTCGGCTGGCACACCTGCTGGTAGACGGCCTCGGTCTGCAAAGCAGCCTTCCGCCAACTGAACTTCTCCAGGATCCTCTCCCTGCCCGCCTGCCCCATTCGCTGCCGCAGTTGGGCGTCTCTCATGAGGTTGTCCATGGCCTCGGCCAGGGCACGGGCATCGGCTGGCGGCACGAGGATGCCGGTGACGCCGTCCTCTACCACCTCGGGCAGCGCCCCGCCGGAGGTGGCTACCACCGGCAGGCCGCAGGCCATGGCCTCGGCGGCGGGCAGGCCAAACCCTTCGTACAGGGAGGGGCAGACACTCATCTGAGCGCGGCAGTAGTGGCGCACCAGTTGGGGCGTGGTAACGCGCCCGGTGAAGCGAACGCGAGTGCTCAGGTCGTGGCGGCGCAACAGGCGGGGAACTAGCTTCAGCTCCTGGCGCGGCCGATCGACAAGGGTCAGGTGGTAGTCGGTGCTGTCGCGTAGGTGGCGCAACGCCTGGAGGAGATAGACGGCGCCCTTGTTGCGGTCCTCCGAATTGCCTACGTAGATAATGCTATTGCGCTCCTTCGACACCTTCAAGGGACGGAACACCTCCGTATCAATGCCGTTGTAGATCACCTTCATCCGTGCTCTAGGGATGCCGAAGGCGAGCTCCACCATGCTGGCTGATGCCTCCGATACGGTGATGATCTCGTCCAGGCGGCGGGCGACGAATTCCTGCATGAAGAGGGGGTAGTAGTAGGCCGCGCGACGGATCTTCTCGAGCGAACCCTCAGCTTGGGCGACTGCGTTGCGCATGTCTACTGACAAGGGCTGGTGGATGGTGGCCACGATCGGCACGCCGAAGCTCTTCATCAGCAACAGGCCGATGCCCAGGCCCTGGTTGTCGTGAACCAGGTCGAAGGGCTCATGCCGGTGCAGCTCCTGGAACTTGGCCACCGCCCGCAGGCTGAAGGTGAACATCAGGGGCAAGATGCCGACGCGGGTGGTGGTGAGCTCGAACAGGTTTAGCGGATAGAAGAACTTCAGGGGGTTGGACCTGGCCAGGAACTCCTGCCGCGCTTCCAGGTAGCGGAGCCAGCTAAAGCTCTCCAGGGGGTGTACCTGAACACCCTCGGCCATGACGGGATAGGGAGGGCCGGCGATGACGTGCACCTCGTGGCCCAAGCGGGCCAGTTCGCGGGTCAGGTAATGAAGATAGATGCCCTGCCCGCCAGAGTACATGCTGCCGTGGTACATGAGGAAGCAGAGCCTCACGCTACCCTCCCGTCAATCCTGGCGACCGAACGCCGCTGCGGTCGGCGTGGCAGTGGCCGCTCCTTCTCAGCGCCCCAAGCGGTGGGACAGTGGCCAGCTCTGAGAGAAAACATCAGCGGGCAGTATCCGCCGGCTGCGCACCTTGCCGCTGGCAAGCTCCTTTTCCGTAGCCATGTAGACTAACGACGGGAATTTGGCAGACCATTGCTTCAAAAAGAGGCGTTGGTTCCTGGCCTGAGCCCGTTCTGTGGCGCTCTGATTCTTGCCCATCGATATCCCGTGGTAGTGTATGACAACGCTTCCACGATGTAGGACCAAGCCATACCCTTGCTCTTTGATCCGGAGGCACATGTCGGTATCCTCATAGTATCCGCGCCGGTAGTCCTCGGAGAACCCGACCAGTTCTCTGCGTCCAAGGAGGCAAGCCGCCGTCAGCGTATCGACCTCCACCGGTCTTTCGTCCTCGCCAGGGCGTCCACCGATGTTGACATGGTAGGGCAGGCGGTCCTTTGCGAGAAACATCTTCCCATCATGCTGAACCCGACCATCTGGGTACAGGAGACGTGACCCCACAGCACCAACTTTGGGGTGCAGGTCTAGCATCTCAATCAATGGCTCCAGCCACCCCGGCGTAAGCTCCACATCGTCGTTGAGGAAGAGAACGTATGGCCTTGTGGCGAGGCGCAGGCCCTGATTATTGAATGCGGCAAAGCCACGATTTGCCTTGTTGTTGATTATCTTCAGGTGGGGATAGTTGAGAGATTGCAGAAGGATGTTCGTTCCATCGTCACTAGCGTTGTTCACTATGATGAGCTCAAATCCAGGTGGCGTGTGGCGAAAGAGAGTGTCTAGTGTCCCCCTCAAATATTGGCAATTGTTGTGAGTACCGATAATAACGGATACTTTTTCCGACTTGGCTACCGTGGATAGCAACTTGTCCTTCATCACCTCATCGCTGAAGTCGTAGGAGCGTCGGTTGGCCCGTTGAGAGAGCTTCTTCCAGAGGGCAGGTTGGGTCGCCACTTCCCACGTTAGGTTCACAAGCTCCTCAACTGAATTGAAGAGAAAACCATGCTCTCCGTGGGTCACAATCTCCGGCGGTCCTCCGGAGTTGAAGACGATCGGGACCGCTCCGGCAGCCATCCCCTCTAGAATAGTCAGCCCGAAGTGTTCCTGAGCCGCCGGTTCCGACAGCGACAATCCCGTGGCATGCCAGTAGATCGAAGCCCTCGAATACAAGTCACGTAGCTCTGCGGCCGATAGGTTGGGCCTGATGTCGATGGGAAAGCCGCCGGCATGGCGGGCAAGATGGGAAGCGTATACTGCCTCGCCCTCATCCAGAGTAGCTCCCACGAGAACCAGTCGCCATCCTTCGAACCCTCGACTACACAACCGCTTAAACGCCTGGATCATCGCTAGATGAGCCTTGTCTGCAAACGCGGAAGGGAGCGTGAAACGGCTGACGTGCAGGATCATGGGCTCCTTTATGCCGGGGGGTAGCTCGTCAGGAGCGATGGAGGGGTAGATCACCATCACGTCCTGAGTTCCGTAACGCTCTCTAACGTGGGAAGCGGTGTAATTGCTGTTGGCGATGTGCGTGATGCCGCTACCATCCTGAGCGACGAAGGGGAAGAACACTATGTTGAAGCTTTTCGGCGTTCTGGCAAGCACGATGCTCTCATTGGCTGCCGAGAACCAGATATCGTAGTTGTCCTCCGCGCCCGCAGTGTACCTCTTAACCTCAACGTTTCCGATATCGATGTTCAAATTCTGCCGGTACCATCGCTTGTCTCGCAGAGGTGTCCCAGGAGGAAGCAGCAGGTCCACGTCGTAGAAGTCGGAGAGGGCCAGCAGGAACTTCAGCACGTGCACCGCGCCTCCTCCCACTGACCAGGAATGCTCGCCGTAGCAGCCTACTCGTAGCTTCTGCACCCGCGGTGCCACGAAGACCGATTCCTCCGGCTGAGGCGCTGGACGGCCGCGTACTACTCGCGTTGCCCAGCGCAGCGGCTGCTTCACTAGCCTGCTGGGCGGGGTACTCAGAGCCGAATACGCCCATCGCACTGCTCGGATCGCTAACCGATAGCGGAGGCTACCCGGGGGCGCGAAAAACCAAACCAACGACCGCATGCTCTGGACCAGCCGCCAGCTCGTCGAGCTCTCGACGTCTTTTAGGCGGCGCCGCAGGCTCTCGATCTCTTCTTGCCTAAGCCGCACCCCTCGTCGAAGCCGGGTCAGTTCCGCGCGACTCACATCGCGGGAATCTGTTCTCGGCTGGCCTTTAGGGGCCTGGGAGTTCGTCGCCGGCTTCTGAGGCATAGACATATCCCCCTAGGCTACCGCTGTGGCCTCCGTGGGCGGGGCAGATATGCGAGTTGATGCACAATGGCTTCCAACCCTTGTACGGACCTTCGATACGTACGGCCCCTCAGTGAGTCCGGCGGGAACAGCCGGCGTATCGCCCGCCGGTATCCCGCCAAGAGGCGATAGCCGAAGGACCGTTGAAGAGCTCCCATTTGTCGCCAGATGTCCTGGTAGGCTTCCCTCAACTCCCTGATGGTGGCGTCCTTTTCCACCAGTGACGCGTCACGTTCGGCGAGGTCAGCGTCGCGCTGGGCTAGCATAGCCACCCGCTCAGATAGATCGGCCTTGAGCCTTTCGATCTCCGCATCACGTTGAGCGATCTCTTGAAGATAGTAACGCATCTCATAGAGACTCGTCAGCACCACTTCTTGGCCGGCCTCGGGTAAGGGCACGTCAGAGCAAAGACTCACCATGTATAGCGTTTCTGATGGCGATTTGCCAACAGCCTTGAAGAGACTTGGCTGCCTCCCCAACGGTTTATCGGCTCCTTCCATCTCTTCGGGAAAGAAGACAGCGCTCGCTATCCAGTCATCTTGCGTGAAGGTCTCCACATATCGGAAATGGCTCGCCAGCGCTTGCTCAAACTCGGCGAACGTGAACTCCTTTGTATGAAACGGGTTTCCCTCCACGTAGACGTCTCTATTGGGAGTGGAAACGATGCACAGGCCGTCCTGGCGCAGAGCGCGTTTCACTTCGGCCAAGAAACGCTGATAATCAGGGACGTGCTCGATTGTCTCAAAGGATACGACGACGTCAAATTGGCTACTCCGAACAGGTAGCGATTCGACATCTCCCACCACGTAGGCTGGTTGGAACTTGGAATGGTGCTTCTGCCCGTATTTCATTGCTTCCGGCGACCGATCTATGGCCACAACCTCGGCTGCCCCAGCCGACCTCAGGAGATCGGCTCCGTAGCCAACTCCGCTGGCCACATCCAGGACTCGCTTGCCTCTGACGAATCGAGTAGCGAACAGATAACGGACAATATGTTCGGCATAGACCACGGCTTCGTGGTGGAAAGCGGGTATCATCCGCTCACCAGCGTCGGGTAGTTCTACTTCACTCATCGCCGGCTTCCTGTGCTCCTGCTGAGAACTCGAAGTGGCTCGACAGGTATTCGTCCACCACCTCCTGCGGCTCCCCCTCGGCGGCGATGGCCCCGTGGTTGAGGAGGACAGCCCGGTCGCAGAATCGCTTCACGTTCTCCAGGTCGTGGCTCACCAGGACGATGGTGGCCTTGCTCTGGCGCAGCTTCTCGATGTGGTCGAAGCACTTGCGCTGGAAGTCAGCGTCGCCCACCGCTAGCACTTCGTCGACGAGCAGGATCTCCGGCTTGACGTGGACGGCCACGGCGAAGCCAAGGCGCACGTACATTCCGGACGAGTAGGTGCGCATGGGCTGGTCGATGAAATTCCCCAGCTCCGAGAACTCCACTATCTCCGGCAGTTTCTCCTGGGCCTCCTTACGTGACAGGCCCAGGAGAACGGCGTTGAGCACGGCATTATCCCGTCCGCTGATCTGAGCATGGAAACCCGCTCCGAGCTCTAGTAGGGGCGAGACGCGCCCCCGCACCGAGAGCTTTCCCTTCGTTAGAGGCGCAAGGCGGGAGACGATCCGCAGCAGGGTGCTCTTGCCGGCGCCGTTGGGGCCGATGATCCCCACACTCTCGCCCCGGCGGATGGTAAGAGAGACATCTCTGAGCGCCCAGAAGGGCTGCCTGGCCCGATTGGTCTTCAAGAAGGTCGGCAGATGCAAAATGGCCCTTTTCAACTCCCTCACGCGGTGCGGGTGGAGGAAGTAGCGCTTGGAAACGTTCTCCAGGATGATGACCGCTTGTCCGTTATAGGACGATTTCAAACTGTCCCTCGAGAGTCTTGAATGCGATGCTGCCGGCCACTAAAGCGATGACGGCGAACACCAGGGCCGGCCAGATGTCGACGCCGGGAAGCTGGTCGTACAGAAACAGGTCCCGCCAGGCCTGAATGAGCGAGGCCATCGGGTTGAGATATATGATTGCCCCGACCCTCTCCTTCACCAGGGAGAGCGGGTACAGAATAGGGGTGACGTACAACCATAGGAGCATCAGGACCTCCACCAAGTGCTCCAGGTCGCGCAGGAAGACGTTGAAGGAGGCCACCAACAGGACGGCTCCAGCTAGCATCAGAAGCTGGATGGCCATGAGCACGGGCACGCCGAGCAGCCACTCCGGGCCGGGGCGATAACCCGCAGCCAAAAGAAGCAGCGCCAGTATCGGAATCGAGAGGAGGAAGTGAATAAGCTGGCTGGTAACGGCCGAGAAAGGCAAGACGAAACGGGGGAAGTAGACTTTCTTGAGCAGGGCAGCGTTATTGGAGAAGGAGCCGGCGGAGAACTGGATCGAGGATTGGAACCAGGTCCAGGGGAACAGAGCTGACAGCAGGAACAGGACGTAGGGAGCATCTCCCACGTCTATCCTCAGCACGCGGCTCAGGGCGAAGGAGAAGACCAGCGCTAGGAGTAGGGGCTTGGCAAGGGTCCACAGGAAGCCCAGGATGGTGCCCTCGTAGCGCAGCTTCACATCCCGCACCGTCAGGAGCAGCAACAGCTCCCAGGTGCGGGCCAGCTGGGACAGATCGAAACGGCGCGGCGCAGCCACAGACACTGCTCGCACAGAATTCCCCCCCCAAAACCGTCACAATCCCAGACCGTAGACTAGCAGGCCAGAAGTCACAAATCAAGGAACGACCGGCTGCCTCCAGGCTCGCTTGCGTTCGGATACTAGGGGAAGGTAGAATTACCCGTAGCCTAGTTCAGGCCGAGGTCTATGGCAAAGGACAAGCTCAAGGGCCTCATCCTCAGCGGCGGCAAAGGCGAACGTTTGCGCCCCTTCACTTATTCCGGCGCCAAGCAGCTAGTGCCTATCGCTAACAAGCCCGTCCTCTTCTACGCCATCGAGGACCTGGTGGGCTGCGGCATCACCGACATCGGCATCGTAGTGGGCGATACGCGGGCGCAGGTGGAGGAAGCGGTGGGCGACGGCAATCGCTTCGGTGCCAGGGTGACCTACATCCAGCAGGATGCCCCCCTGGGCATCGCCCACGCTGTGAAGATCGCCGCCGATTTCTTAGTTGGCCAGCCCTTCGTCCTCTACCTGGGCGACAACCTGGTGCTGGGCGGTGTGGCCCCCTTCGTGGAGCGCTTTCGCAGCGATTCCAGTAACTGCCAGCTTCTTCTGAGACGGGTGGACACGCCTCAGAGCTTCGGCGTGGCCGAGCTGGTGGATGGCCGGGTGGCACGGGTGGTGGAGAAGCCAAGCCAGCCGACCAGTGACCTGGCGGTCATCGGCGTCTACATCTTCGACCAGCATGTGTTCGAGGCGGTGCAGCAGCTGCGGCCTTCGGCGCGGGGCGAGCTGGAGATCACAGACACCATCCAGTACCTGATCGACAAAGGGCTGTCTGTCCAGGCCCAGGAGCTGGACCGATACTGGATGGACACCGGCAAGATGGGCGATATTTTAGAGGCCAACGCGACCGTTCTCGATGCTTTGCCAGCGCGGAGTGAGGGCAGCATCGACAGCGCCTCGCGGGTGCGGGGTAAGGTTATCGTCGAGCGCGGTGTCCAGGTGATCAACAGCGTCCTGGAGGGCCCACTGACCATTGGCGAGGAGAGCCGGATCGTCGATTCGCAAATAGGGCCCCGCACGTCCATCTATCATCACTGCCAGGTGGAGGGCAGCCGCATCGCCAACAGCGTGGTCATGGAGCACACGCTGATCGAGCGTGTGGGCTACCGCATCGAGGACAGCCTCATCGGCCGCTATGTGGAGCTGAGAGGGGAGGGTGGGATGGAGGGCCGCCGTTGCGTCCTCACCCTGGGCGATCACAGCCAGATTACGGCGGTCTAGAGGCTTCTCATGCGCAGGATTCTAGTCACTGGTGGGGCAGGGTTCATCGGCAGTCACTTCGTGCGCCGCTTGCTGCGAGAGTACCCTGAGTATGAGGTCATCAACGTCGACAAGCTTACCTACGCCGGCAACCGCGACAACCTGCGCGACGTAGAGGGCGACCCCCGCTATCGCTTCGTCAAGGGCGACATCTGCGACCGCCAGCTTGTGGACGAGTTGGTGAGCGAGGCCGACGCCATCGTCAGCCTGGCCGCCGAGACCCATGTTGACCGCTCGCTCCTGGGAGCGGATGCTTTCATCAGGACCGATGTTCATGGAACCTACGTGCTTCTCTGTGCTGCGCGCGAGCATGGCATCGAGCGTTTCGTCTACGTCTCCACGGATGAGGTCTACGGCGAGGCGCCCGAAGGATACTCGTTTGGCGAAACGGATCCTCTTCAGCCCCGCAACCCCTACGCCGCCAGCAAGGCGGCCGCTGATATGCTCTGCCTGGCCTTCTTCGCCTCCTACGGCCTGCCGGTCGTTGTCAGCCGCGGCGCTAACACATTGGGGCCTTGTCAGTACCCGGAGAAGATGATCCCCTTATTTGTCACCAATGCCCTGCGCGATGAGCCTCTGCCCCTGTATGGCGACGGCTGTCAGGTGCGCGATTGGCTCTTTGTGGAGGATCACTGTGAGGCCCTCGACCTGCTTCTGCACAAAGGGACGGCGGGGGAGGTGTACAATGTCGCTGCCGACAACTATCGGCACAACATCCATGTGGCCGAGGCCATCCTCGATCTGGTGGGCAAGCCGCGCAGTCTGATCCGCCACGTGGAGGATCGCCCGGGGCACGACAAGCGCTACAGTTTGGACTGGTCGAAGATAAGGGCCCTGGGCTGGGCTCCTCGCTACGGCTTCGATGAGGCCCTGGCCAGGACAGTCGCCTGGTACGGGGACAACGAGTCGTGGTGGCAGAAGGCACGTTCGGGTGACTATCAGGACTACTACCAGCGCCAGTACGGTTGGCGGCTGGAGGCAGCTGCTCGTCAGGAGGGAGAACTGTGATCGAGGGCGTGGAGATCAAGCAACTCACCAAGCACGCGGATGAGCGGGGCGCATTGATGGAGCTTCTGCGCTGCGACGATGATATCTTCGGCAAGTTCGGTCAGGCCTACGTGTCTTTGAACTATCCAGGCGTGGTGCGGGGCTGGCACTATCACAAGAAGCAGGACGACCACATCGCGGTGGTGAAGGGCATGGCTAAGGTGGCCCTATACGACGCCCGCGAGGGTTCGTCCACCCAGGGCCAGGTGGATGAGTTCTTCCTGGGAGAGCAGAACAACATTCTGGTGAAGATACCGATGGGGGTCATGCACGGCTACAAGACGGTGGGCGTCGAGCCCTCCCTCCTCATCAACTTCCCCACTGAGCCTTACGACCCACAGCAGCCGGATGAATACCGTCTCCCCTGGGATACCGACCAGATACCGTACGATTGGGCCATCAAGATGGGCTGAGGGGGTGGTGGCGTGCGCATCCTCATCACCGGCGGCCGTGGCCAGCTAGGCCGCGAGCTCCAGCAGGCGCTATCTGCGGAGACGGTGCTGGCCCAGGATCTGCCGGAACTGGACATCACCGATGCGGCGGCGGTCGGTAGGGCCATCGGCCAGTTTCGGCCGCAGGTGGTCGTCCACGCCGCCGCCTACACCGATACCGCAGGCTGCGAGGCGGACCCTGAGCTGGCCATGCGGGTCAACGGCGAGGGCAGCCGGCAGGTGGCCCTGGCGTGTCGCGAGAGCGATGTCGCCATGCTGTACGTGAGCACCAACGAGGTCTTCGACGGCCAGAAGGGCGAGCCCTATCTGGAATCGGACGAGCCCAAGCCGATCAACGCCTACGGTCGGTCGAAGCTCGCCGGAGAGCGACACGTCCAATCCATCCTCGATCGCTTCTACATCGTGCGTACCGCCTGGCTGTACGCCGCCGGGGGCAACAACTTCTCAGCCAAGGTTCTGCGCGCTGTCGCCAACGAAGGCGAGCTGCGCCTCGTGACCGACGAAGTCGCCTCGCCCACCTGGGCCCGCGACCTGGCTCAAGCCATCGCTGAGCTCATCGGTCGGCCGACCTACGCCATCTATCACCTGACCAATAACGGCAGTTGCTCTCGCTACCAGTGGGCCGAGCGGGTTCTGGAGCTGGCGGGCCGCCGCGATGTCGCGCTGCGACCGGTCGTCCAGGCCGAGGGCGGCCTGCCCTATCGCAAGCCGCCCTATTCGGAGCTGGCCAATCGGGCGGCGGCTGCCCTGGGCATCGTCCTGCGGCCCTGGCAGGAGGCTCTTCAGGAGTACTTCCTCACCACCCCGGCCAGGGCGGGTCGCTAGGGGGCTGCCCGTGGCTGCTCAGGACAGGGGTCTTCCCTCTGTAGCCATCCTGACCATCAACTACAATAGCGCGCCCTACATCGAGGACTTCCTGGCCTCGTTGCGGGCGGTCGCTTATCCTAACTACAGGCTAGTGGTGGTGGACAACGCCTCTGACGACGGCTCGCCCGAGCAGATATCGCGGCTGTGCCCGCAGGCGGCGCTGATACGCAACGGAGAGAACCTGGGGGTGAGCGGTGGCCACAACGTGGGCATCCTCCACTGCCTGGAGCAGCGCTTCGACTACGTTCTCTTTCTGAACAACGATACGGTGGTGAGCCAGGACTTCCTGGATCGCCTGGTGGAGAGCGCCGGCGAGCGGACGATGGTTGCTCCCAAGACCTATCTCCACGGCCAGCCGGGCTTGCTCGACGATACGGTGGGCGACTTCGACTGGCGGCGAGGCGTCTGGCGGGGTTGGCTCTACGGCAAGCCGGAGCCGCCTGGGTTCGAGCGGCCGCGAGAGGTGAGCATGGCTAGCCTCTGCTGCCTGCTGGTGCCCGCGGCTGTCTTCCGCGACGCGGGCCTCATGGACGAGCGCTTCTTCATGTACTACGAGGATTTCGACTTCGTAGCGCGGGCCAAGGCAGCAGGCTATCGCCTTCGCCTCAATCCGGCGGCGGTCATCCACCACCGTAAGGCAGCCTCCAGCGGCGGTGTGGAATCGCCCTTCAAGCTCTACTATGCCAGCCGCAATCGACTCTACCTCATGAGGAAGCATTCCTCTCGCCCGCGCTTTGCGCTATTCCTGGCCTACTTCCTGGCGACTCGTGTTGGCTACTTCGTGTCGTATCTCGCCAGGGGTCAGGGGCGGCAACTGAGGGCCATGCTTATGGGCATCGCCGACTTCTTCCGCGGCCGCCTGGGGCGCACGCGCGAGCTGGCCCATTTTCGTTAGGGGGAATTGGAGCGTGCGTATCGCTATCGACGCCACCTCGGTTCCCCGCCAGAGAGCGGGTGCGGGCACCTACATCTACAACCTGGTGCAGGCCCTGGCCCAGGTGGACAGAGAGAACACCTACTTTGTCTTCGCCAAGCGCGAGACGTTCGATGGCCGCAGCCTGCAGAGGGATGGCTTCCGCTTGGTGCCCGTGCGCTTATCCTCGCGGCTGGCCAGGATGCTCTGGGAGCAGGCGATGCTGCCCCTGCAGCTTAGCCGCCTGGGCGTGGACGTCCTCCATTCGCCTCACTACACGACGCCGCTGGCGTCCGCTGGCTGGCGGCGGGTGATCACCTTCCACGACGTTACGTTTTTCCTCCTGCCCCGTCGCTATCCCGTCCTGCGTCGGCTTTACTTTCAGGGAGCGAGCCGCGCTGGCGCCCGCCTGGCCGATCTCGCCATCGCTGTCTCCGAGACGGTGAAGGGCGATGTCGTGCGTCATCTGGGGCTGCCAGCCGAAAGTGTACGGGCGGTGCCCCTGGCGCCGGCGCCTGGCTTTCACCCGCTGGAGGATTCGGCTAGGATGGAGGCGGTTCGTGAAAGATATGGGCTGCCGCCCAGTTTCATCCTCAACGTAGGCACGCTGGAGCCGGGCAAGAATCAGGCGACGCTGGTGCGTGCTTTCCACAGGCTCAAGCAGCAGGGCGTGGAGCAGGGGCTGGTCATCGCGGGGCAGAAGGGCTGGATGTACGAGAAGCTGTTTCGGCTGGTGGATGGCCTGGGCCTGAGGGATGAGGTGCGCTTCGTCGGCCACCTGCCCGAGGACGATCTGGCGGCGGTCTACAACATGGCCGACCTGTTCGTCTTCCCGTCGCTGTACGAAGGTTTCGGTCTGCCGCCCCTGGAGGCGATGGCCTGCGGCCTGCCGGTGGTGGCCTCCAGGGCGCCGGCGCTGGTCGAGGTGCTGGACGGCGCCGCTCTGCTGGTGGACGCTTGTGATGTGAGCGCCCTGGCCGAGACATCGGCCAAGGCGCTGCGGGACAAACGCCTGCGCTCTCGTCTGCGCAAACAGGGCCTGGAGCGGGCCAGCCGGTTCTCCTGGCAGCGGACGGCGCGCGGGACGGTAACCGCCTATGAGGCGGCTCTGAGCTCAACGAGGGGCTAGCCGGTGGACCTATCGGTCGTCATCGTCAGCTTCAACGCCAGAGATTACCTGCGACGCTGCCTGGGCTCGTTGTACGAGCACACGGACGGCATCGCCTATGAGGTGATCGTGGTGGACAACGCCTCCTGGGACGACAGCGTCCAGATGGTGGAGAAGGAGTTCTCCCAGGCGAGCCTCATCCGCTGCCCCGCCAACGTGGGCTTCGCCGCCGCCTGCAATCTGGGCATCGCCCAGGCCAAGGGCGAGTTCATCCTGCTCCTGAACCCTGACACGGAGATCGCCGACAACGCTTTCGCGCCGATGGTCGCCTACTGCCGCGAGCAGCCGCAGGTGGGCATCCTCGGCCCCAAGCTGCTCAACAGCGACGGCTCGTTGCAGCTCTCCTGTCGGCGCTTCCCCAGCCATCTGACCGGCTTGTTCAATCGCCAGTCCATCCTCACCCGTCTCTTCCCCCGCAATCGCTTCTCCAGCCGCTACCTGATGTCCGATTGGAACCACGACAGCATCGCGGAGATGGACTGGCTGTCGGGGGCCTGCACGCTCCTCCGCCGCCAGATGCTGGCGGACATCGGCCTTCTGGACGAGGGCTTCTTCATGTACATCGAGGACGTAGACATCTGCTATCGGGCTCATCAGGGCGGCTATCGGGTGGTCTACTTCCCCCAGGCAGCGGTAACCCACCACATCGGCAGGAGCAGCGATACTCTGCCTAACAGGAGCATCCTCCAGTGGCACCGCAGCATGTGGCGCTATTACCGCAAGCACATGCGCAGCAATCCTCTGCTGGATGGGCTGACCCTGGCGGGCATTGGCGTCCGCTGTGGCTATCAACTGGTGCTTCAGAACGGGCGACGCTTGCTGGCGGGCAGGGGGCGATCCTCGTAGGGCATCTTCGGCTCGTCCGACTCGGGCGGTGGAGGCTGGCGTCGGAGACCGACGGCGGAGGCGAGGGCGCCTCGTAGGAACGCCAGCGAGGCGCTGTTCCACAGAGTGCTGGCGTAGTCCAGCCGGAAGAGGACAGCAGTAATAGCAGCGCCGAATGCAAAGAAGGCCAGGAACTCGGCTACGGTTGCCTCGAGATAGTGGATCGTGAGCGCTGCTCCCGAGAAGAGGATGCAGAGGGCATAGAGGGAGAGGACGACCGCCCTGTCGCTCTGGCCTCTCTGCTCCAGCCGATGCTGGATGTGATCGAGATCAGCAACGAAGGGGTGCCGCAGGTCTGCCAGCCGCCTGACAAAAGCGAGCAGTGTGTCGAGGATGGGGAAGCCCAGGGCGACAATGGGCACGCTGATGAACATGCTGCCGGTGACACCGATGGAGCCCTCGATGGCCAGGGCCGCCAGCAGGAAGCCCAGCAGCAACGCTCCTGAGTCGCCCAGCAGGCGCGAGGCCCGCGGTAGGTTGAGGGGGAGGAAGCCAGCGCAGGCTCCCGCTACCGCCACCAACTGAGCGGCCACCAGGGGGTTGTTCACATCGGCGGCGATGAAAGCGAGGGGGAGGGCCACGATGATCGCTACACCCGCTGCTATCCCGTCCTTGCCATCGATGAGGTTCATGGCGTTGGTGAGGAACACCAGCCAGAGGATGGTCAGCAGGGGAGCCGACCATCCCAGGGAAAAGGTGGCGCCCCAGGGCAGGGACACGTCCTCGATGCGGTAGCCGATGACGAACACCAAGGAAGCGGCTGCTATCTGCACAAGGAACTTGATCTTGAAATTCACCTCCCGGAAGTCGTCTAGGAGGCCCAGGAGGAGGATCATCAAGGCGGCACCCAGCAGACCGGCTGTCTCGCGCTTATGGGAGGCCAGGAGGTCGGAGAGGTCAGACGAGACCAGACAGACCAGGAGGGGCGCTAGGAGGAAGGCAGCGAAAACTGCCAGGCCTCCCACCCGTCGCCTGCCCAGGCGGGCTTCAGCCGGCCGCGCCAGGCGGTGGAGGGGAAGAAGGGCTGTCAGGCTCCAGGCTCCTGCCGCGGCCAGCACGAAGACGAGAACGTAAACGTCAGGGCCAAGGCTGAGCATAGTAACAGCTTACTCTAGCAGGTTGGCAGCAATTGCGCCATATCTCGCCGATGCGATGGTCAGGTAACGAGCACCAGGCCCGAGGCCAGGAAGTAGGCGCCCAACCCCAGGAGAAAGAGGCCGCAGACAACGAGAATGCCCCGGTAGACAAGCCCGCTCATCATGCGTCTGCCGCTGGCCAGGACGAAGGCCAGCAGAGTGAGCCAGAGTATGTCCGACAGGATGTGGCCGACGTAGAAGGAGGCTACCCCGGCAGCGCCTTGCTCCAGTGATTGGCTGATGAAAGCAGAGCCCACACTGGCCCACCAGGCCACCCAGGCCGGGTTGAAGACGCTCACCAGGATGGCGGCAGACATCAGCACCGCCGCCGTTCTCGGCAGGGATTCGCTGGCGGTTGCTCTGCCAGTCAGGGGAAGCAGCCAGCGCTGCCGCCAGGAGTTGCTGTAGGCGACGGAGCCGGGATTGCCCGGCGAGGGCGGATGGCTGAGGGGAACTGGCTGTTCGGGTGGTCTGGTCAGGATGTGTAATCCTATCCAGAGGAGGAATAGCCCCCCGGCAATGCCAACGCCGGCCTTAACTGGATCCTCAGTCAGGAAGCGGCTGAGGCCCAGAGCCAGCCCGATTACTAGCGCCAACTCGATCAGGCTGTGGCCGGCGGCCAGCAGCGGTCCGGCCCAGAAGCCGCGCTGCATGCTCTCGCGGACGGCCACAGTGGTGAGCGGTCCCGGCATCAAGGCGCCAGTGAAACCCACACCAAATGAGGTGGCGAAGATGGCTGCTAGGGCTGCTGCGGGCATCCTTCTCTATTAAGTGTTGCATTGTTCTCAAGGGTTCGTCAACGCGGGGCAAAAACGCTTGACGGATAGGATATTAGGATGTAGAATCCGCGGGATAGAAGTGGATGTTTCGCCTGTGCCCGTGTGCATGGGTTAGTGAGTTAGCGGCGGGTCAGCGGGGGCCCGCGATCATAAGGAGGCATATATGCGGACGTTTCGAGTAGCGCGATTCTGGCTGCTCGGGCTAGCGATACTGCTTGCTGCTGCGTCTCTGGTTCTTCTTCCCGCCTGCGAGGACGAGGAGGAGGAAGGGACTGCGACGCCGGCGGCCAGCCCAGAGGTGACTCCGGGTGAAACTCCGGCGGTGACTCCGACGGTGGGAGGTCCCCTGAAGATTGGCCTGTTGGGGCCGCTTACGGGACCGCTTGCCCCCTTTGGGCCAGACTACATCAATACGTCTAACCTCGCGCTCGAGCACATCAATGAGGCCGGGGGTGTGCTGAACCAGCCGATTGAGTTAGTCGTCGGAGACACGGGAACGGCACCGGAGCAGGGCGTGGCCGAAGCGCGGCGGCTGGTGGACATCGCAGGCGTGCAGGCCATCGTGGGTGCGGCGGCCAGCGGCGTGACCTTGCCGGTAGCCGAATCAGTCACCATACCTAACAAGATCCTCCAGATATCCAACTGTTCGACCTCGCCGGCTCTGACCGACGTTGAAGACGACGACTACCTGTTCCGCACGCCGATCTCCGACGCAGCCCAGGGCGTAGTTCTGGCCGACTTGGTGGAGGAACTGGGCTTTGCCAGTGTCTGCACGATGTACGTCAACAACGCTTACGGCCAGGGGTTGAGCGAGGCCTTCGCGGATGCCTACACCGGCGAGGTCACAGCGCAGGTGTCCCACACCGCCGAGACCGCCACTACCTATGCGTCGGAGCTGAACCAGTGCGTTGAGGGCGGTCCCGAGGCGCTCCTGGCTCTCAGCTATCCCACAGGGCAGGCCGACGTATATCTGAAGGAGGCTGTGGAAGGCGGACTCATCGACCAGTTCGTGTTCTGCGACGGCACCAAGAGCGGCGACATGTTCGCAAAACTGGGCTGGGAGAACTTCGATGGGATGGAAGGCACAGCTCCTGGGGCCCTGCAGACTGAGTTTGGCACGACCTTCGATGACGCCTTTGAGGCGAAGTACGGATATCTTTACCAGACCCCCTTCAACCGCGAGACCTACGACGCGGTGATCCTGATCGCCCTGGCGGCGGAGAAGGCTGGCTCCACGGATCCCACGGCCATCCGCGACGCTCTGCGCGACGTCGCCAACAGCCCGGGTGAGGTGGCCGGGCCAGGCCGAGAGGGCGTCGCCGCCGCGTTTGAGGCGGTGCGGGCCGGCACGGACATCGACTACCAGGGTGCATCGGGCTCCATCGAATTCGATGAGAACGGGGACATTCTGATAGGAGCCATCGAGATCTGGCGAGTGGACGCGGCCAGCGAGACGCTTGTCACTGACTCGCGCGTGCAGGTAGACCTGACCACGGGGGTGCTCACCCCTATCGATTAGTAGCTGCAACGGCACTCAAGGTCTTAAGCGAGAGCCCGGGAGAACATATCTTCCGGGCTCTCGTTATTTGCTCACCGCTGACGTCAGCGTCAGCCAGACGGTGGCTTGTCTGTGGGCTCTGGTTCCGTGGTTGGCTCGCGGGGGCGTGGCCCGGTATCGCGCCCAATGAACAGCGATATCTTTCGCTCTTCGGGCAGGAGACCAGCGGGCCGCAGCAGGAGAACAATAACGATTAGGCTTCCGATGAGCAGGTCACGGATGAAGAAGATGCGGCTCCTCACGAACTCCGGCAGGTCGTAACCCTGAAGCTGGAGGGAGATGGTCCAGATTCCCCAAACAATGTAGGCGCCCAGGATGGCCCCCTTGTTGTTGCCGCTACCGCCGACCATGAGCATGGCCCAGAAGATGAAGGTGCCGAAGAAGGGGGTAAAGGTGTCGGGAGAAATGGAGCCGCGCTCGTAGGCATATATGGAGCCGCCGATGCCCATGATCATGGCGCCGACAATGAAACCCTGCATCTTGAAGGCGAAGACGTTCTTGCCGCTGGCGGCGGTGGTCAGTTCGTCCTCGCGCAGGGCCCTGAGGACGCGTCCCCAGGGCGAGCGAATGCCCTTCTCCAGGGCAAGGAAGACGATGATAAGGACAAGGACGGCGATTCCGAAGTAGACGAACTTGTAGTCGTCGGGTTCAAAGAAGTCGTGGAAGGGGCGGGGGATGCCTATGAGTCCGCGTGCGCTGTTGACCAAGCCCCGCTCCTCAAGGACGACGGCGCGCAGCAGCTCGGCGATGCCGATGGTGGTGATGGCGAGGTAGTCCGCACGCAGTCGCAGGGTGGGAATGGAGAGGGCAAAGGCCAGCGCACCAGACATGAGGGCTGCGGCAGCGGTGCCAAACACGAAGGGCAGCCATTGGCCGCTGTCAAGGAAGGGGAGGAAGGCGAGGCTGTCGCCGAAGCCGCCAATGTATCGGACGAATTCGCTCTCGGCGGGAGGTTTGGTGAAGATGGCGGCCGTGTAGGCGCCGACCATGAAGAAGCCGGCGATGCCGAAGTTGAAGACGCCGGTGTAGCCCCACTGGACGTTGAGGCCCAGGGTAATCACGGCGAAGATGGCCACGGTTGTGGCGAATGCGGTCAGGAAGCTGATGACGCTGTCGAAGTTCCAACCCGAGCGCTCCGCCGGCATTATGATTATGGCAGCCGTTATCGCCAGGAAGGAGAGCGGGGTCAAGAGCCTGTCAGCCTTCATCACGCCTTAGCTCCAAACAGGCCCTGAGGCCGCAGTAAGAGCATGAAGATCATGATCACTACGGCCACTGAGAACTTGTAGGCGGGGGCCAATGGCAGGATATCTGTCCCCGCAATGGAAAGGTTTATCCCGACAGACACCTCCTGGCTGATGCCCACGATCATCGCCCCTACCAGGGCGCCCTGGGGACTGCCGATTCCTCCCAGGATAGTTGAGGCAAACAGGGGCAGGAGGAGGACGAAGCCCAGGTTAGGGTTAAGCTGGGCCTGGAGAGCCAGGAGCACGCCGGCTACTGCCACCAGGGCGCCACCAATGACCCAAGTCCAGGTGAACACCCGCTCCGTATCAATGCCGGAGACACGCGCCAGGTCGGGGTTATCGGTTACGGCGCGCATGGCCTTGCCCAGCTTGGTGCGGAAGAGGAGGAGATAGACGAGGGCCGTCAGGACGACGGCCACCGCAAACATGAAGATCTGGTCCGCCTTGAGGGTAATGGTGGTGAAGCCCAGGTCGTACTTGTCAGCCATGTGGATGCCCGACACGTATAGGCGTGGGTCCGGCCCCCAGATGATGAGCATGAGGGCGCGGGTGGCCATGGCTAGACCCAGGGAGGCGACGGCAAAGACGACAATGCCACTGCCGCGCTGGCGTAGCGGCCGGTAGACGAGGCGATCCAATCCTACAACGAGCAAGGCGATGACCAGAGCGGCAACGACGGTGCTGATGATGAGGCCGTAGCCGAAAGTGAGCTTGCCAATGGGTTCGAGGGCGCCGGGCAGAGAGCCCAGGCTCCAGGGAAGCTCGACATCTTCCGTAGCATCGCGGGCGACCTGGCCGGTTAAGAAGAAGAAAGCAATATAGGCGCCGAGCATCATCGTGTCGCCGTGGGCGAAGTTGGCGAATTTCATGATGCCGTAGATGAGGGTAAGGCCGATGGCGCCCAGGGCCAGGATGCTGCCCACGATGATCCCTATTACAACAAGTTGGGCCTCGGAGGTGACCGCCCATATTATCAGAGCAGCGAAGACCAACCATACGGCTGTGGTTATGACGATATCGGGCAGGCTGGAAAAGAAGTGCCGCGCTCTCTCCAACATTTGCGCAGCGCCTGCAATGGGTCGGACCATAAGAGCGTTCCTCAGTCCCCTAGGTAAGCCCTTCCCATTTCTTCGTTGTCCAGCAGGCTTTCACCGCTACCTTCCAGGCGGTTCTGGCCCATGGCCAGGACGTATCCCCTGTGGGATAGCTTTAAGGACTCTCGAGCGTTTTGCTCCACCATAACGATTGCCACTCCGGAGCGGTTTATATCCAGGATCTTGGAGAAGACCAACTCCACCATGTTGGGCGCAAGGCTGGCAGAGGGCTCATCAAGCAGGAGAATGCTAGGCTCAAGCATCAGGGCGCGGGCCAGGGCCAGCATTTGCCGCTGTCCTCCCGATAGCTTTCCTGCCCGAGTATGGCGCCGTTCGAGCACATCGGGGAAGAGGGTCAGAACCTCTTCGATCTTTGGCCGGTAGTCATCGCGGCGGATGAATGCGCCCATCTCCAGGTTCTCCTGGACGGTGAGCGAAGGGAAGACGTTGTCGGACTGAGGCACGTAGCACATGCCTTTGCGCGCCATGACTTGGGGAGAGCGGCCGGTTACGTCCTCGCCGTCGAAGAAGACCTTGCCGCGCTTGCAGGGAAGCAGGCCGAAGACGGTCTTAAGAAGGGTGGACTTGCCTGCCCCGTTGGGCCCGATGATGGTGACGATCTCTCCTTCCTCCACGCTAATGGAGACACCATGCAGGATTTCCACCTCGCCGTAGCCTGACACCACTTCGCGGGCTTCCAGCACGGTCACTGGTATTGTCCTCCTAGATACGCCTCGAGGACGCGTTGGTCGGCCTTGATCTCTTCAGGCATGCCTTCGGCGATCTTCTCACCCTCGCCCAGGACGATGACCGGATTGCACAGGCGGGTCACCAGGTCCATGTCGTGCTCGATGATGAAGAAGGTGATCCCCTTCTCGTAGCACAGCTCCTCGATGGAGCCCACCAGGCGCTTCATGAGGGTGGGGTTGACCCCTGCCCCCGGCTCGTCGAGGAGGACCAACTGGGGGTCGCACATGAGGGTGCGGGCCAGCTCCAGGAGCTTCTTCTGCCCAGAGGAGAGGTTTCCGGCGTACTCGTTGCGCAGCTCCCACAGATTGACGAACTCTAGCACATCCAGTGCCTTCTCCTGGATTGCTCGCTCCTGTCTGCGTACCAGGAAGGGCAGGAACCAGGGGCCCCAGAGGTTCTCGCCCAACTGCCCCCCAGGCGCCAGCATCAGATTCTCGAGCACGGTCATCGACTTCAGTTCCCGTGGCACCTGGAATGTGCGGACGATCCCCTTCCTAAACACCTGGTGAGGGGGAAGGCCGTCAATCCGTTCTCCCTGGAAGAAGATCCTGCCGGTGGTTGGCTTCAGGAAGCCAGTGACTACGTTGAAGAGGGTAGTCTTGCCGGCGCCATTGGGCCCGATGAGGCCGGTGATTGTGCGCTCGGATACCTGGACGGAGCAGTGGTTGAGCGCCTTCACTCCCTCGAAGCTTTTGACTACTTCCTGTGCCTCCAGCAGTAGCGCCACCCTAGTGCTCCCGAATGTGCCAGCATTGTTACGAGTGCAGTCGGTTGCCAGCTTCAGTATACAGAACTTGTCTGTATAGTGCTATCGGGTTCGTCGGCCTCAGGCGGTGGGGGCGCCCAGGGGCGTCTTTCGCCGCCAATCAGCGCTATGCTATCATGATCTTGTGGTGAAGGGAGCTAGGCGTTGATTTTTGGCTTTCTAGACCTTCTGCAGGGCAGCCCGCAAGCGTTTCTTGTTCTCCTTGGGGCAATGGTGACTGCCCTGGTGGTGGGTATTTCCTTTCACGAGTTTAGCCACGCTCTTGCCGCTGACAGCCTGGGCGATCCGACGCCCCGCTACCGGGGACGCCTTACCCTGAACCCCCTGGCTCACTTGCACCCCCTGGGCACCTTTATGCTGTTCGTCGCGTTCTTCGGTTGGGGCAAGCCGGTGCCCGTGAATCCCAATCTCATGCGGGGCACCAGCCCCAAGACGGGCATGGCTGTGGTGGCGGCCGCGGGTCCCATTTCCAATCTGGTGGTTGCGGGCATCGCCGGCGTGCCCATAAAGCTGGGCGTAGTCGATTGGCATACGCCCTTCTTTGCCTGGAGGCAGACGTCGGCGTACGTCGAGCATGTGGTGGCACCCTGGGGCATATCGGACTACCTGGGCCTCTATCTGAGCTCGATAATCATTCTGGGCATTATCCTGGCGCTATTCAACCTCACGCCTCTGTGGCCTCTGGACGGCTTCTCCGTGGCCGTCGGCATCCTGCCGCGCGACCTTTCGCTGGAGATGGAGCGGTTGCGGTTCTGGGGTCCTGGTCTCCTTCTGCTGTTCCTCTTTGGCATACCCATCCTCACAGGCTGGAATCCCTTCTTCGACCTGCTGGAGCCGGCGGTGAACGGGGTGGCGAGCTTGTTGACGGGCGTTGGTCATCCCAATGTCTTCGCCTACTAGCGCAGCCTACCGGATACGCCAGCTCTTCAGATCGCTGGGGGCTGGCCTGAGGCCGCAAGAGCGGCAGATTGTCGATGCGCATCTCAGCCAGGAGCAGCAGCGGCTGTTCTACGCCATGGCGGCCCGAGATCAGCGGCACTGCCTGGACGTCTTCTATGCTCTCGAGAGGGTAGGCTGCCAGGACGAGGATGTACTGCTGGCCGCTCTTCTGCACGACGTGGGCAAGGGGCCCGTCCGCTTGTGGCATCGGGCGACCTACGTTCTTCTGAAGGCGATATCGCCGCGCCTGCTGGCTCGCCTGGCCGAGCCCGAGGGTCGGGGTTGGCGGCGGGCTATGGACTCGCTGGAGGAGCACGCCGCCCGCGGTGCTGCTCTGGCGGAGGCTGCTGGTACGCCGGCGACGGTGGTCGAGCTTATTCGCGATCACGAGAGGGCCGACGCCAGCGACAGCCGCCTGGCCCTTCTGAGGGAGGTCGACGATTCCTGCTAGCCAGCCTTAGAGGAGATCAGTGTGGAACGCATAACCATCATCGGTTTGGGTCTCATCGGTGGCTCCTTGGGACTGGCGCTGAAGGCGGCCAAGCTCACGGGCATCGAGATCGTGGGCTACGACAGGGATACGCTGGCCGCTGGCGAGGCCCGGCGGCTGCGGGTCGTCGACAAGTCGGAGCGCAGCCTGCAGAAGGCGGTGCGCGATGCCAGGCTGGTGATTATCGCAACGCCCATCATGGCCATTCGCGGCGTGATGGAGGAGATAGCGGGCGAGCTGCGGGATAACTGCGTCGTCACCGACACCGCCAGCACCAAAGCCATTGTCATGGAGTGGGCCAGCCAGCTTCTGCCCGCCACGGTCAGCTTCGTGGGAGGTCATCCGATGGCCGGCAAGGAGACATCCGGCGTCCAGAATGCCGAGGCCAAGCTGTTCGCTGACAGGCCCTACTGCGTCATCCCTGCGCCTGAGGCGAGCGAGGGGGCGATGCGGGTGGTCACGGGCATCGTCCAGCTTGTTGGCGCTCGACCCTTCTTCATCGGCGTTGAGGAGCACGACCGCTACGTGGCGGCGGTGAGCCATCTGCCCCTCGTTCTGTCCGCAGCCTTGTTCACGCTGGCGCGCGGAAGCCCCGCCTGGCCGGAGCTAGCGTCGCTGGCCGGTCCTGGCTTCCTCGGTGCTACGCGGCTGGCCTCCACCGACGCCGAGCTCAGCCACGACATCTGCCTGACCAACCGGGAGGCTGTTCTTCACTGGCTGGACCGCATGGTGGAGGAGCTAGGACGCTACCGAGAGCTGCTGCAAGAGGGGCAGGAGGAGGAGCTGTTCAAGACCTTCGCCAGGGCCCAGATGGATCGTGACGCCTACGTCACTGCTGGGCCGCCCGCCCGCGAGCCGGTGGCGGCGGAGGATCTGCCTACCAGCGGCGAGCAACTGGCCGCGCTGCTGGTGGGCCAGCGACTGGTGCGGCGGGTGAAGGACATCGGCAAGCTGCTGGAGGAGAAGCAGGAACGAGGTCGCCGTCGAGGTGCGAAGGGTCGCGACCAGCCATGAGGAAGACGATCCGCTCGCCACGCAGGCTTCGGGGAAGCATCGAGGCGCCGGGCGACAAGTCGATCTCGCATCGGGCGGCCATCCTCAATGCTATCGCCGAGGGCGAGGCGGTGGTGGAGAGCTTTCAGAGCGGCGCCGACTGCCTGGCCACCCTGCGCTGCCTGAGGGCGCTGGGCGTGAAGATCGATTGGGATGGCCAGGGAACCCTGCGCATTCAGGGCGGCGGCAGGTTCGGCCTGAGAGAGAGCGCCGATGTGCTGAACGCCGGCAACTCGGGCACCACCATGCGTCTGCTGGCCGGTCTTCTGGCCGGCCAATCGTTCTTCTCGGTGCTGACCGGCGATGCCTCCCTGCGCTCGCGTCCGATGGAGCGAGTGGTGGAGCCGCTGCGGGCGATGGGGGCGCGCATCCAGGGACGAGCGGGGGGCGCTCGTCCTCCCCTGGCCATCGAGGGCGGCTCTCTTCGGGGCATCCGCTATCGCCTGCCGGTGGCCAGCGCCCAGGTGAAGTCGGCCCTCAGCCTGGCTGCCCTTTACGGAGAGGGCGAGACGCTTCTAGAGGAGCCGGCTCCCTCGCGCGATCACACCGAGCGGATGCTGCGGGCCATGGGGGTCGAGATCCTGGGGGGTGACGGTCTGCGGGTATCGCCTCCCCAGCGGGAGTTGACGCCCCTCAGCCTGCGGGTGCCGGGCGACATCAGCGCTGCCGCCTTCTGGATGGTGGCGGCTGCGGTCCACCCTGATGCCGAGATCAGGCTCGCCGGTGTGGGCGTGAATCCCAGCCGCAGCGGCATCATCGATGCTCTGGCTGGCATGGGGGCCAGCATCACACTGGAAGAGGAGCGTATGTGGGGTTGCGAGCCGGTGGCCGACATCGTGGTTCGTTCCTCGTCGTTGCGGGGAACGGTCGTCGAGGGCTCTCTCATCCCTCGCCTGATCGACGAGCTTCCGGTGTTGGCGGTGGCCGCCTGCCTGGCCGAGGGCGAAACGATTATCCGCGAGGCTGGCGAGCTGAGGCTGAAGGAATCGGACCGCATCCGTACCACCGTCCTTGAGCTGCGGCGACTGGGGGCCAGCATCGAAGAGCAGCCGGACGGCATGGTTATCCAGGGCGTCGGCTGTCTGAAAGGCGGGGCGTGCGGTAGCCACGGCGACCATCGCCTGGCCATGACGCTGGCCGTGGCTGGGCTGCTGGCGCAGGGAGAGACAGTGGTGCGGGGTGCGGAGGCGTCATCTATCTCGTATCCTGGTTTTTGGCATCATTTGGAGGAGCTTTCCTCCTATTAGTAGCGTTAGTAGGTAGAGAGCAATGTCAAGCATTGGGGAGGGGGAAAGGGAGCGAATCATGACGACAGAGCTATTGGCCGTTGGCTTCAGGAACTTCATAGCCCTCAATCGGGTGGTCGCTATTGTATCCGCGGGATCGGCACCCATCCAGCGACTGGTCCGCGAGGGGAAGAAGAAGGGGGCGGTTATCGACATAACAAGCGGACGCCGCACCAAGGCGGCCATCTTCATGGACAACGGCCAGATCATTTTGGCCGCCATCACCCCCGAGACGATCAGCGGGCGGGTGGCGGCTGGCGCTCAGGAAGGTGTCTATGCCAGAGCCGGCCAGGAGGGGGAAGGCTAGGAGACCTCACGTGTCGCGAGGTGGGGCTCCCCCGCGCCATCCCCTGCTGCTGGTGTTCTCGGGCCCCTCTGGAGTGGGGAAGGACGTCCTCCTGGCTCGTCTGAAGGCCAGGGGAGGGGACTATCACTTCGCGGTCACCGCCACCACACGCTCGCCGCGGCCCGGTGAGGTGGACGGCCGCGATTATCATTTCCTGACGCGCCAGCGGTTCGAAGAGATGCTGGCGGCGGGCGAGCTGATGGAGAACGCCATCGTCTACGATGAGCACTACGGCGTGCCCAAGAGTCAGGTGCGGGAGGCCTTGGCACGCGGCCGGGACGTCGTCATGCGCACGGACGTCCAGGGGGTAGCCACCATCAAGGGGGCCGTGCCCCAGGCGGTCACCATCTTCCTGTCGCCTGCTTCCATCGCTGAGCTGGAGGAGCGACTGCGCCGGCGCGGGACCGACTCGGAGGAGCAGCTTCGCCTGCGGCTGGCCACGGCTCGTCGAGAGATGGACGCCGCCAGCCACTTCGACCACGTGGTGGTGAACGCTGAGGGCAAGCTGGAGGAGGCGGTGGCCGAGGTGGAGCGCATCATCGCTGCCGAGAAGGAGCGGCCCGAGAGGGCACCGGTACACATACCCTGACGGCGGCCGACGCCTGCCGTTGGAGCGGTCGCGAACAGCGCTTGACAGAACCCAGGCGAAGTGCTATCGTTCTGCCAAACTTCATAGGGCAGCGGTTGTGAACAGGGCTAGTAGGCCGCAAAGCGGGGCTCAGAGAGCCGGGGCAAGGTGAGAGCCCGGCGTCAGCGCAGTGGCTGAATGGGCCTGGGAGCCGTCAACCGAACGCCTCGACTGGTCGGGGTCAGTAGGCTTGGCCGCAGGGGCAGCGTTATCAGAGCCCGGGGTATCGCTCATCGTGCACGGAACGATGGGCCGTACCTGCAGCGAGATCCCGCCTTTGGCGGGAAGAAGGGTGGCACCGCGAGAGGAAGGCCCCTCGTCCCTTTGGGCGAGGGGTTTCTTGATCGCTAGCTAGAGACTAAGGCAAAGGAGGTATTCCATGCAGACCAAGTTTCTTTTGGCCGAGAGTGATATTCCCCGCCGGTGGTACAACATCCTGCCGGACCTGCCCTGGCCGCCGCCACCGCCCATGCACCCGGTTACCCACGAGCCGGTCGGGCCGGAGGCGCTGGCTCCCATCTTCCCCATGGCCCTGATCCAGCAGGAGGTGAGCACGGAGGGCTACATCGACATCCCGGAGGAGGTGCTGG
This sequence comes from uncultured Dehalococcoidia bacterium, assembly GCA_964512285.1. Lineage (GTDB taxonomy): Bacteria > Chloroflexota > Dehalococcoidia > SM23-28-2 > SM23-28-2 > SM23-28-2. The sequence continues at coordinate 22,534 of CAZEJO010000002.1, read as the reverse complement.
AGATCTACAGGCTGTGGAGGCCCTCGCCCCTGCACCGGGCCCACCGGTTGGAGCGGGCCCTCGATACCCCCGCCCACATCTACTACAAGTGGGAGGGTGTCAGCCCTGCTGGCTCCCACAAGCCCAACACAGCAGTGGCCCAGGCCTACTTCAATAAGCAGGAAGGGGTGCGCTGCCTGACCACCGAGACGGGGGCCGGCCAGTGGGGTAGCGCTTTGGCTATGGGCTGTGCCTTCTTCGGCCTGGAGCTGAAGGTGTACATGGTGAGCGTTAGCTTCTATCAGAAGCCCTACCGCCGCATTCTCATGGAGACCTGGGGCGCCAAGGCGGTGCCCAGCCCCAGCCCCGACACCCAGGCCGGTCGGAACGTGCTGGCGCAGGACCCGGATTCGCCGGGGAGCCTGGGCGTCGCTATCAGCGAGGCGGTGGAGGATGCCGTCGGCCGTGACGACACCAAGTACTCGCTGGGCAGCGTTCTCAACCATGTGCTTCTCCACCAGACGGTGGTGGGTCAGGAAGCGATGAAGCAGATGGAGATGGCCGGCGAGTACCCCGACGTGGTCATCGGCTGCGTGGGCGGTGGCTCCAACTACGCCGGGCTGGCTCTGCCGTTCATGAAGGACAAGCTGGCCGGGCGCACCAAGACTCGCTTCATCGCTGTGGAGCCCGAGTCCTGTCCCAGCATCACCCGCGGCGAGTACGCCTACGACTTCGGCGATATCGCTGAGCAGACGCCCCTGCTGAAGATGCACACACTGGGCCACACCTTCATCCCGCCCCGCATCCACTCCGGCGGCCTGCGCTATCACGGCATGGCGCCGATCATCAGCCAGCTCTGCCACGAGGGGGTGATGGAGGCCAGGGCCTATCACCAGACCAAGGCTTTTGCTGCCAACCTCCAGTTCGCGCGGACCGAGGGCATCGTTTCGGCGCCGGAGACCTCCCACGCGATCATCTGTGCTATCGACGAGGCCCTGGCCGCTCGCGAGGCCGGCGAGAAGCGGGTGATCCTGTTCAACCACAGCGGCCACGGCCTTCTGGACCTGGCGGCCTACGAGGCTTTCCTGGCGGGTAAGCTGGAGGACTACGCCTACCCGGCCGAGAAGGTGCGAGAGGCCATGACTCACGTGCCGAAGCTGTAGAGGAGGCTTGTTCTGATGGGGTGGTCAGGGGGTCGTACGAGAGAGGGATGTATTACCCAAGCCTAGCCGAGGTCAAGAAGCTGGCTGGCCGGGCAAACCTTGCGCCCATCTATCGCGAGGTGACGGGCGACCTGGAGACGCCTGTGTCGGCCTATCTCAAGGTGGCGCAAGGCGATCACTCCTTCCTCCTGGAGAGCGTGGAGGGAGGCGAGCGCCTGGCCCGCTACAGCTTCATCGGCACCGAGCCCTATCGGGTGCTTCGCCTCGGGCCGTACGCCGACCTCCGCCAGGGCTCCGATCCCCTGCGGGCCATCGAGGAGGAGCTGGGCCGCTTCCGCCTGGCGCCGGCGGAGGGGCTGCCGCGCTTCACCGGCGGCGCTGTGGGCTATCTGTCCTACGAGGCGATCCGCCACTTCGAGCCGCGGGTGCCCATAGGGGAGAGCGAGGCGCTGAACCTGCCGGAGGCGATCTTCATGTTCGTCGATACCATGCTGGTGTTCGACCACCTGAAGCACACCATCAAGGTGGTCAGCCACGCCCGCCTGGACGGCGACATCGACGCTGCCTATCGCCAGGCGGTGTGGCGCATCGACGAACTGGTGGAGCGGCTGGCGCGGCCCTTGCCGAGCGTGGCCTACCCTGTGGAGGCTTCGGCTGGTCCTGGGGACCAGGCCGTGGGCTCGAACATGAGCCTGGAGGAGTACCTGGCTAAGGTGGAGCGCTGCCGCCAGTACATCATCGCGGGCGATATCATCCAGGTGGTGCTCTCCCAGCGCTTCTCCCGTCCCACCAGCGCTCATCCTCTCAGCATCTATCGCGCTCTGCGGGCGATAAACCCCTCGCCCTACATGTACTACCTTCAGACGGCCGACTGCCACATCGTCGGCGCCTCGCCGGAGATGCTGGTGCGGGTCGAGGACGGCGTCGTCTCCACCCACCCGATCGCCGGCACGCGGCCGCGTGGTCGCGATCCGGAGGAGGATAGGGCGCTGGAGGAAGACCTGCGGAGCGACGAGAAGGAGAGTGCGGAGCACATCATGCTCCTCGACCTGGGGCGCAACGACATCGGCCGGGTGAGCCAGCCGGGGACGGTGCAGGCGAGCCAGCTCATGGAGGTGGAGCGCTACTCCCACGTCATGCATCTGATCTCCCACGTGAGCGGCCGCCTGCGGCAGGGGATGAGCCAGTACGATGCCCTGCGGGCATGCTTCCCCGCCGGCACCGTCTCGGGGGCGCCCAAGATCCGCGCTATGGAGATAATCGCTGAGCTGGAGGCCGACCGGCGGGGGCCCTACGCCGGAGCTGTCGGCTACTTCAGCTTCTCGGGCAACCTGGACACCGCCATCACCATCCGCACGCTGGTGGTGAAGGACGGGATGGCCCACGTTCAGGCCGGCGGCGGCATCGTGTACGACAGCGTCCCCGAGCGTGAGCATGAGGAGTCTGTGAACAAGGCCAAGGCGGTGCTGGCGGCGATCAGCCAGGCGGAGGCGGCGGAGGCGGGCGTGTCGCGCGGGAGTTTGGGGTACTGAACCATGCTCTTGCTCATCGATAACTACGATAGCTTCACCTACAACCTCTACCAGTACCTGTGCGAGCTGGGGGCCGAGGTGCGGGTGGTGCGCAACGATAAGGCCACTATCGCCGACATCGAGGCTATGCGCCCCGAGCGCATCGCCATATCGCCGGGGCCGTGCACGCCCAAGGAGGCGGGCATCAGCGTGGAGGTCGTTCGTCACTTCGCCGGCAAGCTGCCCATCCTGGGCGTTTGCCTGGGCCACCAGTGCGTGGGCGAGGCCTTCGGGGGGACGGTGGCCGGCACCGGCGAGATCGTCCACGGCAAGATGTCCGTCATCCACCACGACGGCAGGGGCGTGCTCGCGGGCGTGGCCAATCCCTTCGAGGGCATCCGCTACCACTCGCTGGCCGTCCAGCGAGAGGGCCTGCCCGACTGCCTGGAGGTCACGGCCTGGACCGATCGGGGCGTTATAATGGGCGTACGCCACAAGGAACTGGCGGTGGAGGGGGTGCAGTTTCACCCGGAGTCGATCATGACGGCGGTGGGCAAGGACGTGCTGCGGAACTTTCTTAGTCTGTGAGGCGGTAGAGATGATCCGAGAAGCCATCGATGCAATCGTTAACGAGGGGCGCTCCCTCAGCGAGCAGGAGGCGGCCGCTGTCATGGGGGAGATCATGTCGGGGGAGGCCACGCCCGCCCAACTGGCGGCCTTCCTGGTGGCCCTGCGCCTCAAGGGCGAGACGGCGGAGGAGATCGCCGGCATGGCGCGCGTGATGCGGGCCAAGGCCCTGCGGGTGCCCTTCGACGAGGTGCCTCTGCTCGACACCTGCGGCACCGGCGGCGACGGCATGGGGACGTTCAACGTATCGACCGCTGCCGCCTTCGTGGCGGCTGGCGCGGGCGCTATCGTCGCCAAGCACGGCAATCGGGCGATGACCAGCGACTGCGGCTCCGCCGACGTGCTTGAGGCCCTGGGCGTCAAGATCGACCTGCCGCCGGAGGGGGTGGCCCACTGCCTGCGCGAGGTGGGGATCGGCTTCATGTTCGCCCCGACTTTCCATCCGGCGATGCGCTTCGCCGCCGGCCCGCGGCGGGAGATCGGCGTGCGCAGCGTGTTCAACATCCTGGGGCCGCTGACAAACCCGGCGGGGGCCAGGTCTCAGGTGCTGGGAGTGGCCGACGCCGCCATCGGTGAGAAGATGATCCAGGTGCTGGCTCGTCTGGGCTGTCGCCACGCCCTGGTGGTGCACGGCGAGGACGGCCTGGACGAGATGAGCCTGGGCGGCCCGACCCTGGTCTATGAGCTTGAGGAGGGCGACATCCGTTCCTACCGAGTGATGCCGGAGGAGGTGGGCTTGCGCCAGGCCAGCGACAAGGCGGTGAAGGGCGGCTCGCCCGAGGAGAACGCCGCCGCCATGCGAGCCGTCTTTGGCGGCGAGCAGGGAGCCCTGCGGGACATCGTCCTGCTGAACTCGGCGGCGGCCCTGGTAGCCGCCGACAAGGCCGGCAGCCTGACCGAGGGCGTTACCCTGGCTGCTCAAACAATCGATAGCGGCGCTGCCGGGAGGAAACTCGGCCGTTTCATCGAGGAGACGACCAGCTTTGGCTAGAGAGCTTCCCGCCATCCTCGGCCGCATCGTGGCCGACAAACGCCAGGAACTGGAGCGCCGGCGTCGGGAGGAACCGTTGGGTATCCTGCGCACGCGGCTGGCTCAGGCGGCGCCGCCGACCAGGTCGCTGGCCCAGGCGCTGCGTGGCCCTTCGCTGGGCCTGATCGCCGAGGTCAAGCGGGCATCGCCTTCGCGGGGCGTGCTGCGCGCCGATCTGGACCCGAAGGCTCTGGTTCGCACCTACGCTATTGGCGGCGCGGCGGCGATATCGGTGTTGACGGAGGAGCAGCACTTCCAGGGCAGTCTCGCTGACCTGGAGGCTGTTCGGGCAGTCCTGGACGGCCGTGGCGAGCCTCGCCAGCCCGTCCTGCGCAAGGACTTTCTGTTCGACGCCTACCACCTGTACGAGGCGCGGGCCTATGGCGCCGATGCGGTGCTTCTCATCGCTGCCGTCCTCGAGCCGCGGCTGCTGGCCGAGCTGCTGGCGCTGGCTCGAACGCTGGGCATGGAGTGCCTGGTGGAGGTGCACGACGAGCAGGAGCTGGAGCGGGCACTGGCCGCCGATGCGCAGATCATCGGTATCAACAACCGCGACCTGCGGACGTTCGAGGTGGACCTGGCGGTGAGCGAGCGCCTGCGGCCGCTCATCCCCGATGGCAGGGTGGTGGTGGCCGAGAGCGGCATCCACACTCGGGCCGACGTGGAGCGACTGCAAGCGCTGGGGGTGAATGCGGCGCTCATCGGCGAGGCGCTGGTGACAGCGGAGGATGCGCGGGCGAAGATCGGGGAGCTATTGGGAGCATGACCCTCGTCAAGATCTGCGGCATCCGCGAGCCCCGCCACGCTGTCGCGGCGGCGGACGCCGGCGTCGATTTCGTCGGCGTCATCTTCGCTACCAGTCGGCGTCAGGTGAGCGTCGAGCAGGCGCAGGCCGTTGCCCGCGCTCTGGGCGCCAGTCAGGCGACTGCTGAGGCACCGCCAGCCGAGGCTGCGAGGGATGCGCGCTGGTTCCGCCGGTGGGCGCGGAGTATCGAGAACCTGCTGTGGCGCAAGCGTCCGCTGCTTGTGGGCGTCTTCGCCGACGCCGAGCCCGAGACGATAAACTCGATCGCTGAGAGCTGCGGACTCGACCTGGTGCAGCTCAGCGGGCACGAGGCCTGGGGGATGTGTCTGGAGATAGGCCGGCCGGTGATCAAGGCCATACGGGTGAGCGCTTCGGCGTCGGCTCGCAGCATCCTGGGGACGATGCGTCCGGGCACGGCCGCTCTCTGCCTGCTGGACAGCGACGTGGAGGGCGTCCTGGGTGGCAGCGGTCGGACCTTCGACTGGGAGTTGGCGCGGGGCGTGGCAGCCAGGCGACCGATCATTCTGGCCGGTGGCCTGACGCCTAAGAACGTGAGCGAGGCGGTGCTTCAGGTGAGGCCCTGGGCTGTGGACGTATCGAGCGGCGTGGAGACAGACGGGCTCAAGGACGTGGCCAAGATTCGGGCGTTTGTTGCGGCGGCCAGGGAGGCGAACGGATGACCAAATCTGTTGGCGACAGGTGGTACAGGAACGTTCAACTGGGTGTGCAAGAGGATGTTCTGTACGAAGTGCACGCAATGTGGAGGGTCGCTAATCCGCTGCGCTTAGGGTGGGGTAAGCTGTATCTAACCAACAAGCGGCTGATTTGGACTCGCCAAAGATGGACACCGCAAATGCCTCGCCGGCCGATCGTCGTTGTGCCCATAGAAGACATCTCGGGAACAGAAGTCAGGAGGTCGTGGTTCAGGCCTGACTACGATTACCTGCTGCTCCAGACGTGGCAGGATACATATTGGTTCTTCTTCCAGCCATCGCTCCCCTGGAAATCTCAGGAGCCGGAAATCGAAGAGTTCTGCAATACGCTCCAGAAGGTGAGAAGCTTACATGAAACTCGAGGCTAGCCTGCCTGACGCCAGCGGCCACTTCGGGCCCTTCGGCGGGCAGTTCGTGCCCGAGACGCTGATGACGGCCCTGGCCGAGCTGACGGAGGCCTACC
>CAZEJO010000002.1:0-16143 GCA_964512285.1 uncultured Dehalococcoidia bacterium | reverse complement strand
CAGTTCGTGCCCGAGACGCTGATGACGGCCCTGGCCGAGCTGACGGAGGCCTACCACCAGGCGCGAGAGGACGAGTTCTTCCAGCGGGAGCTGGCGTCTCTCCTGCGCGACTACGCGGGTCGGCCCACGCCCCTCTACTTCGCCGAGAACCTCAGCGAGCGTGTGGGCGGCGCCCGCATCTACCTCAAGCGGGAGGACCTGGCCCACACCGGCTCTCACAAGATCAACAACGCCTTGGGCCAGGGGCTGCTGGCCAAGCGCATGGGCAAGCCGCGCGTGATCGCCGAGACGGGGGCCGGCCAGCACGGCGTGGCCGCCGCCACCGTCTGCGCCATGCTCGGCCTGGAGTGCGTGGTCTACATGGGCGAGGAGGACATCGCCCGCCAGGCCCTCAACGTCGTCCGTATGAAGCTCCTGGGGGCGGAGGTCATTCCGGTGACCAGCGGCAGCCGCACCCTCAAGGACGCCATCAACGAGGCCATCCGCGATTGGGTGACCAACGTTCGCAACACTCACTACCTCCTGGGCAGCATTGTTGGCCCTCACCCCTACCCGATGATGGTGCGCGACTGGCAGTCTGTCATCGGACGGGAGGCCCGCGAGCAGATCCTGGAAGCGGCCGGTCGCTTGCCAGACTACGCTGTGGCTTGCGTGGGCGGTGGCTCGAACGCTATAGGGTTGTTCCATCCCTTCTATGATGATGCCGACGTGCGCTTCATTGGGGTGGAGGCAGCGGGCGACGGACTGGAGGGCGATCGCCACGCCGCCAGCCTGGTGCGAGGGCGCCCGGGCGTCCTGCACGGCTCCCATTCCTACCTCCTGCAGGACAAGTGGGGCCAGGTGCTGGAAACCCACAGCATCTCGGCGGGGCTGGACTACCCCGGCGTGGGCCCTGAGCACAGCTACTACAAGGAGACGGGTCGCGCTACCTACGTGGCGGTGACAGATAGGGAGGCGCTGGACGGCTTCTGCCTCCTGTGCGAGACGGAGGGCATCCCGCCCGCCCTGGAACCGGCGCACGCCATCGCCTATGTGGCCCAGCTCGCCGCCACACTGCCGCCCGATGCCATCATCGTGGTCTGCCTGTCCGGTCGCGGCGACAAGGACATGGAGGTGGTGGCGAAGGCGCTGGGGCTCTAGGCGCCGGCAGCCTGATCTCCTACGCCCGCTTGTGCCCTATGAGGCTGGCCACCGCCTTGGGGCCGCGATCCCCCTCGACTACGCCCTCGTGATAGAGGAGCGTCTCCAGGTCAGAGAACATCTCCCGTAGCTCGCCGGGGCGCAGCAGGTGGTCGGGGCCCTTGGGACCCCAGCCGAACTGGAGCTGGTCGGTGGTGAAGGACTCGAACACCAGCACGCCGCCCGGCTTGAGGGCAGCGATGATCTGGGGTGCCAGGCTGCGCTGGAGGTAGTAGAAGTTGACGATGAGGTCGTACTCGTTGGAGGGAAGGGGAGAGCGTTTCAGGTCGACCACGCGGGCTTCGACAGACAGGCCCAGGCGCTCGGCCTTCTCGCGGCACTGCTCCACCGCCACCGCCGATAGGTCGATGCCTGTCACCCGAAAGCCCAGGGAGGCCAGGTAGAGAGCGTTGCGGCCTGACCCCATGGCGATGTCCAGCGCCTTGTCGCCCTTGGGCAGAAGAGACAGGTTCTCCACCAGAAGGGCGGCCGGCTCGTCGGGCATGGTCCGCCCCTGGCGATAGCGCTCGTCCCACTCGTTCGCTGCGTCTGGCATGGCCTCCGCCTCGGCGAGAGCAGTGTACGGCAGGAGGGGGTTCGCGTCCAATCCCGCTTTCATCCTTCGACAGGCTCAGGATGAGCGGCCAGAGGCCGGCTGCTCCTCCATCTCTCAGCGAGAGTGAAACACTACAGTTCGTGTTCAATCCCCCAATTTGCCAGCGATGGGCGCTCATGCTATTAATAGAGCTAACTTATCGCTTTGGTGAGAAGTGGACGATATGCTGATTCAGCCGCAGCAAGACATCTCGGCGGGGCCGCTGGTACCGTGGCGGCTGCGTGACCTGGGGCTGGCCGGCGCGTGGGTAGTGGCGATCGGCGTCGTCACGATCATCGCGCTGGGTATCGTCTTCGCTGTCGTGGGGGATACCAACGATGACGCCGCAATAGCGGCTATCGTGGGTAGCAGCCTGGCCCTGGAGGTGGCCTTGCTGGGGGCGGCCGCCTGGTTCAGCGTGCGCCGATACGCCTGCGGCTGGCAGGCGCTGGGCTTTCGGCGCGTGGTTCGAGGTGGCTGGTGGGTGTCAGTGGCGGTGGTGTTAGCGGCCTGGTTGACCCTCGGCGTCTATCTTCTGATTGTGGAGCTGGTTGGGTTGGGAGAACTGGTGCCCGAGAGCACTCTGCCCGAGGATTTCTTCGATAACCCTGCTACCATTGTCTTGGTGGGCGTCCTGGCTGTCCTGGCAGCACCCATCGCCGAGGAGACCTTCTTCCGCGGCTTCATCTTCCCTGCGTTGCGAGTGCGCTGGGGGACGTTTTGGGCGGCCCTGGCCAGCGGACTCCTGTTCGCCGCGCTCCACTTCAACGTGGGGAGCATCGTCCCCTTCGCCGTGATCGGCATGCTCCTGGCCTGGGCGTACGTCTTCTCAGGCTCCCTCTGGCCCGCCATCGGGGCGCACTTCATCTTCAATGCGGTGAGCTTCGGGATAGCTGTGGCGACGGGAGGCGGATAGTGAGCCGCATCGGTCAGACGATGGCTCGTCTGCGGGAGGAGGGGCGGGTCGGCCTGATTGCCTACCTTACGGTGGGCTACCCCGATGTCGACGCGACCCTGCGCCTGGTGCCCGCCCTGGCGGACGGCGGCGCCGATATGGTGGAGCTGGGCGTACCGTTCAGCGATCCGCTGGCCGACGGTACGACCATCCAGCGGGCCAGTCACCATGCCCTCCAGCAGGGGGTGACGCCGGGCGTCTGTCTGGACGTGGTGAAGCAGCTGAGGGCGCGGGGGCTTGCCATACCACTTCTGCTTATGGGATACTACAACCCCATACTGGCGTACGGGATCGATGAGTTCGCCCGCGATGTTGCTGGTGCCGGGGCTGACGGCCTGATCGGAGTGGATCTGCCGCCCGAGGAGGCCGCCGGCGTGCGAACTGCCTGCGCTGGCCGCGGGCTCGATTTGATTTATCTGGTGGCGCCAACCAGCAGCGATGAGCGCATCGCTTTGGTGGCGGGCCAGGCCAGTGGGTTTATATATTGTGTCAGCTTGGCAGGGGTCACCGGCGCTCGCGGGGAGCTACCGTCGGGGCTGCCGCAGTTCCTGGCACGGGTGCGACGCCACACGTCGTTGCCCTTGGCTGTGGGCTTCGGCATCTCCAAGCGGGAGCACGTGGAGGCGGTAGCAGGCCTGGGGGCGGAGGCCGCTGTTATTGGTAGTGCCATCATCAATGTTATCGACCGCGCACCCGCCGAAGAGCGGGAGGAAAGGGTGAGGGAATATGTGGAGGTGGTTACTGGCCGACGGAAGGCCACGATCTAGAATGGTCGGCGGCCTCCAGGCCGGGGTATTCGCTCCGCACTAGCCCGTCTGCTGGTAGGCGGGCCAGCCTGGCAGGCTCGTTTGCTGGGGAGGGAGGGGAAAACCCTTCGGCATGCTGTGTCGAGGCATCCGCGGCGCTACCACGGTGGAGGCCAACAGCCGCGAAGCCATCTTGGAGGCGACTGCCGAGCTGCTGGCGGCGATGGTTAAGGCCAACGGCATCAAGCCTGAGGATGTGGTCAGCGCTTTCTTCACCACCACCCCCGACCTGAACGCCGAGTTCCCCGCCCTGGCTGCTCGGAGACTGGGGTGGAACGATGTGCCCCTCCTCTGTGGACACGAGATGGCTGTGCCGGGGAGCCTGCCGATGTGTCTGCGCATTCTTGTGCACGTGAACACGGACAAAAGGGCTGACCAGATCGTGCACGTCTACCTGCGGGCGGCCAGGGTTCTGAGGCCGGACTTTAAGTTCGAGCCTGAAGACAAACCCTAGGGAGGCAATCCTATGATAGTCGTAATGAGAGTAGACTCAACAGATAAGGAGATCGATGGGGTTTTAGAACGTCTGAAAGAACTGGGTTTCAAGGGCAGCCTCTCCCGTGGTGTGGAGAGAACGGTCGTCGGGGTGGTAGGCCAAACCTATCCCGAGCTGGCCGATGAACTGGCTGTTCTGGAGGGCGTGGCGGATGTAGTGCCGGTCAGCCGGCCCTACAAGCTGGCCAGCCGCGAGTTCAGGCCCGAGGACACGGTCATCAAGGTGGGCAACGTGTCCATCGGCGGTGGCAACACCGTGGTCATGGCCGGCCAGTGCTCGGTGGACACCGAGGAGCAGATGATGGCCACTGCGCGGGTGGTCAAGGAGGCCGGCGGGCATATCCTGCGCGGCGGCGCCTTCAAGCCGCGCACCAACCCCTACGCCTTCCGCGGTCTGGGGGAGAAGGGGCTCCAGATCCTGGCGGCGGCCAGGGCGGAGACCGGCTTGCCGATCGTCAGCGAGGTGATGGACCCGCGCGATGTGGAACTGGTAGCTCGCTACGTAGACATCCTTCAGGTCGGCAGCCGCAGTATGCAGAATTTCGCTCTTCTGGACGAAGTGGGCCGTGCGGGCAAGCCGGTACTGCTCAAGCGAGGCATGTGGGCTCCTCTGCAAGAGTGGCTTCTGGCCGCTGAGTATATCCTGGCTCAGGAGAACAGTGAGGTGATCCTCTGCGAGAGGGGCATTCGCACCTTCGAGACCAGCACTCGCTTCACGATGGACCTGAGCGTCATTCCCTTGGTCAAGCGGCTCAGCCATCTGCCCATCATCGGCGACCCCAGTCATGCCACCGGACACCGCTACCTGGTGGAGCCTATGGCCATGGCGTCCGTAGCTGCCGGCGCCGACGGCCTGATCGTGGAGCTGCACCCCAACCCCGATCGTGCCCTGTCCGATGGCCCCCAGTCGCTCACGTTCGATGGCTTCCGGCAGTTGATGGAGCACGTGGGGAACTTGGCCAAGGCGGTGGGGAGGCCGCTGGCGGCAAGCTAGGCGAAGACAGCAGTCTGGGGGGCTCAGGGGACGGAGAAGGCAGGCGGACGTGTTCGAGCTGAAGCTTTCGGTCTTCCAGGGCCCCCTCGACCTTCTTCTCGACCTCATCGAGAGGGAGGAGCTGGACATCACGGCCGTATCGTTGGCTCAGGTCACCGACCAGTACTGGGCGCACCTGCGCTCGGTTGAGGGTCAGGATGCCGAGGCCTTGGCCGAGTTCATAGTTGTAGGGGCCAGGCTCCTCTACATAAAGTCACGAGCCCTCCTGCCCGAACTGCGGCCGCGCGAGAGAGAGGGCGAAAAGAAAGACGCGGGCGAGGCCTTGGCCCAGATGCTGGTCGAGTACAAGCGATTCCGGGAGGCGGCGGGCGCCTTTCGCGACCTGGAGGAGCAAGGGCGTCGTGCCTATCCTCGTCTGGGTCCGCCATCGAAAGATATGCTCCTGCCGCCGGGGCTGAAGGGTGTGACCCTGGAGGGGCTGCTGAACATCTTTGAGGAGGCCCTCAACCGTCAGCCGGCCGAGCCCGAGGAGGGCGCTATCGAGCGGCAGGCGGTGACGGTGGAGGAGAAGATGACGGCGGTGATGGCGGCGGTGGCCAGCGGCTTCGGGCGGGTCTCCTTCCGCGCCCTGATCGAGACCTGCACTTCCCGTATCGAGGTGATAGTGGTCTTTCTGGCTATCCTGGAGCTGATAAAGGCCGGCCAGCTAGTGGCCAGGCAGAGGGCTCGTTTCCGTGACATAATGATGATAACGACGGAGGCGGCGACGGGCGTCTCGCCTTGACCCCCCTGGGAGGCTGTGATAGTATCGCCAGCGCAAGTCGGTTTCGGGAAGCGGGAGGGTTTCGGCCCTCCCTTTTTCGCAAAGAGCAGGCGATGATTCAGGCGGCGAGAGGGAGTGCGGGCTCTCCATGAGTGAGAGCCCGGTCCTGGCTCGAGAGGAGCTCGGTCGGGCTGCTCTCGGGCGCGACACCGCCGTGGCCATCGGCGTGTTCGATGGCGTGCATCGAGGCCATCGCTATCTCATCGGCCGTATGGTGGAGCGAGGGCGCCAGGAGGGCTTGGCCACCATGGTGGTCACCTTTCATCCCCATCCCCGCCTGGTGGTGCAGCCTCAGACTACTCTCACCTACCTTTGCGGCTTGGAGGAGCGCATCGAGCTTCTGCGAGCGCTGGGGGTGGACAGCGTGGCCATTCTCACCTTCACCTCCGCGCTGGCCCAGCTCTCCGCCCGCGAGTTCGTGTCGTTGCTGGTGGAGGAGCTGCGGATGAAGCTGCTGGTGGTGGGGGCCGACTTCGCCCTGGGGCGTGGTCGCGAGGCGGATGCCCAGGCGCTCGAGGCCATAGGTAGGGAGATGGGCTTCGCCGTGGAGGAGGTGGGTCTTCTGACAGTCAGCGACGAGAAGGTGGGCTCCTCCGCCACACGCCTGGCCCTTGCCCGCGGCGATATGGAGACGGTGGCCAGCCTGCTGGGCCGTCCCTTCCACCTGCGAGGGCCCATCGTTCGGGGCGCCGAGCGAGGCAGGTCGCTGGGTTTTCCTACCGCCAACATCGCTCTCGGCCTCGACCGGGCGCTGCCCGCCTTCGGGGTATACGTCACTCGCGCCCATTTGGGCGAGGGCACCTACCCCGCCGTGACCAACATCGGCCTGCGCCCCACCTTCGACGAGAACAAGACGACGGTCGAGACCTACATCCTGGACTTCGAGGGGGAGGTGCGCGGCCAGGAGCTGCGCATCGAGCTGCTGCACCGCCTGCGGGGGGAGATGCGCTTTCCTGACGCCGATGCTCTCAAGGAGCAGATCGAGAAGGACATCGCCGCCGCAAGGGCCTACCTGGCATGAGCAAGCCTACTGTTAGGGTTCCCAAAGACGACGAGCTGCGCTGGATCCTCCGCCGCGCCGTGGCGGAGACCATCCCTGAGGACGAGTTCGTGGCGGCCCTGCGCTCCGGCCGCTGCCTTCGCCTGAAGATGGGCTTTGACCCCAGCGCCCCCGACCTCACCATCGGGCACGCCGTGGGACTGCGTAAGCTGCGCCAGCTCCAGGAGCTCGGCCACCAGGTCGTGGTCATCGTCGGCGACTGGACGGCCCGCATCGGCGACCCCAGCGGCCAGTCGCAGACGCGCCCCATGCTCACCGCCGAGGAGGTCAAAGTCAACGCCGAGACCTATCTGCGCCAGTTCTTCTCGGTGGTGGATAGGGAGCGCACCGAGATCCGCTGGCAGAGCGAGTGGTTCGACAAGTTCGACCTGGAGACGGTGGTGCGCCTGGCTGCGCGCTTCACGGTGGCCCAGATACTCCAGCGGCAGGAGTACTCTGAGCGGTTCGCCGCTCACAAGCCGATCGGCCTGCACGAGTTCCTGTATCCCCTGCTCCAGGCATACGACTCAGTGGCCATCGAGGCCGACGTGGAGTTCGGCGGCACCGATCAGAAGTTCAACCTGCTGGTGGGCCGCGACCTCCAGGAGATGATGGGCCAGCGGCCGCAGCAGTGCTTTATGGTGCCGCTGCTGGTGGGCACCGACGGCAAGGTGAAGATGAGCAAGAGCCTCGGCAACTACATCGCTCTGGAGGACCTGCCGCAGGAGATGTACGGCAAGGTGATGTCGCTGCCAGATGACGTGATGATGGACTACTACGAGCTGGTGACGGACGTGCCCGACAAGGAGGTGGCGGAGATAGGGGAGGCCCTGCGCACGCGCTCTGTGAACCCGATGGAGCTGAAGATGCGCCTGGCGCGGGAGATCGTGACCCAGTTCCACAGCGGCGAGGCGGCCGAGGCGGCGGCGGAGGAGTTCACGCGGGTGTTCCGGGAGCGGGAACTGCCGGAGGAGGTGCCGATAGAGGTACCGTTCCACTTCAAAGGCGCAAGCGAGGCCGAAGCAGGCATCGATCTGCTGGTGATGCAGCACTGCGGCTTGTCGCGCAGAGAAGTGAAACGCCTCGTGCGGCAGGGTGCCATCGAAGTGGATGGCGTTCCTGTGACTGATCTGCTCGATTACCCGCGCGTGAGTCCTGGCTCCATCATCCGCGTGGGCAAGCGGCGCTTCCTGCGCATCGTGGACGCCGACAAGCAATCGCAGCCGTAGCTGCAGGGCTTCTCCGCTATGCGGAGTCCGCAAGGCGGACAGCCCTGCCCACCGTCGTTCTGAGCGCAGCGAAGAATCTAGACCCTTCGCTTCGCTCAGGGTGACGGCCTTGGAGGGTTTCGAATCCAAAGGAGGAACTCATGGCGAAGGCCACCGTTCTCGTTTTCACCAACTGCGCAGACCCGGCGCGGGAGAAAGAGTTCAACGACTGGTACGACAACACGCACGTGCCGGACATCCTAGAGACGCCGGGCTTCAAGAGCTGCATCCGCTATGAGCTGATTGGCGACCCCGGCCCGGGGCAGGGGAAGTTCCTGGCCATCTACGAGGTCGAGAGCGATGACCTGTCGGCCACTATGGCCGGCCTTCAGCAAAGGGTGGCCGAGTTGGCCGGCCAGGGGCGGGTAATCGACTGCATCCGCTTGGTCTCGACCTCGTCTTGGCAGGAGCCCAGTCAGCGCTAGGCGGGGCTTGGAGATCGTCTGATGCCGCGCGCTCGAGGTGCGGTCGTGGGGGACATACCGGCGGCGCGGCGTCTCCTAGCCCTTTTTCTCCTCGGCCTGCTCGATGATGTGCTGGACGACGTGGGCGGGGACCTCTTCGTAGTGGCTGAACTGCATGGAGTAGCTGCCCCGACCCTGAGTCATCGAGCGTAGGTCGGCGGCATAGTGCTGTACCTCGGCCATAGGCGCCTGGGCCTCGATCACCGTGCGGGTGCCTTCGGGCGTCATTCCCATCACCTTGGCCCGCTTGCCGTTGAGGTCGCTGATAACGTCTCCCGTGTTGGCTTCGGGCACCGCGACCTGCAGGTTCATTATGGGCTCCAGGAGCACCGGATGACCCTCCTGGGCTCCTTTCTTGAGGGCAGCGGCGGCGGCGATCTTGAAGGCGATGTCTGAGGAGTCTACCGGGTGGTCCTTGCCGTCGAACAGGGTCGCCTTCATGTCGGTGAGGGGATAGCGGGCGAGCACGCCTTCTTGCAGGGCCTCCACCACGCCCTTCTCCACCGACGATATGTACTGCCTGGGCACGACGCCGCCGACAATGCGGTTGGTGAACTCGAAGCCGCTGCCGCGGGGCAACGGCTCCAGCTCGATGGCTACACGGGCGTACTGGCCGTGGCCGCCGGTCTGCTTCTTGTGGGTGTACTCGGCTGAGGAAGTGGCGGTGATGGTCTCCTTGTAGGGCACCTTGGGGGTGGTCATCTCCAGGTCCACGCCGAACTTGCGGCGTATCTTCTCTACTGCCACCTCTACGTGGGAATCGCCCAGGCCGGACATGACCGTCTCGCCGGTGTCCTGGCTGCGGCTGACCCGCAGAGTGGGGTCCTCCTCGGCGATACGGGAGAGGGCGCTGCCCATCTTGTCGAGGTCGGCCTTGCTCTTGGGGTAGACGGCGCCGCTGAAGGCCGGCTCGGGGAAGGAGATGCCCGGCAGGATGATGGACTTGTCGCGGGTGGTCAGCGTGTCGCCGGTGCTGGTCTCGGCCAGCTTTGCCACGGCGCCGAGGTCGCCGGCCGCCACCTGGCTGATCTGCTCCTGGCTCTTGCCTCGGATGAGATACAGGGGCCCGATGCGCTCGGCGCTGCCCTTGTTGGCATTCCAGGCCTGCGAATCGGCCTTGAAGGTGCCGGAATAGACGCGGAAGTAGGTGAGGCGACCGACGTAGGGGTCGGCCGTGGTCTTGAACACGAGGGCGGCAAGGGGGCCCTTGGCGTCGGCCTTGATGGGCTCACCGTCCTGCACCACCACCGCCATATCCAGCGGCGAGGGCGCGTAGCTGCAGAGAGCGTCCATAAGCAGGGTCACCGCTACGTTCTTGGTGGCCGAGCCGGTGAGCACCGGAATGAGGGAGCCGCGGCAGACGCCGGTCCTCAGGCCCTGTCGCAGCTCGTCCTCGCTGAGGTCTTCGCCTTCCAGGTACTTGGTGATGAGGGAATCGTCGGTCTCGGCGGCCGCTTCCACCAGCTTCTCTCGCAGGCTGGCCGCTTGCTCCACGAGTTCCTCGGGCACCTCCTGGGCCTCGCCCTTCTCGCCCACGTAGGCCTTCATGGTGATGAGGTCGATCACGCCCCTGAAGTCGGCCTGGGCGCCCAGGGGTAGCTGGAGGGCCACGCAGTTCTGGCCGAACATGCCTTGGAGTTGGGCCAGAGTCTGGTGGAAGTCGGCGTTCTCCCGCTCCATGCGGTTGATGAACACCAGACGGGGCAGATTCTGTTCGTCGGCGTAGGTCCAGGCGTACTCGGTGCCAACCTGCACGCCGGAGGCGGCGCAGACCACGATGACGGCTGCGTCGGCGGCCCGTACGCCGCACTTGACCTCGCCCACGAAGTCGGCGTAGCCGGGGGTGTCGAGGATGTTGAGCTTGTAGCCCTCCCACTCGTAGGGCAGGATCGACAGGTTGACGCTGAAATTGCGGCGAACCTCATCAGGGTCGAAGTCGGAGGTGGTGGTGCCGTCGTCCACACGGCCCAGACGGTTGATGGCCTTGGCGTTGAACAGCATCGCCTCCGAGAGCGATGTCTTGCCGGTGCTGCCGTGACCGGTGAGGGCCACATTGCGGATGTTCTCGGTGGCGTACTCCTTCATTGAGACGTTCTCCCTTCTGGCGTCCAGAGGCGATTGTAGCGCAAGGAGTGCTGGGGCGGCAAGGTGGCAGGCGACGTTCTACGCGGTAGGGGCGAAGTCTTTTATGCGCAGCTCTAGGGCATCGTCGCTCCACCGCTCGTTGGCCAGGGAGTAGACCACGTCCACCCGCTGGCCGGCCTCCACCGAGCGTTCGCCCATGCCGAAGGCGATAGCCGGCCAGGTGACACGCCCGTCCTTCAGCTTCAGCCGCAGGTGCTGGCCGTTATTGCCCAGCAAGCGCGTCTGCGTCACGGAGACGCCGCGGCTGAGGAAAGTGGGCTCGGGGTTTTCCTGTCCGTGGGGCTGGAAGTGCTGAAGCCAGCGGATGTCATCGCCTCGCAGGCGGCTGAGGGGCAGCTCGGCGTCGATGGTCAGCGCTGGCGAAAGCTCTATCCCCGCAAGTTCGCTGGCGGCTCGCTCCAGCAGAGCCTCCTTGAGGGCGGGCAGGTTGGCGTTGGCCACGGTGAAGCCAGCAGCGCGAGGGTGGCCGCCGTAGCGGACGAGCAGATGCTCCTGGCGGCGGAGGGCATCGATGATATCGAATTCGGGGATGCTGCGGCAGCTTCCCCGGCTCTCGCTTTCGCCGTTCTGGCAGACGATGGCGGGCCGATAGTGCTCGTCCACCAACCTGCTGGCGACCAGCCCAACAATGCCCTCGGAGATGTCCGGATGGCCAACGAAAACGAGGGGAGCTTGAGCGTCCTCGGCCGTGAGCAGTTCAGCCGCCGTAGCGAGGGCCTGCTTGGTCTGGCGCTGTCGCTCCTGGTTGAGAGCGTTGAGCTCATGGGCGAGCTCGCCCGCCTCGCCCTCGTCTTGCGTGAGGAGGAGGCGGAGGCTTAGGTCGGCGTGGGCCAGGCGACCGGCGGCGTTGAGGCGGGGGCCCAGGGTGTAGGCGATGGCCTCGCTGTCCACACACTCGGGCCGCAGCCCTGCCGCTGCGATGAGGGCACTGAGGCCGGGCCGCTCCGCCGTGGCGATGGCTGCCAGGCCCTCCTTTACCAGATAGCGGTTCTCCCCTACGAGAGGGGCTAGGTCGGCCACTGTGCCGATGGCCACCAGGTCTAGGAAGCGCTGGGGCTGCCAGTCGCGATCGGCGGCCTGATAGAGGGCAGACATTGCCTTGTAGGTCACTCCCACCGCCGCCAGCCCTCCGAGGGGGCTTTCCTGGCCTGCCTCTGGCAGAAGTTTGGGGTTGACCAGGGCGACGGCCGGCGGCAGCTCTGTCGGGACGGTGTGGTGGTCCAGGATGATGACATCCATGCCCAGGCGGCAGGCGTGCTCCACCTCTTCGATCGAGCTGGTGCCGCAGTCGGCGGCTAGGAGCAGGCTGGCCCCCTGCTCGCGGAGGGTGGTGATGGCGCTCACGTTCAGCCCGTAGCCTTCGCTGAAGCGATTGGGGATGTAGGCAGTGACATTCGCTCCCAGCCCTCCTAGCGCCTCGGTGAGGAGGGCGGCCGCTGTCACGCCGTCCACGTCGAAGTCGCCGAAGACGGCGATGCCCTCGCTGTCCCTGATGGCGGTCGAGAGTCGTTCCACCGCCCGCTCCACGTTCGGCAGGAGGTGGGGGTCGTGTTCCGGTTGGGGTTCTAGGAAAAGGAAGCGGGCGGCCTCATCCTCGCTGCGCACGCCTCGACAGTAGAGGAGGTGGCGGATCAGCGGAGGGAAAGGACCGTCGACCAGGGCCGGGGCCTGAGGACGGACTAGCCACTGCCTGTGGGGTTCCATCCTAGCGGCCGCTCAGCTCTTTGATCACCTGGGGCAGCGCTGGCAGGAGGTCGCCAGCCAGAAGGCCGGCGTCCCCCAGCTCTGCTCGCACCTTCTCGCCCGCCCGGCCGTGCAGGTAGACGGCCAGGGAGGCGGCATCGAAGGGATCCAAACCCTGAGCGACCAGCCCGGCGATTGCTCCCGCCAGGACGTCGCCGGTGCCGCCCGAGGCCAGCGCGGGGTTGGCGAAGGGGCTGACGCGGGCGCGGCCATCGGGGGCGGCGACGACCGTGTGGGCTCCCTTGAGGATGACCGTCGTGCCCCAAGCGCTCGCCTGCCGAACGGCTGTCTGCAGGCGGTCGGCCTGAATGTCCGCGATGGGCAGGCCTGTGAGACGGGACATCTCGCCCGGGTGAGGGGTGACGATGGCGGGCACGCTGAGCTCCTGCCACCACTGGTCTCTGCTGGCCAGGGCGTTGAGGCCGTCGGCGTCGATGACCACCGCCCGCAGGGTCTTGTCCTTCAGGCGGGGGAGCAGGCCCTGGATGAAGGCCTGCACGTAGGCCATCTGGCCCAGGCCGCAGCCCACCAGGAGGGCGTTGTGCCCCTGGTCGAGGGCCTGAAGAACGCTGTGGGCTGATTCGCCTGTCAGGAAGCCCTCCACATCGGGCAGAGGGAGGAAGGTGGATTCGACCAGCTTGGCGGCCATGATGGGGTAGATGCTACGGGCGCAGGCCAGGGTGACCAGGCCCGCCCCGACGCGGCCGGCGCCGACGGCGGCCAGATAGGCGGCGCCGATGTAGTTGGTGGAGCCAGCCACCACCAGCACCTTGCCGAAGGTGCCCTTGTTGGCCTCCAGCGGCCTTGGCGGGAGCAGGGGGCGCGCCCAGGCGGTGGTCATTAGCTCGTAGGGCAGGTTCTCGCTCAGGGCCGGTGGTATGCCGATGTCCACCACCTCGATGCGGCCGCAGTACTGGGCGGCGGGCAAGGCGTGCAGGCCAATCTTGCTGTGGCCCATGGTCACCGTCACCTCGGCGGGGACGCAGAGGGGGTCGACGGCGCCGGTATCGGCGTCGATGCCGCTGGGCACGTCCAGCGCCAGGATGTGGGGAGGAAGGGGTCTCTGGCGGGCGGCGGCCAGGCGCTTCAAGATCTCGGCAAGCTCGCCGTCGATGGGCCGCATGCGGCCGGTGCCGAGCAGGCTATCGATGACCACATCCGCCCGCGAGAGCATCTCATCGAGGGCTTGGAAGCCCTTGTCTTCTGCGGCGATCTTCACGGGGATGTCGCGCTCCACCACCTGGCGGTAGACGTCGTCTTGGGAGGCGTCACGGGGCTTGAGCATATGGACGTCCACCTTGCTGCCCCAGTCGTGCAGGTGGCGGGCGGCCACCAGGCCGTCGCCGCCGTTGTTGCCGGGGCCAACCAGCACCAGGACGGCGCGCTCAGCCACCTCGCCCAGGAGCAGCCGGGCCTCCTGAGCGACCGCCAGGCCGGCGTTCTCCATGAGCTGGGGCACGGGTACGCCTGCGTTGCGATCTAGATGCCTCATCTGCTCGACAGTTACCAGCTTCATAGTAGTCCTCGCTCCTTGAGGATATCGATAAGCTTTTCTCGCCAGCCGTCGCGGTCGCTCTCGGCGTGGTGCGAGTCGGCGCTGGCCACCACGAAGGCGACGGCGTACTGGCGTGAGTGGGACATGCTCAGGTCCAGCCCATCCAGGCCGATCTCCTTCGCTCGCTCGCGGGCGTGGCCGTGCAGGTAGACCAGCGGCTTGCCGCGGCGATTGAGCAGCACCTCGATCTCGCGCCAGGCGACGCCGCGAGCGCCGGTGCCCAGAGCCTTCATCACCGCCTCCTTGGCGGCGAAGCGAGCGGCCAGCTCGGGCGGGCGGCCGCGGCAGATGGCGGCCTCGATGGGGGTGTAGACGCGGTCGATGAAGCGTTGGCCGTGGCGTTGCAGGGCGGCGGCGACGCGCTCCAGTTCGAGGATATCGATGCCGACGGCGTAGGGAGACATGGCTGGATTCATTGTACAGGCGAGGGCAAGGGGCTGTAAATGTGTAGGGGAACAATCGTATAATCTCTTTACGCTTCAGAGGGTAGAGGCTATAATGGGCCTGCCCATGACGGCGGTCCAGCGGCGGGAGGCGGGCCGTGAACATTATCCGCGAGCCCAAGGTCTATCTGGTAGGGCGGCAGTCTGTCGATGAGGCTGCCATCGATAGCTTCCTGTCCGATTACGGCATGGCCTGGCAGACGGACACGGAGGTGGGGGCGGAGATGCTGGCCGAGGCCGCCGGCCGCCTCTGCTATCTGTCCTACGGCAAGGGGCGCAAGGACAACCGTCAGTACCTGGACAACATCGTCGAGTCTAAGCACGGCAGCGTCCTGGAGCACGCCGTCTGGAACTTCATTATCGCCGGTGTGTCGCGCTCCTTCACCCACGAGCTGGTGCGCCACCGGGCGGGCTTCGCGTACAGTCAGCTCTCGCAGCGCTACGTGGACGAATCGACGGCCAACTTCATCGAGCCGGACGTCATCGCCGAGGACGAGGCGCTGCACGCACGCTGGCTACGGGCGGTCAAGGCCTCCCACGAGGCGTATGTGGAGCTGGTGGAGGGGTTGGCGGCCAAGTACAAGGACGTGCCCGACCGCACCCAGCGGCGCAAGCTGGCGCGCCAGGCGGCTCGCAGCGTGCTGCCCAACGCGACCGAGACGATGATCTTCGTGACGGCCAACGGCCGCGCGCTGCGCCACTTCATCGAGATGCGGGGCAGCGAGTGGGCGGATGTGGAGATACGGAAGGTGGCGCTGCAGATACTGCGGATCATGCAGAAGGAAGCGCCGAGCATGTTCGGCGACTACGCGGTGGTCGAGCTGGCCGACGGCACGCAGGTGGCCCGCACGCCGCACGAGAAGGTGTAGGGAAGTGAAGGCCGAGGAGAGGCTTCCGACTTTCGACCTGGTGCTGAGCGCTCGGGCTGAGGGCGGCTACGATGTCTCGGTCTCGTTCTGCAAGGATGTCCAACTGCTGTTGCCCATGGCCGAGACGGTTCAGGCGGAGGTGGCGCAGGCTGCGAAGGAGCTGGCAGAAGGGCTGTCGAAGCTGGGGCTGGAAGGTGAGAAGGACCTGACGGAGGCGCTGGATCTCCTGCGCTTCGCGGCCGATTTCGAGGCTGGCGTGCTGCTGCGGGCTGACGACGCGTGGCGTCAGCATCGGAGGAGGAGATTTCCGGAGGCCATCCTCGCCGCCCAGGAAGCGCTGGAGCTAAACGCCGAGGTGATATTCCTGTCGACTATCGGGGAGTACCCGAAGGACATCATGATCGACGACCGGAAGTTCCGGGCGGAGCTGCGGAAGGTGCTGGATCACATACCGCCCAACATCGATCGGGAGTGCGTAGTCAAGGCCCTGTTTGTGGCCAGGTTCTGGGCGCCGTTCTACCAGATGGCGAGATACGAGATGGCGGGTCTGCAGATGGCGCCGCCGCAGCTATTCGGCGAGAACGAGGCGCATCTGGCTCTGGACCACCTCTCCGAGGTGTTTACCTGCGGGCTGGACTTTCTGGAGCAGAAGCTGACCACGCTCCTGCCGGAACGCGAGCTGTCCCTCACGCGGCGGCTGTTCGAGCTGGGGCTGAGGGCGGTCAAGGGGCTGGCAGAGGTGGGTGAGGGCACGGAGCAGGGGGAGGGGT
>CAZEJO010000001.1:45783-109243 GCA_964512285.1 uncultured Dehalococcoidia bacterium | reverse complement strand
AGCCCCGCGCTCTTCTCTAACTCTCGCACCCGATCCCATCGTTATCGCCGTCGAACCCGTGAGGGTCGGGCGGTAGGACTTTGAATCTTCTGTATATAATATCGCCACAGTCCAAGTCCGGAGGGGATGGTGGAATGCAAACGTCGGGATAGGAGCGGCGGTCGCATTCACCGTCACCCTGCGATGCCTGAGTTGGCGTCATCGGCGTGACGGAAGAAGAGAAAGCGTCCGGAGTGCTCGCCTCCTGACTGCCCGCCTGTTCGCCACAGGCGGCAAGAGCCAGCGCTAAGACAACTACCGCAAGCAGTTGAACCCTGCCCATCGTTTCTCTCTCACAAGAAATAGACGCTTCGGCGAGCCTGGCGTTGCACGCCCAGCAGAAGTAGTGACCCCCACCCTCCAGGGCCTCGCTTCGTGCTATACTTCCCCCTGGTGATATCGCTATGACATCCCTGCGCCCCGATGGCCGCCAGCCCGACCACATGCGCCAGGTGCGCATCACCCCCAACTACCTAGCCCACGCCGAGGGCTCAGCCCTCATCGAGATGGGACAGACCATCGTCCTCTGCGCCGTCAGCGTCGAGAACAGGCTCCCGCCCTTCCTCCGCGGCTCCGGCTCCGGCTGGGTCACCGCCGAGTACGGCATGCTCCCTCGCTCCACCAATACCCGCAGCCCCCGCGAGGCCGCCCTCGGCCGTGTCGGCGCCCGCACCCACGAGGTCCAGCGGATCATCGGCCGCTCCCTGCGCGCCGTCACCAAGCTCGACCTCCTCGGCGAGCGCACCCTCACAGTCGACTGCGACGTCATCCAGGCCGACGGCGGCACCCGCACCGCTGCGATCACCGGCGCCTACGTCGCCCTGCGCCAGGCCTGCGAGCTGCTGCTCCAGCGCGAAGACATCGCTTCCATGCCCCTGCGCTGCCCCGTAGCCGCAACCAGCGCCGGCGTGGTCGACGGCGTGCCGATGCTCGACCTCTGCTACGATGAGGACGCCCGCGCGGAGGTCGACTTCAACGCGGTGATGACCGCCGACGGCGAATTGGTGGAAGTGCAGGGCACAGGCGAGAGTCATCCCTTCAGCCGCCAGGCCATGAACGAGCTGCTGAACCTGGCTGAGACAGGCATCCGCCGCCTGTTCGAGGCTCAGAAGAGCGCTCTGGCCGAGATCGATATAATCGATCCCTAGCCGTACTCTCCCAGGAACGTGCCCCCCAGGATGTGCACGTGGCCGTGCTGCTGGCTCTGCATCGCGTCGACGCCGAAGTTAGAGACCAAGCGGAAGCCGCCCGGGCAGTGCTCCTGCCCCATACGCACGGCGATCTCCCCTACCCGGCCCATGTTCCGCCACAGCTCCTCTTGAGTGACGTGCCGCTTGGGGACGACCAAGAGCATCACCGGCGCCCAATGCAAGAGATTGCGAATCACCATCACCTCGTCGTCCTCGTACAGGATCTCCGCCTCCGCCTCGTGGGAAGCGATTTGGCAGAAAGTACACCGATAGCGCACGCTGAGCCCCCTGATCGAAGCATCTCTTGCTGTCTTGCGCCCGCCTGTCGGCATCAGCCCCAGGCTGGCCCGCCGCAGGCCGAGGCAGGGCCATTCTAGCGGCCCAAGACTCGCACGATCAACGGCCGTCGACCCTTTACCCAAGCCCAGGGATTACGCTATCATCTGCCCAGGAGTTCCCTTGACAGAGATACGCCCATTTCGCGGCCTTCGTTACAACCCTGGCCAGGTCGATGACCTGGCCAGAGTGATCGCGCCCCCCTACGATATCATCTCCCCTGCTGAGCAGCGAGCCCTCCACGCCAGGAGCCCGCATAACATCGTACGCATCGAGTACGGCGAAGCCCATGCCGACGACAGCGAGCAGAACAACTCCTACACGCGGGCCGCGGTTACCCTGGCCCAGTGGTTAGACTCCGGCGTCCTCGTGCAGGATGACAGACCGGCATTCTACGTCTACGACCAGGAGTTCGAGCACGCCGGAGCGCGCTATCGCCGCCGCACCCTGCTCACGCGAGTTGGCCTGGAGGACTGGGCCAAGGGAACCATCCGCCCCCACGAGCACACTATGTCTCGCCCCAAGGAGGACCGCCTCCGCCTCCTGAGGGCTTGTCGTGCCAACACCAGCCCCATCTTCGCCCTCTACCGCGATCCGCAGGGGGCCATCAGCAGCGCCTTGCAGAACGCCACAAGCGGCCGAAGCCCCGCGGCGGTCGCCGAGGCCACCAATGAAAGGCACACCCTCTGGCCGCTCAGCGAAGAGAAACTGCAGCGATGGCTGGAACAACAGCTTGCGCCCGCTACCCTCTACATCGCCGATGGCCACCACCGCTACGAGACGGCCCTGGCCTATCGCGACGAGCGGCGGGCGGCCGCCCCCTCCTGGACGGGCCACGAGGCGGAGAACTTCTTCCTAGCCGGCCTCACCGCCGCCGAGGACCCGGGCCTGCTGATCCTGCCCATCCACCGCCTGGTGCAGTTGCCTCAGGTTGACGACAGCGTATTGGAACGTCTGCGGCAATACCTGACGGTGGAGGAGGTAACGCCCACGCAGGGCCACGACGAGCCCGCGCCACATCGACTGCTGGAGCTGATGGCCGAGCGTGGCAAGTCAGCGAGCGCCATCGGCCTGTGCTGGCCAGACGAGCGGCTCTTCCTGCTGACCACAGAAGACTCCGATGGTCTGGTTGCCCGCTCCTGCCCCGAATGCCCCAGCCAGTGGCGCACCCTGGACGTCGCCGTCCTTGAATTCGCTCTCCTGAGAACGAGCCTCGGGGTAGAACCCAAACGCATCGAGGAAGGAGGCTCCGTCGCCATAACGCCGGACGCCGACAAAGCCTGGCAAGAGGTACAGGCGGGCCGCTACTCCGCTGCCTTCCTCCTCAACCCTGTACCCGTCGACAGGATGCTGACCGTCGCCGACGCTGGCCAGCGCATGCCGCCCAAGACAACCTTCTTCTACCCCAAGCTGGCCACAGGCCTGGTCATCAACCGCCTGGACGACTAGCTACAGCCGCACCAGCCGCGCCGAGAAGACACCGGATATCTCCTGAACCTTCTTGATCTGCTCGCCCGTCAGCGCCTCGTCCAGCGCCAACACCATGAGCGCCGAGCCACGCCGCTCGTGGCGGCCCACGTTCATGAAGCTGACGTTCACATTGAAGTCGCCCAGCAGCGTACCTAAAGCACCGATCATCCCCGGCTGGTCCTGGTTCTCGCAGACCAGCAGATAGCCCTCGCTCGGCGGTATGTCCACCCAGTAGTCATTCACCAGGACGACGTGCGCGCCGTCGTGCGCCAGCGTGGTCGAGACGGTAGTCTCGCCGGCGCTGGTAGTGACCCGCACGCTCACCAGGTTGCTGTACATCTCGTGCGAGGGGCCCTTACGCTCGACGATGCTCAAGCCTCGCCTCTGAGCGACGAGCTCGGCGTTGACGATATTCACCGGTTCCTCGCTGATGGACGACAGCAATCCCCGGATAACCGCCACCTTCAGGAGCGTCACGTCGTGCTGGCCGATCTCCCCCGCGTACTCTATCTGAACGTCCTTTAGTTGCCCTTCGCACAACTGCTGGGCAAGCAGCCCTGTCTTCACCGCCACGTCGGTATACGGCGCCAGGAACGAGAGCGTCTCCGGCGGGATGAGAGGAGCATTGACAGCGTAGCGCACGGGCTCGCCCTTGAGGTGGGCGATGATCTCCTTTGCCACATCCACAGCCACCCGCTCCTGGGCCTCAGCGGTAGATGCCCCCAGGTGCGGGGTCACCACGATGCGATCGCTCTCCGTGAGCTTGTTGCCCACCGCTGGCTCTTTGCTGAAAACATCGACCGCCGCCCCAGCGATGCGGCCCTCTTCAACCGCCTCGTAGAGCGCCTCTTCATCGATGATGCCGCCGCGGGCGGTGTTGATGATGCGCGCGCTGGGCTTCATCATGGCCAACTGCTCGGCACCAATGAGGCCCCGCGTCCCCTCGCTGAGGGTTGTGTGAACGCCAACGAAGTCCGATTCGCGAAGCAGATCCTCCAGCGAGACCATCTTCACTCCCAGAACGCGCGCCCGCTCTTCCGACAGGAAGGGGTCATGGCCCACGACCTGCATCTCCAACCCCCGCGCTCGCCGCGCTACCTCCGAGCCTACCTGACCGACACCAATGATCCCCAGCGTCTTGCCTCGCAGCTCTACCCCCATGAAGCGCTTGCGATCCCACTTGCCACCCCTGAGAGTGGCGTTGGCCTGGGGGATGTTGCGCGCCAGAGCCAGCATCAGGGCGATCGTATGCTCAACCGCCGAGATGATGTTGCCGGTGGGAGCGTTAACCACCAGGACGCCCCGCTGCGTGGCGGCATCCACATCGATGTTGTCCACGCCGATCCCGGCCCGCCCGATGATCTGAAGCTTCTTGGCCGCTGCGATAGCATCCGCTGGTATCTTCGTCTCGCTGCGGACAACGACGGCATCGTACTCGCCGATGGCAGAGATCAGTTCCTCGGGCGACATACCGAGACGCACGTCCACCTGCGCGCCGGACTCCTCCAGCGTCTTGACGCCGTCCTCAGCTATCGGGTCACAGACCAGAACCTTTGCGGCCACCAAGCGTCTACCCTCTCGAGCCACCGGCCGGAACGGCGAATCCCAGTCGCGGTAGGGCCTTCGCCAACACGTCCAGAGCCGACCGTACGTCCTCCTCCGACACGAACCCCAGGTGGCCGATGCGGATAATCTTGCCGGCCAGTTTGGCCTGCCCGCCAGCGATTATCAGGTCGTACTCGTCCTCGCAGAGCTTCTGAAGGGCCTTCCCGTCCACGCCCTCGGGCACCTTGATGGCGGATATCGTGTCGGAGGCAAAGCGCTCATCGGCGAACATCTCCAACCCCAGCGCCTTCACGCCGTCCCGCACGATCTGGGCTATGCGGTGATGCCTAGCGAAGATGTTCTCCAAACCTTCCTTCGCCATCATCTCCAGGGCCAACTCGAGGCCGTAGAACACAGAGACGGCCGGCGTCCAGGGCGTCTGGCCGCGGCTAAGGTAGTCCTTGGCCATACCAACGTCGAAGTAGAAGCGGGGCATCGTGGCCTTGGCGTTCGCCTCCCAGGCACGATCGCTCACCGCGACCGGTGCCAGCGCAGGCGGCACCATCCAGCCCTTCTGAGAGCCGGTGACGACAAAGTCCAATCCCCACTCGTCCGTGCGCACCGGAATCGCGCTCAGGCTGCTCACGGCATCCACCAGCACCAGCTTATCGAACTCCCGCACCACGCCCGCGATCTCCGCCAGCGGGTTGGTGACGCCAGTCGATGTCTCGTTGTGCGTCACCAGCACCGCCTTGATGGCGGGGTCGCTGGACAGAGCGCGCCGTACGTCCTCGGGGTCAGCGGCCTTGCCCCACTCGTAATCGAGAGGGACCACATCGGCACCGTAGATCTTGGCAATCTTCGCAAAGCGGTCGCCGAAAGCACCGATCGAGATCGCCAGCACGCGATCCCCTGGGGAGAGCGTGTTAACGATCGCCGCCTCCAGAGCGCCAGTGCCAGAGGTGGTGAGGATGAACAGGTCGTTCTTGGTCAGGAAGAACTCCTTGAGACGATTGGTCACCCGGTCGAGAATACCGGCGAACTCCCGCCCACGATGGTTGATCATGGGACGAGCGCCCGCCTCCAGTACCTCGGGTGGAACAGGCGTAGGACCAGGAATACGTAGGTTCATCAGAGACCTCCAAATCTAACTTCGAACCTTCAATTCTAGCTTTGAGCCCATGATAGGTGAGCAGTACACAACGGTCAAGAGAAATCACACGATATGATAGAATGGGAGCACCTTCCGGATTCTATTCGAGGTTGCCGTGACTAGTCCTTTCCGCAGCCTGCCTAGCGTCAGCCGCCTGCTCGCCCACAGGCGCATCCGCCCTCTCGCCTCGCGGATGGCCAGCGACACCGTGGCCGAGCTCATCCGCCAGCAACTGCAAGAGGCCCGCCGTGCCATCGCCGCCGGCCACGAATGTCCGCCGACCGAGGCGCTGCTGGAGTCGGTCTTAGCCCGTGCCGAGCTTCTCCTCCAATCCACCCTGCGACCGGTGATCAACGCCACCGGCGTCATCATTCACACCAACCTGGGACGCGCCCCCCTGCCGCAGCAGGCCATCGCTGCCATGGAGGCTGTATCGCAGGGCTACAGCAACCTGGAGTTCGACCTGACGGAGGGCGAGCGAGGCCATCGTCTGGTGCACCTGGAGCCCATCCTGCGCCAGCTCAGCGGCGCTCAGGCAGCCGTGGCGGTCAACAACAACGCCGGCGCCGTCCTTCTCGCCCTCACCGCCCTCACCAAGGAGCGAGAGGTGATCATCTCCCGCGGCCAGGCGGTGGAGATCGGCGGCGGCTTCCGCATCCCCGAGGTGATGCACCAGAGCGGTGCCCACCTGGTGGAGGTGGGAACCACCAATCGCACCTACCTCAGCGACTATCAGCAGGCCATCACCGATGACACAGCCGCCATCATGCGCGTGCACGCCAGCAACTTCCGCATCATCGGCTTTGTGGAGTCGCCTCCCCTCGAAGACCTCGTGCGCCTCGCCCACGAGCACGACCTCTTGCTCCTCGACGACCTGGGCAGCGGCTGTCTGATCGATACCAGCCAGTTCGGCCTGGCCGCCGAGCCCACAGTTCAAGAGAGCGTCGCCGCTGGCGCCGACCTCACGCTGTTCTCCGGCGACAAGCTCCTGGGCGGCCCCCAAGCCGGCGTCATCGTCGGCCGCGAGGAGCTCGTGGACCGCCTGCGTCGCCACCCCCTGACGCGAGCGCTGCGCCTGGACAAGGCCACCGTCGCCGCCCTCGCCGCCACCGCTATCCACTACGTGCGCGGCGAGGCGCTGGAGAAGATCCCCGTCTGGCAGATGATCGCCATGCCCCTCACAGCCATCCAGAGAAGGGCCCGCCGTTGGGCGCGCGCCATCGGTGCGCCCGCCCGTATCCTGCACGGCCGCTCGATGATCGGCGGCGGCAGCCTGCCGGAGGAGGGTCTGCCCACCAGAGTCGTGGCCATCCCTGCCCACGCCGGCAGAAGCGTGACCGAGTTCGCCCAGCGTCTGCGCCTGGGCCAGCCGCCCGTCATCGGCCGCATCGAGCACGACCTCCTCCTCCTCGACCCCCGTACTGTGCGTCCCGAGGACGACTCGACTCTGATCGAGGCCGTAGCGGCCGCCCTGGGACGATAGGGCGCTCACCCCGGCTGGACAGGGGTTTTGGCCCCTCCCTGACGAGGGATATAATGGGGCAAAGGAAAATCATGACATCGATAGTTTTCGCCTGCGTCTCTCCTCACCCGCCGATCATCGTCCACGAGATCGGCCACGGCCGCGAGAGCGGCACCCAGAAGACGATCGACGCGCTGGAGCAGGTGGCGCAGGAGATCGGCCAGCACCAGCCGGAGACGGCCATCCTCATCAGCCCCCACGGGCCGGTGCAGCTCAACGCCTTCGCCATCCTGACCGGCCCCCGCGCCGACGCCAGCCTCGACGCCTGGGACGCTCCCCAGGTGACGTTCGCCTTCGAGAACGACGTCGAGGCCGCCACCCTTATCTGCGAGGAGGCCCAGCAGGCCGGCGTGCCCCTCGAGCCCCTGGAGCGCTGGCGCTACCGCGATTCCAACGGCAACTGGTGGGACGACCTGGACTGGGGCTGCACCGTTCCCCTCTACCACCTGCGGCCCGGCCTAGGAAAAGCCAAGCTCCTGCCCCTATGCGTATCCTACCTCTCGCCGCACCAGCACTTCGCCCTGGGGCAGGCCGTCGCCCAGGCAACCGAGCGCCTGGGGAAGCGAGTAGTCATCATTGCCAGCGCTGACCTCTCCCACAGCCTCGCCCACGGCCCCGCGGGCCCCCTGTTCGACGAGACGATCCAGAAGGCAATCGCAGAGTGGGACGTCAAGACCGTCCTGGAGATGGAGCCCGCCTTCCGCCAGCAGGCAGCCGAGGACGCAGTGCCATCGCTGAGCTTCCTCATGGGTGCCCTGGACGGCCTGAAGACCAACCCCCGCGTCCTCTCCTACGAAGGGCCCTTCGGCGTGGGCTATCTGGTGGCAGCCATCGATATCGAAGGCCCCACAGAGGGCCTGGAGGCCTTATCAACCGCCGGCGCCGAGGCCAACAGCCACCCATTGGTCCGCCTGGCCAAAGAGGCGGTGGAGACCTTCGTCGGCGACGGCCGCATCATCGAGCCGAAAGAGCTTTCGGAAGAGATGCTGAAGCAGGCCGGCGCCTTCGTCTCCATCAAGAAGAGAGGCGAGCTGCGCGGCTGCATCGGCACCCTCGAGCCGACCCAGGCCAACCTCGCCCTCGAGGTAGTGCGCAACGCCATCGACTCGGCCACCCGCGACCCGCGCTTTCTGGAGGTGACCCCCGACGAGCTCGCTGACCTGTCCTACAGCATCGACGTCCTCTCCCCCGCCGAGCCGGTGTCCGGCCCCGAGGAGCTCGACCCCAAGCGCTACGGCATCGTCGTCCGCCTCGGCCCTCGCCGCGGCCTCCTCCTGCCCGACCTCGAGGGCGTGGACACAGTGGAGGAGCAGATAGCCATCGCCAAGTCCAAGGCGGGCATCGCCCCCGAAGAGTCGCCCGAGCTCTTTCGCTTCACCGTGAGGCGCTACACCTAGTGGAGACCCCCATTGATTAGACCCTGCAATCAAGCCGACCTCGCCCGCATACACGAGGTCATCAACGACGCCGCCACCGCCTACGATGGGGCCATCCCCGCCGACTGCTACCATCAGCCCTACATGCCCATGGACGAGCTGGAGCGCGAGGCCGCCCGCATGACCTTCTACACCTGGGAGGAGGACGGACGTCTGACCGGCGTCGTCGGCTTCGAGCCGATCAAGGACGTGACCCTCGTGCGCCACTGCTACGTGCTCACCGACCGCCAGCGGCGGGGCATCGCCGGCGCCCTCATGCGCCACGTCATGGCCCTGACCACGACCGACCGCCTGCTGGTGGGCACCTGGGCCGCCGCCACCTGGGCCATCCGCTTCTACGAGAAGCACGGCTTCCGCCTCCTGCCCGACGGCGACGCCCTCCTGCGCACCTACTGGGACATCCCCGCTCGCCAGCGCGAGACGTCAGTGGTGCTGGGACGACAGGTGCGATGATCAGCCCCGCTCCCTATCCGCTCGTCCTCAGCCTGTCGAAGGACGAGCAACGGCAGTGGATCGCATGAGCTTCTGCGTCTACATCCTCCGCTGTGCCGACGGCTCCTACTATGTGGGTCACACAGACGATCTCGAGAAACGCCTCGCCGCTCACCAACGTGGCGAAATCAGAGGATACACGCTCTCTCGCCGACCCGTCCAGCTCGTCTTCCATGAGGAATTCCCCTCGCGCGAGGATGCCTTCCTCCGGGAGAGACAGATGAAGGGTTGGTCGAGGCGGAAGAAGGAGGCTCTAGTTAGAGGCGACTGGGACGGCCTCACACGACTATCGCGGGCTCATGGTTCGACAGGCTCACCATGAGCGGACTATTCTAGGTAGGCTCACCATGAGCGGACTATTCTAGGTAAGCTCACCATGAGGCGGTTTCTTACCGGCTGCATCACCCCGCTCATCCTGAGCCCGTCGAAGGATGAGCGAATGCGGGCCCATGGTTCGACAAGCTCACCATGAGCGAGTTACCCTCTAGGTAGGCTCACCGTGAGCGGGTCTTTTACCGGTTGCATCACCCCGCTCGTCCTGAGCCTGTCGAAGGACGACCAACGGGAGCGCAATGAACCCTAAGACCCTCGCCACCCTCGAGTTCGATAAGGTGCTGGCCCGCCTGGCCCGCCACACCTCCTTCTCCGCCGGCCGCGCCCTCGCCCTCGCCCTCCTTCCCTCCACCGACTACGCCGAGGTCGTCGACCGCCAGCGCATCACCGCCGAGGCCCGCCGCCTCATGGAGATGCAGCCCAACCTCAGCCTCGGCGGCGCCCACGACGTGCGGCCCCAGGCCCAGAAGGCCGCCCTCGCCGGCATCCTCGATCCCGCCGAGCTGCTCGACATCCAGTCCACCCTCAGCCTGGCCGCATCCCTCCGCAACACCATCCACCGCCTGGCTATCCAAGGGCTGCCCCTGCTCACCACCCTCGCCGAGGGTCTGGCCGACCTCTCGCCCCTGGCCGCCGAGATCTCGCGCTCCATCAACCCCCACTCCGAGGTCGTCGACGCCGCCAGCCCCATGCTATCCGAGCTCCGCCGCCAGACCCGCGTCGCCCACGACCGCCTGACCGCCAAGCTCCAGCACATCCTCTCTTCGCAGAAGGGCCGCCAGGCGGCCCAGGAACCCATCGTCACCCTACGCGACGGCCGCTACGTCATCCCCGTGAAGGCCGAGATGCGCGGCAACCTGCCCGGCATTGTCCACGACGTCTCCAGCAGCGGCGCCACCGTCTTCCTCGAGCCCCTCGACGCCGTCGAGCTGGGCAACGCCTGGCGCGAGCTCCAGCTCGAGGAGCAGCGCGAGGTCGAACGCATCCTCCGCGCCCTCAGCGACCGCGTCGGCGAAGTTGCCGCCGATATCGAGACGACCGTGCAGACGATCGCCGAGCTCGACCTGGCCCTGGCCAAGGCCAAGCTGGGCGAGGCCCTGGCCTGCAACGAGCTCCCCTACCTCAGCGACGAGCAGCCCTGGCTCGCCCACGGCCCCGCCGAGCTGCGCCTGGTGAACGCCCGCCACCCGCTGCTTAAGGGTGAGGTCGTGCCCATCTCCATCTGGGTCGGCGACTCCTATTCCATCGTTCTCATCACCGGCCCCAACACCGGCGGCAAGACGGTCGCCCTCAAGACCGTCGGCCTGCTCACCCTGATGGCCCAGGCCGGCCTGCCCATCCCCGCCGATCTGGGCAGCCGTCTGCCCGTGTTCACCGCCGTCCACGCCGACATCGGCGACGAGCAGAGCATCGAGCAGTCGCTCTCCACCTTCAGCTCCCACGTCGGCAACATCATCCACATCCTGAGCGAAGCCGAGCGCAACACCCTCGTGCTGCTCGACGAGCTCGGCGCCGGCACCGACCCCAGCGAGGGTACGGCGCTCGCCCAGGCCATCCTCCACCACCTGCTCGACGTGGAGGCCACCACCGTCGCGACCACCCACCACGGCCAGCTCAAACTCTTCGCCCACATGACGCCCGGCATCGTCAACGCCTCCGTCGAGTTCGACCTGGAGACCCTCTCCCCCACCTATCGCCTCACCATCGGCCTGCCCGGCCAGAGCAACGCCCTCGCCATCGCCGAGCGCCTCGGCATGCCAGCCGATATCCTCGAGCGCGCCCGCCAGCACATCGCGCCCGACCGCCAGGAGCTCGAGAGCCTCCTCGCCGAGATCCAGCGCGAACGCCAGCAGGCCGCCGACGCCGCCCGCGCCGAGCAGATCGCCCGCCGCGAGGCCGAGGCCATACGCGCCGGCCTGGCCGAGAAGCTGATGGCCGTCGACGCCGAGCACGATCGCACCATCGAGAAGACGCGCCAGGAGATGGAGCGCGAGCTCCAGCAGACGCGCGCCAGCCTCCGCACCGCCGCCAAGGAGATCGCCCGCGCCGAGCGCGAGGCCGCCGCTGCCGCCGCCAAGGAAGCCCTCGCGGCCGCCAAGCAGAAGGTCGAGGCCGTCGAGGAGCAGGTCGAGAAGGTGCGCCGCAAGCGCAAACCCCGCCGCAAGGGCCCGCTCCCGCCCATCGCCGTCGGCGACCGCCTCTGGCTGCGCGACCTGTCGCAGCCCGCCGAGGCCCTCGGCCCGCCCGACGAGCACGGCGAGCTCGCCGTCCGCCTCGGCGCCTTCCGCGGCCGCATCAACGTCAGCGAGGTCGAGAGCGTCGACAAGGCCGAGGAGGTGCCCACCGTCGCCACCAGCCTGCCGCCCTCCGAGCCGCCGCCGCTCGAGCTGGAGGTGCGCGGCATGTCGGTGGGCGAGGCCCTGCCCCTCATCGACCAGCACCTGGACGCCGCCTTCCGCGC
The DNA here is from genome assembly GCA_964512285.1 of uncultured Dehalococcoidia bacterium. Lineage (GTDB taxonomy): Bacteria > Chloroflexota > Dehalococcoidia > SM23-28-2 > SM23-28-2 > SM23-28-2. The sequence continues at coordinate 97,266 of CAZEJO010000001.1, read as the reverse complement.
CGGCATGCCCCAGGTGCGCATCGTCCACGGCAAGGGCACCGGCACTCTGCGCCGGGCGATTAGGGATGCGCTAAGCACGCACCCGCTGGTAAAATCCCTCTCGACGCCCCCCCTCAAGGAAGGCGGCGAAGGCGTGACCATCGTGGAGGTAGCGCGGTAGGCCATGATCACCGTACTTTCCGGCGGCGTTGGCGCCGCCCGCTTCCTCCAGGGCCTCGTCCAGGTCGTCCCCCAGAAGGACGTCACCATCGTCTCCAACACCGGCGACGACCTCGAGATGTTCGGCCTCCACGTCTCGCCCGATATCGACATCGTCATCTATCACCTGGCGAGCGAATTCTCCCCAGACCGCCCCGTAAACGGGACGGCATCCATGCCCCCGCCTTCAGGCGGGGGTGGCGAGCCATTGCCTAAACTGCCTCTGGTCAACGAGGACCCCGGCTGGGGCCTCGCCGGCGACACCTTCCACGCCCTCGACGCCCTCGCCCGCTTCGGCCACGAAACCTGGTTCTCCCTCGGCGACCGCGACCTCGCCACCTCCATCCAGCGCACCTACCTCCTCCGCCAGGGCCGCACCATGTCCGAAGCCACCGCCGAGATCGCCCGCGCCTTCGCCCTCGACGTCACCATCCTGCCCATGACCAACGACCCCCTCCGCACGCGCGTCGAGACCCCCGACGGTCTGATCGACTTCCAGGAGTACCTTGTGAAGCGCCAGGCCGCCGACCCCTTCCGCGGCCTCAAGCTCGCCGGCATCGAGGACGCCAAGCCTGCGCCCGGCGTCATCGACGCCATCACCAAAGCCGAGGGCGTCATCATCGCCCCCAGCAACCCCATCGTCAGCATCGGCCCCATCCTCGCCCTGCCCGGCGTCCGCCAGGCCCTGCGCGAAACCAAGGCGCGCGTGGTGGCCGTCAGCCCCATCGTCGGCGGCGCCGTCATCAAGGGCCCGGCCGCCAAGATGATGGAGGGCCTGCGCATGGAGGTCAGCGCCTGGCAGATCGGCTGGCTCTACGAAGACTTCCTCGACTGCCTTGTGATCGATGTCGCCGACGCCGCCGACCGCGCCCGCATCGAGGCCCTGCGCTTGGACGTAGCCGTCACCGATACGATAATGAAGGGGATGGAGGAGAAAGCCGCCCTCGCCCGCTGCGTGCTGGACGCGATACGAAAGAAGAAAGCATGATCGCCGCCCTGGTGCCGGTCAAGGCCCTGCGCCACTCCAAGAGCCGCCTCCGCCCCGTCCTCTCCGACGACCAGCGCCAGGCCCTGGTCATGGCCATGCTCGAGGACGTCGTCGGCCTGCTGGCGAGCGTGCCCGCCGTCGCCACCACCGCCGTCGTCAGCCCCGACGCCGACGTGCTCGCCTTCGCCCGCAAGCTGGGCGCTCAGCCCATCCGCGAGCCGCCGAAGCCCCGCGGTCTGAACGCCGCCCTCACCTTCGCCTCGAACGCGCTCTCCGAGCAAGGCGCCAGCGGCCTCCTCGTCCTCCCCGTCGACGTGCCCCTGGCCACGGCCGCCGACGTAGAGGCTATCCTTAACCGCATAAATGCCAACCCGTCGATTGTCCTCTGCCCCTCGCGCAGCGGCGGCACCAACGCCCTCGCCCTACAACCGCCCGGCCTCATCCCCTTCCGCTTCGGCCACCGCAGCTCGGCCGCCCACCAGCGCGAGGCAACGGCCCACGGCCTCCCGCTCGCAGTATTGCCCCTCCCCTCTCTTGCCCTCGACATCGACCGCCCGAATGACCTCGCCGCCGTTCTCGCCCACCCGAACGGCAGCCGCAGCCAGCAGCTCCTGGCATCCCTAGCCCACATCCGCTCATCCTGAGCCCCACATCCGCTTCATCGTGACCCCACCTCATCCTGAGCCCACATCCGCTCATCCTGAGCCTGTCGAAGGACGAGCGAACACACCCTCATGGTTCGACAAGCTCACCATGAGCGGAGTATTCTAGATAGGCTCACCACGAGCGGAGTATTCTAGATAGGCTCACCATGAGCGGAGTGCTTCTTGGGCAAGCTCATCATGACTACCACGGACTAGCATGACCACCGCCATGCCCCCCATGACCCTCGACGCCGCTCTCGCCGGCCGCCGGTCCGTCCGCCAGTTCGCCTCGCGCCCCGTGCAGCCAGCCCTCGTCGAGGAGGTCATCGCCGCCGCCTGCCTGGCCCCCGCCCCCCACCACAGCCGCCCCTGGCGCTTCGTCATCCTCTCCGCCGACGCCAGGGCTGCCCTGACCGACGCCATGAGCGAGCGCTGGCGCCAGGACCTACAGCGCGACGGCGTGCCCGAGGCGCGCATCCGCCGCCTGCTGGACCGCTCGCGAGCCCGCCTCGCTGCCGCGCCCGTCCTCATCCTGGCCGGCGTCGTCAGCGATGCCCAGCGCCCCTGGCCCGACGAGCGCCGCCGGCGAGCAGAGGAGCTCATGTTCGTCCAGAGCCTGGGCGCTGCCATACAAAGCCTGATGCTGGCCGCTCACGCCCGCGGCCTCGCTAGCTACTGGCTCTCCGCGCCCCTCTTCTGCCCCGACGCCGTCCGCCTCACCCTCGACCTGCCCCCCGACTTCCAACCGCAGGCCCTCATCGCCCTCGGCTACCCCAAGAAGGGCCTCCGCCTGCCGCCGCGACCGCCCCTGGCCATCCGCGATCACATCATCGACCGCTAGCTCGAGCCGGGGGTTGCGTTTTGTCGCCTCCGATCCGATAATGCAGGTCTATCGCCATGCCTCACGTCTCGACTAACGACATCGCCACCTTCTACGAGGAGGCCGGCCAGGGCCCGCCGGTCGTGCTCATCCACGGCCACACCCTCGACCTCCGCCTGTGGGACGCCCAGGTCGCGCCCCTCGTCGACGGCGGCTATCGCGTCGTCCGCTACGACGTCCGCGGCCACGGCCAGAGCGAGGCCCCTGCCAGCAGCTACACTTACCAGAACTACTCCCTCGACCTGCGCGACCTCCTCGACCACCTGAAAGTCGACGTGCCCGCCCATCTGGTAGCGCTCTCCATGGGCGGCGGCATCGCCCTCCAGTTCGCCCTCGATCACCCCCAGCGCATCGCCTCCCTGGTGCTCGTCGACTCCACCGTGCCCGGCTTCGACTACTCGCCCGAGTACGCCGACGCCGTCGAGGAGCTGGTGCGCGTCGCCCGCAGCGAGGGGCCGCGAACCGCCCTCGATCAGGTCTGGCTGACGCATCCCCTGTTCGACGGCGTCCGCCGCTTCCCCGACCGCTTCGATTTCCTCAAGAGCATCGTCCTGGCCTACCCCGCCCGCGACTACCTCGACGAGACCGAGTACCCCCAGCCGCAGTGGCAGGTCATCGACCGCCTGCACGAGGTCAGCGCGCCCACGCTGGTGCTGGTCGGCGAGATGGACCTGCCCGACTTCCGCCTCATCGCCGAGATCCTGGCCGCCAACATCGCCACCGCCCGCATCGAGGTCATCCCCGACGCCGGCCACCTGCTCAACCTCGAGCAGCCGGAGGCGTTCAACCGAGCGCTGCTAGGGTTCCTGGCCAAGCATCCCCGCGACTGACCCCTCGCACTGGCCGTCCTTGCCCCAACATGCGATAATCTGTTCGAGATGCCAGCCAAGAAGGGCAAAAGCAAACCCTCGGATATGTTCGCCGCCCAGGCCCGCGCCCGCACCCAGCGCGAGGCCCCCCTGGCTGCCCGCATGCGCCCTCGCAACTTCGACGAGTTCCTGGGCCAAGAGCACATCGTGGGCGAGGGCCGCATGCTGCGCAAGAGCATCGAGACCGACCAGGTGCCCTCGATGGTCTTCTGGGGGCCGCCCGGCAGCGGCAAGACCACCCTCGCCCGCATCGTCGCCAGCCTCACCCAGTCCCACTTCGCACCCATCTCCGCCGTCACCGCTGGCGTCGCCGACCTCCGCCAGATCGTCGATGAGGCTCAGAACCGGCGCGGCATGTTAGGCCAGCGCACCATCCTTTTCATCGACGAGATCCATCGCTTCAACAAGGCCCAGCAGGACGTGATTCTACCTTATGTCGAGGACGGCGTCGTCACCCTCATCGGCGCCACCACCGAGAACCCCTCCTTCGAGGTCATATCCCCCCTGCTCTCCCGCTGCCGCGTCTACACCCTCAACCCCCTCTCGCCCGAGCAGATCGAGGTCATCCTCCGCCGCGCCATGGCCGACGACGAGCGCGGCCTCGCCCGCCTGCGCCCGCATGTGGACGACGACGCCCTCGCCAGCCTCGCCCAGGCCTCCGGTGGCGATGCCCGCGTCGCCCTCAACGCCCTCGAGCTGGCCGCCGCCACCGTCCAGCCCGACGACCGCGGCCTCCGCACCATCACCCTCTCCGACTTCGAGGAGGCCCTCCAGCGCCGCACCTCCGTCTACGACAAGGCCGGCGATTACCACTACGACACCATCTCTGCTTTCATCAAGTCGATGCGCGGCTCCGACCCCGATGCCGCCCTCTACTGGCTCGCCCGCATGCTCGAGGCCGGCGAGGACCCCCTGTTCGTCGTCCGCCGCATGGTCATCCTCGCCGCCGAGGACGTCGGCCTCGCCGACCCCCAGGCCCTGGTCGTGGCGATGGCCGCCCAGCAGGCCGTCCACTTCGTCGGCATGCCCGAGGGCTTCCTCCCCCTCGCCGAGGCCGTCATCTACCTGGCCTCCGCCCCCAAGAGCAACTCCGCCCTCGCTGCCTACGAGAAGGCCCGCCGCGACGTCCGCGAGACCCGCAACGAGCCCGTCCCTCTCCACCTGCGCAACCCCGTCACCGACCTGATGAAGGAGAAGGGCTACGGCAAGGACTACAAGTACGCTCACCACTTCCCCGGCCACTACGTGCCCCAGCAGTTCCTCCCCGATAAGCTCCGCGGCCGCCGCTACTACGACCCCTCCGACCAGGGCTTCGAGCGCACCATCCGCGAGCGCCTGCGCCGGCTGCGGGGCGAAAGCGAGCCCCAGGACTAGCGCCTATGCCCGCCCAACTGCCGCACGGCTCGACCTGGGAGGACCGCGAGCGCGCCGTCCACCGCCAGGCCTGGCAGTACCACAGCGACGACATGTCCCTGGCCGACGACCTGCTCAGCCACCTCATGCGCGGCTTCCGCGAGCTGGAGGCGGTCCAGTCCCCGAACGAGGCCCAGGGGCTAACCCTGCTCCTGGTGGGAGGCGCCGCCAACTTCCTCCGCTCCGCCCACAACCTCGCCCTCGACGGCTACTACGTGCAGGCCCTATCGCTGGCCCGAAACGCCTACGAGTACTGGCTCGCGGCCACCTGGCTGAACGCCAGCCCCCAGGACGCCGCCGCGCTCAGAGGCGAGAGCGCCGACTGGCCCAGCCCGTCCCGCATGAGGGAGGCCCTGGCCGCCGCCCTCGCCCAGGACGCCAGCGAGCACGAGCACCCGGAGCCCGCCCTGGGGCAGATCTTCCACGACCTCAGCCGGTTCGCCCACCCCTCCGCCGCCTCCGTCTCCGGCGCCCTCGACAGCAAGGGCACCCTTCGCAGCGGTCCCTTCTATCAGCGCCGCCGCCTCCTCACCTTCCTCGACCTCGCCTACGAGACGGCGACCCTCCTCCACCACCTCCTGGCCCAGTCCTTCCCATCGCTACAGGACAGCGACTGGAGCCGCCGCAGCGACGAGCTGGCGACGAAGGTGGCCGCCTGGGCCACCCGCCACGCCGCGCAGGAGCCGGAGGAGGGAAGCCAGTGAGCGCCGATCTGGCGCTCGAACCCACCCTCGGCAACCGCATGCGCCGCTCCTAGCCACAGCGTGGTGACGCGGCGGCTTCTTCCCTTGCCAACCGTAGCGCCTGCGGGTAGAATGGCCGCGCAAGCTGGTCGAAGGGAGAGGCAGCCAGATGGGCCTATTCAGCAGCAAACCTAAAGTAGGAGTCGAAGAGTTCTGCCGCAAATTCTATGATTCATACGTTTTCCGCCCAGTCATCGCTGACACCGACGTAAGTTCGTCCTTGTCGGAGAGCCTTCTTGAATTCGTTACGGAGGCCGATGAGTCATTCGCGACGGTCGACAAAACCTTATTGCAGAAGGAGGCAAATACACTACGTCTTGAACTCTTCGGCCTGGCGTGGCAGCATCGCCTGAAACCCGACCGGACTATACCGCAGGTTGTCTTTACTAAGAATTACCTAGAGGAAAACGGATGGCTTGACATTTGGGAGGCTATAACCGATTACAGCAAAGCTATCGCACGTTCCCCTGGCGAGATACCCGGTGGACGAAGCCGCCAGGCATCGAATGCCGTCATCGCCAGGTCAAGATTGGACTTCGCCCTCAAATGGGGCAAAGCAGGCATAGACAAAGATTCCGTCGCCTATGTTGCGAATCGCATAGGCACCGACCAGGCTTGGAATAGGGGAATTACCGCATCCATGCTGACAGACACGCTTCTAGATCGACTTGGACGCAAACTGAACCCCGACGGAAGATCCAGACTGGAAGCCGCGGTGGTTGGGTTCTACCTCGGCGCCATGGAAGCCATCAAGTCGGTTGACTTGCAGATCCGCAGCTAGTTAACGCCCTCGCCCGGTTCGTGGTGGCGGTGGGGTGGCCGTACCCCTAGTCAGATCGCTTCTTGGCTTCACGCAATAGCTGCAGGAGAGTGTCGATCAGGCCCACCACTTGGCGTGCGCGTGTGAGGTCGTAATCCTCAATCACGCGGTGCGATGTGGGGTTCTTGAAGAAGCCAATGACCCCGCGACAGAGCAAGTGAAACCCCTCTTGCTCAGCCTCTACGTCGCTAGTTACCAGCTTGCCGTTCTTGCCGAGCGCTTGTTCAACAAGCTTGACCCCAACCACACCCTTAGGAAGTCCGGCCACCTTGCGAATCCTGTGTTCCAATACGGTGCATGCAGCCCCGACGGCTATGTCTGCTTTGCCTGGCTTCAACAGCAGATCGACACATCGGTCGAGGAGTTCGTCGTCTTTGATGGTGACCGCGCGTGCCTCCGCCTCGAGCACCTTGGCCTCGAGAGCCTGCTTCTCCCGCTCCAGTTCCTCCACCCTGCCTGACTCCTGGCCGAGTAGCTTCTCAAGGACGCTTGCCAATTGCGCTGCTCCGGCCATTACGTCCGACTTGGCCATCGTAAGGGCGGAACCGGCTGGGTGGATACCTGACGGCAAGAGCTTTCTCGTGGCAGAGTCGCCGAGCAACTCGTGGGCTTTCGTCAGCAGGTTGTTATAGAAGTGGTGAGTGTGATCCCTGGTCTCCAATCGCTCCGCCTTGCTATTACCCAGCGCTTCGGATAGCTCTCGCGCTTGGGCCGCCACTATTACCAACTGAGTGCGTATCTCCTCGTCCACTGGCTTCACTCCTCCGCTCGCCACACAGAATCTTCCTTGAGCGAACATGTGTTCCCTGTCTTGGGGCCATCATACCCGAAATGTCCCAGCCAGTCAAACGCGGCACCGCGTGCGCCGCTCCTAGGCCCCGCTCCGTGCCACTCCCCCCTTGGCCTTCGCCCCTTCCCTCGCCTAAGCTAGACGTGTCATGAAAATCGGCCTGCCGCGCGCGGCCTCAGCGCCCAGAACAATCAAACGCCCGCCTATCTGGCGGGCCGCTCACCAAATACCACCGCGAAAACTTTTCGCGAACACAATCAAATTGGGCCTACGCCTCGCCTTCCTCCCTCGGAAGCTCCATCCCGCAGTGAGGGCAGTAGCGAGCGCCCACCGGCGGCAGCGGGCAGCCGCACCCCGGGCAGGCCGTCGCCAGCCGCGCCCCGCACTCCGCGCAGTACTGCCAGTGCTGCGGGTTCTCCGACTGGCACGTCTGGCACTCCACCACAAACCTCTCCACCATCGCCAGCTTGCGCAGAAGCTCCTTCTCCGTCGGCCCCCGCTCTCGCCGTCGCCTTCGCCTCGGCCGTCCTTCACCCACGTTCGACACCCTTGCCTCACTCCCCTTCCTTCAGATGGTCGAAGAAGCCCTTGAAGATGCGAGCAGTCGCCCCCCAGATGCGATGGTCGCCGTACCTATAGGACAGGATGGGCCACCAGCGGTCCCCAAACATCCGCGCGCCTTGCTCCAGATTACGCTCGTCCATCAGGTGGCGCAGAGGCACCTCCACGAGCTCCGCCACCTCGCGCGCACTCACGACGAACGGATACGGCCACCTGCGCAGAACCCCCACGAACGGACTCACCAGAAAGCCGGTGACAGTCACGATGTCGTCCAGTTGGCCCAGCACCTCCACGTCCTCCGCCCGCACGCCGATCTCCTCCTCCGTCTCCCGCAGAGCAGTGGCGAGCATATCGCCGTCATCGGGGTCGAACGCGCCGCCGGGGAAAGAGGTCTCGCCCTTGTGGTGCTCCACGTCATCGGTGCGCCTGGTCAGGACGATATAGAGCTCGCCCGCCTTCTCATAGAGAAGAAGAAGCACCCCCGCCGGGATCGCTTCATCGTGGAGAAAACGCTGTGGCCGATAGTCGGCCAAGAAGTGCCGTATCTGCTGAAGCAGGCTGGCCCCACCCGCCATCGTGCTTGAGCCTCCGATAGCATGATACCGTATCGGCGGCCCCCAGAGCCAGCGAATGGTGGGCCCGTGGGCCGCTCATGGTGAGCCTGTGATCCGCTCATGGTGAGCCTGTGATCCGCTCATGGTGAGCTTGTGATCCGCTCATGGTGAGCTTGTGATCCGCTCATGGTGAGCTTGTCGAACCATGAGCCCCGCTCTTCCTTCGACAGGCTCAGGACGAGCGGCCGGAAGACGTCTGACGCTCCATATCTCACCTACGGTGAAACACTATAGGCAATCGGAGGGCCTGCACTGGGGACACACATAGTGGGCCCGGCAGGATTCGAACCTGCGACCAACCGGTTATGAGCCGGCCGCTCTGCCGCTGAGCTACGAGCCCACCACTGCCATGATAGCACCTCGCGCGATGATTTCAACCGTGGTCGTCCTATATGTAACGGACTGACCTGGACTAGCGTCAATTCATTTAGCACAGCAAAGGATATTGACCTGTTGTTATACGGCCTCCAAACCGCCACATGAGGCGAGCGGAGGGTGGCAGGCAGTTCGTTGTAGTTGGGGAAAGGTTGGCAGACTAATGCCTGGTCTGCGATCGGTGCGGGCACGGATCATCGCCACGTTTTCACTGTTCACGTTGCTCCTCATTGGCGTCTGCCTGATATCCGTCTTCCGCCTTGGGGACGATCAGGCCGGCCAAGTCGACGTGGATGCCATAGAGAGAACCTCCCTTACAACCGCCGCCCTGCGCGACATCGATGCCGAATTCACCCTCCAGCTCGAGACCCTGCGGGCCTTCCCCGTCACCAACGACTGGAGCTTTGCCGATACGTTCCGTGAGTCAATTGCTCGGGTTAAGGAGAATGTCGAGGAGGCCAAAGCCCTGCAAAGCGACCCCGCTGCCCCCCAAACGCTGGCTGCACTAGACGACATCGCTAGACACACTCAGGAGATCGAGGTGCAGGGCGAAGGGGCGTTCCTGTTCACAGAGGTCGGCGCTGACGACCAGGCGACGACGGCCCGCTCCCAGGTAGAAGACGCCATCGCCAGCCTGAGGCCGGTGGTCGCCGAGCTGATCAGCGAACAGCAGCACCAGATGGACATCGCCCTCCCTGCGACGGCTAGCGACGGAGACCTACTGCTTTGGGTCCTACTGGGTTCCGCCGGCCTCGTCTTCAGCGTCGGCGTCTGGGCGACGCTGACGCTGACGCGAAGCATCCTTCGACCGCTGGCATCACTCCGGGCGAGCGCCAGGGCGATTGCCAGCGGAGATACCGCCACAAGGCCCCAAATATCGGGGACGCCAGAGTTCGAGTCCCTCGCCAGAGACTTCGACCGGATGATCGTCGCCCTGCTCGCCAAAGAAACGGCCGCGACAGGCTCCACCAGATCTGAGGAAAGATATCGCCAACTTGTGGAACGTACCGCTGACCTGGTGTTCCGCGTAGACATCCAGAAGGGCCTTACATACGCCAACCCGATCTGGGAGAGGGTGACGGGCTTTACCCTGGAGCAGCTAGCCTCCGGCCCGGAGATCGTCGGTCGGCTTGTCCACCCCGACCATTGGCAGTCCTTCGTCAGCGTATGGAAGGCCATGCTTTCCGGTAACATGCCTGAAGGTCCGATAGCCCTGAAGTGCCTGCATAAGGACGGCCATACAATATGGCTGACATTCAGCTTCTTGCCCGCCTACGATGAGGATGACCACCTGGTGGCCATTGAAGGCACAGCCCGAGATACCACAATGATCAGTCACCTCGTCAAGGAGGTGCGGCAGCGCGAAGACCAGCTTCACCTTTTCCTCAACCTATCGAACGCCGCTGCCACAGCTATCGACTTTGACGAGGCGGCTGCCAGAGCGCTGAAAGCCATCTTCAAACTCCTGCCGCGAACGGAGGCCGGGTTCCTTATGGCCCACAACCGGCATAGAGACCTGCTAGAGGTTCGCGCTGTGCGCGGTCTCGACCAGCAGGTGATGTCCAAGCTGGTAGTCAAGTCCGGCGAGAACCTGATCGGCGAGGCTTTCAGGTCAGGCGAAACCCAGGTGTATTCTTCGATGGAGCAGCTTGAAGCAGCGGGAGGTCTCGGCCCTCAGGGTGACGAGCTTCTCAAACAATCCACCGAGGAATCTAGCGTACCCCAAAGCATCGTGTGTGCGCCTCTGGGCATCAGCGAAAGGCCCTTCGGCTGCCTGGTGCTTATCACCTTTTCGAAGGGCTCCTCCTTCCAGGCGCCAGACCTGGACCTCCTCCAGGCCGCTGCTGCTCAGGTTGCTCCGCCATTGGAGAACCTTATCCTGCGAGCGGAGACAGAACTGAGGCCGATCACCGACGAGCTCTCAGGTCTGCATAACCGCGCCTACTTTCATCAGCGACTGGGCGAGGAGCTCGAACGTGCCAAGCGCTACGACCACGGCCTTGTGCTGATGATCGCCGACATCGACAACTTCGAGAGCTATAGCGAAGCTCAGGGGCAGGCAGCAAGCGACAAGATACTCCGCTTTGCTGCTGATTCCATCCGCTCACAGATGCGCCGTTCAGACATTGCCTGTCGCTACAGTGACGACCAGTTCGCCGCCATATTCATGCACGCCGACCTGAATCGGGCCCAGGTCATACTCGGACGGATAGGGAAATCCATGGCCAACAAGCTCAAGGAACTGAATGATCCCGCCGCGGCTGACCTGAGCGTGAGCGCTGGGCTAGCTTGCTACCCCGATGACGCCACCACCGACGACGACCTGCTGAGATTGGCAGACATTTCCCTTTACAGTGCCAAACTGGGCGATTCCACAACAGCCCAAAAAGTATAGCGAGGCTCCCGAGAGATGCTGGCCTTCTGCAATCTCTAAGCGATCCGCTGGCCCGGAAGCGGCGGCGAGGCGCTGTATACCTCCTGGACGCCGACCACCCCGGCCAATCGCCCCAGGCTCCGCTCTGTCCCCAGGAATTCGCCCTTTATCTGGTAGGCCACCGGCTCGAAGGTGAGCACCGAGGCCGCCACCTTTGCGCCGGGGCTCAGCGCTACCAAGGGCGACTCCGCCGGGCCGCCGCTGAAGACGAATGTCTGCTCATCAGCCGGTATGAGGGAGAGAACCGGCACGATGTCCGGGTAGCCATCGCCGTCCAGATAGGCTAGGAACTTGGCGGCCTGAAGGCGAGCGAACTTCTGCCGCACCTGAATAGGAACCGTGACTCCGTCGACGCCCCGTCTGCGAGCACGGCGGGCGAACCACTTGGCGCGGGCCATGTCAGACAGAACCGTGAGCCGCGATAAGGCGAAGGCCCGCACCACGCTCCCCACTCGAATCACCCCAGCATTGCGGATGCCAGCATAGGCGTTGTAGCGGAACGTGTCCGTGGCCATGATCTGGTCGAAGTAGGGCCCGCTCCGCTGAAACTCCAGGAAGTCCCCCTTGATGACCCAGCCCTGGCTGTGCGTCATTACCGCCACGGACACGCGGGGATTCACCTCCAGATTGCGCCTCGTCTTCCACATCATGAACTCGCCGAAGATGACAGTGCTTTCGTCCGCCGCCTGTAACGAGATGATAGGCACCACGTTGGGCACGCCCTCGCCGTTGAGGGTGGCCAAGAACTTCGGCGTCCTCTCACCCGCCAGGGCCTCGACGATGGCTGGGCTCAGACCGACGTCAGCCACATTCGTTCCCCACGCTTCCTAGTCCCGCACCGCTCCCGACCACACGGCGACGTCCGCTCCGCCTCGCAGGGCCACCGTCTGTAGCCGCTCCATCTTGGCTCGAGTCGGCAGCTCTGCGTCTTCCAGAGCGTAAGGCCGGCTCAGACGACAATACTTGGGCTGGCCAAGGTTGGTGTAGGCCAACAGGTCCCAGCGCTCGACGGTGCTCAGTTCGTCGCGGATGTAGGCGGCCAGGCGGGCGATGTTGTCCTCATCGTCGGTGTAGCCGGGAACGATCGGCGTGCGCACCCATATCGGAGTCCCCTTCTGGGCGATGCGCTTGGCGTTCTCCAGAATGCGGTCCGGATAGACGCCGGTAGCCTCCCGATGCCGCTCCCTGTCCATGATCTTCAGATCGTAGAGCACGAGGTCGACGAAGGGGAGAAGCCGCTCGTAGACCCCCCAGTCGGCGTGGCCGCAGGTGTCCAGGGCAGTATGTATTCCCCCTTCCCGACAAAGGCTCAGAAAGGCCTCGACGAATTCGGCCTGCATGATGGGCTCGCCGCCCGATACCGTGACGCCTCCGCTGGACGTCTCGTAGAAGGCGCTGTCCTTGGCCACCTCGGCGTAGAGCGTCTCGGCTGTCCACTCCCTTCCGATCACTTCCAGAGCGCCTGCGGGGCAGGCCTCCTCGCACAAGCCGCACACTGTGCAACGCTCCCTATCCAGGCGCATCCCCTCCGGCGTCAGCTCCAGGGCGTCGTCGGGACAGACCGTGAGGCACTCGCGGGCACCGACGCAGCGCACGTCGTACCACACCAGCTCCGCCTGGGGAGAGAGTCCCTCCGGGTTGTGGCACCACTTGCAGCGCAGGGGGCAGCCCTTCATGAAGACGGTGGTGCGGATGCCCGGCCCGTCCTCGGTGCTGAACCTCTGAACGTTGAAGGTGATGCCGGTGGGCATAGTTCACTCGTACACTTTTTCTTCGAGTTGATCCGCCTCCGGCGCATCGGCCTCTACGTCGCGGCCCTGCCAGGGGAGTCCCAGTTCACGATAGTACTCGTGCTGGATGATGAGATTCATGATCTCGCTGGTGCCAGTCCAGATCATGGTCAACCGCGCGTCGCGGAGCAGTCGCTCAATGGGATAGACGTTGGTGTAGCCGATGCCGCCCATGATCTGCATGGCGTGGTTGATGATCTCCCAGCCTGCCTCGGTGGCGAACTTCTTGGCCTCGGACACCAGGCGGCGGGCGCGGCCCGGCTCGTCGCCAGCGTCGATGCAACGGGCGACGAGATCGACCAGCCCCCGGCTGGCGTCGAGGAGAGTAATGCTGTCGGCCACCTTGAAGCTAACCCCCTCGAAGGCGCGGATCTTCCGGCCGAAGGCCTTGCGCTGGTTGCTGTAGCGGGCGGCGATCTCCAGAGCAGCCTGCGCCCCACCCAGCGCGCCTGCCGCACTGGTCATCCGTTCCGGGATCATCATCTGATAGAAGACCTCGGCCCCGCCGTGCTCCCGGCCGATGAGGTTCTCCCTGGGCACGGCGACGTCCCGGAAGTACACCCGCCCGGCGCCACCGCCGCGCGTGCCCAGCAGCCCATAGACGTGCTGAACCTCGACGCCGGGCCCCTTCTCGACGATGAAGGCGCTGAGCGCTTCGCGCGAGGAGCCGTCGGGGTTGGTGCGCGCATACACCAGGAAGTAGTCAGCCCCCTCGGCGCCCACGATGAATCGCTTCTGGCCGTTGAGCACGTAGACATCGCCCTCGCGTCGGGCTGTGGTCGTCGCCCCGAAGAAGTCGGAGCCGCCCCGCGGCTCGGTGAGGGCCTCGGCCACGGTGAGCTTGCCCTCGAGGGCTGGACGCAACCACCTGTCCTTCTGCTCCGGCGTGCCAAAGACGTGCAATGCCTCACCGACGATGCTGACGAGAGAGTAGAGACAGCTCAGCGAGCCTCCTACCATACCCACCTCCGCCAGGGCCACCACCTCGTCTGCCCAACCCAACCCCCGGCCGCCGTATTCCTCCGGGAAGCGCAGGCCCAGCAGCCGGCGGCGGGCGGCCGCTTCTAGGAACTGGCGGGGATAGTGCACCCGCTCGGCATCCATGTCCAGGATGAGCTGGCGCGGCACATCATCGCGCACGAAAACCCGCACCTCATCCCGCAGCTTCTTCTGCTCCTCACTCAGCACAGCATCCAGCATGATTTCTCCTCCTTTAGCGATTGCAGCCGTCTCTTCGGCCCACCGACCCGCTAAGGCGCACCCGTCAACGACCTAGACTCCATGCGCCTCACGGGCAATGATCTCGTTCTGGATCTCCTTCCCCAGCATTACGAAATAGGCGTTGTAGCCGGTCACCCGCACCAGCAGATTGCGATAGGTCTCCGGATCGGTCTGGGCCGCCCGCAGGGTGGCGGGGTCCACCATATTGATCTGGAGGCAGGTGCCGCCGACTCGACCATAGGCCCGCAGCAGAGCGGCCAGCTTAGCCCGATGCTCGGCGTCCCGAACCATGGAGGGGCTGAGACTCAGGGTCTGTGAGCCGCCGTTGGGAGCTGTCTCCAGCCCCAAGTGGCCCACCGACTTGATGACCGCTGTGGGGCCCTGGCGGTCGGCGCCGTTGACCGGGCAGACGCCGTTGGATAGGAAGGTGCCCCGCTTGCGCCCATCCGGGGTAGCGGCCGTGGAGGGAGCATAAGCAACCCAGTAGTTCCAGGAGAGGTAGCCTCCCCGATAGCGCCGTCCGCTGGCCGGCGAGGTGTGCTTGAAAGCCTCCTCCGTCCAGAACTGGGACACCTCCCGAGCGATTTCATCCACATACGAGTCGTCGTTGCCGAACTTCGGCGCCTTGTTGACCAGCGTCTGGCGCAGCGCCTCGTGCCCCTCGAAGTTGGCACGGATGGCCGTCAGCAGCTCGTCCATGCTAACCGTCTTGTCCTCGTAGACCAGCTTCTTGACAGCCGCCAGGGAGTCCACGGCTGTGGCCAGGGCGATGCCCTCGACCGTGATGTAGTTGTGGACCGCCCCGCCGGCGGTGATATCGCGGCCGCTGTCGGCGCAGCCGTCCACCAGCACGCTCAGGTAGGGCGTGGGCTCCAGGGCCGCGCGGATGGCATCGGCCCCATTGTTGCAGTCGATCAGCCGCTCCAGGAGCGCCTTAAGCTGAGCCTTGAAGGCAGCGAAGAAGGCGAGGAAGTCGGCGAAGCCCCTGGGATTGCCTGTGCCTGGGCCGAGCCGCTTGCCTGTCTGCATCTCCCTGCCGTCGTTCAGAGCCAGCTCCACCGCCTTGGCGATGTTCAGGTTGACATCCACCGTGCCTGACCGATCGTTGCCCTGCAGGGTGTTCTCCAGACAACCGACCGGCGCGTAATCCCAGAGCTCGCCCCTGGGCAACCCTTGCCATTCGAGTCCCCGTATGGCAGCCTCGTCGAAGTTGAGAAGGAAGGGGGAGCCCTGCGCCCCAGCGATAAGCTCCACCACCCGCTCGAGTAGGTCGTCGGGCGTGTTGTGATGAAGGCGAACGTTGGGCTTTGGCTCCAGAAGGTTCATGTCCTCGATCACGTCCAGCATGAGCCAGGTGAGAGGATTGCTGGCGTCCTCGCCCTCGCGGCCCAGACCGCCCAGAGTGACAAGCTGGCCGAAGCCGGAGCTGATCCCCTGGTTGGTCCCCACTCGCCCTTGGTAGTCATAGGCGTAGTTGTGCTTGATCCAGTAGCACTCAAGCAGTTCCCGCGCCCCGTCGCGCGTCATCTGCCCCGAATCGATGTCGCGCTGATAGTATGGGTAGAGATACTGGTCGATGCGGCCGGGAGAAAGGCCAGCCCCAGGATACGATTCCGCTGCCATCACCAGCATGTGGCTGAACCACAGGGCTTGCAGCACTTCGCGGAAGGATTGGGCCGGCTCCCAGGGCACCTTGCGGCAGATGGTGGCGAT
Source organism: uncultured Dehalococcoidia bacterium (assembly GCA_964512285.1). Classification (GTDB taxonomy): domain Bacteria; phylum Chloroflexota; class Dehalococcoidia; order SM23-28-2; family SM23-28-2; genus SM23-28-2. Next base: position 81,213 of record CAZEJO010000001.1, on the reverse strand, counting down.
CTGCTGCAGCTCCTCACGGCGGCTCTCATCAGGCTCCTCCGCCGCCAGCCGCTCGGCCTCGGCTGCGTAGCGCGAGGCAAAGACCGCCGCCGCCTGGCAGGAGATGATCAGGGCCCGCAGGAAGTCCTTCCTCTTCCTGCCTCGCGCTCGTTGAAGCTTCTCCTCCAGTTCCGCCACGATCCCTCGAAAGCCGAGCCGCAGCACCTTCGGGTAGTTGGGGATGATGTGGCCGGGCACAGCGCCGCAGTTGCCGACGCCCAGGCCATTCAGCTCCCTCGCCTCCCGAAGCGAGCGCCCGACCATCTTTTTCCAGCGCCGCCCCTCTCGCCTGGTGTGCGTCTTGGACAGGGCAGTATTGAAGTAAGAGCCAACGATTAGCTCTCCATCCAGGATCTTGACCGGCAGGTGCCTCTCCAAAACCGTCTGGAAGAAGAGAGCCCGTCGCACGACGAGCGGTTCCCGCCAGAAGCCCGCGGGAAGCTCCACGTTCTCGGCGGCGGCCAGCAGGCTGTCCTGGTAGGCGTCCAGGAAAGGATACAGCTCGGGGACGACGGTCCAGCTATGAGGCGACCAGACCGCATCCCAGGGCAAACCGCTGGTATAGGGGCGCACCTCGTTGCGGAAGTAGTCCCGCGAGCAAAAGGAAAAGAACTCCTGCCGCAGGCGGCGAACCCGCGGCGAGAGAGACGGAGAGGGAGAGCAAACGATAGAGCTGGCTATCACTGATTCTTCCCTGCCACGACCACGCTCATCGGCCGCAGCTACGTAAACCCATTATATCAGCTTCTGGTGGTTACTCGCCGATGACCTTGAGTACTACCCGCTTGCGGCGCTGGCCGTCGAACTCGGCGTAGAAGACCTGCTCCCACGGCCCCAAGTCAAGCTTGCCCGCGGTGACGGGCAGCACGACCTGATGGTGGATCAACGACCGCTTCAGGTGAGCGTCGCCGTTGTCCTCGCCACCGCGATGGTGCTTGTAGTCCTTCCGATACGGGGCAAGCCCCTCCAGCCACTCCCAGAAGTCCTGCCACAGGCCCTCTTCGTGGTCGTTGACCCAGATGCCAGCGGTGATGTGCATCGCGCTCACCAGGCAAAAGCCCTCCTGAACGCCAGACTTGTGAAGTATGGTGTCGACCTCGCTGGTGATGTTCGCCAGATCGCGTCGCGTCCCCGTATCGAACCACAGGTATTCAGTGTAGCTCTTCATAGTTTCCCCCACTGCCTGAATTGGCCCTGAACGTCACCCACTGCGCCCCTGGAGCGGAGCCGGTCACACCCCAGGCACACCTCGCAGCACAGACCGATGCCGTCGGGCCCCACGATAAGCTTAGCTCCCAGTCTACAAGAACCAGCCTCGGTCGATGTTCATCGCTCCCCCTGGCCGCTGTCAAGCCCGCCAGAGCGCTAGAAGAGGAGCAACGTGCGCAACCCGCTGGGGCGCTCGCCCAAGTCTAGACTCTAGCTTCACATAGGGTATAATGCTACAGGCACGCCAAAAAGCTTGCACACGGCGGGCCGTCGTCCGCAAAGGAGGCAACGATGGACTTCCGGTTTAGCGAAGAAGAAGAAGCATTCCGCAAAGAGGTAAGAGAGTTCCTTCAGAAGGAGTGGGCTCTCACCGACTACGATCTAGACAATCCCGAGCACTGGAATGCAGCCAAGGAGCTGGAGAAGAAGCTCGGTGCCAAGGGATGGCTCTGCATGGCCTGGCCCAAGGAATACGGCGGCCTGGGCGCGAGCCACATGCACCGAATGGTGTTCCAGGAGGAAATGGCCGCTGCCCACGCGCCCGTCGTAGACGGCCAGGGTGTGTACATGGTGGGGCCGTGCCTGATGTCCTACGGTACTGAAGATCAGAAGAAACGCTTCCTGCCGCCCATAGCCCGCAGTGAGGTTGTCTGGGTCCAGGGGTTCAGCGAGCCCAATGCCGGCTCTGACCTAGCCAGCCTCCAGGCTCGCGCAGTGGTCGATGGCGATGACTACGTAGTCAACGGACAGAAGACCTGGTGCACCAGAGGTCATCACGGCGACTGGATACACCTTATGGTCAGAACAGACCCCCAGGCACCAAAGCACCGCGGCATTTCCTACCTCCTGGTAGACATGCGATCTCCTGGCGTCAGCATCAATCCTATCATCCAAATGACGGGGAAGGCCGACTATTACGAGGTCTACTTCGACAACGTGCGCGTGCCCAAGAGCAACCGAGTGGGCAAGGAGAACGAGGGCTGGCACGTGGCCCTCACCACTCTAGCCTTCGAGCGATCCGCCATTGGTTCCTATGTCGTCGAGAGCCGTGAGATTCTCCGGCGCCTTGTGGAGTTCGCTAAAGAGACCAAGCGGAATGGCCAGCCCCTTATTAAAGACCCGCTGGTCGGCGGTAAGCTGGCCGAACTGACCATCGAGATGGAAGTTGCCCAACTCCTCAGCCATCGTATCGTGTGGATGGCAAGTCGTGGCCTCATGCCCAGTTACGAGTCCTCGGTAGCCAAGACCTTCACCACCGAGCTCCAGCAGCGAGTAGCCAACTTCGGCATGCATCTCCTGGGTCTATATGGCCAACTGGCAGAGGAATCGAAGCGAGCCGCCTTGAATGGTGTCATTGAATACGAGTACCTGTGGACAATGGGCGTGACCATCTACGCTGGCAGCAATGAGATCCAGCGGAACATCATCGCCACGCGCGGCCTGGACCTACCACGCGGCTAGCCCCTCGCGGCAAGACAGCGGACGACATAAGGGCTCACTCCTGCAACCTCTATACCCAGGTGACCGCTAACGGCATCATCCTGCCAGCGCAAGGTAACAAAGCCCCACTCCCTCGCGTCTTAGCTAATCGGAGACCCTTGAAGGGCTCCAGACACCTCAGGAGGTAAAGGGATTACGTCAAGCATTGAAGAGGCGCGGGCGATGGGAAGCAAGCTTCGCTCCGCAGAGACGCGACGCGTCACCACGAGGATCGAAACGCGGCTCGATTCTGCCAGCCCCCACCTGCGCTGGTTATGGATCACCGGCGCTATCACGACAAGCGCCATCATAGCCACGTTCCTGATATGGCAAGAACCGAACCCTATGAACTACGCCGCCAGCGCAGCTCTCCTGGCACTCTTGGGTATCTTGGCCTTCACTGCCGCTGGCCAAGCGCTAATCCTCACCTCCCGCTTTCGCCAGAGCACCCTCTACATACAGGAGGTGGAGGAGAACTACGAGTCCCTCTGGCAAGTTATGTTCTCGGCTCTCGACCTGAGGGACGGGATTACCGGTGGCCACTCTGCGCGGGTCGCCGACCTCGCTATGCAGCTAGGGCAGCGACTGGGCATGTCTGATGACGAAATGCAGCACCTAAAGTGGGCTGCTCTTCTGCACGACGTGGGCAAACTTGGCGTGGCCGACGACATCCTTACGAAGCCAGGCCCCCTGTCTGTCACCGAATGGGAACAGATGAGGCGCCACCCAGCCTACGGACGTTCGATAGTAGGCGGGGATGCCTTCCTCGACCAAGTCGCCGAGATTGTCTACTGCCATCACGAACGCTTCGACGGCAAGGGCTACCCGCGCGGCCTTGCCGGCGACGACATACCCCTTGCTGCACGCGTGTTCGCGGTGGCCGATGCCTACGATGCGATGACCTCCGATCGCCCGTACCGCCCAGCCCTCTCGCATAGCCAGGCGATAGAGGAAATCGAGCGCAACGCTGGCTCACAGTTCGACCCCAGGGTAGTGGCAGCGGTGCTGCAGTGGGCCTGGGAGACACTCCGCTCAGAGAACCACCACGACCTTGCCCTCCCGTCACCACAGCCAGTCACTGCCAACTAAGAAGTGAAAACGCGCGGCCCCAAGCCGCACGGCCGCCGGACCCCCCGCCTCCCGTCCTGCTTCCGCCTGGCCGCGTCCTCCTACCGGTACTCATATAGTGGGCCGAAGTACTCCCACTTGCCCTTCCCGTCCTCCACGGTAGCCCTGAGCATGTGGCCGCTTTCCAGGCCCGTGTGGTCGGTTTCAGAGAAGGAGATGTTCACGTCGTCCAGGAACAGGTCGCTGTGATAGTCCTTGATGGACTCCAGCGCATCGGTGAACCCCTCCCGCGTTAGGTTGTCACAGGTCCTGCCGAGCGCTTCCACCGCCACTTCTGCCAGCGCCTGGGCATAGAGGCTGAAGTTGGAGGGCGACGGCCCGCCGTAGTCTCGCATGATCTCATGGTGTTTGACTATGGCCGGCTCATCGGTCCAGATCGCCAGCTTGAAGGCCTGGTCGCTAATGGCGCCCTCCAGTAGCTCGGGCGAAACGAACTGAAATATCATCTCGTCGGAATTGATGTAGCTCAAGAACCAGTCGGGATGCCAGCCCAGACGGTCGGCCTGTTGAATGGCCTGAGCGGTGAAGGGAGGAGTGGCAATGGTGGTGACCACCTCGGCGCCGGCGTTCTTCATGCTGCTCACCTGGGAACTGATAGAGATGTCCGTGACCTCGTAGGTCTGCTCCGAGACGATCTCGTTCTTATCGGGGTCCAGGCCCTCCTTCACCCCTGCCAGGTGGTCGAAGCCCTGCTGGATATTCGGGTAGAGCACAGCCACCTTCTTGCCGGGCAGGTTCTCCGAGATGTACCGGCCGAAGAAGACCGCGGCCTCGCTCTTGTAGCTGGGGATCATCTGGACAGTCCATGGATGCCCCTGGGGGTCAGCGCCGAACATGTCGCTTCCGGCAGAGCACAGGTCGGGCACGCCCTTCTCGTTCAGGTACTCCCAAACGGCGGGATGGGCAGCTTCGCTCAGGGAGCCGACCATGGCGAACACCTTGTCGCGCTCCACCAGCTTGCGCACCGCCTCCAGACCTCTGGCCGGGTCGTCCTGGTTGTCCTCCACCTTGTAGACGATCTTCCGCCCGCAGACGCCCCCCTCGGTGTCATTAACGTAATCGAAGTAGGCCCTTGTGGCATCGGTGAGCGTCGCGTAGACCGCCCCCATGCCGCCACTGAGAATGTTATCCGCTCCCAGGATTATCTCCGTGTCCGTGATGCCCGGCGCCTCCGTCGTGGTGGCAGGCGTGCCGGTCGCGCCGGCTGTGGGCGTGCCGGCAGGGGTAGGAGCCTCCTCTCCTTCGTCCCCGCAGCCGCCCAGTAGGGGGACTGCCACCAGGCATGCCAGGAGCAGAACGGCCAACGAAGCGCTGACTTTGGCTGATAGAGTCATCATCTGCTTGCGTCTCATCCTAGCCTCTCCTCCTACCAATAAGACTGCTCTTCCAGCATCCGTGGAGAGTGAATCCTGGAAAGGTACGCCCTACCGAGTCGGACTACACGCTGTGGTTGGGCTCTAGTCCTCCAGGAGTTCGCTTTCCGTGTATTCCCGTATTGGGCCGAAGTATTCCCACACGCCCTTGCCATCCTCCAAGACCAGCTTCAGCATCCTGCTGGTTTGGATAGCCGTGTGGTCAGTGTCGCTGAAGGTGATGTTGACTTCGTCCAGGAGCAGGTCGCTGTGGTAGTCCTGGAGGGACTCGAGAGAGTCCATCAGTCCCTCGCGAGTCAGGTTGTCACAGGTCCTGCTGAGTATCTCCACAGCCACTTCTCCCAGTGACTGGGCATAGATAGTGAAGTTGGTGGGCGAGGGGCCACCGTACTCCTGCATGATCCGGTAGTGTTCGGCTACGGCTGGGTCGTCAGTCCAGTTTGCCAACTTGTAGGATTGGCCAGTTATGGCGCCCTCCAGGAGTTCGGCCGAGACGAACTGAAAGATTATGGGGTCGGAATTGATGTAGCTCAAGAACCACTGGGCCTCCCAGCCCAGACGCTCGGCCTGCTTAACGGCCTGAGCCGTGTAGCCGGGAGTGGCAACGGTGGTGATCACCTCGGCGCCGGAGTTCGCCAAGTTGTTGACCTGGGAGGCGACGGAGACCGCCGTGACCTCGTAGCTCTGTTCCGAGACGACCTCGTTCTTATCGGGGTCCAGCCCATCCTTTACCCCTTGCAGGTGATCAGCGCCCTGTTGGTTATTCGGGTAGAGGACAGCCACCTTCTTGCCGGGCAGGTTCTCCGAGATGTACTGACCGAAGGTCTCCCCCTCAGCCCTGTAGCTGGGGATCATCTGGACGGTCCAGGGGTACCCCTCGGGGTCAGAGCCGAACATGTGAGACCCCGCGGAGCACAAGATGTCGGGCACTTCATCCTCGTTCAGGTACTCCCAGACGGCGGCATGGGGAGTATCGCCTAGGGAGCCGACGATGGCGAACACTTCATCTTGTTCCACCAGCTTTCGCACCGCCTCCATGCCCTTGGCCGTGTCGTCCTGATTGTCCACTACTTTGTAGACGATCTTGCGACCGCAGACGCCTCCCTGGGTGTCGTTGATGTAGTTGAAGTAGGCTTCCGTGGCCTGAGGGATCGTGGCGAAGACCGCAGCCATAGCCCCAGTGAGGGGCACATCCGCTCCCAGGAGTATCTCTGTGTCCGTAATACCCGGCGCCTCCGTCGTGGTGGCAGGCGTGCCGGTCGCGCCGACTGTGGGCGTGCCGCCGGGGGTAGAAGTCTCCTCTTTCTCCCCCCCACAGGCCACTGCCAAGGCGGCGAGAACCACGCAGGCCAGAAGCAGGACGATGGTTTTGCCTGATACCGCCACAACATGCCCAACTCTCATGTTCGACCTCCCTTTATGGATTCCCCTATTTGTATAGAACGTCGGCTACGTCTTGAAGACCCATCTCCTCCAGCTTGGCTCGGCTGGGCACGCAGGTCTGCTGCTCCCAATCGCAGGCGGCCAGGAACTCGCGCTGCATGGTCTCCGCGTCCAGGCTTACACCCGCGTGCGGCCCCCCTTCCAACGGCGGGCTGCCGATGAGCCGACCAGGGATGCGACGCTGGGCAGGGTTGTCCCCCTCTCGCACCTGAAAGGCCATCCGCAGGTTCGCGATGCGTTCGCCCGTCTTGAGCAGCTCCTGGTGGGTGGTATCCCAGCCGGTGACGGCGTTGACCCACTCGGGAATGCGCTGGTCGGGGCCGGCAAACGTGATGAACATGCACGTGCCGATGCTGTTGACGATGTGCTGAAACTCGGAGATGCCTTTGTGGTGCAGAGCGCGGCCGCTGGCCTCATTTCGATCCTTCGGCGCAGACGGCACACCCCAGTCGGGCGCAATAGCACTCGGGTACTGAGTATGGCGGGCGGGAGTCGGGTCCAGCTTATAGGTAGTGAAGTACTCCGGCTGCAGCCTGGCCTCGTGCATGGGCAGCTCCTCACCACCCACCTCCATGGCGAAAGGCTCTGCCTTGGGGCCCAGTTTCTGGGCGGCCTTGCGAATACCATCGGCAAAGAGGTCGCCTAAGCCCTCTCGCTTGCCGATCCGATGGACCATCTCCACGATGGCCTCAGCGTTGCCCCAGGTCAGCTCCAGGCCATCTGTGTCCTCGCTGCTGATGAGGCCGTTCTCATAGCACTCGATGGCGAAGGCGACGGTGGCGCCGGCAGAGATGGTGTCCAGGCCGTAGGCATTGCAGAGGTGGTTGACGCACTGCAGCGAGTCGATGTCGGCGTTAAGAGTCAAGCTGCCGAAGGCACTGGCCGTCTCATATTCCGCCCGATGAGTGCCCTTCGGATAGGGAAACTTGGGGTTGTCAGATTCCTTGCTCTCAGCACCACAAGATAGGGGGCAATGCCAGCAACCGTAGGTCTTATCCATCTTGGCGTTGAACTTGTTGCCAGCGAGCTGTGGCGCCGTCGGGAAGTCAACAGTGCCAACGCCGCCCCAGTTCTTCACCGGCGAGTCGCCCGTGACGGCTGAAGTGGCGGTGACGCCGGTGGTGCCAAAGCCGCGGAAGAAGGCGGCAACCGGCCCGAACTCGTCTACGGACGTGCGCACCAAGCTGCGCACGCTCGCGTCATCGCCGGCCAGGATGTTGCGGGAAGCCAGGACTACGACGGCCTTGAGCTTCTTGGAGCCCATCACAGCACCCAGTCCGCTGCGGGCGGCCAGACGACCATACTCGTTGCAGATGCCAGCCATGTAGGAGAGATTCTCCCCCGACTGGCCAATGCAGGCCACGCTCGCCTTCTTGCCGTGGCGCTCCTTGAGCTGGACCTCCGTGGTGATGGCGTCCAGGCCCCAGAGGTCGCCTGCGTCCTTGACCTCGACCTTCTCATCCTCGATGACGAGATAGACCGGCTTGTCCGATATGCCGCTGACCAGCAGGCCGTCCCAGCCGGCATGCTTCAAGAAGGGGCCGAAATCGCCGCCGCCGTTGGCGTCGCCCCAGCCGTCGGTCTTGGGCGACTTGGCGACGGCCTGATAGCGATTCCCGAACAGGGGAGTGCCGGTGAGGAGGCCGGGGAAGAAGCCGAGAATGTTGTCTGGACCCAGCGCCTTAGCACCCTGAGGAATGCGGTCAAAGAGCAAGCGGGCACCCAGGCCGTAGCCGCCGATGTAGCGGCGGTACATCTCCTCCGGCAAGGACTCGGCCTCGATGGCACCCGAGCTAAGATTCACGGTGAGGATCTTGCCGTTGATGGCCTTGTTTAGCATTCCCCAGTGCTCCGTTCTCTATATACGCAAACGCCGCCAGGCGCGCTGGCAGCCGACCAAGATGTGACCAGACCACGACGGTCTCAGCGTCGATAATCATAGGGTTGCCACGAGTAGTAGGTCAAGCCAGGCCTTCCTGCATTCTTCCCTTGCTGTCAGCCCGCCCCTCCTCCGCAACCCGGCGCCCACCTGCAACCACTCCGCCTTTCAGCTTGGCCTATTGACATCTGTGTGTTATATATGTCCCTGGAAGAAGCTATTACTGCCGTTCGGTAGCCTCTACGCCCCTTCTTCAAGAGCAAGCAATCTTTCTGAGCGGGAGAGGAGGGACTAGGATGAAAGCTGGCTACTCCACCCACCTGCCACGCAGAGTCACCACCGGGCTGGTTGCCCTGCTCCTGGCCTGCCTGGTGGCGATCCCCCTGCTGGGCGGCTGCGGAGATGAAGAAGAGGAGTCTCCTACCCCTGCCGGCACGCCCACAGCCGAGGCGACAGGATCTCCCACCACCACGGGGGAGACGCCGGGCATCACGGCCACAGAGATAATCCTGGGAGCCGATGTTCCCCTCGCTGGGGCTATGGGAGCGGTCTACGCCACGATCCCTCAGGCCACAAAAGCCTACTTCGATTACATCAACGACACCCAGGGAGGCGTCTGCGATCGCAAGATCGTCTACAAACTGGAAGACAACCAGATGGACCCGGCCAGAGCCGCTGAAGCAGTGCGCAAGCTGGTGGAGCGCGACAAGGTATTCGCCATTACTGGCTCCCTGGGCGACGTGCCCCACGGCGGCGTCTGGGACTACCTCAATGAGGAGGAAGTGCCCGACTTTCTGCTTTCCGCCGGGGCTCACATGTTCGTCGCCGACCCCGAGGGACACCCTTGGACGATCCAGATGATTCCCGACTACAGGAACGAATCAGTCTTTTTCGGCGAATACATCTCCGAAAACCTGCCAGGCAAGAAAGTGGGCGTCTTGTATGAGAACCAGGTCTTTGGCTACGACGGCCTCGAAGGCATGAAGATGAGCCTGGACCCCGACAAAAATGAGATCGTCTCCGAACAGAGCTATGAGAGCACAGCCGTCTCCGTTCGCTCCCAGATCGCCAATATGAAGAACGACGGCGCCGAAGTGGTCGTGTTGTACACCACCCCCGGCTATACTGCCCAGGCTGTCAAGGAGGCTGACAATCTCGGCTGGCATCCCCAGTGGTTCACGAGCTACGTCAATTCCGACGAAATGTTATTTCAGTTCGTCTCGGCCGAGCTCCTGGAGGGCACCATCACCACTCAAACCTACAAGCTAGCAACCTGGACCGATGAGCCAGCCATAGCCGAACACCACCGGATCATGGACGAGTACGGTGGCCCCTCACCCACGAACTTCACCGTTTATGCGCAGTCGCTGGGAGAAGTGGCCGTCGAAATCCTCAGCAGTACCTGCGACAACCTGACCCGCGAGGGCCTGATGGACGCCACCGAGTCCCTCACGGACTTCCACAGCGACCTGCTCCTGGACGGAATCAACATCTCCTTCGGCCCCGATGACCACACGGCCATCGGAAACGGCAGGCTGCTGAAGGTGGTCGTGCAGGATGGCAAGGGCGAGTGGGAGTACTTTGGCCCGGTATTTACCTACTGGGGAGAAGAGTAGTCTTATTGGTGGGAGGAGAGGCTAGGATGAGAGCCAAGCAGACGATGCCTCTATCAGCTAAGCTCAGCGCTCCGCTGACCGTTCTGCTCCTGGTCTGCCTGGTGGCAGTCCCCCTACTGAGCGGCTGCGGAGACAAAGAAGAGGAAGCGACCACCACTCCTGCCGCGTCGCCAGCCGCAACGGTGACCGACACCGCCACGCCAGCGGCGACGGGCACTCCCACCGCGACAGGGGAGACGCCAGGCATCACGGACACAGAGATAATCCTGGGGGCTCATCTCATCCTTGGTGGGGTTTTTGGCGCCGCCTTCCGCATGATCCCCGACGCTACGAAAGCCTACTTCGATTACATCAACGACACTCAGGGCGGCGTCTGCGGCCGCGAGATCGTCTACAAGATGGAAGACAACAACAATGACGCAGCACAGGGCCTTGAGGCCGCACGCAAGCTGATAGAGCGAGACGGGGTCTTCGCCCTGGTCGGCTCTCTGGGAGACGATTCCGAAGCCGCCGCCTGGGACTATATCAATGAGAAGGGTGTGCCCGACATCTTCCTCTCGTCGGGAGTCCACCAATTCGGTATCGACCCCGAGAGCCATCCCTGGACCGTCACGCTGATCCCCAGCTACACCGTCGAAGGTATCTTCTTGGGCGAGTACATTTCCGAGAACCTGCCCGACGAGAAAGTGGCCGCTCTCTACGAGAATGGCCCCCAGGGATGGGACGAGCTGGCAGGCCTCAAGCAGGGACTCGACCCTGACAAGAATGAACTGGTCACCGATCAGAGCTTCGAACTCACAGACATCTCTATCAGGTCGCAAGTGGCTAACATGAAGAACTCTGGCGCCACCGTCGCCGTCTATCTCACCGGTCCCGGCCAGGTTGGCCAGGCCATCATGGAAGCCGAACGCCTCGGCTGGCATCCGCACACCTTCATGAGCTACACCTCGGCAGACGATATCATGTTCCAGTTCATCTCACCCGAGCTTCTGGAGGGAGCCATCACCTTCCAGGCCTTCAAGCTGGCGACAATGCGGGACGACCCGGCAGTGGCCAGTCACTATGACCTCATGAGAGACTACGGCGGGCCCGCGCCCAGCAACTTCACCATCTATGCCCAGTTGGTGGGTGAACTGGCGCTGGAAGCCCTCAGCAGAACCTGCGACAACCTGACGCGAGAGGGCTTAATGGACGCGGTTGAGTCCATTGAGGACTGGCACAGCGACCTGCTCCTGGACGAAGTGAACGTCACCTTCAGCGATAGCGACCACATCGGCCTCCAGACCGGCAGAATGCTGAAGGTTGTCGTGGAGGATGGACAGCCCGGGTTCGAGTACTTCGGGCCGCTATACGCGTTCGAGGACTAAGAATCAGCGACGCCCGGCGCTGGAGACCCGCCCGGCCGCGCCTTGGCTGGCGAGGCTAGTCTTCCTCCTCGTCTTCCCGCTTGTCCTTGAGAAACTCCTCCAGTTCCTCGATTAGCACTTCACCGCTGGGAAGCTCGGCACCTCCCGGCCCTACCGTCGCCTCAGCCTCCGACAGGGCGTCCGACCGTCGCTCCATCTCTCGGACGTAGGCAGCGATCTCCGGATTGCTGGCGATCGCTCGAGCCACCTCCTTCTCGAAATCGGCCACGGCCTTCTCAATCCGGCGAAAGTCCAGGTCGAGATCGAAGAGCACGTCCAAGGCGTGCAGGAGCGCCACGGCCCCCTTGGGATTCTCCGTCGCCCCCAAGTAGTGCGGCACCGCCGCCCACAGGCTGACCGCCAGCAGGCCCTCCCGCCGGCAGGCATCGTGCATTGTGCCGACAATGCCGGTGGGCCCCTCGTAGCGCGTGGGGGAGATATGTAACTGCTCCAGTCTCGCAGCCAACTTTGGGTCGGTGGCGAAGCCGGTCAACGGCACCGAACGAGAGTGTGGCGTCTCGCCAAGGAATGCGCCAAGGCTCACCGCCTGAGTTACGCCGCACTGCTGGGCGACCTCAAGAACGGCCCCCGTGAATGCCCGCCACTTCAGGTGGGGCTCGGTGCCAAGGAGAAGGACGAAATCTCGCTTCAGGGCGGAGTCTGCCTTGTGGAAGAAGGCAGTGCTGGGCCACTCCAGCTCTCGCTGCAAGTCCTGGGCAAGGCGGATCGTGGGGCGCGTGCTGGTGAAGTCGAAGAACTCCTCGGGGTCGATGCTGGCGAATCGCTGCGCCGACCACCCCTCGATCAGAAAGCGCACCGCCGTAGTCGCCGCCTGGCCAGCATCATTCCAGCCACCGAAGGCCATCACCAGAACTGGACTTCGCAGGGGAGGCACTTCTGCCATTTCAAAATAGCTCATTTAAGGCACGCCTTGGCATTCATGTTGGCCTCGTCCCAGGTGGGCTCGCCCTCAAGGACAGAGTAGCCCCACAGCGGCCAGGAACGCAATACCTGTGGTGACTCTGCATCCGTGTCCGCTAGGGAAGCCAGGCTCGCTTGAACCAGCCGCCCTTCCGAGCCTAAGATTAGCTCACCTAATGGTGATGGCCCCAGTATGACTGAGCCCCATAGAAGACCAAAGCGCCCCTTCCTGGAGGGAGCCCACCCCCTGGCTTTTGCCCATCGGGGCGGCAGCAAGCTCTGGCCAGAGAACACGATGGTCGCCTTCCAGGGAGCCGTCCAGTTGGGATGCCGCTACCTAGAAACGGACATCCACACCACCAGAGACGGCGTCTTGGTCACCATCCACGACGAGACCCTGGATCGCATCAGCGATGGCTCCGGCCCTGTCCACGCCCTCACGCTGGCCGAGCTGAAGCGGCTCGATGCCGGCTACCGCTTCTCCCCCGACGAAGGCCAGAGCTTCCCCTTTCGGGGAAAGGGAATCAGAGTCCCCACCCTGGCTGAAGTGACGCAGGCCTTCCCCGATACCTGCCTCAACCTCGAGATCAAGCAAAAGGAGCCTTCCCTGGTTGAGGCCCTGGTCACCTTCATCGAGGAGCAGAACGCCCACGATCGCATCCTCGTGGGCTCCTTCCACGATCGAGTGCTGAAGGAGTTTCGGCAACGGACGGGCGGCCGCGTGGCCACCTCCGCCGCCAGTCGGGAGGCGCGCCTGTTCTGGCTGGCCAGCCGTCTGGGCTTGACGCGCTTCCTTCGCCTTCCCTACGACGCGCTCCAGGTCCCACCCCACCGGGGCGCCCTTCCGGTGGTGGACCGTCGCCTCGTCCAGGCTGCGCATCGACTCGGCATCCAGGTGCACGTATGGACAGTGGACGAAAGCGAGGAGATGCGCCGCCTGCTCAACCTCGGAGTGGACGGTCTCATGTCCGACAGGCCCGATCTCCTGCTCGATGTTCTGCGCCTTTCCTACCCGAAAGCGTGAATACACTCGTCCTGCCCAACGAGCGCGTAGACACAAACATCTGTCCGTCTTAGACTCAAGCTAAGAGACGATGACTACTTGGGATCATTTTCGTGCCACAATTCTGAGCCGACTGCAAGGCCTCACGCTCCAGTACGAAACCCTTCTGCCCTATGTACTAGCTCTGCTGGTCGGCCTAGCCGCTGGCGGCGGAGCTATAATATTCCGCCATCTCATTTCCGCCTTCGACTGGGTCTTCTTTAACCGCCTGAGCGACGCCCTCAGCCCGCTAGGCGACCAAAGAGTCATTCTCCTCCCTGTCCTGGGTGGCCTGTTGGTAGGACCCATCATCTATTTCCTGGCCCGCGAAGCCAAGGGCCACGGCGTGCCCGAGGTCATGCTGGCTGTGGAGACGCAGGGAGGCCGCATCCGGCCCCGCGTAGCCGTGATCAAATCGATCGCCTCTGCCCTTTGCATCGGCAGCGGCGGCTCTGTGGGACGCGAGGGGCCGATCGTCCAGATCGGCTCAGCCGTAGGCTCCACCCTTGGCCAGCTCCTTCGGCTCTCCGAAGAGAACATCCGCCTGCTGGTGGCCGCCGGCGCCGCCGGCGGCATTTCCGCTACCTTCAACGCCCCTATTGCCGGCGTGTTTTTCGCCCTGGAGGTTATCCTTCGTCGCTTCAATCTGCGGAACTTCAGCGTTGTCGTGCTGAGCTCGGTGGTGGCGGATTCTGTCGGCCACGCCTTTCTGGGAAATGACCCCGCCTTCGCTATCCCTCCCCACGCGCTGGAGAGCAACCTTGAATTTCCACTGTACGCCCTCCTGGGCCTTTTCGCCGCCCTGGCCGGACTTGCCTTTATCACTGTCCTCTACAAGACTGAGGACATCTTCGACGCCCTGCGTCTGCCAGAGATGGTCAAGCCGGCCATTGGCGGCCTTGGGATGGGCCTTCTCGGCCTCTGGTTCGTCGATCTCTTCGGCGTCGGCTACGGCAGCGGCCCGAGCGCTAACGCCATACCCAGCGCCCTGACAGGCGACAGAGGCTTGGATGTTCTCATCGCTCTGGCAGGGCTGAAGATCCTGGCCACCTCCCTCACCATTGGCAGCGGCGGCAGTGGCGGCGTCTTCGCCCCTTCTCTGTTCATCGGGGCCATGCTGGGCGCCGCCTATGGCGATGTTGCCCACAATCTATTCCCCGATGTCACTGCGTCATCTGGTGCCTACGCCCTGGTAGGGATGGCAGCAGTTTTCGCCGCCGCTGCCCGCGCACCCATTACGTCCATTCTCATCCTCTTCGAGATGACCCGCGATTACAGCATCATGCTCCCTCTGATGATGGCTGTGGCCGTGAGCACGGTAGTGGCCCAGCTCATCAGACGCGACACCATCTATACCCTGAAGCTGCGGCGGCGCGGCGTGCAGATTGAGGAAGGACGGGAAGCACCGCTGCTACAGATGATCACAGTGGGGCAAGCTATGGCCCGCAACTTCGACGTGGTGTCGGCCGATACGAGCGTAGCAGAGCTGCTGGAGGGCATTCCTGCCGATGGCCACCCGAGAGCATTTCCCGTGCTCGACCCTGACAGGAAGCTCGTGGGCATCCTCACGCCCTCCGATATTGAGCGCGTCCTCGGCAAGGATCTCTCGGCTTTGACAGTTCAGGACATCGCTGCCAAGAGCCCCGTCACCATTTTCCCCGACCAAACCCTCGAAGAGGCAGTGAGGCGGCTGGGTAGCCAAGGCCTGCGCCAGCTACCGGTGGTCAGCCGCCACGACCCCTCCGTGTTGCTGGGCCTCTTGCGCCACAGCGACGTTATCAACGCCTCGGGCCGCGCGCTAGCCGCCCACGCCCGTCCTGCTCAGCCTGCCCCTACTCCCGCCCTGGTCGAGCTCTACGGCACCGAAGAAATGGAGTTCAAGGTGACCAAGCGCTCCCCACTGGCAGGCAAGCACATTCGAGACATAGAACTGCCCGCAGACAGCATCATCGTCTCTATCGTCCGCGACGGCTCCCCTATCATCCCCCGCGGCGACGTCTCACTGGAGCCTGGCGATCGCGTTGTCCTCATTGCCCTCCCATCAGCCATCCCTGAGCTATGGGAACGTTTCGGCTACCATCGCCGACGAAGACGCGGATGACCCGATTGCGCACAAGACGGCTGGGTAGAACCGGCCTGCTGGTCACGGAGGTCGGCTTCGGGGCAGCGAGCGTGGCTGACGTCCCCGAGGGCGAGGAGACGCTGCTCAGGGCCTTCTCCTTGGGCATCAACTTCGTGGAGACAGGGCGATGCTACAAGGGCAGCGAGCACCTCATCGGGAGAGCGCTCCAGAGATTGGGACAGGACGGCGGCGTGCACGTGGCGAGCAAGACCCTCAAGCGCTCAAGGGATGGCGCCTTGGCCGAGCTGGAGGGAAGCCTTAACCACCTCGGCCTGCCAAAAGTGGCCATCTACCAGCTAAACAGCGTGGGAGAGGAAGCCTGGGAGCAGGTTATGGCCAAAGGCGGCGCTCTGGCGGGGCTCAAGGAGGCGCGCGACGGCGGGCTTGTGGACTACATAGGCATTTCCAGCCACGCAGTAGAGGTTCTGCGCCGGGCAGTGGAGAGCCAGGAGTTCGACACCATTCAGACGAAGTACAGCCCCTTCGAGACGGCAGGAGAAGCCCTCGTCCGCCTGGCGCAGGAGCGAGATATCGGCGTCATCGCCATGAAGCCGCTTGGCGGCTTCGGGATGCTTGGATGGCTTAAGACCTCTCGTCATAGCAGGTTCTTGAATGCCAGAACGCTCCTCCACTACGCTCTATCCAATCGGTACCTGTCGGTGGCGATCCCAGGGATGCGTTTCCCCCGGGAGGTGGAGGAAAACGTGGCAGTCGCGACCTCCTACCGTCGCATGACGCCTGCCCAGCGAGAGCGCCTTCGCGAGCGGGCGCAGGCCTTCCTGGCGGAGGCAGCCAGGACAGCATAGGCCGCCAGCATCAATCGCACTCTCTCGCCGACGCCCCTGCTCCCTGCCCCTGCTGTCTCGCCAACTTGAGCGCGCGCTCCACGAGATCGAGAACGGCTGCCTTCTCCTCCGGGAACTTGTACCCTTCCCAGTCCTGCCTGAATATCGGTGGGTTGGAGACGTGATCGAAACAGACCCTAGAGGTCACGTCCAGGCCCTCGATCAGAGCGCCGATCTCCGCCACGATCTCGTAGGGCGATAGCGGTTCAAACTTCCCTGCCGTATATTCGTCCCACAACGGCGTGCCGGGGGTGAGCATAAGGGACCGCATCCTGATGTAGTGCGGATCGACGGCGTTCAGCACCCTCGCCGTTCCCTGCACGTGCTGTCGCGACGCGCCCTTGCCTCCCAGGCCGGGCATCACATACTCAGACAGCTCAAATCCCGCTTCCTTGGCCTTCTTGCCTGCCTCTATCATCTCCTGCGCGGTTGCCCCCTTCTTCACCCGCCTCAGCACCTCATCGTCGCCAGTCTCCAAGCCCAGGTGCAACCTGGTGAGGCCGACCTCTTTCAATCGTCTCAGTTCGTCCGGCTTCTTGCTCAGAACGGTCTTCGCCCGTCCGTAGGACGTGACTCGCTCCAGCGATGGGAATACCTCATACAAATAGCGGACTATCTCAGCCAGGCCGTCCGTCTTGATCACGATGGCGTTGGAGTCTGCCAGGAACGCCGTCGTCGGCTCGCCCTTGTGTCCCTGGAGGTGCAGATGGTCTATGGTCGCCCTTAGCTCATCTATGTCGCCCTTTACCTCAGCAACCGAACGGATGATGTCCTTGCGGGGATAACCCTTGTAGACCGCACAGAACGTGCAGTAATTCCAGGGACATCCCCTCATGACCCTTATCAGCAGAGAATAGGCCTCGCTGGGAGGCCTGATGGGCGGCAATTCATACGGCACGGCACTGCATCTCCCCACGATTCATTCTAGAGCACGCTTCCACGAAGAGCACCCCCGAAGCGACCACCGGATGCTGTCCATCGCTACGAAATGGAAGATTTGGTGAGACTCGGTAGCAATTTCCAAGAGATTTTTTAGGAAATTTCCGGCTTTCCCCCTATAAACACCGCTTTCGCGATGATAGGCTGGTATTGGTAGCAAGTTAGGACAAACGATTCCCACAAGCGCAAGGGACGAAATTCTCTTGAGATCATATCCCATCAATCTGGTTGGCCTGGCAGACAGACGCTGCATCGTGGTGGGAGGAGGCGAGGTAGCGCAGCGTAAGCTGGAGTCCCTTTTGGAGGCGGGCGCGGAGCGAGTAGTGGTGATCAGCCCTCGCCTGACTCAAAGGCTGCGCGCGCTCCTGCAAGCGAAGCGGATCGAACACCGCCCTCGAGATTACCGACAGGGAGACCTGGAGGGCGCCTTTGTTGTCATCGCGGCGACGGGCGACCCAGATGTGAATAGAGACGTATGGCAAGAGGCCCAGGAGAGAAGCCTTCTGATCAACGTGGTTGACGATCCCCATCGCTGCAACTTTTTCGTGCCATCTGTGGTGCGAAGGGGCGACCTGACGATCAGCATCTCCACTGGCGGGCAAGACCCCGCCCTTTCGGCTCGCCTACGCCAGGAACTTGAGCCCCGCTTTGGCCGCGAATATGCCGCTTTCCTCGAGATAGCGGGAGCTCTCAGAGACCGCGTCGGCAGAGAGCTTTCGGGCCGGGCCCGCTCCCGCTTCTGGTACGCCCTGACCGACTCAGAACTATTGGCCTTGCTCAAGGGGGGAAAGCGGCGAGAGGCGGAACGGCTGGCAAACGACATCCTCGCCGCTCATGTCCTGAAGGCAAAGGGCGGCAGGCGGCGGAAAATGCCGTCCCCCTCAGGAGACCAGCGATGAATATCCTGGCGATCGGCCTGAACCACAAGACGGCCCCGGTTGAGGTGCGCGAGAGGCTGGCCTTCACCGGCAGCCATCTCCGCCAGGCCCTTTCCGCCCTGGCGGAATGTCGCGCTGGCCAGGATAGCGCTCTTCGAGAGGGCGTCATCCTCTCCACCTGCAACCGCACCGAAATCTATGCCCTGGCCGAGGATGCAGCCAGAGGGCGCGACCATATGCTGCGTTTCCTGAGCGAGCACCAGGGCTTGCCCCCAACCCAGTTTGAAAGCCCCCTTTACACCTATGAAGACGAGGCAGCGGTGGGCCACCTGTTCAGCGTGGCGGCAGGGATCGACTCGATGATCGTGGGGGAAAACGAGATCCTGGGCCAGGTACGAGAAGCCTACAGTCTTGCCAGCGCCACCAAGGCGATAGGGCCGGTGCTGGCGAGGTTGTTTCGCAAGAGCATCACCGTGGGCAAGCGAGCCCGCACTGAGACCACCATCGGCCGCGATGCCATCTCCATCAGCTACGCGGCGGTGGAGCTAGCCAAGAAGATCTTCGAAGACCTTGGCAGCTGCCGGGCCCTGGTAGTGGGTGCGGGAAAGACCAGCGAGTCAACCCTGAAAAACCTCATGGAAAGCGGCATCGGTGAGATCAGCGTCATCAACCGCACCCGGCGCAAGGCCGAGGCTATCGCTCGCCAGTGCGGAGGACGCGTGCTGGCTGCCGGGCGCATCGGCCAGGCTCTCTGCTCCGCCGACATCGTCATCAGCTCCACAGCAGCACCCCATCCAGTGATCCGCGCCCAGGCGGTAGAACAGGCCATGGCCCTGCGCCACCAGCGTCCCCTCTTGCTGGTCGACATTGCCGTGCCGCGTGATGTGGAGCCCGAGGTCGGCCGCATCGACAACGTCTACCTTTACGACATCGACGATCTGGAGAAGGTGGTGGAAGCAAACCTGGAGCGCCGCAGACGTGAGATCCCCAAGGTGAGAGCAATCATCCAGAAGGAGCAGGCGGACTTCATGGCCTGGTTCAGGGCCCTGGAGGTGCTGCCCACCATCACCAGCCTGAGGGGGCGAGCCGAGGACATCCGCCTGGCGGAACTGCGGAAGGCCCTGCGCAGGCTGGGTCCCCTCTCCGAGCAGCAGATGTCGATCGTCGAAGCCCTCTCGCTGGGCATCGTGAACAAGCTACTTCATCCTCCCATCATTAATCTCAAAGGGCGGGCCAATGGCCAGGACGGCCGCCTCTACGCGATGGCGATTCGGGAGCTCTTCGCCCTGGAGGACCCGCAAAGCCAGGACGAGCAGAGCGAAGCGTGACGGTCGAGGAGAAATGTTGACGGCAAGCCGGCACACCCTGCTCATCGGCACGCGCGGCAGCCGACTAGCTAGGATACAGGCCGAGACAGTGCGAGAGATGCTTTCTTCCTTCCACCCAGACAGAGCTTGGCTGCTGCGGGAAATACGAAGCGAGGGCGATGTCCAGCTCAATGCTAGCCTGGCCACCATCGGCGGCCAGGGTGTTTTCGTCAAGGCGCTCGAGGAGAAGCTCCTGGCTCGCGAGATCGACCTGGCCGTGCATAGCCTGAAGGACATGCCGACACAACTTGCAGCGGGCCTGAAGATAGGAGCCGTCCTCCGCCGTGAGGACGCAAGGGACGCGCTGGTCTCGCGCCGCAGCCCAACCCTGGACGATCTGCCAGCGGGGGCCGTCGTTGGAACCGGAAGCATCCGCAGGCGTGCTCAGCTTCTGGCCCATCGTAGCGATCTGGTGATCCAGAACGTCCGGGGCAACGCCGACACCCGCCTGAGGAAGCTGAAGAGCGGAGGCTATGACGCCTTGATTCTAGCTGCGGCCGCGCTCATACGTCTGCGCCGCACCTCGGCCATCAGCCAGTATTTGCCCCTGGCGCTTATGCTGCCCGCCGTGGGGCAGGGAGCCCTGGCAGTCGAGGTGAGGGAGAACGACGAAGAGGTGACAGAGCTGATCCAGCCATTGAATCACTCCCCCACTGAGAGAGCCGTCAGAGCCGAGCGAGCCTTTCTCGCCGCCCTGGGGGGTGGCTGCGCCGTGCCCGTCGCCGCTCATGCGACAGTATCCGATGGGCGCCTGAGTCTCCAGGGCATGGTGACAGACCC
This sequence comes from uncultured Dehalococcoidia bacterium, assembly GCA_964512285.1. Classification (GTDB taxonomy): domain Bacteria; phylum Chloroflexota; class Dehalococcoidia; order SM23-28-2; family SM23-28-2; genus SM23-28-2. Next base: position 60,747 of record CAZEJO010000001.1, on the reverse strand, counting down.
AGACGGCACAAGGCTGATCAGCGACAGCCTGAGCGGTTCTCCTCGTCAAGCCGAGGAAATCGGTCGACGTCTGGCAGACAAGCTGCTGAGCCAGGGCGCCGCCCAGATTCTGCGCGAGGTCACAGGTGTGCAGTAAGGGTCTGGTCTATCTGGTGGGAGCTGGCCCTGGCGACCCGGGGCTGATCACGGTGAAGGGCTTGGCCTGCCTCCAGAAGGCCGATGTGATCGTTTACGACCGCCTGGTCAGCCCAGCCCTGCTCAGACAGGCCCCTCAGGGATGCGAAATGATCAACGTTGGGAAGAGCCCCAAGCGGCACACCCTCCCTCAGGAGGCGATCAACGCCCTCCTGGTGGAAAAGGCACTCGCCGGCAAGATCGTGGTGCGCCTGAAAGGAGGCGACCCCTTCCTCTTTGGCCGCGGTGGCGAGGAGGCGGAAGCCCTGGCGGAGGCGGGGGTGCCCTTCGAGGTAGTGCCGGGAGTGACCAGCGCCATCGCCGCCCCGGCCTACGCCGGCATACCCGTCACCCATCGTGATCAGACCAGCTCCTTCGCCGTGGTCACCGGCCACGAGGACCCCACCAAGGCCGACTCCAGCCTCGACTGGCAGAAGCTGGCCACGGGCGTGGGCACGCTGGTCATCCTTATGGGCGTCGGCAATCTGCCCAAGATCGTGGCCAAGCTGATCGAGCACGGGCGAGACCCCCGCACGCCGGTAGCCATCGTCCAGGAGGGAACAGAAGCGCGCCAGAAGACGGTGACCGGCACCCTGACCGACATCGTGAACAAAGCGCGAGAGGCTGACATCAAGCCACCAGCCGTGACGGTCGTTGGCGACGTGGTGGCTCTGCGGGAGAAGCTGCGCTGGTTCGATACAAAGCCACTCTTCGGCAAGCGGATTCTGGTCACCCGCTCGCGGGAGCAAGCGAGCGCTCTCTCCGAGCGATTGCGGGAGCTGGGGGCGGAGCCACTGGAGTACCCCGCCATCGAGATCGCCCCGCCCAAGGACATGACCCCGCTGGACCAGGCCATCGCCACGCTTTCCGCCTACGACTGGCTGGTCTTCACCAGCGCCAACGGAGTGCGCGCCCTTCTGGCCAGAATGAGCGAAAAGGGAATGGATATCGAGGTTCAGGAGAGACCGAGAATCGCCGCCATCGGCCCGGCCACCGCCCAGGCCCTCCAGCGATACGGTCTCCGGGTCGACTACATGCCCCAGGTCTACCTGGCGGAAGAGATCGCGACCGGCATCGGCGACGTGGCAGGCCAACGCATCCTTCTCCCTCGGGCCGAGCGGGCGCCGAAGCACCTGGCAAAGGCCCTGCGAGGCAAGGGAGCAACGGTCGATGAGGTCACCGCCTACCGAACGCTGGCCGTCGGCGCGCCGGACGAACTGAAAGCTCTGTTTGAGGACGGACAGATCGATATCGTCACCTTCACCAGCTCATCGACGGTACGGAATCTCGTAGCCAACCTCCCAGGCCCGACACCCGCCACCGTATTGTCACGCTGCCTGGTGGCCTGCATCGGGCCGGTCACCGCCAGGACAGCGAAGCGTCTGGGCATCCGCGTGGACGTGGTGGCCAAGGAGCACACGATCCCCGGGCTGGTGGAGGCTATTGTCACCGCTGTGGCTGAAAGAGAGCCAGATGATGAGCGCTGAGCAGACCGTTAACAGGCTACGGCTTCGCAGAGAGACGGAGGAGGCCGAAGAGATGGCGGCTGCGCTTCTTCACCGCCCCCGCCGCCTGCGGCGACTCGATAACCTGCGCCGCCTGGTGCGGGAGACTCGCCTTGCCGCTGACAGCCTCATCTACCCACTGTTCATCGTTCACGGCCAAGGGATCAGGGAGGAGATCGACTCCATGCCCGGCACCTACCACTGGTCGCTCGACCTTCTCCCAGCCGAGGCGGAGGAGGTCGCCCGCCTGGGCATCCCAGGGGTGATCCTCTTCGGCATCCCCTCCGTCAAGGACGCCATCGGCAGCGAGAACTTCGACCAGCACGGCATCGTCCAACAGGCGATCCGAACCATCAAGAGCGCTGTGCCGGAGCTCGCGGTGATCACCGATGTCTGCATGTGCCAGTATACCGACCACGGCCACTGCGGCGTCGTGGAGGACGACCGCGTGCTCAACGACGAGACGCTGGAGGTCCTGGCGCGGGTGGCTGTCTCTCACGCCGCCGCCGGCGCCGACGTGGTGGCCCCCAGCGCGATGATGGACGGCCAGGTGGCCGCCATCCGCTCGGCGCTGGATGCGGCCGACTTCACCCAGGTGGCCATCCTCTCCTACGCCGCCAAGTACGCCTCCGCCTTCTACGGCCCCTTCCGCGAGGCGGCTGAGTCGACCCCCCAGTTCGGCGACCGTCAGGGCTATCAGATGGATCCGGCTAACGCCCGCGAGGCTCTGAGGGAGGTCGCTCTGGACATCGAGGAAGGGGCGGACATAGTGATGGTCAAGCCTGCCCTGCCCTACCTGGACGTCATCCGCCAAGTGCGCGAGGCCTTCGATCACCCCCTGGCCGCATTCAGCGTCAGCGGCGAGTACGCCATGGTCAAGGCGGCAGCCCAGCGCGGCTGGATCGACGAGAGGCGGGTGACTCTTGAGCTTCTCACCGCTATCAAACGGGCGGGGGCAGACATGATCCTCACCTACTTCGCCAAAGACGTCGCCCGCTGGCTGGCTGAGTGAAGGGAGGATAATGCCGGAATTCTTGCCCCGTCTCATCTTCTGGGAGACAACCGCAGGCTGCAACCTGCGCTGCATCCACTGCCGCCGCATCGACGTGGCCGACAAGCTGGTGCCGGAGGACCTGACCACCGCCGAATCGAAGCAGCTCATCGACCAGATCGTGGCCTTCTGCAATCCTATTCTTATCCTCTCAGGCGGCGAGCCTCTCATCCGACCCGACATCTTCGAGATCGCCGAGTACGCCGTGGCCAAGGGCTTGCGCGTCGCCCTGGCGACCAACGGCACCCTCATCGATGCGCCAATGGCGCAACGCATTGTGGATGCGGGCATTCGGCGGGTGGCGGTCAGCCTGGACGGAGCCACCGCAGAGACGCACGACGCCTTCCGCGCTCTCCCCGGCTCCTTTGCTCAAGCGCTGGAGGGCATCCGCCACCTGCGGGCACTGGGGATGAGCGTGCAGGTCAATACCACCGTGGCCCGCCACAACGTCGATGAACTGCCCCAGATTCTAGACCTGGCCCTCTCCCTGGAAGCCGATGCCCTCCACATCTTCCTCCTAGTGCCCGTGGGCTGCGGCGTGGAGATCGCCGACGAGCAGATGATCTCCCCCCAGCAGTACGAGGAGGTGCTCAACTGGTTCTACGACAGGGATCAGGAAGGCCTGCTGGAACTGAAAGCCACCTGCGCCCCCCACTACTTCCGCATCATCCGCCAGCGGACGGCGGCGGAGAAGCGACAAGCGCCGCCCAGCCAGAAGCGCCAGCGAGCCAGCGACCTCTACGCGATGACTAAGGGATGCCTGGCTGGAACCGGCGTCTGCTTCATCTCGCACAAGGGCGAGGTCTTCCCCTGCGGCTACCTGCCGCTGGTAGCGGGGAGCGTGCGGGAGCAGCCGCTGCAGGAGATCTGGGAAGGGGCGAAGGTCTTCAGCGAATTGCGAGACCCCGAGCTTCTTCAGGGCAAGTGCGGCCGCTGCGAATTCAAGCGCGTCTGCGGCGGCTGCCGGGCGCGAGCATACGGCACGAGCGGCAACTATCTGGACGAAGAGCCCTTCTGCGTCTACGAGCCACCGCCTCTGCCACAAGCGGCCCGCTTGAAGGAGAGCGGCTGATGCTCTCTGTCTCCCGACTGCTGAGCGGCACGGTCACCCCCGGCGACCCCCTGCGCTACGGACGCCTAACGTCCGAGGGGCCATCTCACCTGCTCCACTACTCGCAGGACAAGAAGCCCATCGTGGTCTGGAACCTGACCCGTCGCTGCAACCTGTACTGCGCCCACTGCTACGCCGACGCCACGGACAAGCCCCAATCAGGAGAGATGACCACGGCCGAGGGCAAGCGGCTGATCGACGACCTGGCCGACTTCGCGGTGCCCGTCCTCCTCTTCTCCGGCGGCGAGCCCCTCCTGCGGGATGATCTGTTCGAGTTGGCAACCTACGCCGCGGGCAAGGGAATTCGCTGCGTCCTCTCTACCAACGGCACCCTGATCACACCCGAGGTGGCAAAGCGGATCAGGGAGGCAGGCCTATCGTACGTGGGGGTCAGCCTGGACGGCGTGGGAGCAACGCACGACAAGATCCGCGGCAAGAAGGGGGCCTTCGAGCAGGCCTTGCAGGGCATTCGCTACTGCCAGGATACGGACATCGCCGTCGGCCTGCGCTTCACAGTCCACGCAATGAATGTCAACGAGCTGCCAGGCATATTCGACCTGGCGGAGGAGGAGAGAATCCCCCGCATCTGCGTCTATCACCTCGCCTACGCCGGACGAGGGGACAAGATGCGCCGCTTCGACCTGGAGCCCCACCAGACACGGGCGGTGGTGGACTACATCTTCCAGCGCTCCCAAGACCTCCACGCGCGCGGTATCGAGAAGGACATCCTCACCGTGGACAACCACGCCGATAGCGCCTACCTCTACATGCAGGTGCTGAAGGAGCAGCCCCAGCGGGCGGAGGAGGTCCGCCAGATGCTGCGCTGGAATGGCGGGAACCAGTCGGGGATCGCCGTCTCCAGCATCGATCCGCTGGGGCACCTCCACGTCGACCAGTTCTCCTGGCATCACTCGCTGGGGGACGTGCGCCAGCGCCCCTTCGCCGAAATCTGGAGCGATACCAGCGATCCAGTGATGCGCGTGCTGAAGGACCGCAAGCCCCACCTCAAGGGGCGCTGCCGGGTCTGCAAGTGGCTGGACGTGTGCAACGGTAACCTGCGGGTGCGGGCCGAGCGCTACTTCGGCGATTCCCTGGCTCCTGACCCCGCCTGCTACCTGACCGACGAGGAGATCGGCATTGCGCCGGGGACACCGGCAGCCAAGGAGGCGGCCAGGTGGCCGGTGCCAGTGCAACAGGAAGAATCAGCGGGGCCGTCCCAACTGTTCCCCGCTCCCAGGAGACGCTGACGATGGCAAAGGCCAAAGAGACGACCGCTGAACAGCTAGACACCGTCGATCGCCGACTGCTGGACATCTTGCAGCGCGATTTCCCTCCAACCACGCAGCCCTTCGCAGCGATCGGGGAGAGGCTCGGGCTGTCGGAGGAAGAGGTGCTAGCCCGCGTGCGACGCCTGAAGAGCGCCGACAAGGGACGGCTCATCCGCCAGATCAGCGCCATCTTCGACACGACCGCCCTGGGCTACAAGAGTACCCTGGTGGCCATGCAGGCCCCCCAGAACGACGTCGATCGACCAGCGGCCGCGATCAACCGCCATCCAGGAGTCAGCCACAACTACCAGCGCGACCACACCTGGAACCTCTGGTTCACCCTGGCCGTGGCTCCACAAGACGATCTGCAAGCCACCGCCGAGGCGCTGGTTGACGAGGCAGGGGGCTATCCTTATCGCCTATTTCCAGCGCTGCGGGTCTTCAAGATCGGCATGCAACTGGATATGGAGGCTGCCGGCGACATTGCACCTCTCGATAGCCCTCAAGCCAGCCGTCCCACCAGTGCCCCCACCAGCCGTGATGCCGCCTTCATCCGCGAACTCCAGGAGGATATCGAAATCGTCTCTGAGCCATTCGCGGGCATGGCCGATCGCCTGGGGGTGAGCCAGGAGGAAGTTCTCGCCTGGCTGCAAGAGGCTAAGGCCGCAGGCTGGCTGCGTCGCTTCGCCGCCATCCTCCACCACCGTGAGGCAGGTTATGTCGCCAATGGCATGGTCGCCTGGCGGGTGCCGGACGGCAGCATCGAGAGGCTGGCGACGTTCGCCGCCTCCCTGCCCCAGGTCAGCCACTGCTACCAGCGCCGCACCTACCCCGACTGGCCTTACAGCCTCTTCACGATGATCCACGCCAGAAGCAAGGATGCCTGCCGGGCCCTCGCTCAACAGATCTCTCAGGAGACCGGTGTCAACGACTACGTCATCCTGTTCAGCACCAAGGAGTACAAGAAGACGCGACCCAAGTACTTCGTCCCAGCCGAAGAGGTCACGACGAGCAGGTCGCAGAGCCTTCACGCCGAGGCCCAAAGGTATATGCCCGGCGGCGTCAACAGCCCCGTCCGCGCTTTCCGTGCCGTGGGAGGAGAGCCGCTGTTCATCGCCAAGGGGGAGGGCTCCTGTATCTACGACGCGGACGGCCGGCGCTACATCGACTACGTGCTCTCCTGGGGCCCCCTGATCCTGGGGCACGCCCATCCGCAGGTGATAGGCGCTCTAAAAGAGGCCGCGGAGCGAGGGATCAGCTACGGCGCCCCCACCGCGCTGGAGACCGAGCTGGCCAAACAAGTGGTGGAGGCAGTGCCCTCCATCGAGATGGTGCGCTTCGTCAGCTCGGGCACCGAGGCCACGATGAGCGCCCTGCGCCTGGCCCGCGCCTTCACAGGCAGGAGCAAGATCATCAAGTTCGAGGGCTGCTACCACGGACACGCCGACTTCCTCCTCGTCCGCGCGGGCTCCGGAGTGACCACCCTTGGCCTACCCGACAGCGCCGGCGTGCCACAGGGCATGGCCCAGGACACGCTGGTAGCCCCCTACAACGACCTGCAAGCAGTCGACAGGCTGTTCAGCGAGAATCGCGGTGAGATCGCCGCCGTGATCGTCGAGCCCGTGGCGGGCAACATGGGCGTGATACCGCCCGAGCCCGGCTTCCTAGAAGGGCTGCGAGAGGTGACCAAGGCAGAGGGCGCGCTGCTCATCTTCGACGAGGTGATCACCGGCTTCCGGCTGGCCTACGGTGGCGCCCAATCCCTGTACGGCGTGACGCCCGACTTGACCTGCCTGGGCAAGGTCGTCGGCGGGGGCCTGCCGGTTGGAGCCTATGGTGGCCGCAGGGAGATCATGGAGATGGTGGCACCCCTGGGCCCCGTGTATCAGGCGGGCACCCTCTCCGGCAATCCCCTCTGCATGACCGCCGGCATCGAGACCCTCAAGCTGCTCGCCGAGCCCGGGGTCTACCAGCGCCTGGAGGAGAGGTCGGCCCGCCTAGCGGATGGCCTCCGCGCGGCGGCCGAGGCTGCCAGAACCGCCGTCTTTCAGACACGCGTTGGCTCCATGTTCTGCACCTTCTTCAGCGCCGAGCGGGTCGTCGACCACGCCTCAGCGAAGAGGTCCGACAGTAATAAATACGCGCGCTTCTTCCGGGCGATGCTGGCGAACGGCGTCTACCTGGCGCCCTCGCAGTTCGAGGCGGGCTTCCTCTCGCTGGCGCACAGCGAGCAGGACATCGAACGTACCGTCGAGGCGGCGGAGGCGGCGTTCGCGGGGCTCGGCGGGTAGCGGCTCAGCGCATCCTCTTAGACGTCGCCTGCTTTTCCCCTTGCCAACCCTCACGCCTGCGAGTAGCATAAGGCCAACATGAACACGCTACGTACTGCTGCCCTTGGACTGCTGGCCTTGGCTGTCTGGCCCATGCTACTCAGCAGTTGCGGTGGCGGGGAGACACCTCCGCCGAAGACCTATGTCATCTTGGAGGCTGACACCAGCTCTGTGGCACCAGGAGTAGCCGTTGACGACGCCATGGCGGAGGTGGAGAGGATCACCGAGCAGCGCGCCGAAGCGTTCGGGGCCATGGTGTTGGACATCCAACGGCAAGGCACAAACCGACTGGCTCTCGAGCTGTCGGGCATAGCGCCTGAGGAAGCTGGCAACCTTATCGGCCGCGCCGCCGAGCTGGAGTTCAAGGAACCACAGCGGGAGAACCAGAGCGACCCGGCCTCGCCGTTCGTCTGCAAGAGTGACGCCGGTGAGTCCTTCAGCGTGCCGTCAGACCTCGTCGGAACGGGCGATGAAGCCAGGCCCTCCAACCTGATGCCAGCCAGCGAGGGGCACGGCTGGCGCTGCGTGCCTACTGGCCAGACCCAGCCCACGGGTAATGTCATGTGGGTGCCAGCGACCGGAATCGGCAGCGATAGCAAAGAGAAAGCCCTGACGGGGTCTTTCCTCAAACCCAACGCCAGCGTGGAGACGATGGGTGCCGGTGGCCAGCCGGTTCTCGCTATCCACTTCAACTCTGAGGGCAGCCAACTCTTCGAGCAGATCACCGGCCGGTTGATTGGCATGCCTATGGCCATCTTTCTGGACGAGGAGATCATTTCCGCGCCCACGGTCAGGTCCGTGATCGCGGGCGGCGATGCCGTGATTCAGGGCATTCCCGAGGAGGAAGCACGCATCATGGCCATCCAACTCAATTCGGGCGCTCTGCCGATCTCGCTACGGGTCATCGCTCTGGGTGAGGGTTCGCTGCCATAAGGCTATCCAGAGGGAGTCGAAGCCCCTCCAAGGGCAAAGCTGGCTTGCCCAACCTACCGCACCACGAACACCCGCGTCTTCCAGATCAGCGAGGGAGCGTTTTGCAGGGCCTCGTACCTGGGCTTGGCCACGCTTATAACTCTGGCCAGCGTCTTGTCGGCAAGCCCCTGCAGGTATTCGCACCGCTTGAGGAAGGAGTGGAGGGTTAGCCTGTCGCCGCCCAGAAAGACGTAGTCGAGTCGCTCTTCGTAGGCGGCAAACTGCGTTGCCACCACCGAGCAGGCCTTGTCGAATAGCCATCGAGCCTGCTCTTCCCTTCGTCGGGCGAAGCGCTTCTGGGACCGACCGCCAGCCTTGTGCCTGGCCTTCACGAACCTGGTGCCCGTCTTCGACGTCAGCAGCCGGTCGCCCTCGAAGACGCCGACGGAGTACCCTCCCAGCCTCAGAAGCACGACCCCCAGCAGGTATTTCTTGTCCAGCAGCGCTTTTAGATAGGAGGTATCCCAGGCTGGAAAGGACTGGCTCTGGTCTACGGGGAAAGGCGGCAGGAGCACGTACTTGTGCTCGTCGCTCCAGAATAGGACAAGGCCTGTTTCGGACTCAGCAAGGCTAGCTGGAAGCCCCTCCATCTCGTGCAGCCAGTTGCCACACTCGCGCCCTATCGATTCTAGATAAGAGGGCAACTGGCCCGGCCTGACGTACAGAGCGATGCTTTCGCCCTCCGGCTGCTCCAGCTCGGTCAGCCAGCGCTCGAGTCTGCTCCGCGTCATATAGTAGCGGGCCGCAACCTCCACCATCTTCCCGACTTACCGCCCAGGGCCACCAGGAGAATCCATGCCTCGCTCACGGTCCTCGCCGCGAGACATCGCCAGGCATCCCCCAAGCTCAGGTCAATCGGTCGACTCTCGACTCTGAGCCCGCTCCCGCTCGATGAGTTCGCGCCGCAGGATCTCCCCAGTGGTTGTCTTGGGTATCTCCCACACGAACTCCACCTCCCTGATCCGCTTGTGGGGCGCCACCCGATCCTCTACGAACTGTATGATGTCCCTAGTGGTGGGACGCTGGCCCGGCCGGGCGACCACATAGGCCTTGGGGACCTCCCCGGCGATGACATCGCTCTTGGGGATGACGGCAGCGTCCATGACGGAGGGGTGCTGACGAAGGACAGCCTCCACTTCGGCAGGGGCGACCTTAAAGCCCTTGTAGTTTATGGTGTCTTTCTTGCGGTCCAGCACATACACGTAACCGTCCTCGTCGAAACGGCAGATGTCACCAGTCCGCAGCCAGCCGTCGGCGGTGAGAGCTTCGGCGGTGGCCTCAGGCTGGTTCCGATAACCCTGCATAACCTGGGGCCCCTGGATGAACAACTCGCCAGCCTCGCCGGCGGCCAGCTCTTTGCCTGTCTCCGTGCTCACCACCTTCTCCGTCGTGTCGCTGACGGGCGGTCCCACCGAGTCGAGCTTCGGTCGGCTCAGGGGGTTCACGTTGGTGGTAGGGCTGGCCTCGGTGAGGCCATAGCCCTGGATGACGGGGCACATAAACAAACGCCGGGCCGCTTCGGCGGTACGAGGTGGGAGGGGAGCCGCACCGCAGATCATGAGGCGCAGCGAGGAGGTGTCGTACTTCTGGCCTTGCTCCCTCAGGTCGATCAGGCTGCGCAAGGCGGGCGGCACGACAAACAGGTCGGTGACGCTGTACTTGTGGATCAGGTAGAGAACCAGGTGCGCGTCGAACTCGGGGATGATGACCTGAGCTGCGGCATTGGCCAGACCCACGGTCATCACTGGTATGAGCCCTAAGATGTGATAGAAGGGGAGGAAGTCCAGGCTAACGGCGTTCGGCTTCGCCAGGTCAGTGGCGAGGACCTGACGGACGTTACTGCAAAGGTTGCGGTGGGTGAGCATGACGCCCTTGGGCAGGCCGGTGGTGCCGCTGGAGTAGGGAAGGACAGCCAGGTCCTTCTCCGGGTCGATGGCCACGGGTTCGGCGTCGCCACCCACCTCTGCCGCCATATCCCAGGTCTCTAAGATGGGCAAGGTGCAGCGCAGCGCTGGCAATTCGTTCCTCACCATGTCCACCATGGCGCAAATCCCGGGCATGCAGAACAAGGCGACCGCGCCGGAATCGCTGAGCTGGTGTACCAGCTCCCGCTCTCTCAAGAGCGGGTTCACCGGCGTGACCACGCCGCCGGCCAGCAGGATGCCGTGCACAGCCACCACGTACTCCGGGCAGTTGGCCGCGTAGATGGCCACCACTTCTCCCTTGCGTACGCCGGCCTTCTCCTGCAGCACTCGCGCCATGCGACGAGAAGCATCCCAGACCTCCCCGAAGCTGTAGAACCGCTCGTCGGGGCCGATGAGAGCCGTCTTATCCGGTTGTTGCTCAGCGCCCTCTCGCAGGCAGTCGGAAAGGTGTCGCTTGGGATAGGGCGCCTGGCTGGGCCACGGGCCAGTGATCGTCATCTCATACCTCCCTAGACTTGATCCCGCTGACTGCGCGGGCAGCTAGATCTCCTTCCGCAGCGCCTCGTAGGCAGCCTTTACTTCGTCTACAGAGGCCCCGTCCTCCAGAGTAGTGACATCGCCGATGACCGCCTCGGTGGCCACCGCTTTAAGCAGTCGCCGCATGATCTTGCCACTGCGGGTCTTGGGCAATTTGTCCACGAAGAACACGCGCTCCGGAACGGCAATCGGCCCGACGGTATTCCGGATGTGGGCTTTGACTTCCTTCTCGAGCGCAGACGAAGGCTCGTTCCCCTCCCGGAGAATGGCAAAGATGACGATGGCCTCGCCCTTCAGCGGGTCGGGCTTGCTGACGGCCGCCGCCTCCGCTATCGGAGGGAAGGCGACGGCGGCGTTCTCCAGCTCCAGCGTTCCCAGACGGTGCCCGGCCACTTTGATCACCTCGTCCGCCCGGCCGAGGAGCCAGAAATAGCCATCCTCGTCCTGGATGGAGTAGTCGCCGGTCAAGTAGTTGCCGGGGAAGCGACTCCAGTACACCTCCTTGTACCGCTCGGAGTCGCCGTAGAGGGTCATGAGCATCCCGGGCCACGGCTCCTTGATGATCAGCAGCCCTCGCTCGCCCGGTGCCACGGGCTCGCCCTTATCGTTCACCACCTGGGGGACAATGCCAGGCAGGGGGAAGCTGGCCGAGCCAGGCTTCGCGGGCGGCAGCTCGATGGCCGGCGCCTGGGATATCAAGATGCCACCGGTCTCCGTCTGCCACCAAGTGTCCACGATGGGGCAGCGCTCACCGCCGATGTGCTTGAAGTACCAGAGCCACGCCTCAGGGTTGATGGGCTCTCCCACGCTTCCCAGTAGCTCCAAGCTGCTCAGGTCGTACTTGGCCAGCCACTCCTCCCCGGCCTGCATGAACATGCGAACGGCCGTGGGTGAGGTATAGAGGATGTTGACCCGATACGTCTGGATGATATCCCACCAGCGACCCAGATCGGGGTAGTTGGGCGCGCCCTCGTACATGACGCTGGTGGCGCCGAAAGCCAGGGGAGCATATACGATGTAGCTGTGGCCGGTAACCCAGCCTATGTCCGCCGTGCACCAGAATACGCTGTCTTCTTTGGCATCGAACACCCATTTAAAGGTGGAGTGGGTGTATACCATGTAGCCGCCCGTGCTGTGGACGACACCTTTGGGCTTCCCTGTGGTGCCCGATGTGTAGAGGACATACAGAGGATGGCTGGCCTCCACCGGTTCCGGGTCCACACGATCCGACGCCTCGGAGAGCAAGTGATGATACCAGAAATCCCTGCCCGGCTTCATCTCCACGTCGAGGCCGGCCCTGTTTACCACCACCGCTTTCTCGACGGAGGGCGAAAGGTCCATCGCCTCGTCCGTTGTCCGCTTCAGGGGCACAGGCGAGCCGCGGCGATAGCCAGCGTCGGCCGTAACCAGAACCTTCGCCTGGAGGTCGTTGATCCGATCGGCCAGCGACTGGGCAGTGAAGCCCGAGAACACTACGGTGAAGATAGCACCGATGCGGCCGCAGGCCAGCATGAAGATGGGAAGTTCTGGGATCATTGGCAGGTAGATCGCTACCCTATCACCTTTGCCCACGCCGAGGTTCTTCAGGACCGATGCGCAGCGGTTGACCTCTCGATAGAGGGTAGCGTAGCTCAGGACGCGGCTGTCACCGGGCTCCCCCTCCCAGTAAATGGCTACCTTATTCTTCCTCCCGTTCTCGATGTGGCGGTCGACGCAGACATAGCTAGCGTTAAGCTCGCCCCCCACGAACCAGCGAGCGAAGGGCAGATCCCACTCCAACACTTTATCCCAAGTACGGAACCAGTGAATCTTGCGCGCCTCCTCCGCCCAGAACCCCTCCATGTCGCGAAGAGACTCATCGTAGACATCCAAGTACCTCTTTCGCGGCCAGTATTTGGGCTCCTTAACGACAGGCTCAGTCATACCGGTTTACCTCCTGTTTGTACGATCTATCACAAAGAGCCAGCCCTAGTCTATCACGCAGAAGGTCTACCCGCCAGTGGCCCCTGGACAACCCCAGTGTACCAAAACCACCTAAGTAGTGTGAAGAATAGGCGCTTAGGAAGATCTCGACATTTGGAGACGCCACCCGCAGTGTTCAAGAGCGACGCCCCGAGGTAAACTTTCGATGAACCCTAAGGAGGAGCAATGGACGCGTACACCTGCATCCGTACCAAACGAGACACCAGGATCTATCAGGACAAACCCATTCCTGAGCAATCGCTGCAGCGCATCCTCCAGGCCGGGCGAATGGCGGGCAGCGCCAAGAACCTGCAACCATGCCGCTTCGTGGTCCTCCAGCACACCCCTAAGCAGAATGAACTCGCGACCTGCGGCCAGTTCGCCCAGCACATGGCATCGGCGCCGCTCGCGGTGGCCATCGTGCTACCGCAAAGCGGCCGTGAGTTCGATGCTGGCCGCTGCGCCCAGAACATGATGCTGGCCGCTTGGGCGGAGGGTATCACCTCGTGCCCGATCACAATGCATGACGGCGATTGCGCCCTGCGCGTCCTGGGGGTTCCCCAGGGCTACCGGGTCTCCATCGTTCTCGCTTTCAGCTACCCGCCGCCTTCGGCGGCCCAGCCCGGAGGCACGCCCCGCATCCCGCTGGAGGAGCTGGTGCACTGGGGCGGCTGGTAACGAGCCAAGCAGCCCTCAGAAGACCGCTGCTTACCTAGTCCCATTCGAGCAGCAGCGCCCCTACTCCACAAACGCCAGACCGCCCGGCTGAACGCCGAGCGGCCTCGTGCATCAAGAGCTGTAGGATTTCAGGGCTCCGCTACCGTCACCGTCAGATAGCTGTCATACTTGTTGTTCCCATCCTCCGGGTCACGCACGTGCACCATGTCGCCATGCACGCTGATCTCGTTGTCGAACCTGAACGTGTGCTGGCCAGGTTCATTGCAGCCGATAGTGAATGGCGCTTTCAAAATAACGTCCACGCTCACCGGCAGACCGCGGATGCGCTCCAGATGGCTCGCACCAGTGACATAGCAACCGGGCGGCGGCTTCACGACGGTCTCCGCGAATGCATCGACCAGCCCGAAGGGCCCACCGTTGTGGATCACGGTTCGCACCATAATCGCCACGGGCACTCCCACGACCATCCCGGACGGCGGGTCCTCCACATACTGATCGAGTATACCCAGGTCGGCCAGCGCCCACACGTCAACAGCCAGTTCAGTGGAAGCCAGGTTGTTACCCTCATTCGGGTCGACCACCCCAACCTTCTTGATCGCTATCTCATTTTCGAAGGAGAAGACGTGCTGGGAGCGAGCGTCGCAGTGAATGATCCAGGTTTCGTCGATGACCACGTTGGCGCTGACAGGCAGGCTGGCCGAGCTAGGGTTGGCGTAGCCTGGAATGGCTGTGCAGTCGGAAGGAGGGGAGGCGCTGGCAGAGATGCTGACATCGACGGGACCGTAGGGGCCGCTGTTGTGGAGAACCTTCCTCAGCGTGACCACCACGTCCTCGCTCACGTCAATGTCCGTGGGCGGGTCGACCAGTTCCTGGCTGGCGATCCTGACGTCGGCCACGGGAGTGGGCGTGGGCCAGGTAGGAACCGGACGCCTGCAAAGACGCCGGCGGAGCCAGAACGGTCTCGAAGGCCGGCGCCGCCCCGTCTGACTCCAGGCGATTAAGAGGCGCTGTCGCCAGTATGACAGGCATGCTGGAAATAGCGCGGGCTAGCTCCTCATCCTCCTCCGACTCTTCGACGAAGAGGATGTCCATTGCCACGCCCTTGACGCCAGCCTCCCGCAGGTGATCCAGGGCATCGGCGTGCAGATAACGCGGCCACTCGCCGAGGCGCCCATACGTGGCCAGCGTCTCCTCATCGATGCCCGCCACCACGATATTGGGCGAGGCGTCCTGATCACGGAAGAGGCGGTCAGAGAGGCCCCACTCCCAAGTCTGGAAGGGCTCCACACCCCACACGAACAGGGAGAAGACAACGGTCACCACTACGATGAGGAGAGCAGCCATGCGCCGACGTGCTTCTCGTCGGCTGCGCCCCCGCAGTGCAGCCACCAACGACGATGCGACGCCGTTCAAGGCCGCTCTCCACCCAGGGTGTATAGAAACTCCCCCCT
>CAZEJO010000001.1:0-45683 GCA_964512285.1 uncultured Dehalococcoidia bacterium | reverse complement strand
GATGCGACGCCGTTCAAGGCCGCTCTCCACCCAGGGTGTATAGAAACTCCCCCCTGCTCGGGTCTCGGCGATGACAAACGCGGTCGGCCAGTGCGGCCAGGAGCTCCGGAGTGGAAACCACCTCGTCAGCTCTAATCGGTCGATTGCACTAGCAGCAGCGAGGGCGTCAGTATAGGCGAATGCCTGCTCTCGTCCTTCGACCGTCCTACGGGTTGAGTCTTCCCCGCTCGATGAGCCCTTCAGCGATCTGAACCACGTTCAGGGCAGCGCCCTTTCGCAGGTTGTCCGACACACACCAGAGGTTCAGTCCGTTTTCGATGGTTGGGTCTTCCCGGATTCGCCCCACCAGCACCATGTCCTGATATTCGGGCTTTCGAACGTCAAGGGGCACAGGATAGGTGCGCTCAAGCGGGTCAGGCCGAGGGCTGTTAGTGTTCAGTTCATCGACGACGACGACGCCCGACGAATTCGCCAGAATCTCCCGCGCCTCATCGGCGGTCAGCTTCCTCTCCGTCTCGATGTTGATGCTTTCACCATGCCCCACCATGACCGCCACCCGCACGGTGGTAGGACTTATCTTGATGGTGTCATCCCCCATGATCTTCTGGGTCTCCCACACCATCTTCATCTCTTCCTTGGTGTAGCCGTCCTCAGTGAACTTGTCGATGTGCGGGAAGAGGTTGAACGCTATCGGATGAGCGAACACTGTCGGCTCGAAAGGAATATTGTCCAGAGACTTGAGCGCATGAGGAATCTGATCGAGAAGCTCTTGCTGCGCCTGCACACCCCATCCCGACACGCTCTGATAGGTGGACACGACCACCCTGCGGATCTTCGTGACCTGGTGTATTGCATTGAGAACCAACACCATCTGGATGGTGGAGCAGTTGGGACTGGCGATGAAGCTCTTGTCAGGCGTCACAGCGTCAAGGTTCACTTCCGGTACCACCAACGGGACGGTGGGATCCATACGGAAGTCGCCCCCGTTGTCCACGCAGATGGCACCTGCGTCCACCGCCTTCTTGCCCCATTGGACGCTTGCCCCTTTGCCTCCTTCCTTCCCTGCGAAGAAGACAACCTCCGCACCATCGAAAGCCTCTTCGCCGGTCTCCTCAACGTGAAAGCCCTCGCCGGCAAGCGTTTCGCTGCGCGCTCTTGTCGCGCAGATTCGTGGGGGCCACTCCATCGGAAAGTCACGTTCTCGCAAGATGGAGACGATTTGCTCTCCGACCATGCCCACACCTACAACGGTAACTCTTAGCGCCATGCTGACCTCCCTCAACAGGCACAGGGAATCTCACTGCTCATGAGAACCTGTCTTAAAACTCAGGCCAATTCTCTCTCACTGAAACAAAAGCGCAACAGCTCTCGTTGCGCCCGTCATCGTTCTGCCTACATGAAGCATTGCAAACCGAACGTCTACTGTCAAGATGGGAAGAAAACGATCAGGCGACCGCCGTGTTAGAATAGGACCGACCAGATGGTCAAGCTGCCCGCTTCCAGCGAGCATGCCACGGCCCCTCGGTGGAGCTCAAAGACCAGAAGGAGGCACGGCGATGCGTTGGCTCCCGATCGTGATGCTGGTTCTTGGCGTGACTCTGTTCGGCACAGCCTGTCAAGAAGATGAACAAGAGACGAGTGGAGCAACCGCCACGCCCACGGTGGCCGAGTCGCCATCGCCGGGAGCAGCCGCAGACTCGGCGAAGACGCCCGACCTCGCGCCAGGCTGGACGAAGATCGAGCCGGGCGGCGACACGATCTGCTCGCAGGGCACACCGTTCGCCTACTTCGTGCATCCGGGTACGGTCAACCGCCTGGTGGTTTATTTCCAGGGCGGTGGTGCTTGCTGGAACGACACGACCTGCTCGGCCCCGGGCACTTACTTCGACAACACGGTGGAAGACAGCGATAACCCCGAGCAATGGGAAAAGGGGATCGCCGACTTGGACAACCCGGACAACCCCTTCAAGGACTGGTTCTTGGTCTTCATCCCCTACTGCACGGGGGACATCCACTGGGGTAATAGCACTCAGACCTACACGACAGGGGGCGAGGACACCGTCATCCACCACAAAGGGTTTGTGAACTTCAGCGCAGTTCTAGAATGGATACAGGACAACTTCGAACAGCCGGAGAAGATCTTCGTGTCTGGCTGCAGCGCGGGGAGCTACGGGTCGATCATGGGCGCACCCCACATCCAGGAGCTCTATCCCGACGTGCCCCTCTACCAGCTTGGTGACGCGGGCGCCGGCGTGGTCACGGACGATTTCTTCCAAAACAGCTACCAGAACTGGAACGTCGCAGACAGCAGGCCGGAATGGATCCCGGCGCCGGACGGCTCCTGGGACGAGGTCTCGTCGCTGGCCGACCTCTACACCGCGCTGGCAAACTACTACCCTAACGCCCGCTGGTCGCAGTACAACGCCGCCCACGACACGATCCAGTCATTCTTCTACACCGCTATGGGAGGCAACGCCAGCGAATGGAGCCAACTCATGCTCGCCAGCATCCAAGAGATCCAAGACAGCGCTCCCAACTTCCACTCCTACACAGCGCCGGGCGAAATCCACTGCATCACCAGCGACGACATCTTCTACAGCCGCGATGTGGAGGGCGCCAAGTTCAGCGACTGGATAGACGCCATGATCAACGACGAGGCGTGGGACGACGTGATGTGTAGCGACTGCGAGACCGACCCCGAGGCGCAATAGCAGCCCCGTGCCTCTCGCTGGGATTCTTCGCTCTGCTCAGAATGACGCCAGCCATTTCTGTCGCCCTGAGCATAGCGAAGGGCCTCACCTCGGGCGGGCTGGCGTCGCCATTATGTGGAGACAGTAGGCCGTGAGCCTGCCTACGAGGATGGGCCTGCGGCCAGCGCCTCTGGCATGGCCAGACCGACTTCGTCCGCCAGCCGCTCTAGCATGCTCACCACCGGCGGATGGAGGGGGATGCCCTTGGCCAGCCGCTCCTCACGCGCCTCGAATTCCCGCTGGCCGGCGACCAGCACCCGTTCTTCCCCCGCCACGGTAGGCGCGCTGCGAAACTTCTTGAGCATCTCGTCCATCATCGCCTTGAACTCGTCCACCGGCCGAAAGCCGTCAACCCGCAGAGCGCCGAAGAAATGCCCCACCTCGTGCTTGATGTAATCGATGTGCAGGCTGTAGCCGAGCCCCGGCAGAACACCGGAGAGAATATCCACCACCATCGCCAAGTCGTAACCCTTGTAGGAAGCGGCTTCAGGCGTCGAACCCAGAGGCAGCAGCCAGCCCTTGCTCATGATCCGCGTGATGTCAGTCGACGGATTGCCCTCCTCATCTGCCCCCCAAGTCGGAGGGATCGGCTTGCCCTCCTTCCTCGCTATCTCGAACTTCCCGTGAGCGGCGACGCTGGTGGCCATGTCCAGCAAGAACGGGTAGCCGCTGCCAACAGGGACAGCCACGGCAATGGGGTTCGTGCCGAGCATGCGCCCTCGCCCGAAGGTGGGCGCCATCAAGGGAGGACTGTTGGTGGTGGCAAGACCGATCATGTCGTGAGGAACGGCCATCAGCGCATAGTACCCGGCAGCGCCGTAGTGGCGACTCCTGGTCACGGCCACCATGCCCGTCCCGCACTCCTTCGCCTTCTGGATAGCGATGGACATCGCCCGATAGCCGACGACAGCACCCAAGCCGCCGTCGCCGTCCACCAGGGCCGTGGAAGGGGTCTCATGCACAACGCGGACGTTGGGGCGGGGGTTGACCAGCCCCTGCTTGAATCCCAGCGCGTAGCTGGGATGAACCGTGAGATGGGCGACGCCGTGGGACTCGATCCCCATCAGGTCGGCCTCCACCAGGATCTTCGCCGCCAGGCGCGCATCCTCGGGCGGCACATCCATTCGCTGCAGGGCCTGGTCGACGAAGTCGCTCAGACTGGCGGCGGAGAATCGCTGCACATCAGACATCGGACTTGCTCCTTTGGCTAGAGGCGCATACTGCGCTACTGGTACGCAGGGCCGCCGGCGGCCCCGGTTTCGCTCCGGCGAACCGCCCGCACGTCTTCCCCGACCGCTCGGGCCATGGCACCGGAATCGGAGGAGACCAGAACCATGCGAAATCCCTCAGCGATGCGCTTGGGGGCTGTCGCAGCGCTGGAGTTGACACCGGCCACAACGTTGTGGCGCCGGCACGCCTCCAGGATGCGCTGGCGCGCCTCGGCATAGGCAGGCAGGTCGCCGTCCATCTGGGGCGGAATGCCGAGGGAGATGCTCAGATCCATCGGCCCGATGTAGACTGCGTCAACGCCCTCCACGCTAAGAATATCGTCTAGGTTCTCCAGTGCGGCCTTCGTCTCTATCTGCGGTATGCAGCACACCTCCTGGTTGGCATAGGCAAAGTAGTCCAGGCCAGCGTAGTAGACGGCGCGAATGGGGCCGAAGCTGCGGATGCCCTGAGGCGGATAGCGGCAAGCGGCAACGGCCGCCTCGGCCTCTGCCCGGTTGTTCACCATGGGCACTATCACTCCGTAGGCTCCTGCGTCCAGCATCTTCATGATGATATCCGAATGGTTCCAGGGCACGCGCACGAAAGGTGTTGTCGCCGTGGTAGAGATGGCCTGAAGCATAGTCAGGGCCGTGCCATAGTCGATGAGCCCGTGCTGCATGTCGATGCACAGCCAGTCCAGATCCTGGTGAGCCATCACCTCGGCCGAGAAGCCGCCCGGCATCATGAGCCAGCCACCGAGCGCCGGTCGGTCCTGCTGCCAGAGCCGTTTCACCGCATTCTCACGCATGTTTCCTGCCCCCGCTGAACCGCAGATAACTGCTCATTCCTTAGCACCCCAGTGAACGGCTGTCAACTCCGCTCTGCGATGATGACTGATCCACCACCTATGGGTGAACTCCCCAACCCTGCGGGATAAATCCCGCAGCACCAGATCTTCGATTCTGGGAAGCCGCGCGTTTCAACCCGCGGGATGGTCCGAAAACCCCGCCCACCAAGAATGAACCAGTCGCTTGCGACGCCGCCAGAGCCCACCCGCAGCGTGCGTCTTCCTGGGACACGAGCGCCAGTATATAATCTTACTGTAGCTCAGTAGTGAGTGTCCGGGGGAATTGGGAGTCGCAGGAGAGAAACCATGAAGCTTAAGGTGCCACAGCTCTACTGGTATGAAAACAGCGAACTGGAGCTGGATTTTCCTGACTCCTGGGACGTTCATTTCCTGCCCCCCAAAGGCCACAACCGCCCAAAGCTGACGCCTCAGCAGATACAGCAGGCATTCGATAATCCCATCGGCACGCAGCGGATTCGGGACCTGGCGCGGGGCAAGAGTGAGGCGGTCATCATCTTCGATGACATCACCCGTCCCACCCCAACCGGTGAGATCGCCCCCTTCATCCTGGAGGAACTGAAAGAGGCTGGCATCTCTGATGATCACATCCGTTTTGTTGTCGCCCTGGGCGCCCACGGCGCTCATGACAACCACGCCCTGCGCAAGAAATTGGGGCAAGAGATTCTGGAGCGCTACCCCGTCTACAACCACAATCCGTACGAGAACTGCACGCCGCTGGGCAAGACCAGCCGCGGCACGCCCCTGGCCGTCAATCGCGAGGTCATGAGCTGCGACCTCAAGATCGGCATCGGCTGCATCCTCCCCCATCCCCAGTTCGGCTTCGGGGGCGGAAGCAAGATCATCCTTCCCGGGGTAGCCCACATCGACAGCATCGACCATAATCACAGACAGGTCATGGCCAGCGCTCCCCAGACCACCGGCATGGGAAACTACGACGAGAACGTCATGCGCTTCGACGCAGAGGAGGCTGCTAAGCTGGCCGGCCTCGACCTGACGGTCGATGCCTTGTTCAACATGCGGGGTGAGGTCTCAGCCCTGTTTGTCGGCGAGCCAGTGTCGGTGCATGAAGAGGGGGTGAAGCTGGCCAAGGAGGTCTACGCAACCGAAGGGATCTCGGGCGCGGACATAGCGGTGACCAACGCCTTCGTCAAGTCTAGCGAGGCAGCCATCTCCATCTTCGCTGCCATACGCTCCATTAAGCTGCCTGGGGGCACCATAGTGATGATCATGAACGCGCCGGAGGGCCAGATCATCCACTACCTGCTCGGCAGCTTCGGGAAGACCTACGGCGGCAGACACTACACCCAGCGGACGATACCCGCCGCATTCAAGGTCATCGTGCTGAACCCTCTGAAGGATTTGACCTGTGTGGACCTGTTCGGCGACGCCCAGTCGGTCACCTGGGCTAAGGACTGGGGCGAGGTGATGGCCGAACTGCGAGCCAGCCATCCCGATGGCGCCAAGGTGGCCGTGTACCCCGACGGCACCATGCAGTACCTGACGAGCACCAAGCCCGCCTAGCCACGTGGGTCTTCGCTCACCGGCGGCGTTGCCCCCGTCTTAGCGTCAATACCGCTGATCAAACCAATCATAGACGGCCTTCGACAACTCCGCTCCGGCGATATACCCGGCGTACTCGGTAGGCATCAGTTGCGACAAGTAGGAGATCGCGTAGGCAATCTGCTCGTCGCCCTGCGTCATCATCACGATCCCCACGTCGTTGTAGACCCAGCCGTTCGAGCCCTGGAAGTAACCGATCTTGTGAGCGACCCTTACCCCCGCTGGAAGGAACAGAGGCAGCACGTAGTTCAGCCCCGGCTTGATGTCGAGCAGGCGATCGATGGCATAGGCGGTCCACTCGGGCGAGAACAGCTCCCCCCGATAGAGCTTGGCCAGTATCATGTTGGTTTCCCTGGCAGTCAGGATGTTCGGCCGCCAGTCTTGTCCCGGATAGCCCGGCAGGTAACCAAAAACGGAATCCTTCATTCCCCAGCTCTGCATTAGTTCGTCAGCCCGTTTCGCGCCCTCCTCCAGCGATCCCTTGATGCCCTGGACAAAGACGGCCACCTGCGGCGGCGAGCTGTGGCCAATGCCTATCTTTATCCAATAAGCCCAGTCCTCGGCTTTCGCCCTCCCGGCCTCAAACTCCTCTACCGCCACAAACAAGGAGAACATGTTAAGCGTGCAGCCCGTACTGTGCAGTGCATCGCCATTGACGCAGACCTGTTCGTTCGTCTGAAGATCGGCCACACAAACGGCTACGTCGCCGTAGTAGTTGCGGATCCTGTCCTCCAGAAGAGCCTGCAGGGCCAGGAATTCCGCGGACACCTCCTGCGAGAAGTACTCCGCGGCTGACTCCTGCTCAGGCGGAATCAGGACGATCAGCGGCGAAAAGCCCTGCACGTAGGTCATAGTCGTAAGATCAGGCCTTGCGGGGACGTACCGCTGCCAGGTGCCATCGGCGGCCAGGCCATAGCTGACCGCTATCTGGTCACTCATCTCTCCTACAGCTACGGTGGCTTTCTTGCTCTCCCCCCAGTAGCATATGCTGTTCCACCCAGGCGCCAGCGCGAGTTCGCCGCCATCCTGCGATGGCTCCTGCACCCAGGGCGCATAGCCATCCGCCAGGACGAACAGCGCATCACCAGAACGAACGGTGTCAATGGTGCTCAGGGCCGGTCGGTCGGGAAACCAGCGCTCGTAGCCCTCCTCCGGCTCCGATCGGTAGACGGCCAAGACATGGTCTCGGGCGTCTGCCAGGGCATCCGCCAACGGCCGCTCCTCGCCGAAGTAGCAGGCGTAAGTCCAGCCGGAAACCAACGTGACGCCGGGCAGCCAGGAGACAGCGGAGAGGCTGTTGCTATCGCCGTGGGCTACGTAGACGCGGCCGCTGGCCGAGTCGACGTCAACCGCCGACAGGCCTCCCTCAAGGCCAACCACCGACGTCACTACGCTAGTACGAGCGTCAACCACCCACATGCGGTCGTCAGAGCTGCCACCCAGATAGACGCGACCGCTCGTGGGGTCAACCGCCAGCGCCTCGACCGAACTGGGAACGGCAACAGAGTTGACGAGTGAGTCGTTGCTGCCGTCGATCACCAAAACAGTCCCACCATCAGCGTCACTCGCCCCGACAGCAGAGGTGGCGACGTACACTTGATTGGCACTGCTATCCACCGCAATGTCCCAAGTCTCAACAGGCGAATCGCTGGCCAGGAACAAGGTAGCAATCAGGATGTTGGATCTCCCATCGATCACCCAAAGATTGCCGCTTCCGCCACTGACCACGTAGACGCGGCCCGCGTCGGGGTTCACCGCCACCGCTGTCGGCAGCCCCCCCACAGCTACCGTGGCGATGAGTAAGTTGTGGCGACCATCGATGACCGAGACAGTGCCGCTACCGCGATTACTGACGAAAACGCGACCCGTATTGGAGTCGACTGCTATGCCCCAGGGTTCCTTGCCTACAGGATGGGTAGCGACGACCTCATGGCTTTCGCCGTTTATCACCGTCACCTCGTTGCTCCCACTGTTGGCAACATAGACTCTGTTCGCTTCCGCATCGACGGCTATGCCACGGGGGCTAGAACCGACGGCGATAGTGGCGATGACAGCGCTGCTGGCACCGTCAATGACCGATACGTTATCGCTTCCCGCATTCGCCACGTAGATGCGGCCGCTGCTGGGGTTAACTGCCAGGGCGACGGGCTGGGAGCCATCGGGCTCGAGGGTCAGCGTGGTCACCGCGGCTGCTCCCTCGGGATAGGCAGGCTCAGCCTGGATAGCGGCTCCCATCGCCAACAGCGTGAGGCCAGCGAGAGCCAGTGCCGCGACCCGTGCTGCGAGTCCCATGAACCGGACTACCCCTTTCATATTTGAGCGAAGCGAGAATATGGCCGGATGCTTTCTTAGCGAGTTGACAAAGCTTATCAAATGAATAGATTAAGACAGTTGGACGATAGCACCTTAATTTATCAAAAAGGAAGGATGCGTGCCAGGATGCGATACAAGACTATCTTGGTTGAAAAGAAGAACCATATAGCGATTCTTACCCTCAATAGACCGGAGAAATTGAATGCCATGAATCTGGAGTTAAAGAACGAACTCTACCACGCCCTGGATGAGTTGGAGGAGGATGATGACGTTCGAGTCGTAATCATGACCGGGGCTGGAAAGGCCTTTTCATCAGGCCATGATATGAGCGCCCCTCTCTCTGAACTACCGGAGTTCGTAAGTCTCAGGGAAGAAGAGAAGCTACTCAACCTCGATAAGCCTGTAATAGCAGCAATACACGGGCATACCTTGGGCGACGGACTTCAACAGGCATTGCTGTGCGATATTATTGTGGCCTCGGAGAATGCTGTCCTTGGTTTTATAGGAGCTCGGGTAGGAGGGCTGTGTTATGGCTCCTTCTCGGTTCTTCCCGCTGTCGTAGGCAGGAGCAAAGCCAACGAGCTGCTTTTTACCTGCGACCAGATAAGCGCCGAAGAGGCTCATAGAATCGGCCTGGTGAATAAAGTGGTACCCCACGAGCAACTTATGCCGGCAGCCTTAGAGATGGCTGAGAAAATCATGAAATCCCCACCGTTATCGATAAAGTATACCAAGCGTGCGCTGAGGACGGCGTTGGTTAATCATGCTCACCGTACGGCCCTGGAGGAAGGATGGCGTGCCATCTTCGAGGCCGGGAGATGAAAGAGATGGTCAGAGTCTCCGGCTTCTTGCGGATAACTGCAGTAGGGCTACGAACAGGTTGCCGTAGGTCGCCTGGCAGCGCCCTACATCCCCGCGAACTGCTTGATGCAGACGATGGAGCAGTCACGACCGTGGATTCGCTCCGCCTCGGCTATCGCCTCCTCGACGCTGGCGGTCGGGATGAAGCCCACGTGTCGTGGCACCGCCGGGTCCTCCGCTCCGGCCACGAACACGCGAGCCGCGTGTCGCAGGCGCTTCAGTGGATGCGTCGCCAGTATCCCATGCACTGGGTGAAACGCGTAGCCATTGCGGTAGCGCTCGATGTAGTCGGCCCGAGTGGCGAACTCGTCCATGAAGCGATCGGTGATCTCGTACGGGTCGAGGGTTTCCGGCAGCACTCGGTTCCACACCTCCGGGTACGAGGGGTGGTGCTCCAGGTCCCAGTCCTCTGGGCAGGGCGTGGCCATGATCACTGAGCAGCCCGGCTTGCCCAGAGCCTCGATGTAGCCCCCCAAGTAGCCAAGCCCGGAAGAGATCAGGGTCAGGATGGGGTTCATACGCGCGAAGGTGGCATATGGGCTCCAGGCTGGAAGCCCGTAGATCACCACGTCCGCGGTCTCTGCTGCGGCGCGCCGTGGCTGGTACAGCGAAGCCTGCACCTCGAGCGCTGCGGCCCGCGCCTCGTCCACGCCGCCCGCAAACACACGCCCGATGGTCGCCAGGTTAGCCAGCAACGTCTCTACCTTGAATACGCGGCGGCCCAGCTTGGACTCCAGATGCCGGCCCATCTCATCGAAGACATCGTGCATGCGGTTGCCGCGCACAGACATCGTCATGCCATCCGGCGTGTGCGTCCAGCGAATGGAGCGCCAGGTGGACAGGCCAACGCAGACCGATTTCCAGCCGCCGTTGAAGCCCAGATAGCAGGCGGCGTTGATGTACACAGTCAGGTCCGATTCCTCCACCAGGCGGTGAACCTCGACATCATATCCATTGGGCGTAGTCCCCAGGTAGACGAGGTTGTCCGGGTCTTCGGCATCCTGGCAGGTCAGACGCGACCCGAAGCGCTGCACCAGCTCTTGCCCCAGGATGGACGCCAGTTCCCCGTGCGTCCACCTGCGGTGGAGCCCGTTGGCGCAAACCAGCGAGACGTTCTCCTCGGGCACGCCGGCCTCCGCCAGCTCCTCCAGGATCGCCTCGATGGCCAACCGCCTGATGGGGCCGAACGATGGCGCTGTAGGGTCGTCGAAGGCGATGAGCACCCGCGCTCCGGGCCGAACCAACTGGCCGACGCGGGGCAGGCCAAGCGGCTCTGCCAGCGCAGCGCGAACGGCCGCCTCCTGGTCTGGCACCGGCTCCAGATGGGGCCCACCACCACCGCCTACTAGTCGGGTGCGGTCAGGAAGACTCACCCTTATGCTCGTGTCACCAAAGAACAGCGTCTCTTCGGTCATCACCCCGCCTCCTCTCGACCTCCACCTGATTCTAGCGAGCGCCACCTGATCAGGCAACAAGTTCTGAAGTACTGGAGCCGCCGCTGGCTCGCACATTTCGCGCGCCGATGCACGGCAAGCCGCCTCGCAAGGCGCATCGAGCATGCGAGAGCTTTCTGGCAACGATTTTCTATTGACACCACCACCACCAGCGATAAGATGTTGCCCAAGGAAGGCGAGAGGAGGGATGGTACAGGTAAGTTAGCATTTCGCTGCTCGTCCCCACAGGTTGAGGCGGAGGCGGAAAGGGTCGGGGTCGCCCTGAGGTGGCGCAGAGGGAAACCCAGTCGCTATCGTTATTCTGTTGTCGATGTAATCCCCGAAGCGCCTCCCAAAGACCTCCCGAGTTCCTCATCGTTTTCGCCCTCAGGCCCGAATCGTTGATCTCCGCCATTCGGCTGTCGGGCGGGTGGCATTTGTGTTTACTTGCTGCCCACAAGGAGGCGACTGCTGGAACGGCAACCGGCGAACGCTTGCACCACCGCTGAGGCGATTGTCTACTGTCAGCGGCTCGCTCTGAGCCACTACGAGAACTTCACCGTGACCTCCTGGCTGCTTCCCAAGCCACTCCGCCAGCATGTCTATGCTGTCTACGCCTTCTGCCGCCACGTGGACGACCTCGGCGATGAAGCGCCGGGCGACCGGCTGAAGCTGCTGGACGACTGGCAGATAGACCTGGAACGCTGCTACCACTCGACGCCCAGCCATCCCGTCTTCGTCGCCCTCCGAGAGACCATTCGCCGTTTTGCCATCCCGCCCCAGCCCTTCCTGAAGCTCATCGAGGCCAACCGCATGGATCAGCGCACAAGCCGCTACCGCACCTTCGAGGAAGTCCTCCACTACTGCGATCATTCCGCCAACCCCGTCGGCCACCTGGTCCTCTACCTGTTCGGTTATGCCGACGCTGAGCGTCAGGGTCTCGCCGATGCCACCTGCACCGCCTTACAGCTCACCAACTTCTGGCAGGATATCGCTGTCGATCTAGACAAAGGCCGCGTGTACATACCACAGGAAGATATGGCCCGCTTCGGCTACGCCGAGGAGGAGCTAGAGCAGGGTATCGTAAACGATAGCTTCCGCGCTCTCATGGCCTTCGAGGTTGGCCGAACAAGGGAGCTTTTCGCCAAAGGGCTAGGACTCCTGGACACGGTGGACGGCCGCCTGAAGGTGGACCTCAAGCTGTTCAGCCTAGGCGGTCTGGCTGTCCTGAAGGCGCTCGAGAGGAACGCCTACGATGTCTTTCGCCGACGGCCGCAGCTTTCGCGCCGGCAAAAGGCTGCCCTCTTCATCCGCGGCCTCCTGCCTGGCCGGCCAGAAGTGGAAGCCCGGAGAAGATGAGCTGTGGAAGGCTCACTGCAGACAGCCTACCGATATTGCCAGGAGCTGACCAAACGAGAAGCGAAGAACTTCTACTACGGCTTTGTTCTCCTGCCGCCGGCAAAGAGACAGGCTATCTACGCCGGCTACGCGTTCGCTCGCCGCTGCGATGACATTGTGGACAACGACCTAGAGCATGATGAGAAGGTCCGCCAACTGGCCGAATACCGTAGCCGGTTGGAGCAATGCCTGCACGGCCATCCCTCCGGCCCCATCTTCCTGGCTTTGCAGGACACCATCCTTCGCTATCGCATTCCGCCCGAGTACTTCTGGCAGCTCATCGACGGTGTGGAGATGGACCTGACCGTGCGCCGTTACCCCACCTTCGCTGACCTGCGCCGCTACTGCTACGGTGTCGCCTCCACCGTGGGCCTCATCTCCATCGAGATCTTCGGCTACCGGGACGGCCAGCAGGCCCGCCAGCACGCTGAAGACCTGGGCATCGCCTTGCAGCTCACAAACATCCTGCGGGATATCCGCGAGGACGCTGAGAGAGACCGCATCTACATTCCTCAGGACGAAATGGAGCGCTTCCACTGTTCAGAAGCCGACATTCTTGGCGGCATCGCCAATGAAGCATCCCTGCAGCTCATGCAGCTCCAGGTCGAGCGAGCGCGCGAACACTTCGAGCGGGGGCGAAAGTTGCTCCCTCTCCTCCCCCGCCGCTCCCGCGCCTGCACAGCCGTCCTCCAGAGCATCTACAGCAGGATCTTGGAGCGTATCGAGGCTCAGCCGTCCGCTGTGCTGCGAGAGCGAGTGAGTCTGAGCGGCAGCCAGAAGCTGGCCCTGGCTGGTCGAGAGCTTGTTCGGAGCCTGGTGACATGACCGAAGGGAAGCCGCAGGTAATCATCATCGGCGGCGGCCTGGCTGGCCTGTCGGCGGCCTGTGAGCTGGCGGATCGCGGGTATGAAGTCGTCCTCACTGAGCGCCGGTCCTCCCTGGGCGGGCGCGCCTGCTCCTTCCCCGACCCTCAGGGACAAGGCGAAGTAGACAGTGGCCAGCATGTGTTCCTGAAATGCTGCACCTATTACATCCGCTTCCTCCAGAGGCTGGGCGTTTGGGGCAAGACCCGTCTGCAGAAGCGACTGCGGGTGACCGTCATCGATCCACGCACGGGGGCCAGCACCCTGGAGGGCTCCTCTCTCCCCACTCCCTTCCATCTCTTGCCCTCCTTCCTGCGCTTTCGCCACCTCTCCCCTCTGGACAAGGTGCGGGCGGCCTACGCCATGCTCTCCATCCTTTTCACCGACCGAACGAAGAACAATGATCTCGATTCCATCAGCTTCTATCGCTGGCTGAAGAACCACGGACAGACCGAGACGGCCATCGACCGCTTCTGGAACCTGATCGGGCTCGCCACCCTCAACGAGGACGTCCGAAGGGTCAGCGCCGACCTGGCGATGATGGTCTTCCAGGAGGGCTTCTTGAAGCGGGCAGACGGGGCCAACGTTGGCTACGCCACGGTGGGGCTCACGAGCCTCGTCGGCGCGGAGGCCCGCCGCTACATTGAGGAGCGAGGCGGCCGCGTCTTCCTGGGCCAGACAGCGGAAGAGCTCCTGCTGGAAGGAGAGCGCATAGCGGGCGTCAGGCTCGCCGACGGCAGCGTCCTGCAGGGCGAGTGCTACGTCTGCGCGCTACCCCACCAGATGCTCCTCACCATCATCCCGCCCAGCCTTCGCTCCGATCCCTTCTTCCAACGAGCGAGCAAGCTCACCACCAGCTCCATCGTCAACATCCACCTGTGGTACGACCAGCCGGTCATGGATCTCGACTTCGCAGCCTTCATCAACAGCGAGGCGCAATGGGTGTTCAACAAGAGCAAGATGTGGCATCTGACCGACGCCAGCCAGTACTTAGACATCTCCCTCAGCGGAGCGCGGCACTACGTCGACCTATCCAACGAGCAGCTCATCGAGCGCTTCACCCGCGAGCTTCGCAGGCTGTTCCCCAAGGCTCGCCGGGCACGGGTAGAGCGCTGCCTAGTGGTGAAGCAACCGCGGGCCACCTTCGCAGCCGTGCCAGGCTCCGCCAAGTATCGGCTCCCCTGTCGCACACCCATCGAAAACCTCTTCCTGGCTGGCGACTGGACGGCTACGGGATGGCCGGCCACCATGGAGAGCGCCGTCAGGAGCGGCCTTGCCTGTGCCAGAGAGATACTTGACCTAGCGCCTCAAGCCATGCACAAAGGAGGTGATCGACAGACCTACGAGACGCCAACCGAGACCTGCCTAACAAGCAATCTTCATCTGTCATCCGTTAGGAGCAAGGCATGAAGATCAAGAAAGCCAAAGCCCTAGGTTTCTGCTTCGGAGTACGCCGAGCTATCGAGGTCGTGGAGCGAGGGGCGGAAGAGTACGGGCACATCGATAGCCTCGGCTCAATAGTGCACAACCCGGAGGTGGTCAAGCGCCTGGCTACCAAGGGCGTCGACGTTGTGAACGGGCTGGAGCAAGTCCGGAATGCCACCATCGCTATCACCGCCCACGGAACTAGGCCCGAAGTGATGCAGGAGGCGGCGGCGCGAGGGCTGTGCGTGATCGATGCCACCTGCCCCATCGTGCGCAAGTTGCAGAAGACGGCCCAGCGCCTGCAGGCCGATGGCTTCCAGGTATTGATCTACGGTGACGAGGACCACCCGGAGGTGCGCGCCGTCCTGGCCTGGACCAATGGTGATGGCTCTGCCTTGCAGGACCCTGAGGCACCCCTGGCGATTCGCCAACGCAAGGTGGCCCTCCTATCCCAAACCACAAAAAGCGAGGGGTCTTTCACTGCTTTCGTAGCCAAGTTCATGACCAACCACATCGGCTGCATAAACGAACTGCGAGTCATCAACACCACCTGTCCCGAGACCGAGGAGCGTTACCAGGCCGCACGCGAGCTGGCCAAGGAATGCGACCTCCTTATAGTTGTAGGGGGCAGGAACAGCGCCAACACCCGCAAGCTGGCCGACACCTGCGTCGCTACGGGCGTGGAGGCCCATCAGGTGGAGTCAGCTACCGAGATCGACCCCACCTGGCTAGTGGGCAAAGATTCGGTCGGAGTGACCGCCGGCGCTTCCACCCCCGACGAGTCCATCGACCAGGTCGTGCAGCACCTTCAGGATCTGGCCGGACAGCGCCTGCGACCCCTGAACGAACAGCGCGATGGCCAGCCCGGTGTGAAGTTCTCCTTCCGTCGCCTTTTGATTCGCACAGACAAGGGGCCACAGTTCATCGACATCACCGATAGAGTCGCTGGCCTCGCCCAAGAGTCGAACATCCGCAACGGATTCGCCATCGTCTTCACTCGCCACACGACAGCAGCCATTCGCATCAACGAGAACGAGCCCCTGCTGCTGCGTGACATGGAAGAGTTACTGAGGAAGGTCGCTCCCGCCCATGCCTACTATGGCCACAATGATTTTAGCTGTCGCACCGCCAACATGAGCGACGGCGAGCAGCCTAACGGCCATTCCCACTGCCAGCAGCTCCTCCTGGGGGTGAGCGAGGCCATCCCCATCGTCGCTGGCCAGCTCCTCCTGGGGCAGTGGCAACGCCTCTTCCTAGTGGAGCTCGACCGAGGCCGGGAGCGGGAGGTCGTGGTTCAGCTTATGGGAGAGTAAGGTGGAACTGCCCGACCTTTTCTCTCGTTATCGTACCGAGCTGGACGAATATCTCCGATCAGCCGTCTCCCAGGGCAGCCCAGCGCTCCTCTACCGCATGATGCGCTATCACCTCGGCTGGGACGACGAGCAGGGCCGTCCCCTGACTCAAGGCGCTGGGAAAGCTCTCCGTCCCACCCTTTGTCTCTGGACCTGCCAGGCAATGGGCGGTGACTGGCGAACCGCTCTGCCGGCGGCCGCTGCCCTGGAACTGGTGCACAACTTCTCCCTAGTGCATGACGATATCCAGGATGGCGACAGGGAGCGGCGCCATCGACCAACCGTCTGGAGCCTGTGGGGCCAACCCCAAGCCATCAATGCGGGCGATAGTCTGCTGATCCTGAGCCGTCTTGTCATGCTGCGATTGGAGGAGCGAGGCGTGGCCCCAGCCAAGGTCATCGAGGCCTGTCGCGTGCTGGACGAGGCCAGCCTAACGATGATCAAAGGACAGTGCCTGGATATCGGCTTCGAAGGCGAGCGAGCGGTGAGTGTGGAGGCCTACCTGGACATGGTCGCTAAGAAGACCGGCGCTCTCCTGGCAGCCTCTCTCCACCTGGGCGCCCTCGTGGCCGTCGATGACGAGCCGACGGTGAGCCGCTTCGCCCGCTGCGGCCACCTCCTCGGCCTGGCATTTCAGATTCGCGATGACATCCTGGGCGTGTGGGGCGCTGCCGACGTCACCGGCAAACCAATCGCGGCCGATATTCGCCGCCGCAAGAAGTGCCTGCCGGTGGTCTACGCTATGGCCGTCGCCCAGGCTGAGGAGCGCGAGCAGTTGCTCCGGGTCTACAGCCAGGGGACGCCAAGCGACGAGGACGTGGGTACTGTGCTCCAGCTATTGGACAGCCACAGCGCCTACGACTACTGCCAACAGATGGCCCAAGAGCGCATCGAGCAAGCCCTGGCGGAGCTGGCGCCGGTAGACATGGAGCCAACAGCTCGACGCGAGCTCGAGGCGGCGGCCAAGTTCATCCTGGGGCGAGAATTCTAGGAGCGCAGCGAGCCCGCCGACATCGAGGGGAGTTGCATGGCCGGACAACCTGTGGAGCTAACTCTGAAGCTGACCCGCTACCTTATCGAGAACAAGATTCGAGGACGGCGCCGCTTTCCCCTCACCATGATCCTCGAGCCCCTGGAGAAGTGCAATCTGGCCTGTGAGGGCTGCGGCCGCATTCGAGAGTACGAGCCGGTCATCGATCAGATGATGACAGTGGAAGAGTGCCTGGCCACCGTGGAGGAATGCGGCGCACCGGTCGTCTCTATCGCTGGCGGCGAGCCCCTGATGCACCCCCATATCGACCGGATCGTGGCAGGCATCGTCCGCCAGAAGCGCTTCGTCTACCTGTGCACCAATGCCCTCCTCATGAAGCGCGCGTTGACAAGCTTGAACCCTTCCCCCTATCTCAGCTTTGTCGTCCACCTCGACGGCCTGCGCGAAACCCATGACCGCTCGGTGGGCCGCCAGGGCGTCTACAACGTGGCGGTCGCTGCTATTCGGTTGGCCCGCCGGGCAGGCTTCCGAGTCTGCACCAACACCACCCTCTACAACGGCGTCCAGCCGCAGGAGTTTCAGACGCTGTTCGCCATGCTCACCAGGATGGGCATCGAGGGGATCATGGTCTCGCCCGGCTTCCGATTTGAGGAGGTCGCTGCGAAGGATATCTTCCTGGCCCGCCAGCAGGCCATCGCGTTCTTTCAGTCCATCTTTGAAGGATGCCGAAACGGTACCCGCTTCTACAACAACCCCCTCTACCTGGACTTCCTTCAGGGCAAGCGCCACTACCAGTGCAGCCCGTGGACAGTGCCTACCCGAACGCCCCTGGGCTGGCGCCAGCCCTGCTATCTCATCGCCGACCAGCACGTGAGCACGTTCGCTGAGCTTATGAGGCGCACCCCCTGGCACAGGTACGGCTTTGGCCGAGACCCCCGCTGTGCCAGCTGTATGATGCACTGCGGCTACGAGGGCGCGGCCATCCTGGAGGCGCTGGAGAAGCCGGCTGTGGCTTGGGAGATGGCGCGGCGAGCGCTCTTCTCTCCCAGATAGGAGCGAGACGATGATCGCCATCGTCGCCGCCCTGGACACAGAGCTCTCGGCCCTGGAAAGAAGGGCCAAGGTCAGACGTTACCCTTCGCCGCCTTGGCCACTCATGGGCGAAGGTATGCTCGCTGGAAAGCGAGTCCTGATAGCGCGAACAGGCATGGGATCTGCCCGCGCGCAGAAGGCCACCGCCGTTCTTATACAGCATCACAACCCAGAGGCTATCCTTTCGATTGGCTTCGCTGGCTCGCTGGTGGACGGACTGCGGGCCGGCCATCTAGTCATCGCTCGCCAGGTATATGCCCTGCACGAACCCCTCCATGAGGAGCCGCTGGCAGCATCCAATGGGCTAGCCTGCGACCCTGCACTGGTGGAACTGGCCGTGGCGGCAGCTCGCCAGAGGAAACTGGCCTTCAGTGAGGGCGCCTCTCTCACCGTCCCTCAGGTGATCGGCCAGCCCGAAGTCAAGCGGCGAATCGGCGACAGTCTGCCGGTCGAGATGGTGGAGATGGAGAGCTATTGGGTGGGCCGCGTTGCCGCCGACCAGGGCATCCCCTTCTTGGCCGCGCGAGTCATCCTAGATGAACTTGGCGACCGCCTGCCCGACCTGCCCAACACAGTCGACGAGACCGGAACCGTCGCCAGAGGCCGAGCCTTGCGCCAGCTCCTCTCGCGACCACGGGAAGTACCAGCCCTCACCCACCTGGCCATCAGCGCCCGCCGGGCGAGCCAGAGGCTAGCCGTCTTCGCTGAAGCTTACGTGGACGTCCTGGCCGCTTCCCATTATCCTGGGAGTCAGCCATGAAAGAGACTCAGCCGAAAACCGCCGTCAAGAAGACCACTGCCGATATCTCCGAAGCCGTTGGGCTGGCCATCCAGCGTGCCCAGGACTACTTGCTGAGCATCCAATACCCAGAGGGCTATTGGTGGGGCGAGCTGGAGACCAATGTCTGCATGGCCGCCGAATACCTGCTGCTGACCCACTTCCTGGATGCAGCCGACCGTCGCCGCTGGGACAAGATCGTCAACTATCTGCGTCGCCAGCAGCTCCCCGACGGCACCTGGAGCATCTACCATGGCGGCCCCAGCGATCTCAACGCCACCGTCGAGGCCTACTTCGCCCTCAAGCTGGCCGGCGTCTCCCCTGAGGAGCCAGCCATGGCCGAGGCCCGCCGGTTCGTCCTCTCGCGTGGTGGCGTGCCCAAGGTTCGCATCTTCACCAAGATCTGGCTGGCCCTCTTCGACCAGTGGGACTGGCGAGACGTGCCCGTCCTGCCACCAGAGCTCATGCTCCTGCCCTCCTGGTTCCCCATCAACATCTACGAGTTCGCCTCCTGGGCACGGGCCACCATCGTCCCCATGCTCATCATCATCAGCCGACGTCCCGTTTGCCCCATCCCTGACGAGGCCCGCATCGATGAGCTATATCCTGCCCCTCGCGACCAAGTGGACTACTCCCTCCCCAAGAGCGCCAAGCTCCTGAGCTGGAAGAGCTTCTTCCTCACTACGGACAGGCTCCTTCGTTTCTACGAACGCTGGGGCTGGAAGCCTTTCCGCCGACGGGCCACCCTCGCTGCCGAGAAGTGGATCGTCGACCATCAGGAGGACGACGGCAGTTGGGGCGGCATTCAGCCGCCGTGGGTCTACTCCCTCATGGCCCTCAAGCTCTTGGGCTACCCCCTGGACCACCCGGTGATGGCAAAAGGCCTCCAAGGCTTCGAGGGCTTCGCTATTGAGAACGAGGAGACCTTCAACCCTCAGGCCTGCCTCTCCCCCCTGTGGGACGTGTGCCTAGCCATGAACGCCCTGCTCGACTCAGGCCTGCCACCGGATCACCCGGCTCTGGTCAAAGCTGCCCGCTGGCTGCTGAAGGAGCAGATCCTCAGCGGCGGCGACTGGCAGGTGAAGAACCGCAAGGGCCCACCCGGCGGCTGGGCCTTCGAGTTCGCCAACGACATCTACCCTGACACCGATGACACAGCCGAGGTGATGATCGCCCTCCTGCGCACCCAAATCCCCGAAGAGGGCGCGAAGGCTCAAGCCCTGGAGCGAGGCCTTCAGTGGCTCCTGAGCATGCAGAGCAAGAACGGCGGCTGGGGCTCCTTCGATGTCAACAACACCAGGCGTCTCGTCACCCAGATCCCCTTCTGCGACTTCGGGGAGGTCATCGACCCTCCCAGCGAGGACGTCACCGCCCACATCGTGGAACTCCTGGGACGGTTAGGCTACGACAAGACCTTCCCGCCTGTCCGTCGCGCCCTGGACTACCTGCGACGCGAGCAGCAGCCCGACGGCTGCTGGTTCGGTCGCTGGGGGGTAAACTACGTCTACGGCACGGGAGCAGTCCTTCCAGCCCTGCAAGCCGTCGGCGAGGACATGGGGCAGGACTACATCCGCAGAGCGGTACGCTGGCTGATAGAGCACCAGAACGAGGACGGCGGCTGGGGCGAGACCTGCGCTTCCTACGCCGACCCAGACCTGCGAGGCAGAGGCCCCAGCACTGCCTCCCAGACTGCCTGGGCGCTCCTCGGCCTATTGGCTGCCGGTCAAGGAGCCAGCGAGGCCGCATTGCGGGGCGTCAACTATCTCCTGGAGACGCAAGCAGAGGACGGCTCGTGGGATGAGCCCCACTTCACAGGCACAGGCTTCCCGCGCGACTTCTTCATCAACTACCACATGTACCGGGACTACTTCCCGCTCATGGCCCTGGGGCGCTACTGGAGACCTTCGCCTAGGAGTCTTTGAACGCTTCAGGGCTGGCCGCTCAGGGTTGCCGTGCCCTCGCCGAAGGTTATCGTAAGCTGATGTTCGATGTCGATGTGATCCAACTGATCGTTGATCACGCCCTTGATGAGCCCTTCGAGGCCACCCGTGACGAAGCCGGGCACCTTTCCGATGTCAATGCCGAGGTCATCGACACGGGGATGCTCGCCGCTAAGATCCACCTTGCCGGAAGCCTTCACGTCGAGGTCCAGGCCCGCCACAGCGCTAACCTTTCCCGACGCCGACGGGCCCTCGGGGTTGAAGCACACCTTCAGATCGTCGATGGGGGCATTCTTCTCATCCAAGAACTCTTGCCCCCGCGATGTGGCCTCGCTCTCGTCAAAGGTGAACGAAGCCGCCTGCCCCGCATCCAGTTGCTCGTCGAACGCGTCTAGCTTGTCCTGGAGTTGCTGAGCCAGAGCAGCACTGACCTGCACCTCGCGGTCCCCGCTGTCGCACTCACCGGGGCTGCCCGCAAAGGCCGCCAGCACAGTGAGAACAACCACCAATGTCACAACTCCCATGATGCCACCTGCTACCGCCAGCACGAGCCGAATCGGGGTGAAAATCATCTGGTAACCTCCCACGAACCAACAGTCACGTTCGAAGGCTTACTTCTCGCCACAGTCTAGACGGGAGGTAAGGCTGTGTCAAAACCAGGCCGGGCAAGCGAAGACCGCTCAGACCGCCCAGGTGAACTCGGCTACGAAGAGAAAAGGATGGGATTTCACGTGCCCGCTTGACAGAACAGCGTAGATGGTGCACAATCCGAGCGCCGGCCAGTAGTCTCTGGGATGACCGCATCCCACAAGTTCCCAAGGGGAGGAATGATTATGAGACTGGCCAGGATTATCCCGCTCTTTCTGGCATTGCTGCTCGTCTCCTGCTTCTCGGCGCACGCCGACGAACCGCTGCCCAACCGCCCAGATGTCAGCTCCGCTCAGCCCACTGAGATAGACTTGGACGTTGGCACCCTTCCATCTAAGGGGCCGCCGAAGCTCGAATCCGCGCTCTGGCAGCTTGTCGAAGCCGAACGGCAGGGTGGCGCAGCGGGACTCTCAACTGAAGCACAGCATTGGGGGATCGCGCTGCACGATGGAGCGGTCCGCGTAATCATCGTGGCCAAGGACGGTCAGGCCGCCTCCGCGGTTGCGTCGGCTCGGTCTTTGGGTGCAACCGTGGAGACAAGCTACGACGACCTCGTACAGCTTGTCGCGCCGGTAGCAACGCTAGAACGGTTGGCGGACGATCCGTCTGTAAAGTACGTGCGGCAGCCGTTCAAAGCCCAACCTTGGGTCGTCAGCGAGGGCGTGCCAATCATCCGTGCGGACGACTGGCACGCTGCCGGGATCACGGCCAGCGGAGTGAAGGCGGCGGTCCTCGATCTTGGCTTCGAGGGCTATGCTTCCCTGCTCGGCACTGAACTGCCAGCGTCCGTCACCACCCACTCCTGCAGGGGTGATGGCGACATCACGGGCGACGGCGAGGTGCACGGAACCGCCGTTGCTGAAATCGTGCACGACGTGGCACCCGACGCCCAGATGTACCTGGTGAACTCAGAGACCGACGTTGAGTTTCTCAATTGCGTTGACTGGCTTATCGCTCAAGACGTCGACGTCATCAACTTCTCCGCTGGCTGGACCGTTATTGGCCCAGGTGACGGCACGGGCTACATCAATGACAAGGTGAGTCAGGCGGTCTCCAGCGGCATCGTCTGGGCGAACGCCGCTGGCAACGAGGCCCAGTCGCACTGGACGGGGCCCTGGACAAACACCAACGGCAACGACTGGAACGACTTCGCCCAGTCACCGCGCG
Organism: uncultured Dehalococcoidia bacterium; assembly: GCA_964512285.1. Taxonomy (GTDB): domain Bacteria; phylum Chloroflexota; class Dehalococcoidia; order SM23-28-2; family SM23-28-2; genus SM23-28-2. The sequence goes on along the minus strand of CAZEJO010000001.1, from coordinate 23,035 downwards.
ACGAGACGAACGCCTTTTCGGGAATAGCCGGATATCCGATAGCGATCACACTGAAGTGGGATGACCCCTTTGGCGCTTCCGGCAACGACTACGATCTCTGCCTGTTCGACGACACGCTAACGATCCTCGCTTGTTCGGTGAACGTGCAGGATGGCGACGACGACCCCGTGGAGGGCATTGCTGGAACTCTTCCGTACACGGGTATCTACCACATTGGAATCGCCATATGGGATGCGGATGCCCTTGCCAAGTTCCACTTGTACCAGTGGCCCGGCTTCCCTATGCAATACGTGGTGGCCAGCGGAAGCCTGTGCATACCGGCGGACAACGCCGATGCCGTCACTGTCGGTGCCGTGTCCTGGTCCGACCCCAACACCATCGAGCCCTACAGCTCCCAGGGACCCACGGACGATTACAGGATAAAGCCTGACCTCGTCGCGCTAGACGAGGTAAGCGGCGCCACCTATGGGTCGTCCGGCTTTCCCGGCACGTCCGCGGCATCGCCGCACGTCGCCGGCGCGGCGGCTCTCGTCAAGCAGGCATACCCAAGCTACAGCCCCGTCGAAATCAAGAGCTTCCTAGAAGGCCGCGCTGTTGACTTGGGCGCGGCAGGCAAGGACAACGTCTACGGCTCGGGGCGCCTCGATCTTGGCGACCCGCCGATCGTTGACGCCGACGGCGACACCGTGCCCGATGATCTTGACAATTGCCCTGAGACCTATGACACCAGCAACGCGGACACCGACGGCGATGCCGTACCTGGCACCCAACCTCCCCCCGGTGCTACCTGGGGCGGCGATGCCTGCGACGCAGACGATGACAACGACACGGTGCTCGATGGCGACGACGTTGACCCCTTGGATGAATTCGCCTGCCAAGACCTCGACACTGACACCTGCGACGACTGCTCGGTGCTGGGAATGGCGGACCCCTCGCAGGACGGCACGGACACGGACTCAGACGGCGCTTGCGACGCCGGTGACCCCGACGATGACAATGACGGCTTCGACGACGCCGTGGAGGACTACGTTGGCACCGACCCCCTGGACGACTGCACCGACAACCCCGGCGTACACGACGCCTGGCCACTGGACATCGACATCACGAAGGACGTCTCGGTCACGGGCGACGTGTTCTACTACCGAGGTCGCATCGGGGCCACGCCGGGCCTTCCCGAGTGGTGGCAGCGCCTTGACCTCGACATGAGTGCCGACATCAGCGTGACTGGGGACGTGTTCATGTACAGGGGTAGGATCGGGGAGACGTGCACGTAGCGCGCTGCAGCGTGCGTCCAACAGGACGGGCAGGCTAGAGATAGGCCGGGTCCAGATAGATGCGCCCGATATCGCGGGCTGAGGGCACAGGAATTCCGGCGGCGAGGAAGCGGAAGACGACGCCGGCTCGGGCTGTGGCCGGCAGGAAGGGATACAGACCGTCCTCCGGGTCGAGACAGATCGAGAGGTCATCCCGCCCCCAGGAGGCCGTCACCTCCAGCAGGTGATCCAGCAACTCCACCATTTGCTGCTCGCCGCCCTCAGCGTAGCCGAAATCGAACACGCCGGCGGCGCTGGTCGTCGTCTCCTTGCCGCTGGCCTTCAATCGCCGCATTATCCGCCACCACCGACCCAGGTCCAGCAGACCAGCCACGGCCACCAGGCGACCAGACATCCCTTCGATACCCCACCAGTTCTGCCAGCCATATTCGGGCGTGCGTCCCATACGATCGTGCAGCCGCTCTTCGGTATACGGCGCGAACAGCTCCTTGCCAGCGTGGGTGCGGTTCAGGAGGGCAACGACCTCCTCGGCCCGATCGCTCTTGAGGCGCACCGCAGGAATTTCCGCCCGCCGGCCAGTCCCCGTATCGAGGTCGACCAGATGGACTTCTTTGGGCCAGGAAGGAACACCGGCTCGCTGGACAGCAGCCAGCGAGTTCTTGTTGTCGGCGGAGATCAGCCAGTACGGCGCATCTAAAGGCACCCCTCTCATCCGCCACGACTCTAGCAAGGCCCAAATCAGCAGGCTACTGACGCGCTGCCGCTGGAACTCGGGGCGAACACGCCCCTTCTGGATGTAGAGAAGGGCCCGCAGCTTGCCCAGCAGAGGTGCCCGCTGCCAGGCAGCGGAGCAAACGCCCACCAGCCGTCCGCCCTCCTCGGCCACCACCACACGCGCGTCCTCCTGGAGGGAAAGACAGGCGAAGTAGTCGGGGCCACGGTCGAGGATGACTTCCGCATCCCCCAGATCCAGCGGCGAGTTGCGCTCCAGCTCAAGGAGCGCTTCGTTGTCGGCGGGGGTAGCCTCCCGGATAGACAAGCCCAGTCTCAGCGAACACATAGCCTAGCCCTTCCAACGTCATGAAGTCTACCCCCTCTTGTGCCTTCAGTGCCACTGGTGCCACGCCCACACCGCCACGGACGGCACGCGCGCCTTGGCAGGCAGCAGGACAACCGCCAGCCAGGCCTTTCCCACCGTACTCGAGCCCAGTTACGTGTGGGGATCACACCATTCAAGCGCCAATTGCTTGTGCTAGCCCTCGGCCACCAGGATTAGGTCAGCGGCCATCCGAGCAGTCCTGGCCACCACCCTTGAGCATCGCTCATAGCCGCCAGCCTCTTGGAACTGCTGGTACTCGGTGGCCAGATCGTAGAACCTGCCCAGTTGCGTCGTCATCACGTCCCGGCACAGGCAGCTCCCGAATTCTTCTCGGAACCTGGCGTATAGCGCTTGTGCCGGGACAAATGAACTGGCGAGCGCTGCGAAGTCCTCGATCTTCTGGCGGCCGAAGACCAAGCCCAGAGCCATCATCCCCGCTACCAGCGCCCCGCAGGAGTCGCCCATCAGAGCAACGCCGCCAGCCAAAGCGCTTGCCGACCTGAATGTGGCCCCGTTCCCCACTTTCAGGTGGTCTTGGATTGCCCGCAATACGCACTGAGAGCAACCATGATACGCCTTCTCATACCTATAGGCCGATTCCTCGACTTGGTTGAGGATCTCCGCTCTTGAGAGCTGTCTTTCCATCCTTCAACCCTCCTAGAAAGCTAGCGTTCTACGGAGAGCATGGTGGTACGTCTCCTCCAGATGCGCTCATGATGATACCACCAGCTTGCAGTGATAACCCACTCCTTTCGCCAACCGCCTGTGCTTGCTAGACTAGAGTCAGAGCCGCGCCGGGAGGTATCTGCCATGCGCCCCACCGTGACCATCGCCGACACAACCGACGGTTTGCCCGCCGCGTTCGACGCCATCTTTGCGCCATACGAGGGCATCGCCAAGGTCATCCCCGCCGGCAGCAAGATCCACATCAAGCCCAACGGCGTCCACTTCTCCCCAGGCGCATACACGGACTCTGCCGTGCTTGACGCTCTTCTGGCCTACCTGAGCGATCACGGCTACGACCGCCTGGCCCTGATGGAGAACTGCACCCACGGTGTCTCCACCCGCCTTGTCTTCGAGGTGAACGGCTACGCCGACATCGCCCGCCGGCACGGCGCCGAGCTAATCTATCTCGACGAGGGAGGCACAGTGCCCTTCACCTTAGAGGGCGAAGAGGTGCCGATCCGCATTTCCCGGCGGCTCTATGAGTCCTTCATCGACCCCTCGCGACGTCCGGGCAACTTCTATCTCAGCCTGCCCAAGCTGAAGACCCACTCCATGACGACGATGACCCTGGGCGTGAAGAACCAGCAAGCGTTTCCCACTGATGAGGACCGCATGCACTTCCACAACCACGAGACGCTGCACCCTCGCCTCGCTCGTCTCTACCGGATGGTGCAGCCCGATTTCTGCATCATCGAGGGCGTGACGGCGATCTTCAACGGTCACATGCCTCCCACGGCCCTGCTAAGAGAGAGCAGCGTGCAGCTCAACGTGCTCATCGGCGGCCAAGATACGGTGGCGGTGGACACCGTGGGCTGCAAGGTCATGGGCTATGCCATCGAGGAGGTGGAGCACCTCCGCCTGGCGGCGGAGTGGGGGCTGGGCGAGGGGCAGCTCGACCGCATCGAGGTTATCGGCAACCTCAGCCGTTTCCAGAAGCGCTATCCGTGCGCCTTGCTGCGCCGCTTCCACCCCGACGTGCGCATCGTCGAGGGGCGCGAACGGGCGTGCGTCGAGGGCTGCAAAGGTAACACCGAATGCGTCCTGGAACTACTGAGCAACGACTATACCAGCCAGGGCGGCTTCACCATCGTCTTCGGCAAGGGCTTCAACGAGACCGATCTGGAGGGCCTAACCGGCGACATCCTGCTGGTGGGCGCATGTGCCATCAACGATCGGGGGGCGGACCTGCGGCGGCGCTACCCCGACCGCCGAATCATCGAAGTGGACGCCCACAACGACATACGCGGCATAAGCGCCGGATTGGCCACTCTGATGAAGGTCAGACCGCTGGACATGGTGCCCCTGAGTCCCCTCCGCGCGCTCTGGATTACGCTGCAGGCCAGACTGCACGGCCTCAACTCGCGCATGCCGCCCCTCTTCGGCGGGCCCGCACCGACAGGCCTGCGCGAGGCCGAACGACGCTGGTATCGCGAGGGCGGAGGCGATCCCGGACGGCGAGCCGAAACCCGCTGAGCTCCGACACGGGGTTCATGCGAAAACCCCCGTGGTGATGCTACTGCTGCTGATAAAGCCAGCGGCGCATCAGTAGGGCTGGCAGCACTCGAAGATCCGGCGCGGGTTCTCCACCGTCATCTGGCGAATCTCATCCTCGCTCACGCCGCTGGCCAGTAGCGCGGGGATAACCGTGTCAGGGATGAAATTGTAATGCCAGTCCGGAGCGGTCGCTTCGATCAGCGGGCGCTCGAACCAGTCCATGTAGGAATTCGCATCGTGGGAGAGGACCATCTTGTCGGCGTGGCCCATCTTGCAGAGCTGAGCGATGGTAGCGACGCGATCGGCCGTCGGCAGGAACATGTCCAGCCCAAACCGATCCATGCCGATGTAGCTGCCGCGGCCTATGAGCCGCGACAGGTAGTCGATGTCCTTGGAGTCGCCGCTGTGGCCGATGATGACCCGCGACAGGTCTACCCCCTCCGACTCAAAGATGTCCTGCTGCGCCGTTCCCGTCTGACCGGCAGCAAAGGTATGGGTCGTGATGGGAACACCGGTGGCACGATGCACGCGGGCGCAGGCCCTTAGAACCTTCTTGACATCCTCGGTGGTTCCCGCCTCGTCGATAGCGCACTTGATGATCCCCGCCTTGATCGGCGTGCCGGCTATGCCCTCGTTGATCTCCTTGAGGAACAGCTCTGCCATGACGTCGGCGCTGCGACTACGGAAGTAGCGAGGTACTTCGAAGTAGAGGCCCGTCGCCGCTATGATCTGCATCCCCGAGCGGCGAGCGACCTCGGCTACGAAATCGATGTCCCGCCCCATGTCGGCGGTGGCGTCGACGATGGTCTTCACGCCACGGGCCGCCACATCGCGCAGCAGAGTCACGGCCCGCTCTATCTCCTCCGCCCGGTTCCACACCGACGGGAAGTTTTCAACCACTCCCGGCGACTTCACTATGACGTGCTCGTGCATGAGCGTGAAACCAAGGTCGCTGGTCTCAACGGGCCCTGTGACCGCGTTTACAGTAGCCATGCCTGCATCCTTTCCAAACTTGGCCAGCCTCATTCGCCCAGGAGTTGCACAATGACCGTCCGCTGACGCCTCCGGTTGTCGAAGTCAACGAACACCAACTGCTGCCACGTCCCCAGCGCCAGCCTTCCGTCCACCACCGGCACCACCGCCGACGCGCCCATCAGGGTCGCGCGAATGTGGGAGAAGCCGTTGCCATCGCCCCAGCGACGGTCGTGCTCGTAGGGGGTGTTCTGGGGCGCCAACTGCTCCATCAGCCGCCGGAAGTCCTGCACCAACCCGCCCTCGAACTCGATCGTCAGCACGGCGCCGGTCGACCCTGGGACGAAGGCGACAGCGATTCCTTGTGTCAGGCCGGACTGCTGCACCTTCTCCTGGGTCATTGCTGTTATGTCGACCAGGTCGCAGAAGCCTTCCGTTCCTAACGAGATGGTCTCGGTGCTCACAAGCATAGTCATCGCCTCCCGCGCTTCGCTTCTTTGGTCAACAGCATACCGACCTGCCGCGGCACGATCCAACGCGGTGTGGTGTTTCAGAACATGTGAAAAGCAGCGTTCACGCCTTTCCAGACGTCAGCCCTAATGGCTGCGGTCGATGCATTGCAGCCTCCCTTTCTTGAGCCGCTCATGGTGAGCCCGTCGAACCATGAGCCTCCGCTCATCCTTCGACAAGCTCAGGATGAGCGGACAGGGGCTGTCTGACCATCCATCTCTCACCTAACGTGAAACACTACGGCACGATCCAACGCGCGAAGCGGTTGCTAGCCGAGAAGCGCCCTCTTCAGGAGAGGAGAAGAGCACGAGAAGCTGAGCGGACGGGAGAAAGTCCGCCGTGGGTCAGCATCCTGTGGCTGAGATTATTCGCTGCGCTCAGAATGACGCCAGCCGCGGCTGTCACCCTGAGCGCAGCGAGAGGTCTCACTCTAACTGGCCCAGTGTCGTTACAACCCGCTCCTACTGCCCGAAGGTGAAGATCGCCTGCATGTCGTCCAGGGTCAGCAGGGTGTTGATGTCCGAGCGGCCCGGGAAGTAGCGCGACCACTGGTTGGTAACGCGGTCAAGCGCGTAGGCTGCCTGTATCGTGACGCCTGTGCAGGTGGCCAGGGCAGTGCCGGTCGCAGTGTCGTCCGGGCCATCCCACACCGACATCGCCCACTTGCCCGACAACGGGCAGTCGAGGAGATCGCCCGCAGTGGGTGTAGGCGAGGCCTCCGCGAACGAGTGGCTGGTGCAGTCGAAGTTGTCGGCCTCCGTCGCACCGCCGGCATCGGTTCCCTCACCTACGGCGCTACAGTCCAGAGTCGGATCGTCATCGTCTTCGTTGATCTCGTCGATCTCATCGTCGGGGTCGACTGCGGCGCCGTTGAGCACCGTGCCGCTGGTGGCCGACACCGTCACAACGATGGTCACCGTCCGGCTTTGGCCGGCGGCGATGCTGGTCGCCGTGCAGTTGATCTCCGGCGCAACGGTGTCGCTGCAGGTGACCCCCGTGCCTTCTGTGACCGAACTCAGGGTCAGACCCGACCCGATGGTATCCTGAATTTCCACGCTGGCAGCCGTGGCCGTGCCGGCATTGGTGACCGTCAACGTGTAGGTAATGGTGTCACCGGTGTCCACTATCGTGGTTTCCGAGGGCGAGGCCGTCTTGGAGATGGTCAGGTCCGGCAGGGTAGTCACGCTGTGAGAGGTGCAGTCGTAGTTGTCTTCCTCGTCATCTGGTGCCGTATCGGTGCCCTCACCGACGGTGCTACAGTTCAGGGCGGGGTCATCGGCGTCTTCGTTGTCCTCGGTGATGTCGTCATCCGGGTCAACGTAAGCGCCGTTCAGCACCGAGCCGCTGGTGGTATCCACTGTTACAACGATCGCCACCGTCCGGTCTTGGCCGGGGGCGATAGTGGCCGCCGTGCAGTCGATCACAGGCGGTGTGGTGTCGCTGCAGGTGACCCCCGTGCCCGGCTGTACCTGTTGAAGGGTGAGGTCGTCACCGATGTAGTCGCGGATAAGCACGCCGCTGGCGGTGCCGGTAGCGGAAGCATCGTTGCTGGCGGTGAGCGTGTAGACGATGGTCGACCCTACGTCTACCGCTGACGTTTCGAGGGGCGAGGCGACCTTGGTGATGGTCAGATCGGCGTTGCCCACAGCGTGCGAGGTGCAGGCGAAGTTGTCGGGCTCCCCGCCCCCAAGGTTGGGCAGGGTGCCCTTGACGCTGCCACACCCCAGCGCGTCGTCGCCGCCGTCCTCGTCAGCGGCACCCACGTCCGGGTCTCCCTCGTCCACCTCGCCCGCATCTGCCGCCGGGTCTATCGTCGCGCCCACCAGCACCGGGGTGCCAGCGCCCACCGTGGCGTCGAAGCTGACCGTCTTGCTGCCGCTGGCGGTGAAGTCGGGGATATCGCAATCGATGGGGTCGGCGCTGGTGTCGCAGGTGATTCCGGCGCTGACCTGCAGGGTGCCGCTTACAAACGTGGCGTTGTCCAGAGCGATCTCCAGCGTGATATCGCCGTCGGTCAGCCCAGTGGTGGGCTCATCGGAGTTCACCGTGACGACGTAGCTTATGACGCTCCCTTCCGCCATGGTCGTGCCGCTGATCGGCGTGCTGGCGATGGTAACATCGAGATCCACAGGGCCGGGGTCGGCCGCGGCCCGCTCCTGGCCGAAAACGCCCAGCCACAGGGCCATCGCGGTCGCCGCCAGAACCGCCAGAGCCAGGACCGGCACTACGCCCCGACGAAATGGCAATTGTTTCATCACTCTGACCTCCTACCACTAAATAGCCGAAAGGAGAAATTGAACATGCACTCGCCCAAATTTTACTCCAAAGAATTAGAATGTCAATACGGATAAGCTCTACACGAACATAGAGTGTGTTTAGTCAAATGACGTGAAGGCGAAAATTAGACGCTCTTGCCCTTCGACACGCTCAGGACGAGCGGTTTGAGGTGTCGGCGCATCTCCGCTCGTGGTGAGGCTGCACGCCCCGCTCGTGGTGAGCCTGCACGCCCCGCTCATGGTGAGCCTGCACGCCCCGCTCATGGTGAGCCTGCACGCCCCGCTCATGGTGAGCCTGTCGAACCATGAACGGAGGTGGGGGTTTTCAACAGCCTCGTTCGTTACCTGGCTGGCTACACTCGGAACAGACGCAGGAACATTCGGACCAGGGCCCAACTGCCAGCGACTATGGCCACGGCTGCCATCAGCGCCATGCCGCCGATGACTGCCCAAAGCCAGATGGGCAGTCCGTCATCTCCCCCGCCACCCGGACTGACGACAGCGAAGGTCAACTCCTTTTCCTCCGTCTCCTTCCCCTCGTAGTTCACCTTGCCCGTCACCGTATAGGTTCCCGCTTCCAGAACGTCGGCAAAAGCATCGAGAGCCACGCTCTGACGCGGCTCCACCAGCAGCTCCTGGCTGGAGACGCTATCAATGAGTACAGACTTGTGGTAGACCTCGCCCGTGAACGTGGCCCGCGTGTCGATCTGCCCTGTGTTGTGGAACGTGGCGACGATCTTGGCCACGCCGTTGGCGTAGGGCTCGTTCTCAAGGGCTAGACTCTCCAGATCGCCCTGACGAGTAAGGGTGCCCACCGGCAGGATCTTGAACGGCAGGTCGCGTATATCGATCGCCTGATCGCCGAGGATAACCGAGACGCCGGCCACGTAGTCGCCAGCCTCCGCGCCGGTCGTATCCCACTCCGAATGGATGGCCTGGGTCGTGCCCGAGTCGACCGTCGTATCGCCATAGGCTGCTTCAGCCACGACGGTGCCCAGGCTATCCTTGACCTGGAGGCGGATATCGGGCTGGGCCTTGACGTTTCCCGTGTTGTGGAAGGTCGTCTGCACACGCAGAGGATAGCCCACCTCGACGTCATTCGCGTTCATGTCCAGGACCTCGCCGGTGAGATTCTGGGTGCCGGTCACGTTAATCGTTAGGGCAACGCCCACACCCACAGTAGCGCCGGTACCGCCGCCATCATCCCCTTCGCCCTCAGGCGCCACAGTCTGAAGGCCGATGGAGCCCTTATGCGGCCCATTGGGAGCGTCCAGCGGCACAGTGACGCGCAGGAAGACGCGGGTCTGGCTGTTGGCCGGGACAGCGATGCTATCCAGGGTGGCGGTTTCGTCGTCAAGGGGATGCAGAGAAACCCACTGCCCGGCTTCTCCCTCGCCAGCCACCTCAGCGGTGAGATCGCTCTCTTCGCGGTTGAAGACCGTGAGCAGGTTCGTGTACTCAGCGCCGCGCAGGGCATCCTCAAGCTCGATCATGGCCGGAGCAACGCCAATGCCCTGCGCGCCGGCCGAGCCCAGAGTAATCAGAGCGAGAAGGGCGGCCCCGACTGCGGAGCCGACCAGCGCCATCGGTCTGACTATCACGAGACGATCATCCCCCTGTCGCTTTACCTATCCTAGCACAACCGCTGGGGGTGTGGGGGATGCCGGCCCGGGGTGCCGACATCCCCCACATTTGGAAGTCTGCTACGGGCAGAGATCCCTTACGGGAGCTGCGTCGCCGCTTTGACGTCCAGGGTGCCTTCGTAGTCGCCCGGAGGCAGCTTGGAAGGCGGGTGTACCGACAGGTCTAGCTGCTTGGGTGTGCAAGGCGGCAACTGAACTGCGTCGAACCAGACCCAGACAGAGGCAGGGATGGGGTCTATGACCTGGCCCATCAGCTTGGCGTCAAACACATCGACGATCTTAGAGGGATCGCCCACCTTCTTCAACGCCGTGAAGTGGAGCCCGAGGAACAGCGGCACGTTGCCACCGTTCTTGACGGTGGGCTTGTTAGGCGTGCTCATGTCTTCGTCGCCCGACACCACTTGCTGGATACCCGGCTTCATCTCTCCCCAGTTGATGCCCGAGGGGTAGAAGTCGACGTTCAGGTAGGTGATGGGCAGGACCTCGAAGAGGTTCTCCAGCGGCTCGCTCAGCGCGCCGCCCCAATCCAGAGCGAACGCCTGCACCAGGTACAGGCCGGGCGGCTGGTGCGTGTGGAGATCCCCGTGGCCCTTGAAGACCAGCTTCTCGTTCTTGTAGCACCTGGTGATCAGGTCCTCGGCCTCGGCGTAGGTCATCTGATCGGTGTCGATGGCAGCCAGCAGCGGCTCGTGGATCTCGATGACTGTCGGGCTCTGGCTGTCGTCGAACCAGCCGATCTCGGAGCAGTCCACCGGCAGCAGCTCAATCTGGTACTTGGGGGAGCCGTCGGGGTGGAAGACGTCCACCCAGACCGCAGCGATGTCGCCCAAGCCGTTGTCGTCGTGGGCCGCCGCCCAGTACTCGATCAGTCGCGGCGCAGGCAAATTGTTGATGTTGGGCTCCATCTGCATGCCGGGCGCCAGCGGGTCATCGTCGGCGTCGCAGATGCCGTTGCCGTTGAGGTCAGCCGGGGGGACGACGCAGTACTGGATGCCCTCGTCGTCGGAGTCCATGTCCGGAAGCTCCCACTTGTAGTTGACCACGGGCGGCGTACCCTCTGAGGTCGCGAAGCCCACCGTCCCGACCGTGTAGTCGAGGGGGCCTTGGGCCTTAGTTCCTTCCGGCAGCGCCGCCAGCGAGAGGATCAGCAGACCCAGAACTCCTGCAACCAGCAAGCCACCAACTTTTATCCGTCGTGTCATTATGTTCTCTCCTCCCTGTTGCGCCTAGATGCGCAACATTCTGTTTCCTGCGCTCTGTACAGAGCTCTTCTGCCTAGGCGATTCACCTCCTCTTCCTGCGGGCCAACCCCGCTACTGCCCCAGTGCCCAGCCAACCCTTGCTGCCCCAGTACGTACTGGCCTTTGGCACCCCCGGCTGGGATGGCTAGCCTCCCGGGGTCTTGTCCAGCCACTCCGTGTCACGCGTTTTCGTCTCCGTTATTCCTCCCCCCTTCCTGACCACGCCTAGCCCGCTTGGGCCATTCCACCTGCCCGCCTCTCGGGCTGCACAAGGCGAGGCCCGATGCCCCTCAGATTCAGAATCTTCGGGCCGCAGGGCACCTCCTCTAGCTTGTGTCGCAGTCGACGCAAATAGAACCTCACCGTCGCCAGGCTGGTTCGTCCTCCCCAAACCTCCAGCAGCAGCTCTTGCTGGCTGACCGGCCGCCCGGCGTGAACCGTCAGGCAGGCGAGCAAACGCCTCTCGGTCCTGGTCAGGTAGACAGGTAGCTCGTCCTGACAGAGCGGTTCATCCCCTGTGAGCAGCGAGGGCCGATAGCGCCTGAGCAGAGCACGAATGCGCGCCACGAGAACGCCCACTCGCAGCGGGCGGCGGAGGTACGAATCAGCCCCCAGGTCGAGAGCGGACGGCTCCTCGGACCCACCGCCGCTGCCCAGGATGACCACGGGGGCGTCGGACAGGCGGCGCAGAACAGTGAGCACCTCTCGTCCTTGGAGAGGCGGCACTTCCTCCGCCAAGACAACCACATCCGGCGCCAGGTCTAGTACCTGAAGGAGACCCTGCGAACCGGTTGATACCTCCACCACGCTTGCCCCCGCATCCCGCAGGGCACTGCCCACGACTCGCCGCTCGTCCTCGTCTGCGTCGATGAGAAGTACCGTCTGCGACATCGCGGACATAAGTTTACGCTGATGTGAAGAAGTCTCTGTCGCGCGAAGCGGAATTTGCGGGGAAAAAACGAGGAAAGTTCCGGGAGAAAACTTGCGGCTCCCCACCCCAGACGAGGCAGTCGGAGTCGCTGATCAGCGGGGGATGAAGTGGCCTAGCAGGATTCTACGAGCTTGTAGCCGATGCGTGGGAGGGTGACAATTTCCACGCCCAAGTTAGGAGCATCTTCCAGCTTCTGGCGCAAGCGCCGAATATACTTGCGCAGGCAATCTGTGGAGAACTGGTCCCTTGAGCCCCAGACCATGCTCTCTAAGGCTTGCTGCGTAACCACCCGACCCTTGCTTCTAGCAAGGTGATGAAGAACCTTGAACTCGGTCGGCGTCAGGTGAAGCGCCTGCCCGTCGACACGTACCTCGAAGCTCTCCGGGTTGACCATCAGGTTGCCGCATCGCAGCGCTGGATCTCCCGCAATCGCGAAGCCCTGAGCCCGCCGCAAGCCAGCCCCTATCCTCGCAACCAGCGATCTCCCATTCAGGGATGAGTCGAGGTAATCGTCAGCTCCGGCCTCTAGTGCTGCCACTAGTTCGGTATCATCAGCTTCTGTTGTCAGCACCATGACAAAAGCGTCAGAGGCCACGCGCAACTTTTCGATCAGTTCCAGCCAGTGGATGTCCTGCACGGTTATATCCACCATGACGAGGTCGGGAGAGAGATCGCTTACATCTTGTAGTCCCTGTTTGCCCGTCTCAGCTTCTATGACCTGGGTCTCCGACCAGCGAACACGCAGGCTGACCGCAATGCTATTTGCCAGGTGAATGTCGAGGCCGATAAGTAGCGCTCTCATGCTTTCTGCCCTCCCCGGCCGCCTCACCCATGATCTTCGGGCGACGCCGCTTGTTAAGCCGCCAAGGCCTGTGCCGAGCCCGCAGGCCGCCCAAATAATAGTCGGCAACTAGCCGTTGCCGACTTCACTCCCCTGGCCCCACTACCCCCCGGACGGCCGCGGCTCCAGAGCTTTGCCTTTAACATAACGGTAGCGACATATCATTACACAGACAGAGCTTACTGTCAAGAGCAATTCCCGCATTTTTCGCCCGCATGGCCCGCCCACGCGGTGATCGCGCGAATCTTATTGAGCGCCATGAGCTTTATCGCTATCGCAATGGCCAGGATTAACTTTGTCAAACCCCTTGACAGATTATGTCTCCCGAGTGTATGAAGAACGGGCACGCAAACAGTGACCACGACATTTCCGCAGCCGTTAAGCCCCAAGGGCATGCAAGCAGGCCCAGCTCCTGCGCCTCGAAGGAGTGATGCAATCAGCAGGTTGCTGCGCATCAGTTGTGGTCGCGGTCGAGGCCAAGCGGGGTCGCGCTGCTTCGGCGGCCTCCACCCTGGTTGGCGCGCGACTGGAAGCGCTGGCGCCGCCAGCGACGCTGTGCGTGCATATAGATTGGAGAGTGCATGATGAGAAAGTTCCTCTTGATCGCCCTAATGACCCTCTCGCTGCTGTTCACCTCAGGAATTAGCCTCGGAGGCTCTGCCAACCCGACGGCGGCGGGCGGAGGCGAAGCGGACGTCAAGGTGGCAAGCGTCTCCATCGTGGACCCGCCGGCCGCCATCGATGTCAGTCAGGAAGTAGCCATCTCCCTCAAAGCTATCTTAGCCAGTGCAGGGCCCCATGATGAGCCTGTGGAGGTGGAACTCCAGTGGAGCGCTATGGCACCTCCCGACTGTACAGCTACCGTTGAGGAGTGCGAAACGGAATTGCAGCAGGTCATCGTGCCCAAGCCAGGAAGGGTAAGCATCGTCAACCAGACCTACACTATCCACTGCGAGGAGCCGAGCGAGCACACCTTCACGTTCAGCGCGGAGATCACAGGCATCAAGGAACCATGCGTGACGGATCCCAATCAAGGCAACAACTCCGCCTCCGCCGATCTCACCGTGGCCGCCATCGCCCAGGCCGACGTGAAGATCGCCAGCCAGCAGCTCGTCGGCCCGCCAACCATCATCGACGTCAGCCAGAACACCAACCTCACCCTGCGCAATACCCTGCACAACAACGGCCCCTACAGCCCTGTGGACGTCTCCATCTCCGCCAGCGCCACCACTCCCTCCGACTGCACGGCCACTGCCGACCCGGCCAATCCTGGCTCCGCCAACCTGCCTGTCAGCACCGACGTGGTCATCGACGAGGTCTGGAGCATCCACTGCGACAAGCCTAGCGAGCACACCTTTTCCTTCGACAACACCATCGCTATTACCACACCTCACGTCACAGACCTCGACCCAGAAAACAACGCCGCCTCCACAGGTCTGACGGTGGACGCCATCGGGCAGGTCGACCTCAAGCTGGTCGACCACGAGTGCAGCCTGCCAGCGGGCATCATCGATGTCAGCCAGGACATCCCTCTCGATTGTGCGGTCAGCGTCCACAACAACGGCCCCTACGGCCCCGTACAGGCTGAGATCACGATGGACGTGACCATCTCGCCAGACTGCACCGTCATCCCCAGCAGTGTGAGCGCGGCTGTGTCGCTGGGGCCCAGCATAGAGCAGGTCGTCGAGCTACCCGAGATGACCGTGCACTGCTCGCAGCCCAGCAACCACGAGCTGCAATACACGAGTGGCGTGGCGATGGTTGATCCCCATGTGGTTGAGCTCATCGTCGATAACAACACAAGAGGGCCAACCCCCGTACCCCTCGTCGCCATTGCCCAGGCCGACGTGAAGGTCGGGAGTATCGAAATCATCGGCCCTGCGGAGATCGATGTCAGCCAGGACGCAGGGATCACTGTCAGAACTACCCTCCACAACAACGGACCCCACGGACCGGTCGCGGCAGACCTGAACTACAGGACAACCGGCATACCTGCTGATTGCACTGCTATCACCACCGACCCGCGGCAGCATGAGTTGCCCGTGAGCGTGGACGTCGTCGATGAGCACCCTTGGATCATTCATTGCGACAAGCCCAGCCACCACACCTTCACCTTCACGACCGACATCGCGGCCATCAAGGAGCCCCACGTGGAGGATCCTGACACGGCGAACAACAGTGCCTCCGACGACTACACTGTGGCGGCCACTGCCGAGGCCGACGTGAAGATCGCCAGCCAGGAAATGATTGACCCGCCGACTCTCATCGATGCCGGCGAGGACGTGGTGGTGACTCTGGAGAAGGTGCTTCACAACAACGGCCCTTACGGACCTGTAGAGGTAGAGGTCGAGAGGACGGCGGTTGCCGCTGGAGACTGTGAAGTTAGTCCCGTGGGGCCCATCAGCGAGCAGGTTGTGCTGCCCCTGAGCACCGAGGTGACAATCAGAGAGGAGTACACTATCCACTGCTCGCAGTCCTCTCAGCATACCTTCACTTTCGGCAACCAGATCCTCGGGATCAAAGACCCCCACGTGTCCGACCCCGACGGAGGGAACAACTGGGCCTCCAGCCATCTCACGGTCGATGTGTGGGCTGAAGCCGACGTGAAGATCGTTAGCCAGCAGATGGTCGATCCACCTACGGATATCGACGCCTTGCAGGATGTGGTGGTCACGCTGGAGAAGGTCTTGCACAACAATGGGCCATACGCAGAGGACGTGACTGTGGAGATCCTAAGGGTAGCCACTGCGCCCGCTGACTGCGCGGTGACCCCCAGCGAACCGATCAGCGAGGAGGTGCTGCTGCCAGCCGGTACCGAGGTGGTGAGGACAGAGAACTACACCATCCACTGCTCGCAGCCCTCCCAGCATACCTTCACCTTCGCTAACCAGATCGCCGAGATCAAGGAAGCCCATCTGTCCGATCCCGAGAGCGGGAACAACCTGGCCTCCACAGCGTTGACTGTCAACGTCTGGGCGAACGCCAATGTGAACATCACAGAGCAGGACTTCGTCGACCCGCCGTCTGAGATCCCCGCCGACGAAGACGTGGATGTCACCCTGCGAAAGCGCATCTACAACAGAGGCCCCTATGGCCCGCTGGACATCTCGATAGTCAGCAGCGCTGTGGCGCCCGCCAACTGCACCGTTGATCCGTCTTCCCAGAGCCCGCCCGACGAGACTGACGTGGCCGTGGACGAGGAGCGGACGGTTGAGGAGGACTGGACCATCAGTTGCTCTCAGGTGGGCGAGTACACCTTTACCTTCGCCAACTCCATCAGCGCGGACACCGAGCACGTGCGCGCTTTCGACTCGGCCGGGCTCGAGCTACGGGTAAGCGTCAAGGCAACGCCAACGCCAACGCCAACGCCAACGCCTACGCCGACGCCTACGCCAACACCGACGCCGACGCCTACGCCTACGCCTACGCCAACTCCTACCCCAACGCCCACGCCCGCGGTAACGCCCGCGGTCTTGCCCACCACGGTGGCCCCTACACCGACGGTGGCCCCCGTCACAGCGACACCAACATCTCCTTCGCCAACGGCCGTTCCTGTCACAGCTACGCCAGGGATACTGCCACCGACCGGAGGCAGCGGCGCAACGTCGTTGACCAGCGTCTGGCCTGCGCTGGCGTTGTTGGCTAGCGCCACGGCCTTGATGCTAGCAGGCATGGGCAGTGCTGCGTGGGCGCTCAGGCAGCGGAACAGGTAGGAAGCGGTTCGTTGACTGGCAACTGCTTAGCCTTGTAGCTAAGGAATCGCCGACAGTGTGCCCTCGGTTCCTCCCCGTGGGCTTCCTACGCTTGACGCAAGGCCCATAAGCAAAGAATTTTCTCGCCAAAGTTTCCTCGATTTTCCCCGGTAAATTCCTTTGCGCGCGACCGCGAGTGCCCCGCGTCCGTGTTAACTTGTGCCCGCGATGTCGCAGACGGCATTTCTTGCCTAACGCGAACGAAGGGAATGCCTGGCGAATCGCAGCCGGATGGCAAACGGCCACAGAGTGAGATTGAGGGGACGCTGGATGTGGAGCATCCCTAAGGAGGAGGTAGAACCATGACGAAGAGAGCGTGGCGTTTATTGGGCGCAGCAGTGATCTTGGGGCTGGCAGCGCTACTGGCCTGGAGCTTCTATCCCACAAGCCCGCCTGCCCACGCCCTGGATCCGGAGCTTGTGAACTTCGACGTCGACCCAGAGATCACCGGTAACAGCGCCAACACGCTGGGAGCGATAGAAGACTGCGTGCGAGTAGACGGTACCGGTGGCTTCGATGGCTCGGCGGATGTCACCATCGACATCGTGGTCCAGGGCGATACCTTGGCACCCGTGGCCTATGACGCCTACCTCGTCTATGAGCCGACCAAGGTGGACCCGGTAAGCTGGAATGCCCTGATCAAGCTGCCTGGGGCCATAGACTTCACCACCAAGGCGCCACCGCAGTTGAATGCCGGCGCCCTCTATTTCGGCGGCGGCCCCGGCATCACCGGCAACGGCACCATCCTCAGGATAGACCTAGATATCGACTTCACCCAGGGCCCAACCATTGTCGACTTCTCCCTCACCGGCCCTGGCGGTGGCCCCGCCTACAAGTCGACGCCGGACGTGGAACATCCCACAACCAGCGGCACGGGCCAACTGGCCATCAACCAGGACTGCCCGGGCGTGGAGGCGGACGTGGAGATCGTCAGCCAGGTGGTGAAGGGCAGCGACTGCAGCAGTGACCCGCCCGCCACCATCAATGCCGGCGTGGACACCGACCTCTGCCTGGTCAAGACCATCCAAAACAACGGGCCGCAGACGCCGGTGGACGTGGACGTCGTTGGCCACCTTGACGTGCCGGGCGACTGCACCGTTGACCCCGACAACTACACAAGCACGGAGGTCGACGTGGGCGGCACGCCGGTCACCGTGGACGAGGTGTTCACCATCAACTGTACGAGCCCCAGCAGCCACTCGTTCACCTTCCAGAATAACATCGATGTCGCGACGGCAGGCGTCACAGACCCCGACGACACAAACAACTATATGGAGACGGAGTTCAACGACGTGCCCGTCCTGGTCGACGCCGACATCAGCATCACGCAGGAGGTGCTGGCCAGCGACTGCAGCAACGCCGCGCCGACCGAGCTGGCGCAGGGGACGGACGTCGTCGTCTGCGTGCAGAAGACCATCCACTCGGATGGCCCCTACACCGGCGACGTGGACGTCTCGATAACGGACGCGGCAACGCCGCCGGGCACCTGCACCGCTACCGCTGACCCCGCCAACCCCAGCAGCGCCACGGTCAACACCTCTAGCGACAGGCTGGTCGACGAGATCTGGACCCTCAACTGTCCAGACAGCGGTACGGCTCAGGTCTTCACCTTCGACAACCTGATCGCCGTGACGACGGCGCACGTCGACGATGACAACGCCGCCAACGACGATGACTCCACTGACCTCATCGTGGACGTAACCCCCACGGCGGAGGCCGATCTGAAGAAGCTGACCCTGGAGGCCGTGGGCTTGCCGGCAGCGATCCCAGTAGGCGAGGACGTGGCCTTCCAACTGCACGAGGTTCTCCACAACAACGGCCCCACCGGCCCCGTGTCCGCGGAGACAATGACAATGTGTGTCCCGCCGGAGGACGGTGAGTGCTCATACGTCTGCCAGGGCGGGGAGATGATCACCTTGACCGGCGGGATCATTGACGAGGACTGCGAGGCGGGGACAGAGTACCGCGCCGCCTGGCCGGACTTCCTGGCCGTGCAGGACCCTGACCTCAGCCTGGAGGTCAACGTGTCGCAAGAGTTCTGGCAGGATTGGGACGTCCACTGCGCGGAGGCCGGCAGCCACACTTGGCACTTCGAGAATTACGTTTACGCGACGGATGGCCTACCGGATCCGGACGAGACCAACAACTTCAAGACGCTGGACATTACGCTGGACTGCACCGCCGAGCGCGAGGCCGACGTCAAGATCATCGGTCAAGGCATAGTTGATCCGCCGGCGGAGATCGGCGTCAGTGAGGACATGGTAATCACGCTGGAAAAGGTGCTCCACAACAATGGGCCCATAGGTCCCGTCGACGTGAGCATCTCTACCAGCGTCGACCTATCCCTGGCGCCAGGTTGCACAGCCACCCCGGACGACAGCAACCCCACGAGCGTTAACCTGCCCGTGAGCGTGCTCACGACCGTCGACGAGCTGTGGACCATTCACTGCACTGAGCCCAGCGAGCACACGTTCGTGTTCGACAATTCGATCGCCCTGCCGCCCGACGACATCACGGACCCCGATCCGACCAACAACAACGCCTCGACCGAACTCACGGTAGCAGCCATCGCCGAGGCCGATCTGAAGGTGACGGGCATCTCTGTGACGGGCCCGGCGGAGATCGACGTTAGCGAGACCGAGACCTTTACAGTCTCCCTCACCTTGCACAACAACGGGCCCTACGGCCCGGTGACTGTCATGGCACCCGCCCTCAACGTCGTACCGCCTGACGACTGCACTGCCGAACTCCTGCCCTGCCTCCGGCTGGTGGAACTGCCAGTGAGCGGCTCGGAGACAGCGGAGTGCAGCCTGGAAGTCCACTGCTCAGAGCCAAGCGAGCACACCTTTGAGGTCGAAGGCTTCGTGGACGAGCCTGCGGAGGCCCACGTGGTTGACTCCGATGACAGCAACAACAGCGACTCTACATCGTTCATGGTAGTGGCCATCGCCAAAGCTGACGTCAAGGTGGTGGGCGTGGAGGTTGACGGCCCAGCGGAGATAGCGGTCAGCGAGGACACGAGCGTCACCGTTAGCACTACCCTTCACAACAACGGCGCCTACGGGCCGGTGGAGGTTGGCCTCGGCTACTCGTCCAGCAAGCCGGATGACTGCAGCGTGGCCACCGTCGGCCCGCCGCAGGTGATTCTGCCGGTGAGCGTGGATATGGTGGATGACCACAGCTTTACCATCCACTGCTCGGAGCCCAGCGAGCACACCTTCACCTTCACCACTGACATCGTGACGATCAAGGACCCGCACGTGGAGGACCCTGTCCCGGGGAACGAGAGCGCCTCCGGTGACTACACGGTGGCCGCCATCGCCGACGCCGATGTCAAGGTCGTAGGCGTGGCAGTGGTCGACCCGCCCGCGACGATCGACGTCAGCGAGCAGACCACGGTACGTCTGGAGATAGACCTGAATAACAACGGACCTTACGGGCCGGTGACGGTGCCACTGGACGTGACAGCCTCGGCACCGGCAGGCTGCGACGTTGAGCCTCTCGAAATCAGTGAGCAGATCGAGCTGCCCGTCGACACGGACGTGGCGCACTTCGTGTCATTTGACATCCACTGCTCGGAGTCCAGCGAGCACACCTTCTCCTTCAAGGCAGAGATAGGCGGGGCCAAGGAGCCGCACGTTGTTGACCCTGACACAGGGAACAACTCGCTTGACACCGACCTCACCGTGGCCGCCCTGGCGGAGGCAGACGTGAAGATCGTCGAACAGCAAATGGTCGACCCGCCGGCGGAGATCTCCCTGGGCCAGGACGTCGACGTTACCCTCCGCAAGAGCCTTCACAACAACGGCCCCTACAGCCCGGTGGCCGTGGACATCAGCACCGACGTTATCAAACCCGCTGGCTGCTCCGCCACATTTGACACTGCCAACCCCAGCCAGGCCGACCTGCCCGTGGACACAGAGGTGGTTGTGGACGAGGTGTGGACGATCCGCTGCGACGAGGAGGGTGACAAGACCTTCACCTTCGATAACTCCATCGCACACAAGGACCCCCACGTGACTGACCCTGACCTGGGCAACAACTCCGCCTCCACCGATCTGATGGTCAAGGTGGTCATCCCTGAGCTGACGGCCGACGTCGAGATCGTGAGCCAGGAGATAGTCGACGCTCCGGCGGAGATCCCCGTCAGCGAGAGTGTGGAGATCATGCTGGAGAAGGTGCTCCACAACAACGGGCCTGATGGGCCAGTCGACGTGTCCACCTCCACGAACGTCAGCGTACCCGACGACTGCGAGGCCATCGGCCCGCCTTCGCCCGCCTTGGGCCCTGCGCCGCCCGTGGTCACCCTGCCGGTTAGCGTGGACGTGCCCATTGACGAGATGTGGACGATCCACTGTTCGGAGCCCAGCGAGCACACCTTCACCTTCGACAACTCCATCGCTATCACGACGCCAGGGGTTACAGACCCCAATCTGCTCAACAATAGCGCCTCTACGGACCTCACCGTGGCCGCCATCGCTCGCGCCGATGTCAAGGTTGTGAGCGTACAGGTTGACGGGCCAGCCGAGCTGCCGGTCAGCGAGACCGCACACATCACGGTCAGCACCATCTTCCACAACAACGGTCCCTACGGCCCAGTGGAGATAGCCGGGAGCTACGGCGCACCCAGCGTACCTGCTGACTGCAGCGTCGCCACCATCGACCCGCCCCAGTATGTGCTGCCGGTTAGCGTGGACATCGTTGATGACCACAGCTGGGACATCCACTGTTCGGAGCCGAGCGAGCACACCTTCACCTTCGCCACCGACATCATCACCATCAAGGACCCGCACGTGGTCGACCCTGAGCCGGAGAACAACAGCGCCTCCGGTGACTACACGGTGGCTGCCCTTGCGAA
Source organism: uncultured Dehalococcoidia bacterium (assembly GCA_964512285.1). Lineage (GTDB taxonomy): Bacteria > Chloroflexota > Dehalococcoidia > SM23-28-2 > SM23-28-2 > SM23-28-2. The sequence goes on along the minus strand of CAZEJO010000001.1, from coordinate 1,418 downwards.
GGCCGACGTGAAGATCGTGGGCCAGGAAATAGTCGACCCGCCGGCCACAATCAGGGCCAGCCAGAGGGTGGACGTCATCTTGCGAAAGCTCGTCCACAACAACGGGCCCCAGGGCCCGGTGGAGATCGTCCCTGTCGGCAGCGCCACGACCCCACCCAACTGCACCGCTACTGCCAAGCCGATGCCCGCGACTGCGGCGCCGGTGAGCGTGGACGTGAGCGTCGATGAAGTCTGGACCATTCACTGCGCCACCCCCGGCGAAGCGACCTTCCGGTTCGACAACTCCATCGACGTGGCGACAGCTCACGTGGAGGACCCCGACCTGACCAACAACTCCGCCTCCACTGACCTGACGATCACTGTCCTGGCGCAGCGCATATGTCCTCCCTGGGACAGGGACTGCGATGGCTACTACAACTACTACGAGATAATGCTGGGTTCCAACCCGGATGACCCCACCAGCACTCCGGAGAACCTTGCCATCCTTGCTACCTGCCAGGACGGGCTGGACAACGACAAGGACGGCCTCATCGACACGGCAGACCCGGGCTGCCCGCTGCCGGATGCCGACGGCGACACCGTGCCCGACAAGCACGACAACTGCCGCTTCGTCCCCAACCCGGGCCAGGAGGACCTGGACGGCGACGGCCAAGGCGACGTCTGCGACTGGGATGACGATGGTGACGGCTACACCGACTTCTGGGAGAGGTTCCTTGGCTCCGACCCCAGAGACCCCAACAGCACGCCCGAGCACAAGCTCATCCGCAGCACCTGCACAGACGGGAAGGATAACGACAAGGATGGCCTCACCGACGGCGCCGACCCGGGCTGTGGGGGATAAGGATAGCAGGACAGCCTTAAGGAAGCCGAACGGAATGTGATCGGCAGGGAGAGGAGGTCTCCACCCGGGGGTTTCCTCTCTCTGCCGATCAGGGGTCGGAGGGCCGAGCTCTGCGACCCGTTAACCTGTGATCGCCCTACGCGAGCCCGGGCACAACTGGGGTGCGCAGGGGTAAAGGCATGCGCGGCCGACTTGTCGGCTGCATAGGCGCGAGAGCTGGCCGCATTGCTCGCGCAGCTCAGTAGGGAGGCGACGATATGTGGAGAAAGACCGGTTTCGCCAAACGACTCCTCTTGTGCACCTCACTGGTCGTTGTAGTTGGCGGGCTGGCGGTGGCCGCCCTTGTCACCAGCCAGATCAGTCCCGCCAGCGGTTTTGAAAGCGTGTACCAATGTTGGCCGAAGTGTTGGCCGACTCCATCGCCTCCGCACAAGAAGCTGGGTGAGTTGAAAATCGTGAAGAAGACCGATGGTGTCCTCACGCCGGGCGTCACCTTCACCGTCGATCCCAACCCCTACGCAACACTCGACCCGGCCCTCGTGCCCGCAGGCTGCAACGGCTCCTCGCCCACCCTTAC